>NZ_PVRB01000001.1:0-721172 GCF_002998575.1 Bacillus sp. LNXM65 | reverse complement strand
GAGAAGAATTTCTAGTGTGGAACATGAGAAAAACACCTTCCTTAAGTGGGTTTTTCTCTATTATAAAATGAGGAGATGGAAAGTTTAAGGAAAAAATAAAGCTGTCGAGATTTTCTCGACAGCCTGACAGACCTTAAGAAGGTCTGTTTTCTTTTTGGGAAACATGTTAAAACAACAAGGCCTATAATAAAACCTTCACAGATATCTTCTACCTTTATTAAGCATAAGGATTTCCATACTTATGACAATATTCATAAAAACCATAACGATTCATAAATATTATTTTTTCAATGTTCTCAGGAGTATCAAATTCTATCATTTCTAAAGTTAAACTAGTAAATTCAATCGGGGCAGTTCCATTTGCGGTGACCAATTGTTTATCTCTTACCGCCTGTTTCTCTATGAACTCACAGGTCGGTTCATAATGTTCGTCATCTCTCCATAAATCAGCAGAATTCCCCGTATGGCTATGATGATTCAACAATCCATTTTTCGCCAAATAATCCACTGCTCCGCATATCGCCGCTACCGGAATGTTTTGACGAAATGTATTTTCAACAAAATGTAAAAGCTTTTTACTGTCATCACCCCAGGAGTTCCCACCAATCATCACGAGCAAATCAAAATGGTCAGGTTCTGATCCTATGATGTAATCGACAGTTGTTTTAAAACCACCTATTGAACGAACAATTTGCTCTAAAGAAATAGTATAAACTGACCAATCTTCCTTTTGATTTAATGAAGAGGCTAAATAAGCACCTTCCCAATCAGCATACTCATCTAATAGAAGAAAAAACACCTTTTTCATCATTTGTCGCTCCTTAGATTCGTTTTTAACATAATGATAGAGAGTCCACTGTTAAATGGACCTGTGATCTTTCTTTTTATTATATCAATTTCAAAGTGACAGTAAGTGTATAAAATGAGCAAATGAATCGTTGGTCAATGTTATACTTATCTCAATAGATACGAGGAGGCACCCACTTTGAAATCATTCTGGGAAAAAGAAGAAGAGAGTCCTTTTACGATAAAAAACATAGATGAGGAACAAATTCGTGAAGCAGAGGGAACACTTGGAGTCACTTTACCTGATACATACAAAAGCTCATTTTAGAATGGAATGGCGGCTTTACAGTTCGTAATGCTTTTCCAACTGAACAGCCGAATTCATGGGCTGAGGATCATGTTCAATTTGACCATCTAAGAGGAATCGCCAAAGATGATGGCATCATGAATAGTCCCCAGTTAAGTGATGAATTGGAACTGCCTGAGGGACTTATTATCATCAGCGGAGAAGAAGATACATGGATCGCAATGGACTACCGAGAAACGAAGGAACGTCCTCCTATTCACTATTTTGATTTAGAGCTGGAAGTAGATTTTAAGCTGGCAGCTACTTTCGATGATTTTATTGAGAAGTTATATATAGCTGAAGATGCAATGGTCGAGGTAGTTGAGATTGAGGAGGAAGCTTCGGATTTGTATGTCAGTAAAGAAGAGCTTGATCTCATATTTGAGAGGCAAGACCTTTGTCAGCAGAATCTCTTCAAAATGGCACATTATCCGATGGAAGAAATGGAAGAGATCGAATGGTTTTTTGATCGTATGAAAAAATGCATTATACAGATAAAAGATCAAAATGTCTTGTATGAAGCAGCCACAACGATTCACTCCATCCTTTTGTTAAATCCAGATATGCCAAGGAATGACCGTATCAATCAAGAGCTGCAAGAAATTGCTGAGTTTCTAGAGAATAGTGGAGAGCCTCGTACCGTCTTTTTGGGAGAAGACATTCATCCAGTGAAAAAAAAGCCCTAAAAAGGGCTTTTTTTAAGTAGCTTGATCTAATTCTTGAAAAAACTGTTTGAGTTGATCAATGAAAACTGATTTGGATTTTCCTTTTTTATAAATGAACTCGATATTGATGTTGAAATTGATGGATGGATCTATCGAAATTTGTTTTAATGGTCCTTGCTCTAACTCATTTCTAACGCAATGATGAGGAAGAAACGATAGTCCCATTCCTTGATATTCAGGTGGGAGAGTAAATCCGATTTCAACGTTTCTAGGCTCACTGGCAAGTGTGTGAATGGCGCAATCTCCTATCAGTTGATTGGATTCAGGTAAGGCAATAGCGTATTGAAACCATGTCCCCGGTTGATTAGGTTTTTGCGTCATTTGATGTTTAACAAATGATTCAGCTTCTTCGTACGTATAGTTTTCTCAAGATTGATATGTTGCAATAGAGGGATTTGCTCGATACTGCTAGAATGCTTCAATATCTTGCAGATCAAATTGGCGAATAACTACCCGGTTTGTCCTTGTAAATATGCTGTTTGCATTCTTCATGTTTTACCCTCATTTTTTAGTTTGTTTTTGATTTGAAAAAGTCTATCAGCCATTCAGATAGTTGCTGTTGTGCTTTACTGACAAATCGATCTGCATAATAAGTTAATTCTAAGTGACGAACAGGTGCCGGATCAGCAATAGGAATCGAAACAATATTTGGCCACGTCGAATGATGTTGCAGCAATCCTCGCGGCTGAATGGTTGCACCGATGCCGGCTTCAACCAGCTGCAATAATGAAGATGCGGACCCAACTTCCATGACGGTGTCCAGTTCAACACCCTGTTCTTTACATACGTCATCTACTAAATCCCTTCCTAGATATCCCTTCGGATACATGACCAAGGCATGCTGCGTCAGCTCTTCCAATGTCACTTCACTCTTTTGGGCTAGATCACTTTCTGAATGAACAAATAATTCGTAGGGCTCACTTCCAAGTGGAATTTGAACGAGGCGCTTATCCGTAGGCCCTCGCAGCCCGATGCCGAGATCCACTTTATGTGAAAGGACTTCTTCACGCACGAAGATATTTGAATATGCTTTCAGATTGGTTTCGGGATAAAGTGTTTTAAATTCTACAAATAGCGGAACAAGCTGAAAGTCAAGATCGGAGGGGAGTACTGCAAGTCGTACGGTTCCTCGTTTTTCAGATAACAGTTCTTTCATCGCATTTTTCGCATCTCTTTCAGCTTGAAGCATTTTCATACCATATTGATAAAGCAGAGAACCAGCTTCGGTTGCAACGACTTTTTTACCGATTCGATCAAAGAGCGGCATCCCAACTTCAGCTTCAAGCAGACGGATCTGTTGGCTTAATGTAGGCTGTGATATCCCTAATTGCTCAGCAGCTTTTGTGAAATGTAAATGATCGAATACAGCCATGAAATATGTAATATGACGAGTATCCATTTGTCATCCTTTCATGAATAATAGTTTTTTACTATCATCATAATATGAATTATTGTATTGATCAATGATTGCGGCAGATTTATACTCAAAGTAACTTCAACAAGATGAGAGAGGAAGAAGAGCATTGATGAAAAAAATATTTTATTTAGCCGCTTTATTTTTAGCTGCACTAAACTTGCGCCCAATTATTACGTCCGTGGCTTCTATGATGAGCATGATCCAAACAGACCTTGGTGTCAGTGCACTGACAGCAAGTCTTCTAACTACTTTACCGGTCTTGTGCATGGGGGTCTTTGCACCTGTAGCAACTAAACTAAGCCGCCGTTTTGGTTTAGAGAGAACCCTCTTTTTCTCGATTCTTCTCATCACGATCGCTACTGGATTACGTGGGACGAGTCAAACGGTTGCCATCCTTCTCATCACTGCATTTGCAGGAGGAGTTGGAATTAGCTTTGCAGGACCTTTATTGTCTAGTTTTATCAAAAAGTATTTTCCGAAAAGCCCGGGGATTGTGAGTGTCTATTCTATTTCGATGACGATTGGGGCAGCACTTGCTTCCGGATTCACCATTCCGATTTATCTTCGCAGTGAGCATAACCTTCCGTTCGCCTTGTCTTGCTGGGCGGTTTTAGGGATGATCGCATTAATCTTATGGCTAGGGCTGGCTCGGAAAAAACAACAGGCTGATCATGCGGCCATGCCGCTAAGGCTACCGTTACGAAACAAAAAAGCCATTCAATTCACCTTGTTTTTTGGCTTTATGTCCAGCATGTTCTATTCGTTAACAGCATGGATTTCACCCATCGCCCTTAGTTTTGGAAATAGTCCACAGTATGCCGCCATGCTGCTAACGATATTTACACTGATTCAGATTCCGGTGGCACTACTCGTTCCAGGAGTCGTCACTCGCTTAGGAAAACCGAAATTATTTCTGATCTTATGCAGCGTGTCAGAGCTGATCGGCCTTATTTTCCTTCTACTTCCAATGCCTATTTTGCCAGCCGTCATTTTTCTAGGGATTGGGGCAGGTGGATTATTTCCCTTAGCACTTATGCTGCCCATTATTGAGACGCGTACACCGGAGGAAGCTGGTACATGGTCCGCTATGTCGCAGATGGGCGGATACATCATGGGCGGGTTTGGTCCGTTTTTCATTGGCTTGGTTTTCGATCTAAGCGGACATTTTCAAGCTTCCATTGTCGCAATGCTCGTCATTGTCTCATTGATGATTGGCGTTCAGTTATCAATGAAATTAGGTAGAAAAGAGGAAGAAGTGTCGAGTTAAATCATGCTGATTCACATTTCAATCAAAACGGGGAGGTTTTATTGCTTAAGAAGGGGAGCCTGGGGAGAGATACTGGGTGCTTGTTTATGATGGAACGTAAGGAATGTCTTCATTTTTCGCAGCCGCTTTTATAGCTTTTCTTTATTGAGTTTGCGCAATAATGGAATATTTCACAAAATAATAGAGTCACCTAAAGGAGACAAGTATTGTCTCTCTTTTGTTGTTTTAGGAGTAAACACGAGTGATACTTTCATTTAACCAGAAATGCTATTGCTTTTTTGCTCGATTAAGAGTTTGATTATAATAGAGACTGTAAAACAGAAGGCGATAGAATAATTCAGTATCATGAGCTCAAGTTATTTTTTGTACTTTTGCAAGATATGTTCCGAGAAAAATTTGCACAAAAAGAACTAGAGGTGAATAATATGACAACCTATGAGTCGAAGGATATTTTAAAGCAAGCAATCATGAAGACGTACAATCAATACGATGAAGAATTCGATATGATTCCAGAAGAAATGAAAGATGATCGAATAGAGGATGTAAGCCGAACTCCTGCAGAAAATTTGGCCTATCAAGTTGGTTGGACAACCCTGCTGCTTCAATGGGAGCAAGACGAAACTGAAGGAAAGGTTGTCCATACGCCAGCAGAAGGTTATAAATGGAATCAGCTTGGCATATTATATTCTCTTTTTAATGAGAAGTATGCCTGCCAATCACTAGTCTCATTAAGAGCTCAGCTCAAACAGAATGTTTTAACTATTTGTGATATGTTGGATCGTATGAGTGAAGAGGAATTGTTTGAACCTCATCAACGAAAATGGGCGGATGACGCTACAGCAAAGGCTGTTTGGCCAGTTTATAAATTTATTCATGTGAATACCGTTGCCCCTTTTAAAAATTTCCGTACTCAAATTCGTAAATGGAAACGATTAAAACAAGTATGACGTGAAGGATATACTAGATGTACATATTTCGTTAGAACTAAACCTGATTGTATCATCTTATTTCAGAGAGAACAGGGGGCGCTGATTCGAGCCCAGTTATTCCTCCTTATCAAAATTACGATCACTCACATGGCTTCTTTACAGGAGCTTTTTTCTTATTTTTGCGGTTTCTTTTCGGTGTCGGACGATTCACAAAATGATAATATATGTCATTATAGGGAAAATAGAGGAAGGGGTAAGGACTGATGGAGAAAGTGCTTTCTTCTCACGTGGGCTTGAAAATCAATGAATGGTATTATCATATTCAAAGATTTAACGTACCGGACGCCGAAGCATATAAAGAAGAAATCAAATCAATGCTTGATCATATGGAAGAGAATCAGGATTTATTATTGTATTTCTCACTTATGGAGTTCAGACATAAATTAATGCTTGATTACTTGAATCCTTTAGAAAATGGGAAAGAGCGGGCGAACTTTAGGGAACTCGCAATGAAGATCAAAAGAAATTAACAGGATTGCTCGAGTATTACTTCAATTTTTTCTACGGCATGTACGAATTTGAAAACTACGAATACCTCAATGCGATTACCTTCTATAAGCGGGCAGAAAAAAAGCTGTCTCTTGTCAGCGACGATATTGAACGTGCCGAGTTCAATTACAAGATGGCAGAAATCTATTACCACATGAAACAAACCCATATGTCGATGCACCATATCGCACAGGCAATAGAATGTTATCGAGAAAAAGATACATACACAGTAAGAGAAATCCAATGTTCTTTTGTCATTGGGTTAAACTATATAGATATGGGCTGCCCCGAAAAAGCAATACCTCATTTTCAACACGCACTAGAAAAAGCCGCCGACAACTCAACAAAACGATTAAAAGGATCAGCACTTTATAATTTAGGGTTGAGTTATTTTCATAACAATGATCTTTCAACTGCAATTAAATATTTTAATGAATCTATTCATTCGTTTAAAGAACAGGGATATGAGCATTTAAATAAAATTCTTGATCCGCTGGTCATGTTGACAAAATCATATTTTAAAAATGATCAGAGAGCTTTAGGTTTATATGCATTAAACTATGGACTTGAATTAGCTGAAAAATTAAAGGATGATATTTTTATCAATACATTCGTTATAATGAGATCACTTTATATTGATAACAATGAAAATCGTATAAAAGAGTCAATGGCTTATTTGGAATCAAAGTCTTTTTTTGCAAATCTTGAAGATTTAGCGAAAGATGCAGTGAAGCATTATAATAAAGCAGGAGATATAGAACGCTCAAACGAATTTTATGAGAAGATTCTATATTTCCAACACCAAATTAAAAGGGGAGACTGTCTTTATGAAATTTAAGTCAGTAGCAACCGTATTAATAATTGTCAGTGTGTTAGGTGCTTTTAGTTATGTTTCATCAAACGATATCCATAATGAAGCCCAAAGAGGACATACATCAAGTATCGCTTATTTTGCTTAAACTTAAAAAGCCTGTTCAATGGCTTTTTTTATTTAATTGTCGCTTTTCTCAATGTTAAGTCTTCAGAAAAAGCAACTAGGCGGACAATGTCCGTTCTTTTTTGTTTTAAAAGATTGAAATCTTGTTATGTTTTTCCATCATACATTCAATTATTTTTAATAACTTACTGCATTATATTTTAAAGGGTGTTACCGTTGGATGTAAGGAATGATTGGCCAATCTTCCAATATGAGTTGGAGGGAAATCATGAATTGCAAAATTGAAATATTAAGCAATATGAAGATGGTGTATATGAGGAATATAGGACCGTATGGAAGCAAAATGAATATAGAAATGATGAAGCATTTTAAAAAATGGATCAATAAACATCAATTAAATGATGAATTAAAGAAACATGGCATATACGGGGTTCCTCAAGATGATCCTGCAAGGACTTTACCTGAAAAATGCAGATATGACCTCATGATCATGACAAATAGAGATTTCTCTAATGATCAAATGGTTCAGACTGGTCATTTTGAAGGGGGAAAGTATGCTGTTTTTACAATGAGCCATACAACTGAAAAAGTGAATTTGTTTTGGAGTCAATTACCTGACTATATTCAGAACAATCAATTGAACATGCGTCAGGCACCTACTATAGAGCGATATAGAGAAGAGGAAGGCGAAGATAAGGTGTGTGAATTCCTACTGCCTATCTTTTAGACAATTTATCGAACGTCAATGAAAACAGACATTTATGGTCTGTTTTTATGGTTAAATCATCTAGGACTCGTTGCTTCAAATGCTATACTAAGGCTAAACTATAAATGAAGGGGCATGATAGGAGGAGCATTGTGTGATATTCATCATAGGCATTGTCATTGCTTTTATGATTGCTATTTTAGGTTTTACTGTTTTTGTAGAAGTAGGAAATGGACTGGGAACGGCTCTCAGCATCATCGGAGGACTGGTCATTTTATTCATAGCCGGTAGATTACAAAGACGAAAAGAACAGAATGATCCCAACATATTATTAGATAAGATGATGATGTTTTTTCACGAAGATGGATTTCAGGCATCTACATATATCTTTTCAGAGCAAGTTGATAAGGGATTTGCGATTGATGATGAGTTAAATAAAATGCGCTTTATTGAACATCAACCTGGCGGATCATCTAGAAAATATAGATTTGCAGTCACTGAGCTTTCCTTGAAAGATTTGAAACAAGTTGAGATATTAGAAGATGGTGTGCCGATTATTGATTATTCAGCTGAGAGTGATGATAAAGAAGAGGTCTCGACGCTTGAATTAAGGTTAACAATGAATGACAATGACCAAGAATCATCCACGATTACAATCAACTTCCTGCAATTTGATGTGCCTGTTCGTAAGAGCAATGCTCAATACTTAACTGAACGGGAAAATTTGCATGAGATTTATCATGATATTGATGCAATGATGAAATCTGCGGATGAAATTGAATATCATCGCTCATAGAGAAGAAATCACAGTTGATGTGGTTTCTTTTTTTATGTGTAACAAGACAAAGCAGGTCCAGTCATTGTAGTTGAATGTTTTTCTCAAAAATGAATAAAGATAGACTAGACGCGAAAGCGAACATGGAGATAGAAAGAACTCTCATGTGATGAGGAGGAAAAATAAATGAAAAAGCTTTGTAGGGAAGTTTGGATCGAAGTCAACCTTGACGCGATTAAAAGAAATATCGGGGCCATTCAAGCGCATATTCCGAGGAAAAGTAAGATCATGGCTGTCGTGAAGGCGAATGCTTATGGACACGGTTCAGTGGAGGTAGCGCGGCAGGCACTGGAGAGCGGTGCGACGGAGCTCGCAGTTGCTAGCTTGGAAGAAGGCATTGTATTGAGGAGAGCAAAAATTGAAGCACCGATTCTGGTCCTTGGATTTACGCCGCTTGACTGTGTGAAAAGGGCTGCAGCCTGGAGAATTGACCTTTCAGGCCTTCGTGAAGACTGGATTGTTCAAGCAAATGAGATCTTAGCGGAAGAAGAAAGTCAGCGCCGGCTTGGGATTCATGTCAATGTCGACACAGGTATGGGGCGATTAGGTGTACGAACGAAGGAAGAGCTGTTAAGAGTGGTGGAAGCCCTTGAAAAGAGTGAAAACCTTAGATGGGACGGGATTTTTACGCATTTCTCCACTGCGGATGAGCCTGACCCTGATTTCACACTGCTTCAGCACAGCATTTTTATTGATTTTCTTCGTTTCTTAAAAAAACAAGGCATTACATTGCCTACGGTACATATGAACAATACAGCAGCTGCCATCGCGTTTCCTGAATTTAGTGCAGATATGATTCGGCTCGGCATCGGGCTATATGGACTGTACCCCTCGCAATACATTGAGAGTTTAGACGCTGTTAAGCTAGAGCCCGCTCTCAGTTTAAAAGCAAGGATTGCGTTCGTGAAAGAAATGGTGACAAAGCCAAGGACCGTCAGCTATGGTGCAACCTATGTAGCAAAACCTGATGAAGTTATAGCAACCATACCAATCGGTTATGCAGATGGGTACTCACGTGCTTTATCCAATAGAGGATTTATGCTTTTCCGCGGAAAACGAATGCCGATTGCTGGCCGAGTCACAATGGATATGACGATGATCAGTTTAGGAGAAATGAAAGCAAAGCAAGGCGAGGAAGTCGTCATTTACGGCCGTCAAAAGGGCGGAGAAATTTCTGTCGATGAAATCGCTGAAATGCTCAATACAATCAACTACGAAGTCATCGCCACCTTAAGCCGCCGCGTCCCAAGATTTTATCGTCGAGGCGGGAAAATTATTAAAATATCGACACCGGTGATGTATGTGTGAGGGTAAATAGAAGGAAATGCTTATTATGATAAAAATTAAATTTTATTACAAATATGTCGATAAAAGGAGGGATATTTAAGATATGGAGGAAAAAAATGATGAAAAAAGGTTTATTTTTAGTGCTTTTGACCATTTTTATGATGGTCACAATTCATCCGTTAAAAGCTCATGCAGCAGAGACAAATGGCTGAACGAAGCGAGCAGACTTACCGGAAGAGCGAATCGGAGCAAGTGTAGGAGTAGTTGATGGGAAAATATATGTATTCGGTGGAGCAAGTCAACAGTCTAAATTCAACAATTCAACATATATGTATGATCCTAAAATTGATTTGTGGTCAGAAAAAACAAGTATGCCTAGATTAAAAACAGGAGCTACCTACGCAACAGTAGGTAAAAAAATCTATGTCATTGGCGGCCTTACTGATACAACTAAAACAGTTCACAAAACCATCGATGTTTATGATACAGAACTAGATCAATGGACAGAAGAACCAATTAAGATGCCTGAAAAATTTATATATACATCATATATAACTGGTTCCTTAAGAGCAGTTACAGTTGGAGAAAAAATTTATATAGTAGCATCTTTATCAAGCTCTCAAGTAAATTTTTATTCCTATGATACGATAAGTGGAGAGTGGGAAAGTTTAGATAATTCTCAATTAGCTTCTCGTCAGGGTAGAAGTATTTCGGAGATAAATGGAAAGTTATATATTGCTGGTGGTGAGGCTAACGTTAGCCGAGCGAATGATAAAGATATATTAGAATATGATATGACGCTAGGGAAGTGGCAACGGTTAAAGGATGTTCAGTTAAATTCTTTTGCATATGAAGCTGCTTATGCGACATACAATCATAAATTATTTATGATTGGCGGTCAGCAAATTGGAGATAGATCAAGTAAGTTATTAAAACAAGTTCAGATATTTGATCCACAAACTAGACAAGTCCAAGATTCTTTATATGAAATTCCTGAAGGCAGAGTTGGATCTGTAGCAGTTATTGCTGATGATCAATTATATGTCATTGGTGGAAGAGATTATGCTGAGTCAATTGGTAGTCATTCTGTCAAAAACACTTTTAAATCTGTTATCTCAATTCCATTAAAAGATCTGCAAAAAGTCACTAAGGATCAGGATGAAACAAAACCAGATGATGGTTCAGCAGAAGAACCAAAAGATCAGGATGGAACAAAGCCTGGTGATGGGTCAACAGAAGAACCGAAAGATCAGGATGGAACGAAGCCTGGTGATGGGTCAACCGAAGAACCAAAAGATCAGGATGGAACAAAGCCTGGTGATGGGTCAACCGAAGAACCAAAAGATCAGGATGGAACAAAACCTGGTGAAGAAGCAACAAAAGGTATACTTTCAATTACCATGATAAACGGGCTGCAAAAGGATTATTTGCTTTCAATGAAAGAGATTAATGATTTTCTAAATTGGTACAAAGAAAGAAGCTTTGGAATTGGGATGAACTTCTATGAAATCAATGATGAACACAATAAAGGACCATTCACTAGTAAGAAAGATTACGTTGTGTACCAAAATATCTTAATGTTTGATATCAAGCAATACTGATATTTATAAAATGGTAAAGCTGCTGATGATAGATCAGCAGCTTTTGTCTTTATAAAATTGTTAAAATTAGGATCATCGTCATGATAAAAATGTGATATCTTTTAAAGAATCTGCTAAACATCCTATAACCACGACCGATAATAGAATTGTCAGGGTTGATAAGCCCTAGAATAAAGGACTTTTTTCAGACAAGGACGTCTGTCAGGTCCCGCATACATGGAGGTAATAGGAAATGAGAATTAACCACAATATCGCAGCACTTAACACATTGAACCGTTTGTCTGCAAACAACGGTGCGAGCCAAAAGAACATGGAGAAGCTTTCTTCTGGTCTTAAAATCAACCGTGCAGGAGATGACGCAGCAGGTCTTGCAATCTCTGAGAAAATGCGTGGACAAATCCGCGGATTAGAAATGGCTACTAAAAACGCACAAGACGGTATCTCACTTATCCAAACAGCTGAAGGTGCATTGACTGAAACTCACTCAATCCTTCAACGTGTACGTGAGCTTGTCGTTCAAGCTGGAAACACGGGTACACAAGATGAAACAGACCTTGGTGCTATCCAAGAAGAAATCGCTAACCTAGTTCAAGAAATTGGTGACGGTTCTGGCAAAAACGGTATCTCTGATCGTACAGAATTTAACGGAAAGAAATTACTTGACGGTTCTTTCAGCGCAGCTGGTGCTACACCAAAATCATTAACTTTCCAAATTGGTGCAAATAAAGCACAAAAATTAGATGTGAACATCGAAGCAATGTCTTCTACAGCACTTGGTGCAGTTGACCCCGCTACTGGTGCTCTTATTGCAGACCACGCAGTAGCTGACATCGATGTAACACAATTTGCTGATCCGACTGCTGCTGGTGCACTTTCTTTTGATGATCAATTAGATATCGTTGATGGAGCTATCAAACAAGTATCTGACCAACGTTCTAAACTCGGTGCAGTTCAAAACCGTCTAGAGCACACAATCAACAACCTTGGTGCTTCTGGTGAAAACTTAACAGCTGCTGAGTCTCGTATCCGTGACGTTGATATGGCTAAAGAAATGAGTGAGTTCACAAAGAACAACATTCTTTCTCAAGCTTCACAAGCAATGCTTGCACAAGCAAACCAACAACCACAAAACGTACTTCAATTACTACGTTAATGAAGAGCCCCTTTTATGGGGCTTTTTTTATGTCTACTGATGATTGAAAAAAGCAGATCTTGATTATATCAATGTGAGACACACTTGGTGCGCACTTGTTTTTTAAATAAATAATATGATGAGAAGAACTAATATTTTAAAAGGAGCACACAATACGTCTTTTCCATAGAACTAAATCATGAATTAAGACTGATAATTTAATAAATAAATATTAAAAAATGTTAAACTTCCTATAAAACAATCCGATAAAAGAATTGTCAGGGTTGTTAAGCCCTAGAATCAAGGACTTTTTTCAGACAAGGATGTCTGTCAGGTCCCGCATACATGGAGGTAATAGGAAATGAGAATTAATCACAATATCGCAGCACTTAACACATTGAACCGCTTATCTGCAAACAACGGTGCGAGCCAAAAGAACATGGAGAAGCTTTCTTCTGGTCTTAAAATCAACCGTGCAGGAGATGATGCAGCAGGTCTTGCAATCTCTGAGAAAATGCGTGGACAAATCCGCGGATTAGAAATGGCTTCTAAAAACGCACAGGACGGTATCTCTCTTATCCAAACAGCTGAGGGTGCATTGACTGAAACTCACTCAATCCTTCAACGTGTTCGTGAACTAGTGGTTCAAGCTGGAAACACGGGTACACAAGACGATACAGATCTTGGTGCGATTCAAGAGGAAATCAATAATCTAGTTCAAGAAATTGGTAACGGTACTGATAAAAATGGTATCTCTGATCGTACTGAATTCAACGGTAAAAAATTGTTAAATGGTGACTTTGAAACAGCTACATTAACTTTCCAAATTGGTGCAAACAAAGCACAGAAATTAGATGTAAATATCAAAGCAATGTCAGCTGATAAACTTGGAACAGATCCAACTGATGCAACTAAAACAGTTTCAGCTCTTAAAGTAACTGATTTTGCAACTATTGCTGCAGGTGCTGCAGGTGGTTTCAATGATCAATTAGATATCGTTGATAATGCAATCAAACAAGTTTCAGATCAACGTTCTAAACTAGGTGCGGTTCAAAACCGTCTAGAGCACACAATCAACAACCTTGGTGCTTCTGGTGAAAACTTAACAGCTGCTGAGTCTCGTATCCGTGACGTTGATATGGCTAAAGAAATGAGTGAGTTCACAAAGAACAACATTCTTTCTCAAGCTTCACAAGCAATGCTTGCACAAGCAAACCAACAACCACAAAACGTACTTCAATTACTACGTTAATGAAGAGCCCCTTTTATGGGGCTTTTTTTTATGCTGTTTTTTTCGCATTTTCTCCAGTCTTATGATTCTTAAATCCCTCTGACAAATCATGAAAAATGACCTTTAAATTTGGCATACTCTAGCGAAATGATCATAACGAATGAGGCTTTTACCTTATTTATCCCTTTTTTGTTAAACAAATTCCATTAAAGTTCGATAAATGGATTGTAAGGCTTACGAAAAAATTCTAATTTAGAACTTTTGGACAAGGATGTTCAATTGGTTCAAAACACATGGAGGTCATGAAACATGAGAATTAACCACAATATCGCAGCACTTAACACACTGAACCGTTTATCTGCAAACAATGGAGCAGGACAAAAGAACATGGAGAAGCTTTCTTCTGGTCTTAAAATCAACCGTGCAGGAGATGACGCAGCAGGTCTTGCCATCTCTGAAAAAATGCGTGGACAAATCCGCGGATTAGAAATGGCGACGAAAAATGCTCAAGACGGTATCTCTCTTATTCAAACGGCAGAGGGTGCATTGACTGAAACTCACTCAATCCTTCAACGTGTACGTGAACTAGTCGTACAAGCTGGAAACACAGGTACTCAGGATGATACAGATCTTGGTGCGATTCAAGAAGAAATTGATGCACTAGTTCAGGAAATTGGGAACGGTACAGATAAGAACGGTATTTCTGACCGTACTGAATTCAACGGAAAGAAACTTCTTGATGGTACTTTTGCTGCTGAGCCAGAAGGCGGAGAAGCGAAGAAATTAACTTTCCAAATTGGAGCTAACGGTGCGCAGCAATTGTCAGTTCATATTGAAGCAATGTCTGCTGATAAACTAGGAGTTGAGGATAAAACAGTTTCTACTATTAAAGTAACTGATTTCGCCGAAATTGCAGCAGATGAAGAAGGTGGATTTAACGATCAATTAGCAATTATTGATGGAGCGATCAAACAAGTTTCAGACCAGCGTTCTAAACTTGGTGCCGTCCAAAACCGCCTAGAGCACACAATCAACAACCTTGGTGCTTCTGCTGAAAACTTAACAGCTGCTGAGTCTCGTATTCGTGACGTTGACATGGCGAAAGAAATGAGTGAGTTCACAAAGAACAACATTCTTTCTCAAGCGTCTCAAGCGATGCTAGCACAAGCCAACCAACAGCCGCAAAACGTACTTCAATTATTACGTTAATCAAAAAGCCCCATTAAGGGGCTTTTTTTGTTTCAATTGAATGACAGTAGTTGCTGTAAACGAAAGTCAGGAACCGCTTCATGGAAAAAAGCCCGATTGCGTTCATCGTCCTCTTGATTCCACTGACTCCACCATTCAGCCGTTTCGCCAGAAGTGTCGGCTTGAATCATGTCATGCAGCTGTTCTAAGTTGAGGATGTCTCTTGGTTCTGTTAAGAAAGAATGCATTTGGTGATACGCCTCAAGACGTTCAGGCTGTTTTGTTAGTATAGCGTATTGTACGTAGCGATTTAAAAATCCTTGTACGAACGTCAAATGGGGAATGGTTGTTTCTCCTTTTAATTCAACGCCTTCCCACGCCATATCAGCAATCGCACAAAGCCACCAGCCAAGTTCATTGGCATGCTGCATTTGTTGTAATGTGTCCTTTTCAAAAGATAGCTGCTTATTTTTTTGTGCTTGTTTGAGCATACGCTCAAGAACTTGTGCTTCGAGTGCGGCCTTTGTCATTCCTTGCCCGTGAATAGGATCTAATGTACACAAGGCATCGCCCATCACCAATAATCCACTTGGCCATTCGTGCATTTGCTCATAGTGATGTCTCACGCAAGAAGGAACTCTAAACCCTTTTGGTTTTGTATAGGGCGTTAAATGAGTGATGGCATCTGCTATTGCGGGATGCGCGAGTGCAGCTGTTTCTGAATCAAATTGATCAGCATCCGTTGTTGGATAATGTGATCCGCCAGCTGCAGAGAGAAGAACAGCTACTAAATCATGATCTACGCGTTCAAACAGTCCTGTTGGAATTTGCCTGTCTGGCTGACCCACGACGACCATTGATTGCTGGTATGGCGCTTCTGGTGGTATTTGGTAGTATCTAGTGCTGTAACCGAGTGACACACTTAATTCATCTGTCTGTGGTAAGGTCATTCCAGCATCCTTCAGCCATTTTGGCAATTTAGACATTCTTCCAGATGTATCGATCACTAAGTCTGCTTTCATTTCACGAATGCTTCCTGGCTTTTCATGCCGATCTTTCACGATCAGTCCGATGACTTGGTTTGTTCCCTCTTTAAACTGAAGTGAGATGGCTTCATGTTTTTCTAAAAACTGTACACGTTCCTCATTTATCATTCTTTGCATCAGCACCCACTCTAGCATGGCACGTCTTGTGACGGCTGTTTCTTCGGTATCGGTAAGCGTTAATTCACCATCTTTTGTGATAAATCGAGAGGTTTGATGCCATGTATTAAATCCGCCTATTGCCAGTAACTCTTTTGTATAACCAGGAAATAGACGTTCAACTATTTGCTTGCCTAGTGGCAGCATTCTATGTGGATGAAAAGCTTGAGGAGTGCCGAGACGATTCTTAGGAGCGTCTGGCAGTTCGTCCTTTTCGATAATGAAAACTTGATGATAGAACGTTGATAAAACTTTTGCAGCGAGCATTCCCGTCATACCGCCGCCAATGACGATGGCCCGCTCATATGTCATAGGTTGTCTCACAACATGCGCCTCCAATGAATATGTAAAGTAAAATGATTACATGACCATTTCATCATATGTTGATGCTTAAATTATAGCAAATTTGCGTTTTGTTGAATATAGAGAGGGAATCTCCTTCTTTTTACTCGTACATATGAGAAATAACTTTAATCATCATCATTATTTTTAAAAAATAACTATTATTTTAAGAAGGACGACCGATAAATAACATAAGGGGGTAGAGAAATTGGATATACTACAGAGTATTGTGACAGCAGCACCTTATATGATGCAGATTTTAAAAAATGAAGTGACGATGGGTATCATTGACCGAGAGAAATTTTTGCTGTATTTGCCATCGAAAGATGTTGATTTTCAAATTCGAGCTGGTGAACATATTAAACCAGATGATCTGAATATGAAAAAAGCGCTGAGAGGTGAGACATCAAGTATGTTTGTACCTGAATCAGTGTATGGAGTACCATTAAATGCAATGGGATTGCCAATTTTTGATGAAAATGGGCAAGTGATTGGTGCCCTCGCTTTAGGATTTCCGCTCAAAAATCAAATAGAGCTTGAAGCGTATATGGAATCATTAAATGACATTATTCAAAGTATTCAAGAAAAGGTGCACGTGGTGGCGGCACATTCAGAGGAGCTTTCTGCTACAAGTGAGGAGATGACCTTTCAAACGCAGCAAACACTTGAAAGCTCGAAACAAACAGCCGATATTACAAAAATGATTAAAGGCATCTCGAAACAAACGAGTTTGCTAGGATTGAATGCGTCAATTGAAGCGGCCAGGGCAGGAAAAGAGGGAGCTGGTTTTAGTGTTGTAGCAAGTGAGGTTCAAAAGCTTTCAAGTGAAACTTCACGTGCAACAGAAAACATCGAAAGCTCATTACAAGGAATTTCCTCCAATATACATACATTACTTGAAAGTATGGACCACATGAAAGGTTCTTCATCGGAACAGGCTTTACTTGTAACAGAGTTTAGCGGAATTGTGGAACGATTGACGATCGTAAGTAAAGAAATGAAAGAATTCATGCAGCATGTGATGTCAACGTAAAAAACGAATCCAAGAGGGATTCGTTTTTTTGATGCGCTATTTTCTCTTGTTCTGATCAAAGCGATAATCATACGTGTCGCCCTTCACCACATTTAAAAACTCATGTCCAATTTGAACAAGCTGTCCGTTTTTCCATTTGATGAGAGGGTCTTTGTCAGGGTATTTCCAGTAAATCGTCTTCTTACGGTGGGTCAGTTTGTTTTCAATTTCTGCTCTAACTGCGTTTTCCTTTAGCTTTCCTCCGCTATGCTGATAGGTGTTGATGATGTACATTCCGTCAGGTGATGAAATCGAGCGGATGAATGTTCCGTGAGACACGCCTTGAAGAGAGAAGCATTTCCAATAAATAATGCCAGCGAAGCTAAGGAGTAAGATGATAAGGATGAGGGTGGTTTTCTTTTTTAACATGAAAAATTCCTCCAGATGTAGATCACAATATTTCTAATTTATGAGAGAGAATACAAAAAGATTCATATAGTCCAAAAGTTCTATTCATTTCAATTATCGGTCATTTTTTCTCAAAATTCAACAGAAAGCCGTAAATGTAAGGAAAATTTAAGGAAGAATTCAAGTGGTGTATTTGATTCGAAACCTCTTTACAAAAGAATAAGGGATCAGTAGACTTATGCTCATATAGAGAAATGGGGCAGATGACATGAGACAAATCATCGATACGTATCAAAGTTATGAAGAGCTTTCCGCTCATGAAAGAATAGGAATTGATTATCGAATTCTTCACGAGCGGAAAGGTGACCAGCTTCTGGTTTTGTCGCCGCATGCCGGAGGAATTGAATCCGGCGTGAGTGAGCTCATTCATGAAATAGCAAGTGATTATTCTATGTATCTATTTGAAGGCCTTAAAGTAAAAGGCAATCATGTTCTTCATATTACAAGTACACGTTTTGATGAGCCAATTTGTCTTTCTTATGTGCATAACCATCATTATACGTTTGCACTCCATGGCTACGGAGAAACAGAGGTGCTTCAAACGTTAGTGGGAGGTACGGACAGAGAAAGAGCGGCAGAAACTGTGAAACGTTTAACGCTAAATGGCTTTCACGCATTGCTTCTATCTGAATCTGATCGTTTTTCTGGAACACATCCTGATAATATTAATAACCAATGTCTGACGGGAAAAAGTGTACAACTTGAAATTAGTCAGGCGCAAAGAAGAGCATTTTTTCAAGACTTTAGGCGTCGCTACCGGCGTGATACACAAACTGAACAATTTTATCGGTACACAAATGTACTCAAACAAGTATTAGCCCTTTATGAATAAACTATTATCGTTTTATGTGATGATTTACGTTTGATAAACAGCTTCTTTTTCTGCGACCTTTTCTGCTTTCATTAAATAAGACGTAAACTCCTGTTGAAAGCGAATGCCTGCTTTTCGCTGTTCGAATAAGGCAAGCCGCTTTTCAGCAAAAGCTCTGGTGACGTGAAACGTTTGAGCAATATGCAAAATGGCTTGCTGCCGAAGGGTTGGAAGCTTCATTTGCAGCAGCATAAAGGTTGGAACACAAAAGTGATACATGAATTGTTTTGCCTGAAACTCCTGCAGTTCTCGAAAAAGTTTGTTCATTTTGAAATGATTGCCTGTATGCTTTAGCACATGACAAAGCTCGTGGGCAAAATCCTGCCATTGTTCTTCAGGTGATAGGGATCTGTTTAATATAATACTGTAAAGACCTTGATGTTGGATCATCATGCTGCCAGTCTCCTCGTAGTGGACCCATACATGAAATTCAGAAGCGATCCTTTGCATCTCTCTATAAGCGGGACCGCTTATTTGTAATTGAGCATATAACCGCTTAATATCTTCTTCTAAATGGGTTAAAAAACCAGTCATTTAAAAAACCTCCATACAAACGTATGTTCTATTTTTGGCGTAAAAGAAAAGCCCATATAGGACTAAATAGCTAATTGAGCTATTACTTACTTTTTATATCGGCTTATTTTTAACAATTTTAACATAAATTCAAGGAAAAATGGAAGTAATTCCTGTTTTTTTCTGTATTTTTGCACTTTCCACTACTAAAAAGAGTGATTGAATTCAAATTTTACCATAGTCTTCTCATGAAAACAAACAAGTATTGTCTTACGAACGCCACCGATTGATGAGAAAGATCAATTCAATCTAGCAAAAGGGAGTGCAGAACATGGTACAAATTTATCAAGATTTTATTCCAGTTGGAAACGGAAACCGCCCAGGATATGCGATGACACCAGAGTATGTGACGGTGCATAACACAGCAAACACGTCAAAGGGAGCGGATGCGAAAAGTCATGCGGCCTATGTAAAACGCCCAGCGACAGAGGTGAGCTGGCATTTTACAGTGGATGATCATGAAATCTTTCAGCATCTGCCGTTAAATGAAAATGGCTGGCATGCAGGGGATGGACATGGGAATGGTAACCGGAAGTCGATCGGAATTGAAATTTGTGAGAATGAAGATGGAAATTTTCAGCAAGCGGTCAAACATGCACAATGGCTTATTCAAAAGCTATTAAAAGAACATCACATTCCGCTAGCAAACGTGGTCACACATCAGTACTGGTCTGGAAAAGCATGTCCACGCCAGCTTCTTTCTACATGGGATGAATTTAAAAAAGGGATTGAAACGGCAGAAGATCCGGAGCCGGTCATCACGTATGTCGTGAAAAGCGGAGATACGTTAACGAGTATTGCGAAAGCTCATGGGGTCACAGTTCAAGATTTACAGAAGTGGAATGACATTAGTGATCCGAATAAGATTCAAATTGGACAGGTTCTCAAAATTTATCGTAACGATGCAAAGAGCACGTATGAGCTGCCAGATGGGGTTTTAAAGGTGACGTCTCCATTGACAAAGGGAGAGCACGTACGCCTCGTCCAACAGGCGCTTGCTGCTGTTTATTTTTATCCTGATAAAGCAGCTGCAAATAAAGGAATAGACGGAGTTTACGGAGAAAAAACGGCGAACGCCGTAGCGCGTTTTCAGCTGGTAAATGGTCTGACAAGTGATGGGGTATACGGACCTAAAACGAAGGAAAAACTTCTGAAGCTGTTAAGTAAGTGAGTGTTTCTGTTTGTATGATTGGATGACTGCTTCACTTTGCTCATTTAATCGACGCATATAAGGCGACGACTTATATTCAGCAAACTGAACATATCTCAATTGTTTGATTTTCTTTTTCATTTATTGGCACCTCAATCGTTGCAACGTATAGATTATTGTATGCAAGTCTATGTAAAAATGGAAGCAGGACGCGGATTTTGTTCCGCGTCCTTTAGTGTAATCAAGCCCTTTTATTTTTATACTCATCCAATAGCTGTTCATTCTTTTTAAAAATACGCTCTGTATGGGGACTTACCTTGTAATCCGCCATACTGATATGTTGCTTTTTCTTTAAAATCTTAAAAGGGTTTTTCTTGCGATTGTTGTTATCCCCTTGAAGTGCGTGGTCCATCTTCATCACCTTCCTCTTCGTCAGGCAAGATTAGGTCATAAATTGTTGTAAGTGACGTCATTAATAAATAGTCGAACTCAGTGACAATGTCATCAGAGGTAAGCTTAATGACGAAGTGATCATCTGCTACAGAAAACGGGATGAGCACCAATTTGCCGAAATCATCGTAATAGACTTCCTGCCTGTCAAGCTTCGCCTGAATAAGAGCTCGCTGGTCAAGTGTCCGCAGCAGGTCATCTTTTTGTTCCTGCGTATCGTATGGACAAAGAACCGCTTGAATATTCATCTTGTCGGCAAAAGAATAAATGAGCCGTTCAATTCCCTCTATATATGCCTCTACACTTCCATAATATACATGGATCGGTTCGTTTTTCAATAGGTATTGGTACGTTTTTAGTTTGTTGAGATAAGAATGAAGTAGATCGTTATTTTGTTCTAGGAGTTGGTGGGTGTCGATTTCTAGTTCGTGATTTCCGAGTTTTTTAATATAGGAGCTGAGAAAGATGAATGCATCGGTTAATGCAAAAAAAACAGCAATAATCAAGTAGTGCATCCAATCGGTGAAGATTGAAGAAGGGTCATTTGTCCAGTACACAACAGCACCAGCTACATAAATCCAATACCACGTTTTTCGAATGGCAAACATCTTTTCTTTTACTTTTTGTTCAAAACGCCATACGGCAAATACATATACAGCAAGGGCACCTAGCAATAACCACACGGTCAATTGAAAAAATAATAGCATGTTCTTCTCTCCCATAGACAGATGGATACTTATTTATTTCTATGGATATGATTGGAAACCCTGCTTCATGAAAAAATGCCTTGTAGGAACAAGGTGTTGAAGTGTGCGGGCAAATAAAAAAAGACCTGTCTGACAGGTCTTTGATATTAGATAATCGCATTTAACACAAAGTATATAAGAGCCCCTAGAGTTCCTGAAATCGGTAATGTGATCACCCAAGTGACAAGCATGCGTTTTGCCGTACCCCAGTTTACTCCTTTTACTCTGTGTGCAGAACCTACACCTAGAATAGAAGATGAGATCACGTGAGTGGTACTAACAGGTAAGTGAATAAATGTCGCACCGAAGATAATCGCTGCACCCGTTAAATCGGCAGATACTCCGTTTACTGGACGAATTTTCATAATTTTACCGCCGACTGTTTTAATAATCTTCCAGCCGCCAATAGAAGTACCTAGTCCCATTGCAAGCGCACAAGAGAATTGTACCCAGAAAGGAATGTCGTCTGTTGTATGCAAATTACCTGCAATTAAAGCCATCGTAATAATTCCCATCGCTTTTTGCGCATCGTTTGTTCCGTGGGTATACGATTGCAGTGCAGCAGTTAAAATTTGAACACGTCGGAATTGTTTATTTGTTTTTGCGAGATTGTTGTTTCTGAATACAAATTTGATAATGGTATACACGATATATCCCAATACGAAAGCTAGGATAGGTGAAAGCAATAGTGCTTGAATGATTTTAATGAATCCCGAATAGTTTAAAGCGCCAAAACCAGCAGAGGCAATAACAGCTCCTGCGATTGATCCGATCAGTGCATGTGAAGAACTACTCGGAATCCCGTAATACCAAGTAAGCAAGTTCCAAGTAATGGCCGCAATTAAAGCAGCCAAAATGACAACAGAACCGTTTTGAAGTGTAAAAGGATCTGCGATGTCTTTTGTGATGGACTTTGCCACACCTGTAAATGTCATTGCTCCTAAGAAGTTCATGAACGCTGCCATAATAATAGCATGTCTAGGCTTTAACGCCTTTGTTGAAACCGAAGTGGCAATGGCATTTGCTGTATCGTGAAATCCGTTGATGAAATCAAAAGCAAGTGCACAAATGACAATAAATATGGTAAGGATGAGTAATGTGTCCATGTTTAACTAACCCCGTTACGCATTCTTCATAATGATTGTTTCTAGATTGTTGGCAACACTTTGACAGGAATCAGCGATTTCTTCAAGTGTTTCGTAAATTTCTTTGTATTGAATGACCTTGATTGGATCAGTTTCTTTTCCAAACAAGTTCTTTAGTGATTTACGATAAAGATTGTCACAATTATGCTCGATCTCTTTGATTTTGATTGCGTGTGGTTGAATATCTTTTAAGCGATTTTCAGCCAGTAAATCGATTGTAATTAAAATTTCCTTTGCACATTCTCTGATGTAGTGGCTGAATTTGTCGATATGTTCGTCAGAGCTTGTCATTGAATAAATTTCCATTGTCGCTGAAAAATGCTCAATTCCATCTAAAACATCGTCGAGGCTATTCGTCAATTGAAGAATGTCTTCACGTTCAATCGGTGTAATAAAGGCTTTGTTCAGCTCTTTAATCATAGTATGAACATGATTATCACCTTTTGTCTCATATTCCTTCAATGTGTCAGAAAATTCTTTCAGAGTGGTTTGATTTGTTACTTTATAGCTAACAAAATACTCAGCAGTTTCATCTAAATTTTTAGCAATTTCCGTTAACAAGACGGAAAACTTGTCTTTTTTCCTTTTTAACATGTAAAAACCCTCCATTGTATAAATGAGACAATGCACACATCAAATAATTATATATTCTTTTGTCGAAAAAAAACAGGTGTAGTCGAAAATTTCTTCACTTTTTCTATTTGATCTTATTCTGACCTAAAGATGTGTTCTCAACACACCTTTTTCAGAAAGGAGAAAAGAAATGAAAAAAGCGGTCCATTTTTGGCGCCGCTTAAAGCTTAAGAAGCTGAATAAATAAGTTTAAATCGCTCGCAAACAAGGAGCATGTCTTCTTTGAATTCTAATCCGTACGGTTTGAGTGCTTCTGTAAAAAATTCTTGATGGGCTCTGTACCAATAGTTATATGAAAGATCGCCTTCACCTTCTGCTTGTGCAAATGATTCTGGAACCTCATTCATTGGCATGACATCTACATGCGTGATCTCTATGATGGCTTTTGGTTCGTCATGGCTGTCCAAAATGACCGCATATTGTCCTGCCTTTGGAAGCGGCTCCTGTTCCTTTTCGTAAAAAAGGTGTCCAGAACAAGTCGCTGTTTTTTTCCCTTGCAGAACAAGGTCAAGCAATTGATCTGGGTCTGCTCCAAATGCCCAAGCGGAAACAGACGCGTCAATTGGTGCACTTTCTGATTTTTCTTCCCAATATGTTTCCCAAAATAAGGTGCTTTTCTGATTCATCATTCTTCCCCCTTTGTGATGTGTTTATTATACCGTGAAATCAAATACATGGAAGTATAGTGTCTTTATCCCTACTGAGTAAGTATGTCATATGTTTTGAAAATCCGCTTTATATTTGATGAATATAGGATGATAGAATGAAAAATTTAGAAATTTTAGAATAATCTATTGTATTCTGGTCAAGAAGTCGGTAAGGTCAAAGTAAGAATATGGAAGGGGTGTTGTGTATGAAACGCATTTCTCTAACTATTTTGTCCATATGTCTGTTGGTTTTCTCGTTTTTTCTGCCTGTCAGTCAGGTCACTGCAAACGAAACTCATGGGAATAAAGTAGCTGTTGGGAAGGATGGCATGGTGGCTACTGCCCATCCGCTCGCATCAGAAGTGGGTGCAGATGTATTAAAGAAAGGTGGAAACGCTGTTGACGCTGCTGTTGCCATCCAGTACGCACTGAATGTGACAGAGCCAATGATGTCTGGAATTGGCGGCGGAGGATTTATGATGGTTTATGATGGGAAGACTAAAGAAACATCCATCATCAATAGTCGAGAAAGAGCACCACAAGGCGCAACACCAGACATGTTTTTAACAGATGAGGGGGAAGTCATCCCGTTCGCTGAGCGATCCACACACGGTAATGCTGTTGGTGTTCCAGGGACTGTAAAAGGTCTTGAGGCGGCATTAGATAAGTGGGGGACCCGCTCGATGAAGGAATTGATTAAGCCTTCCATTCAGCTTGCAGAGGATGGATTTGAAATCGATTCTGTCCTGGCAAAAGCCATTGATGATCATCAAGGAAAATTGAAAAAAACGGCCGCAGCGCCAATCTTTCTTCCAGATGATCAGCCGCTCAAAGAAGGGGACCTCCTAGTTCAGCCAGGTCTTGCAAAAACATTTAAGCTCATTGCGAAAAAAGGAAGCAAAGCATTTTATGAAGGAAAAGTAGCAAAGGCACTTGCAAATACAGTCCAAGATTTTGGCGGAACGATGACAACTGATGACATTGATCGTTATGAGGTCAAGACTGACAAGCCTATCTGGGGAGACTATAAAGGATATCAGCTTGCAAGTATGCCTCCACCAAGCTCAGGCGGGGTGTTTATGCTGCAAATGCTCAAAATACTTGATCACTTTAACCTATCTCAATATGACCCCAAATCATTCGAAAAATATCAGCTGCTTGCTGAAACGATGCATCTCTCCTATGCTGACCGTGCTGCATATGCCGGCGACCCCGAATTCGTAGATGTTCCACTAAAAGGACTATTAGACGATGATTACATTTCAGAAAGAGCCTCTCTTATTGAATTAGATCAAATGAATCGTAACCCGAAAGAAGGAGATCCATGGGCGTATGAGGATGAAAAAACCCCATCCCCTATTGTCCCGCAGCCAGAAGATAAAACCATTGGTGAGACCACACATTTTACTGTTGCCGATCAGTGGGGAAATGTTGTGTCATTCACAACAACCATTGAACAGTTATTTGGTACAGGGATTCTCGTCCCGGAATATGGATTTTTCTTAAACAATGAACTAACAGATTTTGATGCAAGACCTGGCGGAGCAAATGAAGTTCAGCCGAATAAACGTCCATTATCCAGTATGACACCGACCATCATATTCAAAGATAACGAGCCTGTCATGACAGTAGGTTCACCGGGAGGAACGACCATCATTGCTTCTGTTTCACAAACCATATTGAATTTGCTTGAATATGACATGGAGCTTCAGGATGCAGTTGAAGAACCAAGGATTTATACAAACAGCCCAACTTCTTATCGTTATGAAGTAGGTGTCCCTCTCGATGTGAGAACAAAGCTTAATGATATGGGGCATCGTTTTGGCAACTCGCCTATTGATATAGGAAATGTTCAAGCTCTACTCATTGATCGAAAAGCAGGAACCTTTACTGGAGTGGCTGACTCCTCGAGAAACGGGACTGCTGTTGGCGTCAATTTAAAGCTCTCTGCCCAATAAGAACATTTCCCGGGAAAAGAAGCGCCTCTTATGGCGTTTCTTTTTTGTCTAAATATAAGGAAAACAGTAGAAAACTGAGAATAGTTTGAATCATACATAGCTGATCAGACAACCGAAGGCTCTTGGCCATTTGAAGTACAGGACTGTGATGTATTTCAATGGCTAAGGGCCTTTTTTGCGTATGAATGACAAGGTTGTTGCTGACATCAAAGAGCAAGTACATGAGCTTTTAGAGAGAGGAAGTCACATTTAATAAGAAGTAGAGCATAGTTGAAGAAAGATGCAAAAAAGACTGCATCTTTTTTTATAAAATTTTTCCTAGGAACATTGACTTATAATTTAGAATATTATAATATCTTTACAAAGGTAACAACATTGAACATTTTTCGTTAATTATATTTGTAAGCGCTTTATAAAAGGTTCTATTCCAAAATGTTCTTTCTTTTTGTTACATGTGTTCATATTTATGCCAAATGAAAGGGGTGGTTGTTTGAACAACTTGTTTGAGTTAGATGAACAGCTGATCAAGCTGCAGTACGATGCATCTTCGAGAGAGGAGGTGACCACATATTTAGCGGAGCGATTAGAAGCGGGAGGATATATTAAGTCGAGCTTTTTACCAGCGGTACTTGAAAGAGAAAAAACATATCCTACGGGCCTTCCACTTGCGACCTTTGGGGTAGCGATTCCACATACAGATCCTGAGCATGTGAACAAACCTGCGATTAGTGTAGCCACTTTAAAGGAACCTGTTATCTTTCACAAGATGGGGAGCCCTGATGAAACTGTGCTAGCCAAAATTGTGTTCGTCCTAGCAATCTCTGAACCTAGTAAGCAGCTCGTGATGTTAGAGAAGCTCATGACACTTTTTAGAAAAGAAGAGGTGATGACGAGGCTGTCTCACATGACATCGTATGAAGAAGCGGTTGCCGTGCTTGAGCAAGAATTAAACCAATAGCCTTTCACAAAAATAATGTAAGCGCTTTATTTGAGAAATCCAGGAGGTGGATGTATGATCAAGCAAGTTGTCGATTTTATATTAGACCTTGGGCCAACTATTATGCTTCCGATTATTATGACGATTTTCGGTATGATTTTAAGGCAAGGCTTTAAGAAATCCTTCCGAGCCGGTATTACGATCGGAATTGGATTTGTCGGCGTCAACCTTGTCATTAATTTGCTTGTGAGCGGCCTTGGGCCAGCAGCAAAAGCCATGGTTAATTCCCTTGGGCTAAAGCTCGATATTTTGGATGTTGGATGGCCGATTGGAGCTGCTATATCCTTTGGTACACCCGTTGCCCCTTTGATGATTCCTCTTGTGCTTTTGTTAAATGTCATCTTATTGTCCGTTAACTTTACGAAAACGCTGAATGTGGATATTTGGAACTTCTGGCATTTGATTTTCGCAGCCTCCGTGACTTACTACGCTTATCATAATATGTTCTTGGCCCTTGCTGTTGGTTTAATCGTCTCTGCTATCACGCTTAAATTAGCCGATTGGACGGCACCGACAATCGAACACCATTTTGGATTAAAAGGCGTATCGATGGCTCATGCTGAAACGGTCAACTTCGCGCCGCTTATGTATGCGTCCAACCGTATCATTGACAAGATCCCTGGCTTAAACAAAATTCATGCTGATCCAGAAACATTGAAGAAACGTTTTGGCATTTTTGGCGAACCGCTTGTGATGGGTCTCATACTTGGTATCATTATTGGTCTTCTAGGCGGCTATGATGCGAAAGGCGTCATGACGCTTGGTATTCAAATGGCAGCAGTTCTTGTACTAATGCCAAGAATGGTTGCGTTATTAATGGAAGGTCTTATTCCAATCTCTGAGGGCGCTCGTTCTTATATTCAAAAGCGTTTCCCTGGGAAAAATGTCTATATTGGTTTAGATACAGCGATTGTGATTGGTCATCCGGCGAATATGGCGGTAGCCCTTCTCATGGTGCCGATTACGATTTTACTTGCTGTCGTTCTGCCTTACAATGGCATGCTCCCGTTTGCAGACTTATCGGTTCTTCCATTTACAGTTGTTTGGGCAGTAGCAGCCGCTCGTGGAAATATTATTCGCGGTCTTATTAACAGCATTTTTACATTGATGATTGTCTTCTTTATCGCAACGAATCTCGCACCGCTTGCGACAACAATGGGGAAAGCAGTCGGCTTTGATTTCCCAGAAGGGGCCAACATGATTTCAGGTATTGACCTTGGTTCCCACGTCATTCCTTGGATCATGGTGAGACTTCTTGATCCGAGCAACCCGTACTTTATTGCAGCCATCATCTGTGCTCTGGCTTATGCGCTTCTATGGTACTGGGTGCGAAATGATATTAAAAAGCAGTATGCGAAAGAAATGGGCTTAGATCAGAAAGAACAATAAACGAGCTGGAGGGATTCTCATGGCAAAGAAAATATTGGTTTCATGCGGAACGGCAGTTGCCACATCGACGGTTGTTGCAAAGAAGGTCGAAGAGACGTTAAAGGAAAAAGGCTATGATGTCGTGGTGGAACAGTGTAAGGCATCTGAAGTCCCGCAAAAAGCGGAGGGCGCCGATTTAATCGTGACGACCACGCCAGTGAGTGACACAAAAGGAACGCCTGTGATTCAAACATTATCCTTTTTAACCGGATTTGGCATTGAAGATGATATTGAAAAAATCATAGATCATATTAAGTAAGCACTCATTCCATTGAGGAGCTTTCGCGGCTCCTTCCATTTACCTGAAAGGAGGACGTCTCATGCAGCATCATGCTTATAGCCGAACGTCTGCAGTGTTGTCCATTTTTCTTCCAGCCGTGCTCATCTGTCTGTTTTTCCTCTGGTCTCTTTATACGTTAATGTCAGCAGGACCTGAGCCGTTAGCTGTGTTAGGCGTTTATACGCTGCCTATCCTCATGCTTTCTAGTATTACTGGACTGAACCAGCCGACAAACGTCATCATTAGTGAAGATAAGCTGAAAATCGGAGCTTTTGGCAGATGGCACACATATGCGGTCTCTGATATTAAAGGAAAGCTTTTTATCAAGCCATATCCTCATATCGGGAAAGTCTATGTCAGGGTGGGCCCATCGCGCATATTCGGAGGACGTTACTGGATATCCAGTGAGATGAGTGAGTACAAGCAGCTTGTGCAAACGTTGCAGGATTTTGCGAAGGGTGATGAAAAGGAGGATGCAGCTACATGAAATCAGCTGTCTTTTATTCTTCAGAGAACATTCGGTATGAGGAGCGGAACCGGCCTGCGATTGGTGATGATGAAGTGCTATTAAGAATGCGTGCCTGCGGCTTATGCGGCACGGATATTTACAAGGCAACACATGAGACGGTACCCTCTGGAACGGTGCTAGGGCACGAAATCGCTGGTGATATTGTTGAAACCGGAAAGCATGTGACAAATATCCGAACGGGAGACAGGGTTTATGTTGCGCACCATGTGCCTTGCTTTACCTGTGACTTTTGTCAAAAGGGATTTTATACAATGTGTCCGCAGTTTGCGGCCACTAATGTAGAGCCGGGCGGGTTTTCAGAGTATATCCGCGTACCTGCATTGCATGTCAAGCACACAATGGGCAAGCTCCCGAAGGACGTCTCATATGAGCAAGGGGCAATGGTGGAGCCAGTCGCCTGCTGTCTCCACGGGTTTGAACGAGCACCTGTTCATCCAGGAGATTCTGTGCTGATCCTTGGAGCAGGGCAAATTGGCTGTATCCAACTACAGCTCGCCAAACATTACTTGGCTGGAAAAGTGATGATAACGGATGTGAATGAGAACCGGCTGCTGCAAGCGAGAAATTTAGGTGCAGATGTTGCTTTTCATCCAGCCTCTGAGCCGGTGGAAGACCGGGTCATGAGAGAAACAAATGGAAAGGGAGCAGACCTCGTCATGATATCTGTTGGGAGCAGTGCACTTTTAAAAGAAGCGTTTCAAGCGGTAGCGAGAGGTGGAACGATTTTAGTGTTTGCTCATTTTCCAAAGGGAGACGTCTCCATTCCGGCTGATCGGTTTTTCCATGATGAAGTGAAAGTCGTAGGAGCCTATTCCTCGCATCCTTATCACTATCGTGAAGCCCTTGAGCTTCTAAGGGCAAAAGTAGTCAACACAGAAAATATGGTGACGCACCGTTATCCGTTAAGTCAGCTGCTTCAAGCGATAGAATGTGCAAGGCACCCTGAAGGAGAAAGTGTCAAAATCATGATGTATCCAGATGAATGAGAACATGGGAGATTGGAAGAGAAAGAGAAGTTCTTTAGAAAAGGGCTTGCCTTTCTCTTTTTTCTGACAAAAAATGAAAACGCTTAAAAATGAAAGAGAATTGCTTGACTTCAATGATACTTAAACGTATGATAATTACAAATGTAACATATAAGAACAAATGTAAAGGGGAGAGAAGAAATGCAAAAACAAATCACTTTGCCTGAACAGATTAGTCATGAGAGATTAGCAGATTTATATAAACAAATGTGGTTAGTGAGATATTTTGATGAAAAGGTCGATCAATTCTTTGCCAAAGGACTTATCCATGGAACCACTCACTTATGTGTCGGACAGGAAGCGTCAGCTGTTGGATCGATTGCCGTATTAAAGAATGAAGATAAGATCGTCAGCACACACCGTGGACATGGTCACTGTATTGCAAAAGGTGCAGAGGTCAATAAAATGATGGCAGAACTATTCGGACGTGAGACTGGCTATTGCAAAGGAAAAGGCGGCTCGATGCATATTGCTGATTTAGAAAAAGGGAACCTTGGCGCAAATGGAATCGTTGGCGGCGGTATCCCGCTGGCAACAGGCGCGGCACTTACATCTAAAATGAAACAGGAAGGCTTTGTTGTTCTTTGTTTCTTCGGAGATGGTGCCACAAATGAAGGCAGCTTTCACGAAGCGCTAAATCTTGCATCCATTTGGGATCTGCCTGTTGTGTTCATTTGTGAAAACAACCAGTACGGCATGTCTGGCCCTGTAAAAGAAATGATCAACATTGAAGACATTTCAACAAGAGCAGAAAGCTACGGAATACCAGGAAAATCAATTGATGGAAATGACATGGTCGAGATTATGAACACAGTAGATGAAGCAGTCAGACGCGCAAGAGCTGGAGAAGGTCCATCACTTATTGAAATGAAAACGTATCGCTGGAAGGGTCACTCTAAGAGTGATGCGAAAAAATACCGTACACGTGAAGAAGAAACAGAGTGGAGACAAAAAGACGGAATCAAACGCTTTAAGTCTCTCTTGATTGAACTGAATGTTTTGACAGAAGAGCAGGCAGCGGTTTTACAGGAAAAAGCGAAACAGGAAATTGAAGCGTCTGTTGAATTCGCCAAAAACAGTAAAGAACCGTCAATCGATACACTATTAGAGGATGTATACGCCTAATTAGGAGGGGAATCACGTGACAAAAACAACAGTGAGAGAGATTTCATATTTAGAAGCCGTTCGAGAGGCTATGAGTCAGGAAATGAGAGAGAACCAAGATGTATTCATTTTAGGTGAGGATATCGGCGTATATGGCGGCGCTTTTGGGGTCACGCGCGGCATGATTGAAGAATTCGGTCCAGAGCGTGTACGTAATACACCGATCTCAGAGGCAGCCATCGCAGGAGGCGCAGTCGGAGCGGCTTTGACCGGTATGCGTCCGATTTTAGAACTTCAATTCTCTGACTTTATTACAATCGCGATGGATCAGCTTGTAAACCAAGCGGCCAAAACACGATACATGTTTGGCGGAAAAGGAAAAGTGCCGCTCGTTGTGAGAACACCAGCAGGATCAGGGACGGGTGCCGCAGCGCAGCATTCACAAAGCTTAGAAGCGTGGATGGCTCATATTCCGGGACTAAAGGTGGTTCAGCCTTCAACAGCTTATGATGCCAAAGGACTTTTAAAAGCAGCAATGGATGATGACAACCCTGTCATTTTCTACGAGCATAAGCTTTTATATAAAACAATCGGCGAAGTGCCTGAAGAGCCTTATTCGATTCCTTTAGGGAAAGCTGATGTGAAAAGAAGCGGGAAGGACGTCACGATTGTAGCAACAGCGATTATGGTACACAAAGCGTTAGAAGCGGCGAAGGAACTAGAAGCAGAGGGAATCGATGTTGAAATCATTGATCCAAGAACACTCGTCCCATTAGATGAAGAAACCATAATCGAATCTGTGAAGAAAACAGGTAAATGTATCGTGGTTCATGAGGCGGTCAAACGAGGCGGCTACGGCGGAGAGATTGCAAGTATGATAGCGGAAAGTGAAGCGTTTGACTACTTAGATGCGCCGATTAAACGACTTGGCGGTCTTGCAGTCCCAATACCATACAACCCGACACTGGAAAAAGCGGTCATTCCACAAGTACCAGATATTATTGAAGCAGCAAAAGAGCTTGTACGCTCTTAAATAAAGGGGAGAAGATCATGCCAAAAGAGATATTTATGCCGAAGCTAAGCAGTACGATGGAGATCGGAACCTTGCTTCAATGGTTTAAAGAAGAAGGAGATTCGGTTGAAATCGGTGAGCCTCTTTTTGAAATTATGACAGACAAGATCAACATCGAGGTGGAAGCCTATGATGACGGCATTTTTCTAAAGAAATACTACGAAGCTGATGATCAAATTCCAGTTAATGCTGTCATTGGATATATCGGAGAGGCAAATGAACAGGTACCAAGTGAGCCGCCAGCACAGGCAGATGAAGATTCCTCAGAAAGCGGCGAATCGTCTTCACCAGACACAGCTTCATCCAGTTCTACTGAAGCCCCAAAAACATCTGATGAAAAAGTACGTGCCACGCCCGCAGCGAGAAAAACGGCAAAGGATCATCATGTGGCGATTCAAGAGGTATCTGGCACAGGGCCAAAAGGCAGAGTCCAAAAGCGGGACGTCGAGGCAGTCGTTCATTCTAGCGAGAAAGACCAGCGCGTCTCACCGCTTGCAGAAAAAGTCGCTGCTCGTGAAGGAATCGATTTAGCAGCAGTTTCTGGATCTGGCGCTCATGGCAAAATCATGAAGAGTGATGTAAAAGCAGCAGCACAAACAGCAGAGGCTTCGCCTGTGAAAACACAAAAACTAGCTGGGATGAGAAAAGTGATTGCTGATCGCATGTCACAAAGTGCCTTTACAGCACCGCACGTCACATTAACAAGTGAAATTGATATGACGAAAGCAAAAGAAGTGCGTCAGCAGCTACTGCCAGCGATTGAAAAAGAGACAGGCTACCGATTGTCGTTTACAGAAATCATCATTCATGCGGTCAGCCATGTACTCACGCGCCACCCGCATATCAATATGACATTTGAACAAAATGAGCTCCATTTCCATGAAGATGTACACATTGGTCTCGCTGTTGCGGTGAAAGACGGCTTGATGGTACCAGTCATTTTTCATGCGAATCAAAAAGGATTAAAACAACTGACAAAAGAAGCGAAAGAAATTGGCAAAAACGCACGTGATCAAAAACTGCTGCCAGACCAGCTGAAAGGGTCCACTTTTACGATTAGTAACTTAGGCATGTATGCCATTGATACTTTTACCCCGATTATTAATCAGCCAGAAGTGGCAATTTTAGGTGTAGGACGCATTCAAGATAAACCTGTTGTGGTAGATGGAGAGATTCAGGTGCGGCCAATGATGGGTGTCAGTTTATCGTTTGATCACCGAGTCGTAGATGGCGCACCAGCGGCTGCCTTTTTAACAGACCTTAAAAAAGTGCTTGAACAACCATTTGAATTGCTAATGTAGGAGATGAATCGGATGACGAAAACGTATGATCTGACAGTCATTGGCGGAGGACCTGGCGGGTATACTGCCGCCCTTCAAGCAGCTGAGCGCGGACGGAAGGTTGCTTTGATTGAAGAGGATTTTTTAGGCGGTACTTGTTTAAATCGAGGCTGTATCCCTTCAAAGACCCTGCTGAAACATGCAGAAGTCATTGAATCAATAGAGAAGGCGAAAAGCTGGGGAATCGAAACAGGTGACATGATCCTTTCCTTCGATAAAATGAGAAAGCGCAAAGATGACGTCATTGAAAAGCTCAGAGGCGGAATCGCCTTTTTATTAAAGCAAGGAAAGATTGATGTGTATAATGGCAGAGGCACAGCTGTGACAAAGCATCGGATTGAGATTGAAAAACAAGGTGGATCACAATCGATTGAAACGAAAGAACTGATCATTGCCACCGGATCTACACCGGCCATTCCGCCAATACCGGGGCTTAGAGACATTCAATTTGATACAAGTGATACGATCTTTGACATCTCAGATATCCCAGCTTCTGTCGTCATCATTGGCGGAGGTGTCATTGGGCTTGAACTTGCTTGTATTTTCCAGAGTCTTCAATCAAAAGTCACCATTATTGAAGCAGCACCGTCCATTATTCCGCAAGAGGATGAAGAAGCATCTAAGCTGCTAGAAAGAGAATTGAAGAAAAAGAGCATCCATATCGCGAAGAAAACCACTGTGACAGAGGTAACGGAAAGCGAAGGAGTCAAAGCGGTTCATGCAACAGATGATAAAGGGGAGACACACATCTTTACGGCGGAAAGACTGCTTGTCTGCGTTGGAAGAAGACCGAATGTATCAGCTGTTAGCCAGCTTGATCTTCAACTGGATGGTCCGTTTATCAAGGTGAATGATCAGATGCAGACAAGTGCTGAGGGTGTATATGCAGTTGGGGATGTCGCTGGCGGCTATCAGCTGGCTCATGCGGCGATGGCAGAGGCAGCCGTTGCAGTCAGCAATATTTGTGGTGAGCATGAAAAAATGAATGCTGATATTATGCCTAGATGTATTTATACATTACCAGAGGTAGCAAGTGTCGGTCTTACGGAGAAAGAGGCAAAAGCCAAAGGGCTTCACGTACAAACAGAACGATTTGATTTAGCGGCTAGCGGTAAAGCGCTAGCGGCAGGTGTTCAATCAGGCTTTATTAAATTGGTGTACGATATAGCATATGGTGAAGTAATCGGCGCGACGATGGTTGGTCCGCACGTCACAGAGATGATTTCAGAAGCTTCCTCCTTTATGTATTTAGAAGGAACAGCAGAAGAGATGGCGAAAATGATTCATCCGCATCCGACCATCTCAGAAGGTTTTTATGAAGCAGCTCTTGATATCGTGAGTAAGCTGAGAAAATAAATGCCAAACAAGGGATAGGGAGGAGATGCATGTGCACGTCCAGCTTCATCAGAAAGCGGCACTTGTGACAGGTAGCACAGATGGATTTGGAGAAGCCATCTGCCTGGCTTTAGCCCGGGCAGGTGCACATGTTTTTTTACACACATTTTATGATGAATCAAAGGCTAGATCCATTTATGAAGACATTCAAAAAATGGGCGGTCAGGCGAGTATCATCATGAACCCGCTAGAAACACCGCGTGATGCCACGCGTATGCTGAGGCAAGTGATCGATACATGCGGGAAACTAGATATTTTGGTCAATCAAGCAGCGCAAGGAGCGGAAGCGGAGCTTGATGCCGCTCACCCTGATAAATGGGTGGACGAAGTGGAATCAGCTGTGAATACTGTCTTTCTTTCCAGTCAAGCCGCCGTATGGCACATGGTGGACCAGAAGCAAGGCTGTATTATTAATATATCGTCATCAGGCAGTATTACAGGTGATGGCGGGATCTCACATGCTACATCGAATTCTATGCTGAATGCCATGACAAAAGGGCTGGCGCGAGAATTTAAAGACAAAGGTATCCGTGTGCTCGCCCTATTGCCGCCTCCTCTCCATTTGGTTCCTGTCACAGAGCAAATCAAGGAGACTGTGGCCCATATGACGGTCTTTTTAAGTACATCATATGGCGCATTTACAGATGGTGCAGCGATTATGCTTGATGGGGGTGAGAGTGCTGGCTAATGATCAAAAACCAGTTCTCATCGTTGGTGGTGCCCAAGGGATTGGAAAGGAAATTGCCGAGCGTTTTTTAAAAGAAGGATACAGAGTGGCTGTGTCCGATATAGATGAACAAGGACTTTCACTTTTAAAAAAACAGCACTCTGAGCTGCTGACATTTCAAGCTGACGTTTCATCGTGGGAAAGTGTTCAGCAGATGATCTCAGCAGCTGAAAGGGAGCTCGGCGGCATTGCTCATCTTGTGTATTCAGCAGGGATGACAAAATCACTTCCTTTTTTAGAAGTCGATTTTTCACTTTGGAAAAAGACACTGGCTGTGAACTTGTATGGTCTTTATTATTGCATCAAAGCGTCAGCACCTTATATATGTGAGCGGCAAGAAGGAAGCATTGTCATGATTGGATCAGGATCTGCTATAACTGGCTCAGGCGGCGGAATTCAGTATTACGCCTCAAAAGCAGGTGCTTTTGGCCTGATGCGTTCGCTTGTAAAGGAATTAGGGGCACACCATGTGCGTATCAATGTGATTGCACCCCGTGTGATTGAATCTCAAATGCTTGATACGCTTTATCCTACTGAGGAGGAGAAAAAGCAGCTGCAATCGCTTATACCTGTTGGGAGATTAGGAAGACCTGAGGATATCGCAGGACTCACTTTATTTCTCACAAGTGACGAGGGAAGCTATTTGCACGGACAAATTATCCTGCTAGACGGCGGGAGAACGTATCAGCCAAAATATACGGAGGGAAAAAGAGCGGAGAGGTAATCGCTCTTTTTGTCATTTTCGTAACAATTGTTCCAATTAGAAACGAATGTTTGGTATACTGGGAATCATAGTATATTAAAAGGATGATGTCACATGCTGAATTGGGAAGAAAGACGACAGCTCGTCAAAGTTGCTCATCTTTATTATACAGACGGGTGGACGCAGCAGGAAATCGCAAAAAAGCTCAATGTCTCAAGACCAGTCATTTCAAAGCTCTTACAAAAAGCAAAAGATGTGGGAATCGTTGAGGTGTACATTAAGGACGAAAGTATTCATACGGTGGAGCTGGAAAAGCAGCTAGAAACAACATTTCAATTAACAGATGCTGTCGTTGTCCCAAGTGTCGGGACAATGTCTGAGATGGTGAAACGGGCAGTCGGTCAAGCAGGCGCCTATTATCTATCTAAAAACATGAAAGATGCGGAGAAAATCGGCATTTCATGGGGAACCACACTGGCTGAGCTTGTAAAGGAATACCCGTTTGAGCGAAGAAACGATGTGAAGGTCATTCCATTAGAGGGCGGAATGGGCAGGCAGGCAGTTGACATTCATGCCAATCAGCTGGCATATGAGCTGGCAAAGAAAATGAATGGCACGTGTTCCTATTTATATGCTCCGGCGATTTTAGAAACAGAAGAATTAAAAGAGCGGCTTATGGCAATGCAGGATATAGAAGCTGTGCTTGAAGAAGGTAGAAATGTAGATATTGCCCTCATCGGTATTGGCAACCCGCATAAAGGTTCAACGTTAAAAACAGTTGGTTACTTAAAGGAAGAGGATTTATCTGGTTTAAGGCAATCAGGGGCTGTTGGTGATATTGGCTTTCGTTTCTTTGACGGTCAAGGCAAACCTGTCCAAGATGAACTGAACCAAAAGGTCATTGGTTTATCACTGGAGCAGTTAAAGAGTGTCAAAACGGTCATCGCTGTTGTAGAAGGAACCCATAAAGCTGAAAGTATTTTAGGGGCTTTAAATGGCGGCTTCATTCAAGTGCTGGTGACAGACGAACTAACGGCGGCAGCCATTTTAAAGGAAGCTTCCGTCCAATAAACGGCTGATAGCAATCGAATTGTATAAAAAGAGCAACATCAAACGAGAAAGGAGCTGTGTATCTTGAAGAAAACCGAAATGGAAGCAAACCTACATTGTACTCGGTGCCAAGAAGAGACCCTCCACAGCATCGTTTATGTGAATGATCAGATGAAAAGCGTTGAGTGTACAGAGTGTCATCAGAAGATCAGTGTGCAAGTCGACATCATGAAGGAATTTTACAAAGAAGTATACGAAAAAATTGCGACAAAGCCGAAGCGGATGACGCAGGAATATAAGGCGAATTTGAATGGATTTATCTCAAGACTCCCAATCCGCGTGCTTAGTAAGCCATACCGGCTCATGAGATATTTAAACGAATCATACAAAGTGATCAAGCAATATAAAAAATAGCAGAGCGCTGTTTAGCGCTCTGCTTCAGCGTGTAGATAAACCCTCGCATTCTTTGTCAGTTCTGCGCGCCGGTGCTCACGAATGTCAAATTCGCTCCGCTCCGGTACTCGTCCTTCCTAGGGCTGCAAAGGTTTTCTATCACGCTGAGAAGAAGGAAAAAAAGCAGAGCACTGTTTAGCGCTCTGCTTTTTTTTGTGCTTTTTTCATATAATAATAAATAGGCAGTCCAGCAATCCCGATCAGCATGGAGATTAGACAGCTTTTCCAGTCGGTGATCATGGTGCTGATTAAGACGAATAAAGAACCGATAATCGCAACGATCGGTGTGAGCGGGTAAAGTGGTACGCTATAAGCACGCTCCATTCCGCTATTTTGTTTTCTCAGCTTAAAGACTGCGAAAAAGGCCATGACATAAAAGATGTAGATCATGAAGATCGAAACCTCTGACAGCTTTTCTGGATTACTGACGATCATAAACACAATGGCGATCAAAATTTGCACAAATACAGCAATCCAAGGTGTTTTGAAGGTAGGGTGAATACGCGAAATCGCGTTTGCGAAAGGAATTTGCTTTCGTTCAGCCATCGCGAAAATCACACGTGGGAATGAAAGAACCTTTCCGTTCAAACAGCCAAAGATACTAATGATGATTCCGATACTTATGATCTTACCGCCGATTGGTCCAAAGAGCATTGTCGCAGCAGTACTTGTCGCATTTTCACCTAGCTGGACGATTTGATCTGCTGGTAACACGTGCAAAAGAGCGACATTAATAAAGAGATAACAAGCCGTGACGATTAAAATCCCGCCTGCCATTGCACGAGGAAGCAGCTTCTCTGGGTTTTTCATTTCACCGCCAAGTGCTGCAAGCAATATCCAGCCATCATAGGCAAACAACGTAGCCAAAATCGCTGCACCGAAGTTCATTTGAGCGATGCTCTCGTTGACAGCCATAAAGATATTTTCGTTTCCTTTCCATAAGCCAAACACAATAATAGCGGCAATCGGGACAAGCTTTCCGATGGTGGTCAGCCCTTGTACAAAACCGCCGTATTTCGTTCCCATAATATTGATCAAACATAAAAATAAAACAGTGATAATGCCAATTGTTGTCGACCATAAAGAAGAAAGAGAAAATAAATTGGCTAATAATGAACCAAAATAAAGACCGAGCGCTCCAATGATGGCAGGTCCGTAAATGATAATCTGCACCCAGCCGCATAAGTAGCCCCAAAATTCACCATACACTTCTTCAAGATAAGCATACAATCCGCCAGTCCGAGGGATTTGTGTACCAATTTCAGCAACAGTCAGTCCGCCTGCAAGGGTTAAAATTCCACCTAGCAGCCAAGCAAATAAGGCGATGTCTGAGCTTCCTGAATAGGAAAGGACGTTGCCTGGCTTCATAAAGACGCCGGACCCGATAATGGTCCCGATGACAAGAGATAGGGCAAAAAATAAGCCGATGTCCTGTTTTAACGCTGGTTGTTCTTTGTTCATTACACACGACCTCCTGCATCACTTTCGTACGTTACTGTGACATGTATTTTGTTCATTGTAATACGATTTTAGGAAAACAAGAATTAAAAAAATTTTCTGATTTTCGTATTTGTATTTAAAAGTGTTCGTTTATTGGAGATATCAGGGTGAATGTTGCATTAAAAACGAACAATAAAAGAATATTTACGATTTAATGTTAATTTAATCGCCAGAAACCGAACTTCCAGTAAACGTGCAGCCAAATGGTTGACTTTTCTTGAAAAATGACCTATTTTATTCATAAGGATTTTATCTTGAATTCGAGATATTTTGAAATAGGAGTGAACGTAATGAAAATCAATGGGATTCACCACGTATCGGCATTAACAGCCAATGCTCAAAAAAATGTTGATTTCTACCGCCAGATTCTTGGCTTAAAACTTGTAAAGAAAACTGTCAATCAGGATGACCCATCTATGTATCATTTGTTTTATGGAGATGAGGTTGCTTCACCGGGTACGGAGCTCACCTTCTTTGAAATTCCAATGCTTGCCCGTCGTTTGAAAGGAACAAACGCCATCACAAGCACAGGCCTTCTCGTTTCTTCTGAGGAAGCACTTTCATTTTGGGAAAAGCGGTTTGATGAGACAGGTGTGCAGCAAGAAACGGCTTCCTTGAGAGGCGGAAGACCTGCCTTGCGTTTTCAAGATCCAGAAGGGCAGCAGCTATTTTTAACAGTAGAACCGAACGCACAAGAAGCGGGTTCACCGCCAGTGCATGACGATATTCCGGCAGAGTTTGCAATTAGAGGTTTGGGTCCAGTTGAATTAACCGTTGCAGAAGCGGACAAAACGATCCGTGTTTTAACAGACATCCTTGGCTTCACTGAAAGAGCGCGTGAACAATCAAATGACGGTGAGATCGTGACCATTTTTGAGTCAGGAAATGGCGGTGCTAGAACAGAAATTCATGTGATCGAAAAAGCTGAAGGACCTTCTGAGCGTTCCGGCAGAGGAAGTGTGCATCACGTAGCTTTTCGCGTGGAAGATGCAGAGGAGCTGGAAAAATGGTATGACAAAATATCAAAAGCAGGCTTCACGAACTCAGGTGTTGTGGAACGTTTCTACTTTAAAGCCCTTTACTTTAGAGAGCCGAATGGTATTTTATTTGAAATTTCAACAGACGGCCCTGGGTTTACAGTCGATGAAGGGGTAGATGAGCTTGGTGATCAATTAGCCCTTCCGCCATTTCTAGAGCACAAACGAGCAGAAATAGAACAAAGATTAACGCCAATTCAGTCATCATAAAAAAAGCAGCTCATTCATGAGCTGCTCAGCGAGTAGACAAACCCTCGCATTCTTTGTCAGGGCTGTGCTCCGGTACTCACGAATGTTCAATTCGCTCCGTTCCGGTGCTCGCCTTTCCTAGACTGCAAAGGTTTTCTATCACGCTGAAAAGAAGACAAAGGGCTAAAATCAAGATGATTTTAGCCCTTTGTCAACAATCTGGGCAGCTCATGATGAGCTGCTTTTTGCTTTAGGAACTTACCTGCTTAGATTCAGATTGTATTAATGTAACCTTCTTTGTTTCTTCTTTTCCGTTTCGAATGAGTGTGATGCTCACGGTGTCTCCTACTTTTGTATTCGTGTATAGCTCATGACGTAATTCACTTCCGGTTTTGATTTGTTTCCCATCGATGGCGGTAATGACATCCTCTGACTTAAAGCCAGCTTTGGCGGCAGGTGAGCCTGCGGCAATTTCTTTGACGTATACGCCTTTATCGAGCTGACTGCTTTTGAGCCCGAGTGTTTCTTTCTGATACACATCTGGGACTTGTTCGAGATCCAGCATGCTGATGCCGATATATGGACGTTCAATCTTTCCTTTTGCGAGAAGCTGATCGGCGATTGGTTTGACATCATTGATTGGAAGTGCGAATCCAATGCCTTCAACACCTGTTTCAGAGATTTTCATACTCGTGATCCCCACAACCTTTCCGTCTGTCGTAAGAAGCGGGCCGCCGCTATTACCTGGGTTAATGGCTGCATCTGTTTGAATGACATTAATGCTGCTTTCGCCAGCTGATGTATTCATAGAGACTGTTCGGTCGACACCGCTGACAATTCCTTGTGTCACCGTTCTTGATAGATCTTCACCAAGCGGGTTTCCGATCGCGATGACGGTTTCCCCAGCACGCAGCGAGGAGGAATCGCCTAATGCCGCGACCTTTGTCACATGACTGCTGCTAATTTCTACAACCGCTAGGTCAGTCAGGGGGTCAGCTCCGACCAGTTTTCCTTCAACAGTTTTGCCATCGTGCAAGGAAACCATTAGTTTATTTGCCCCTTCAATGACGTGGTTGTTTGTTAAGACATAGGCTTTACTTCCGGATTTTTTGAAAATCACCCCTGAGCCTGTACCTGTTTTTTCCTCTTGACTGTTTTTGTTTTGCTGTGATTCATCAAAAGGCGTATTGAAATCGCCAAAGCTCATGTCTGTTTGACTTTGCGCTTGGTAGTTTGTAATGCCGACAATGGCTGGTGATATATTTTCGACCATGCTTGAGATACTGCTCGATGAATGTGATGTTTGGACGGCGGTTGTTTTTGACGAATTGGCACTCGTATCATTTGTCGATACAGCTTCTGTTTTTGCTGCTGAATCGTTTGCTGTGTTGTCTGATGCGTGCTGGGCATATGGCGTAAGGACGTAGACACCTAATGCTAGCGTACCACCCACAATGCCGCTGACGAATGGCTTAAACCAGCCACTGGGCTTCTTCTTTTGTTTTTGTGGCTGTTCAATTGTTTGAAGTTCATGAGAAGGGTGTTTTTCATTTTTGTGATGTGTCATTCGAATCACTCTCTTTCTTCAATTTTTCATGTATGGTTCGAGGGATTTTACCTTATGTGGTGGATACTGACTATATCTTAAGAAAAAAGTGTGGGATAAAAATGAAAACATTGTGGGAAATTGTTAAAATAAGTAGTGAATCTAAGCAAAATAGAGGAGATTAAACTGTGGAGACAATTGGAATGATTGGATATGGAAGCATGGCTGATATGATGGTGCAAAAATGGCTGGAAAAAGAGGTACTCAATGCCCATCAAATCATGATCCATACAAGAAGTGAAACGGACCGCCTGCATCAGCTCAAAGACAAGCATCAAGAAATAAATATCTGCTCATTAGACGAACTTTCTGCCTCATGTGATGTACTTTTTGTCTGCGTGCCGCCGCTTGTTGTACTTGATGTGCTCGATCAACTGCCTTCAGCAGCCAAATCGGTACATATTGTGTCAGTAGCCGCGGCTGTGACGTTAGACAAGTTATCAAAGCATACGACTCAACCAGTTTCCAGATACATCCCAACGCTCACGTCAGCTGTTGGAACGGGCGTATCCCTCGTTGCGCATGGTGAAACCGCAGGTCAGGAAGAAAAGGCGCGTTTGCACCGTCTCCTTTCAGCTTTTAGCATCGTCCGTGAAGTAGAGGAAGACCGGTTTGATGCGGCGAGTAATTTGACGAGCTCTTCTCCTGGTTTTATCGCTGCTCTTTTTGAAGAAATGGCGAGAGCTGCTGTGAGAAATAGTGAGCTTTCCTTAGAGGAAGCGTACGAATTTTTAACGTATGCCCTCTTAGGCACAGGTCAAGTCCTTGTAGAACGCGGCCTCACCTTTGCTGAAACCGTCGATAGAGTGGCGACAAAAGGGGGCATTACAGGTGAAGGCGCTGAGGTCATTCAAAAGCAGGCACCTCAGATGTTTGATGATCTATTTACACAAACCATGAAGAAATATGAACAGCTGAAATCGCAGATTAACGAAGCTGACAAACACCACTAAAGACATAGTTAGTGGTGTTTTATTTGTTAAAAAAATCCTTTGTCATAAAGCCTTTTGACCTGTATTATCTGAGTCTAATTTCCTTATTTTCAGACATTGTATTGAAAAATCAATCAAGTAATCATATAATTTTTTAGAAAATTTAGAAAAATATACACAAATTTTAAGTTTAATTAAAGGGGGATGGGGATGAAACTCTATGTATCTGTTGATATGGAGGGGATTACTGGTCTAGCTGATCATACATTTGTCGATGCCCGTCAGCACAATTATGAACGGGGCAGAAAGATCATGACAGGTGAAGTGAATGCCTGTGTAGAGGCACTTCTTCAGCATGGTGCAACCGATATTTTGGTCAATGACAGTCATTCTAAAATGAATAATCTGTTGATCGAAGAGCTGCATGAAGAGGCTGCTCTTATATCTGGTGACGTCAAGCCTTATTCCATGGTGCAAGGATTAGATCAAACCTATGACGCTGCTGTTTTTTTAGGCTATCATGCGAGGGCATCTATGAAAGGCGTGATGTCTCACAGTATGATTTTTGGTGTCAGACATTTTTACATAAATGATCACCCAATTGGTGAAATGGGCTTTAATGCGTATGTTGCAGGCTACTATGGTGTGCCGGTGATTCTTGTTTGCGGAGATGATCAAGCAGCACTTGAAGCGGAAAAGCTGATGCCTGGTGTGAAAACAGTAGCAGTGAAAGAGACCATATCAAGGTCTGCTGTGAAATGTTTCACGCCTGCCAAAGTCAATCAACAAATCTCGCAGCAAGTGGAAGCCGCAATGAAACGGATTCATCACATCAAGCCGCTGACGCCTCCTGATCAGCCGCTGCTGAAGATTGAGTTTGCCAATTATGGACAAGCTGAATGGGCGAATTTAATGCCGGGTACTGCCATCATAGAAGGAACAACAACGGTGACGTATCAAGCAGAGAATATATTAGAAGCCTACCAAGCGATGCTTGTCATGACAGAGCTTGCCGCACGTACAACATTTTGTTAAGCGAGGGGGAGACGGCAGATGACCAGCTTTTTGCTCAAGCGTTTTATTGCGATGATTGCCACGATCTTAACGATTACGACTTTAACGTTTATTTTAATGAAGGTCATCCCAGGATCGCCCTTCAATGAAGAACGAAATACAAACGAAACCGTCCAGCGAAACCTCGAAAGCTACTATCACTTAGATGAACCACTGTATGTTCAATATGTCATCTATTTAAAATCCATCGTTACCTTTGATTTTGGTCCTTCCATTAAAAAGCCTTCAGAAAGTGTCAATGATCTATTGGCAAGAGGCTTCCCAGTCTCATTAGAACTTGGTCTTATCTCAATATTGATTGCTGTCATCTCCGGCATCCTGCTCGGGGTCATGGCTGCCCTCCGGCATAATGGCTTGATTGATTATATCGCCATGACCATTGCTGTTTTCGGTATATCCATTCCAAACTTTATCTTTGCTACCTTATTAATTCAGCAGCTTGCTGTGAATTTGAAACTCTTTCCTACAGCGATGTGGACAAGTCCGATGCACATGGTGCTGCCAACCATCGCTCTTGCTGTCGGTCCAATGGCCATTATTGCCCGGTTAACAAGATCGAGCATGATTGAAGTGCTGTCGCAGGACTATATTCGCACTGCCAAGGCAAAAGGACTTTCTCCCTTTAAAATTGTATTTAAACATGCGCTTCGAAATGCGCTTTTGCCCGTTGTGACCATTCTTGGGACACTTGTCGCAAGCATTTTAACAGGAAGTTTTGTCATTGAAAAAATATTTGCGATTCCTGGAATGGGAAAATACTTTGTCGAGAGTATTAACAACCGTGATTATCCTGTCATCATGGGGACTACTGTTTTTTACAGCATTATTTTAATCACACTTCTTTTCATTGTCGATGTGGCGTATCGCCTGCTTGATCCAAGGATTCAGCTGCATCAGAAAGGAGGAAAGGCATGAGTATACACCTACAGCAGGATCAACCGAATCCGCATCATGAAGTGCCAGACGAATGGTTTTCTCCGAGAGAGCAAAAGAAAACGGAGGCCCATGCCATTAAAAGACCCTCTCTTTCGTATTGGGCAGACACGTGGAGACGGCTGAAGCAAAATAAGCTTGCGATGTTTAGTCTATCGGTACTGATTTTTCTTTTTATCATGGCGCTATTAGGCCCATTGCTTGCGCCTAATAGTGTGACAGAGCAACGTCTTTCGATGCAAAATCTGCCTCCATCAGCTGCTCACTGGTTCGGAACGGATGAGCTTGGACGAGATGTGTTTACGCGTACATGGTACGGGGCGCGTATTTCGTTATTCGTAGGCGTCATGGCAGCCCTTATTGATTTTGCCATCGGCGTGATTTATGGAGGGATTGCCGGTTATAAGGGCGGGAGATATGACCATGTCATGATGCGAATTGTCGAGGTGCTCTACGGTCTTCCTTATTTACTCGTTGTCATTTTATTAATGGTCCTGATGGGGCCAGGGCTTGTCACCATTATTGTAGCGCTCACTGTCACCGGATGGATTGGAATGGCAAGAATCGTAAGAGGTCAAGTTCTTCAGCTGAAAAGCCAGGAATATGTCCTTGCCTCAAAAACCTTTGGTGCAAAGAGCCTGCGTATCATTCGCCGCAACCTGCTGCCGAATACGATGGGGCCGATTATCGTTCAGATGACCTTGACTGTGCCGACCGCGATATTTGCTGAAGCGTTCTTAAGCTTTCTTGGTTTAGGCATCCAAGCACCGTTTGCAAGCTGGGGCGTGATGGCCAATGATGCGCTGCCGACAGTGCTGTCAGATAACGGACATTGGTGGCGTTTATTTTTCCCTGCGTTTTTTATTTCACTCACGATGTTTTGCTTTAACAATTTAGGTGATGGCTTGCAAGATGCGCTTGATCCAAAGATGAAGAGGTGATGGCGCTTTGAAAAAAGTTCTACAAATCATCGATCTGCACGTCAGCTTTCGGACATATGGCGGTTCAGTTCGAGCGGTACGCGGAGTGAATGTGGATGTATATGAAAAAGAAACCCTTGCCATTGTGGGAGAATCAGGCTGCGGGAAAAGTGTGACTTCACAAAGCATTATGAGACTGCTGCCGGCATACAGCGCTCATGTCGATCAGGGAGAAATCTGGTTTGAAGACCGCAATTTGCTGTCATTATCTGAAAAAGAAATGCGCGCCATACGAGGTGTCGATATCTCGATGATTTTCCAAGATCCAATGACCGCACTGAACCCAACCTTGACAATAGGCGACCAGCTCATGGAGGCGGCAAAGGAGCATCAAAAGCTGACGAAAAAAGAAGTGAAAGAAGCCGCCATTCGGATGCTTGATTTGGTCGGCATTCCGCAGCCGAAGGAAAGGTTAAAGCAATACCCTCACCAGTTCAGCGGGGGAATGAGGCAGCGGCTCATGATTGCCATGGCACTGATTTGCGAGCCCAAAGTGCTGATCGCAGATGAACCGACGACCGCGCTGGATGTGACCATACAGGCACAAATATTAGAGCTGTTTAAAGAGATTCAGAGAAAAACAGGTGTCACCATTATTTTAATCACACATGATTTAGGGGTCGTCGCCCAAGTCGCAGACCGAGTGGCGGTCATGTACGGGGGGAAAATGGTGGAGGTCGGAACGAGGCGAGATATTTTTTACAGTCCGCAGCATCCTTATACAAAAGGACTTCTACAATCCGTTCCAAGACTTGATATGAAAGATGAACTCATTCCAATTGAAGGAAGCCCGCCTGATCTATTTGCTCCGCCAAAGGGCTGTCCTTATACAGATCGCTGCCCGGCCGCCATGAAGGTGTGTGATCATATCATGCCGCATGAAACGCAGCGGTCACCTACCCATACAGTGCATTGCTGGCTCCAAGATGAGCGAGCGAATCAAACGGTTTTATCTTCAACACAAAGGGGGAGTTTTTGATGAGAAAAAAAGGGTGGATCATCAGTGTATGTTTGTTCACGATCATGCTGCTCGCAGGATGTACAGCCAATGAGCAAGCAGGGAAAGGATCATCAAGCAATAAAGGTGAAAAGAAAGTGTTAACCTTAAATAACGAAAATGAACCGACGTCGTTTGATCCGCCGATTGGTTTTAATAATGTATCGTGGCAAGGACTCAATAACTTAATGGAGGGGTTAACAAGACTGAATGAAAAGCACGAACCATCTCCTGCAATGGCGGAAAAATGGGAGATATCAGAGGATGGAAAAACGTACACGTTTCATTTAAGAGATGGCATCAAGTGGTCAAATGGTGATCCAGTGAAAGCGAGTGATTTTGAATATGCGTGGAAACGGCTGCTTGATCCGAAAACAGGCTCTTCTGCATCGTTCTTAGCGTACATGATTGAAGGCGGAGAGGCATTTAACAGTGGAAAAGGCAAGAAAGAAGACGTGAAAGTCAGTGCTGTAAATGACAAAACGCTTAAGGTCACACTGGCTTATCCGCAGAAATCGTTCTTAAATATGACCGCAAACCCTGCCTTTTCCCCAGTCAATGAACAGGTAGCTAAGAAGGATCCAAACTGGGCAAAAGACGCCAAAACCTTTGTCGGAAATGGACCGTTCAAGCTGACAGAGTGGAAGCATGATGAGAGCTTCACAATGGAAAAAAGTGAGACGTATTGGGACAAAAAAACAGTCAAGCTGGATCAGGTGAAGTGGCTGATGATCAGTGATCGAAACACAGACTATCAAATGTATCAATCAGGAGATTTAGATACTGCCTTTGTTCCAGCAGAGCAAAGTGAAAATCTGCTGAAAAATAAAGATGTACAAATTGAAGACCAGGCTGGATTGTTCTTTTATCGTCTGAATGTGAACATAGAACCATTTCAAAATAAGAACATTCGCAAAGCTTTTCAAATGGCGATCAACCCGCAAGATATTGTGGATTATGTGACGAAAAATGAAGAGAAGCCAGCACGCGCTTTCGTCTCGCCAGGCATTCTAGATTCAAAGGGTGAGGATTTCAGAGAAGCTGGCGGTGATCTTGTGAAGAATGATAAGAGTGAAGCTGCGAAGCTATTAGAAAAAGGGCTGAAAGAAGAGAACTATTCGAAACTGCCAGCCGTCACATTAACATATAGTACAAAGCCTGAGAACAAGAAAAAAGCGGAAGCCATCCAGCAGCAGCTGAAAGAAGCGTTAGGTGTAGATGTGAAGCTTGCAAACATGGAAGCCAATGTATTTGCAGAAGATCAAAAGGCGCTGAAATTCCAATTCTCACAAAGTTCATTTTTAGCAGACTATGCAGATCCGATCAACTTCCTAGAGAGCTTCCAAACAGGGAATGCCATGAACCGGACAGGATGGTCTAATGATACCTATGATCAGCTGATCAAAAAAGCGAGCCAGGAAGCAGACGAACAAAAGAGAAACAGCTTCCTTCATGATGCAGAGGCACTTCTCATTGAAGAAGCACCGATCATTCCGATTCATTTTTATAACCAAGTCCATTTACAAAAAGAAGGCGTGAAGGGAATTGTCCGCCACCCCGTTGGGTATATCGATTTGAAATGGGCACAGGTAGATGGAGAGTGATATTAGGATCAAAAGACGCTTTTAGATAAAAGCGTCTGTTCCTTTATTCGTTCATGTTATGAAGCAGAAGCCCATAGATTGAAAGAAACAAAGAGAAAGAGGGGATATGGCATGAGCCAGCTGCCAGTGGCACTTCAAACAGGGGATACGGTGGGGATTATTGCACCAGCAAGCCCGCCTGATGAGCTGAAATTAGCAAAAGGGATTGCCTTTTTAGAAAGCCTCGGGCTAAAGGTGAAAAAAGGAAAGTATATCGACTGCCGGTATGGGTATTTAGCAGGCTATGATCATGAAAGAGTGGAGGATCTTCATCGCATGTTTCAAGATCCAGAAGTGAAGGCGGTTATTTGTGCTTGCGGAGGATACGGGACTGGAAGACTTGCGGAAGTCATTGACTATGACCTGATTCGCCGGAATCCAAAAATCTTTTGGGGCTATAGTGATATTACGTTTTTACATACGGCCATCCAGCAGCAGACTGGTCTTGTGACCTTTCATGGTCCAATGCTTTCCTCTGATGTGGGACTTGAGGAGGTTCATCCTTATACGAAAGATACCTTTTTACAGCTGTTTGCACCGAAAGCCTTTACGTATGCGCACCACTTGTCACCCCTTCATACTTTCTATCCGGGCACCGCTTCAGGTGAGATTGTAGGAGGAAATCTTGCCCTCATCGTGACAACACTTGGTACACCTTTTGAAATCGATACGAAGGGAAAGCTTTTGTTCATTGAAGATATTGACGAAGAGCCCTATAAAATTGATCGAATGATGCAGCACCTCACATCTGCTGGGAAATTGGATGATGCGGCTGGATTCATCATTGGAGATTTTCATCAATGTGAGCCAAAAAAGAAAGATCAGTCCCTTACATTGAATCAAGTATGGGGCACCTATATTGTCCCGCAAAAGAAACCTGCACTTGGGGGCTTCCGGATCGGTCATTCTTCGCCGAACTTTGCTATTCCAATGGGCACGCAGGCTACATTAGATGCGACAGGAAAAAAACTGCACATTTCTCCAGGCGTTGCAGCGAAAGAGGCGATCAAATGAAAATCGTCGATGTTCGTACATGCAGAATGAGTGTACCGCTAAAAAAGCCTTTCAAAACCGCTTTACGAACGGTGTATGACGCAGCATCTCTGATCGTTATCATTACATATGATCAAGGTGACGTCAGCTACGGAGAAGCAGTCCCGACAACGGTGATTACAGGTGAAACGCTGGAAAGCATCGACTATGCCATATGCGAAGTGATCAGACCGATTTTGCTTGGAGCTTCCTTGTCAGAATATGAACAAATTTTTTCTCATATGAACCGAGTGCTCGCTTGCAACACAAGCGCAAAGGCAGCGGTTGACATGGCCATTTATGATGGCTTAGCGAAGCAGGCAGGACTTCCGCTTTATCAATACCTTGGCGGATATCGCAGTCAGCTTGAAACCGATTATACGGTCAGTGTAAACCGTCCGCTTGAGATGGCGGAAGATGCGAAGCAATACGCAGCTGAAGGCTTTCAGACGTTAAAGATCAAGGTAGGAAAAGATGACATAGATACGGATATTCAGCGTATCAAGCGAATTCGAGAAAAGGTCGGGCCGGATATTCAGATCAGACTCGATGCGAACCAAGGATGGACGTGGAAGGAAGCGATCATAGCCATTCGGAAAATGGAGGCGCTGAATATCGAACTAGTAGAGCAGCCGGTTCCGAAAGAAGATATCGAAGGCCTGCGCCGTGTGACAGAAGCAACAGATACATTGATTATGGCAGACGAAAGCATTTTCAGTTTTCATGATGCGATCAAGGTGCTTGAAACGAGAAGCTGTGATCTGATCAATTTAAAATTAATGAAATCAGGCGGCATAAAAGAAGCCCTAAAAATCAATGCTCTAGCAGAAGCATACGGCGTAAAGTGCATGGTTGGCAGTATGATTGAGTCAAAACTTGGCATTACAGCAGCCGCTCATCTCGCCGCCAGCCAGCCGAATATCACCCGCTATGATTTTGATGCCCCGCTGATGCTAAAAGAGGACATGGTAGACGGAGGAATCGTGTACAAAGGAAAAGATATCTTTTTCCCGCCGCATCATGGGTTAGGCATTCAAGGGGTGAAAGGAGTCTCATGATGATATTTGAATCAAAGGTTGCAGTTGCGAACGTATGGACAGCGCCGCAGTCACCGAGAGAAATCGATCAAAAGGTACTTCAGGGCTCCTTCAAAATCAAAGAGTGGATTGACAAGCAAACATATGAAGAAAAACTGGCTTTATGTGAAGAAAATCTGATCCAATCGCAAGTACTGCTCGGCGAACGAGTCATTGGATTAGAAGAGACAGACGGCTGGATGAAAGTCGTCATTCCGCAGCAGGCCAGCCGGAAACATCCGCAAGGCTATCCTGGCTATATACCTACGAACCATCTAAAGCAAGTGACAGAAGGAAGTGCGCCAGCTATATCTCATATCGTTTGTCAGAAAAAAGCCATGCTCTATCGAAATGGGCAAGCGGACATGAAAATTAGTTTTTTAACAGAGCTCGCAGCTGTAGAAGAAACGAGTGATTGCTTTCGCGTTGTCACACCAGCAGGGACGAGAGAAATCAATAAAGTAGATGTGCAGTCAGTTTCATCCATTTCTTCTATGACCGGCAAAGATGTTGTAGAGAAGGGAAAACAATTTATTGGTCTTTCGTATTTATGGGGCGGCATGAGCAGCTTTGGCTATGACTGTTCAGGCTTTGCTTACAGCATGTATAAAGCGTGCGGATATCTTTTGCCGAGGGACGCAAGTGACCAAGCAGTGCAAGGAACACCGGTCGCATCAAGCCATTTAGAACAAGGCGACTTATTGTTTTTTGCCAATGACAACGGAAAGGGAGCTGTCCGCCATGTTGGGATCTACGCAGGTGACGGTATGATGCTTCATTCGCCTAAAACCGGCAGAGAAATTGAACTTCTTTCCCTTTCTGGCACTTCATATGAAAAAGAATGGGCAGGTGCAAGACGGTATTTGCCAAGCGAGAGGAGGAATGGTCATGGCAGTTGAACCACTTTTACAAGTAAACAATCTCAAAAAACATTTTCATCTATCGAAAGGAAGAACGCTTAAAGCGCTAGACGGTGTCTCCTTTCAGCTGAAACAAGGCGAAACGTTTGGCCTTGTTGGCGAGTCTGGCTGCGGAAAATCCACACTTGGAAAAGTGCTTATGCGTCTTTATGAACCGACAGATGGGGAAGCCTTATATGAAGGGAAAAGTCTTCATCACCTTTCTAAAAAAGAATCATTTGATTTTAATCGGCAAATTCAAATGGTGTTTCAAGATCCGTATTCCTCCTTAAATCCGCGGCTGTCTGTAAAAGATATTATGCTGGAGCCAATGGAGATTCACAACCTTTACGGGAGTCAAAAGAAAAGAGTTGCCCGGGTGAAAGAACTACTTGAAGCTGTTGGACTTAGCTATGACTTTGCGACTCGCTATCCTCATGAATTCAGCGGAGGGCAGAGGCAGAGAATCGGTATTGCAAGAGCCCTCGCCTTAGCGCCGAAATTTATTGTGGCAGATGAGCCAATTTCTGCACTAGATGTCTCCGTTCAAGCGCAGGTTGTGAATTTGCTGAAGAAACTGCAAAAGGAGGAAGGGCTGACATTTCTCTTTATTGCGCATGACTTGTCGATGGTCAAATATATCAGCGACCGAATCGGTGTCATGTATTTAGGTCATCTCGTCGAATTGACCAGCAGTGATATGTTATATCAAACACCGCTGCACCCATATACACAAGCCTTGCTGTCAGCGATCCCCATTCCAGATCCTGACGTGGAGGACAAGCGCAAAAGGTTCATTTTAAAAGGAGAAATTCCAAGTCCAGTGAACCCGCCAAGCGGCTGTGTATTTCGAACAAGGTGTCCTGCAGCGATGGATGTGTGTGCTGAAAAAAAGCCAACATTACAAGCAGTAGAAGAAGGACATGATGTCGCCTGTCATTTATACGATCGAACATAAAAATAGACAGAAAAAAAGCCAGCAAGTAGACAAGCTGTTCTACACGCTGGCTTTTTTAGTGGATGAACGCCGAATCGGCAATGTGCAGCATCTAAAAGAGCCGCCAGATTTAATGATTTCTGAAAAATCCACTTCAATGACAGTGTACCCGTGAGCGGTTAATGCAGCATTTGTTTGTTGATTGATGGGCAAACTGATCACTTTTTTCTGTCCAAGGGATAAAACGTTTGGTCCGAGTGTGAATTGCTCTTGTTCGCTTATTTCAATTAGATGATAATGCATTTGAAGCAGGTGAAGATCCTCTTTTTTGAACGCTTCAGGATAAATCAATATCTCATCATGAGAGAGAATATTCATCACACAATCGAGATGCAAAATGTGAGGAGGAAGATGAATGGGAATGATGTCATGATCAGGCAGTCCTTTTTTGAGCTCATGGATAGCGGCTGGGTTTGTTCTCTTGCTCGTTCCGACAAATACGCGTGTTTGATCCACAAGTACATCGCCGCCTTCAATCGTTCCATTTGTCAGTGTAACAGTTTTCCAGCCTTTTCCCTGTGCCCACTCTTTTAATAATTGTTCTTCTCCTTGCCGAACTGGAGCGGCCATGCTTGAAACAAAGAGTGTATGTCCAATCGTAAACCCAATATCCCGAGTAAAGACTTGCTCAGGAAAGCGGTCATTTGCAGGAAGCATAATGGGGCGTACTTGATGGTCTTTTAGTGTTTGGATCAATTGCTTATGCTGAGCAATGGCTTTCATTTGAGAAATATTTTCTCTTGCAAAATGTTTTTGGGTTTCGTTGATGATCTGTTTGATTTCCATATAGATGGGACTGCATAAAAGGACTTCTTGTAAATCGTCATATTCACTCATGCATTGCGGCATTTTGTGTATTTGTTCTGCTCTCATAGAATCCATCAAATGGCCTCCTTGTTTGTTCATAGTTCTATTATTCCTCGTTCTAGTCATAGTTGAAACATTTCCGAAAGAAAATCTCTCACAAGAGACTAAAGCAAAAAGTTTAGACAAACCTAAAAGAATAGTGTTTAATAAAAGTCGTTCCGCATTCACGAAAACAGCAAGAAGGAGCTATGATGATGAGTGAAGAAAATTTCAAATACTGCAAGGAATCGAAAGTTGTCAAAACCAGCAGGGTATTCCCTCTCGATACGAATAACCACCAAACCTTATTTGGCGGGAAATTAATGAGTTATATAGATGACATTGCCTCCATCTCGGCAGCAAGACACAGCCGCAGTGAAACGGTCACGGCGTCGATGGATTCTGTTGACTTTTTAGAGCCGATTGGACAAAAAGAGTCAGTATGCTTGGAATCCTATGTGACGTGGGTCGGCACGTCTTCCATGGAAGTGTTCGTCAAAGTCATGAAAGAAAACTTGATGTCTGGAGAGCGCAGACTTGCAGCGACTTCATTTCTGACTTTTGTCTCGCTAGATGAAAACGGAAAGCCAAAACGAGTTCCACAAGTCGTACCGGAAACAGAGGAAGAAATCATGCTGCATCAAACAGCGAAGCAGCGGGCAGAAGAAAGAAAAAGCCGCCGAAAGCATAGCAAGGCACTGGCTGACGCACTTGGAACAGATAAACCATGGGCGTAAAAATCACCCTTTCAGCGGTGATTTTTTTCTAGGATAGTATCTTGCATGACAAGATAGTGTGTGGTAAGATGATGCTATCTTGTGATGCAAGGTACTGGAATCGGAGGAACATAGATGACAACATCCACACAAATGTTAAAAGGAATTTTGGAAGGCTGCCTGCTGTCGATTATTTCTGAGGGTGAGATTTATGGATATGAAATGACAAAGAAGCTCGCGCATTACGGGTTTGATCAAATTAGTGAAGGAAGTATCTACCCGATTTTGCTGCGTATGCAAAAGGAACAGCTGGTGACTACTGTCACAAAAACATCAGCGAGCGGACCGAAAAGGAAATACTATACGCTCACACAAGCTGGAGAACAAGCGCTCACAGAGTTTATGACCCGCTGGAGTGAGCTTTCAAAAAATGTAAACCGCTTATTACAAAAAGGGAAGTGAGATTATGGTATCAAAAGAAACAAGACACGTTCTACTAGAGCTGAAGCTCTATCTCATCTCAAAGGGGAAAAATGAGGACGAAATTGATGAGCTAATGGATGAACTGACGACACATGCGGTTGAGGCTGAAAAAGTCGGTAAAACAGGGGAGGCTTTGTTTGGCGGAGATCCGCGGGGCTATGCTGATGAACTTGCAAAAGAGCTGTCAGGATACCATAAAGACTGGGTTCCTTTCGTCAGTGCCTTCTTAATTGGATCACTCTTCTATATGATTTTATCAGATGCGATCAGTCAAAGCTTATCCTATTCTTGGTATGCATTGATTGGCTATCCGCTCGTTTTAGTGGCCAATGTTATTATGATCATTGTGATGTTTAGAGCGTCTGCTTTTCAGACAGGTGGCCGGGCATTTCTTTATTTTTGGATCTTAGGAATATTTCAGTTGACTTCAATGGTCACAATCAAACTATTGGATCAAAAGCTCGGCACACCATTACTTGTGTTGACTTCAGGTCAAAGATGGGGCGTCATCCTGCTTATGCTGCTATGTATCATTGTCTTTAATGCGATCATGAAGGCGAATGTTGTTTCATTGATACCAGTTATCTTCTTCGGACCGCAGCTCATATTCGAGTGGATTGGCTGGACATCACCAAGCGTGCTTTTCTTGCAAAGTCTATTATCTATTGTGATCTTAATCGGGCTGATGCTCATTATTTTACGCCGGACGAATAAGAAAAATGAAAACACGATGTAAAAAACAGAGCACATCCTATATGATGTGCTTTTCTTTTTCTAAAAAAATGTAGAAATGGTAACGTACTTTTCATTACAATGGGAAGAGGACAAAAATGAAAAGGGGTTCTGTATTTGGATATTTTATGGGGATATGTACTTGTGTTTGTATTGGCTGCTTTGCCTTTTTTTGAAGTGGTAGGGGTCGTTCCGTTGGCCATTTTAAGTGGCATGCATCCTGTACCGGCAGCAGTTATTGGATTCATCGGCAATTTTTTTACCGTTTTCCTTCTCATTGTTTTCGTAGACCGTTTTAAAGCATGGCGGTTAAAGAAGAAAGAGGGCAAAACTGATGAAAAAGGAAAAAAAAAGCAGCAGAGGGCGAGAAAAATTTGGGAACGTTATGGTCTCCCAGGTCTGGCACTTGTCGGTCCTTTTATCATCGGCAGTCATTTAGCGGCGTTTATGTGCATGAGCTTTGGAACAAAAAGAAAGCAAGTCGCAGTGTGGATGACAGTCAGTTTAATGATGTGGACAGCGCTGGCAGCTAGTTTAACCGGTGCGGGAATCCATTACTTTGCCCCAGATTCAAATGGATTGTTCGGAGATATTTTTAGTAAGTAAGTGAGGGGAGGATCATAAATGAAACTTCAAACACGGACAGTGCTTGAAACAGAGCGGCTCAGGCTAAGAACGATGAATGAACATGATGCGCCATTTTTATATGACATGTTGTTCCAAGATGAAGAAGTAATGAAGTATTATCCTTCTTTGAAGGATGAGCAGCAGACGAAAGAGTGGATTGCATGGAATCAAAAGAATGACCGTATGTATCATACTTCCCTCTGGATCATTGAAGACAAAGAAACGAATGAACCACTTGGACAAAGCGGCATTGTTCTGCAAAACATTGAAGGACAAACCGAACTTGAAATCGGCTACATGCTAAAGAAAGAAGCGTGGGGAAATGGCTATGCTGCTGAAGCCGCAAAAGGCTGTCTCACCTATGGCTTTGATGAAATGAAAGTCAGACGAATGGTGAGCTTAATCCGCCCAGACAATGAAGCATCGGTAAAGGTCGCTTTAAAAATGGGCATGAAAAAAGAAAAAACCATTTCGAAATGGGACCAAATCATTGATGTCTACAGCATCACCCGCAACGAAGAAAACGGCTCGCTTACAAAATAAGCAGAGCCGTTTTTATTTTATATCCGCTGTTCTAGCTGAAGTAAATATTTCTTCCGTTCTATCCCGCCGCCGTAGCCGCCGAGCTCACCACTTGTTTGAATGACGCGGTGGCATGGAATGATGATCGCCAATTGATTGGCACCATTTGCATTCCCTACCGCCCGGACCAAATGCGGATCGCCCAGCATCACAGCAAGCTCGCGGTAAGAACTTGTTTCGCCTGATGGAATGCGTGTGAGCAGGTCCCACACCTTCATTTGAAAAGGGGTGCCATGTAAGGAAAGTGGTACCGAGAACTGCGTGAGTTTTTTCTCAAAATATAAGGTCAATTCCTTTGCTAATTGCTGATGGACGTTTGTTTCCCCGACTAAAATACGGGCTTGATGCTTTTTTCTCATGTTTTCAATTTCCTTTTCGAGTCCCCGCCTGTCCACAAATTCCAGTAAATACACATGCGTCGCATCTGTCACGCTGATCATCCGCCCGATCGGTGTAGAAATAAAATTAGCGTGGAGAATCTTGGTTTGCGTCTTTTTAGGGGGATTTCCCATAATTTTCGTAAATGCATCATTGAAGGCACTCGAAGATTCATAGCCCAAGGCGACCTGCTGATCAATCACTTTTTTTCCATTTAGAATTTCTTTAAAGGCAAGTCCCATTCGGCGTGATCTCGCATATTGAACAAAGGTCATACCATAGATTTCTTTGAATTTCCGCCGTGCCGTTGCAGAGTGAATCCCTAATTGATGAAAGTCTTCTTCTTTCCAGCGTTTTTCAGGATGTGTTTCAACTGCAGAAACGAGTGTTTTGACTTCTTCCGGAATGCTGTTAGGGTATGTTAATGGTGTGCAGCGCTTGCACGGACGATATCCTGCTAGCAGTGCTTCTTCTGCTGTAAAGAAAAACTCACAGTTCTCATATTTTGGTTTTCTAGCGGTACATGTGGCATGGCAGAAGATACCAGTGGTCTTAATGCCGGCAAAGAATGTGCCGTCATATTGCGGGTTCTTGTCAACCAGTGCTTGATAAAATTCATGTTTCTGTTCGTCGGTTATCATCATACGATCCACCTCTTGGTTTCCTATAAAATGTGATTCAGCGTACTTTGGGCTGGTAAACAAAGCGTCATCTTGGATCGTTCATCACATCAATCTTATTTCATTATATCAGCGATGTGATCATTTCTCTGTCTATCATTTAGTATACGCCGGTCTCATATCATTTCTTTCGAAAAATGAACAAGTATATTTGAAGAGGGAGAGCAAACTGGTAGACCGGCATATCGGGGTGTGATAAGATTTTTAATACAGAATCTGCTCTAAGTCAGGTCTGTATATCATGAATTGGTTTTCTAGGGTTCCGTGCGCTGGTGCAGTCTGGTCCGAGAGAAAACACATAGGGTCTTAGAAGAGGCCATATGGACACGGAGGGATAAAAGCCCGGGAGATTTGATCAAACGATCGATTTCCAGGCTTTTTTTGTTGGTTGGAATCGTTCAGAAAGGAGAAGATCAGATGAAATGGGGAAATGTCTTTATTGCGGCCATCTTTGAGGTCGGCTGGGTGATGGGGCTGAAATATGCCCACTCGCTCATAGAATGGGGCGCAACCATCGTTTGTATTATCGTGAGCTTTTATTTACTCATGAAAGCAACAAGTGTACTGCCAGTTGGCACACTTTATGCCGTTTTTACCGGGCTTGGGACAGCAGGTACCGTCCTCATAGGCATGGTGCTTGGTGAGCCGGTTCAGCTTGTCAAACTGCTTTTGATTGTCATGCTTTTGTGCGGTGTATTAGGACTGAAGCTGACAACAGGTGAAAAGAAGGGAGAGGCTGAATCATGAGCTGGCTTTTACTCATTGGAGCAGGCATCTTAGAAATGCTTTGTGTGACCATGATGAATCAATTCCAAAAAGACCGGCATGTCAAATGGATTTTATTCATTGCAGCTGGCTTTTCGATGTCCTTTCTGATGCTGTCTCTTGCGATGAATACGATTCCGATGGGAACGGCGTACGCTATTTGGACTGGAATCGGAGCTGCTGGAGGCGCCATGGTCGGTATGCTGTTTTACGGAGAGTCGAAAGACGCAAAACGTATTTTCTTCATCGCCCTGATTTTATCTGCGGCAGTAGGATTGAAAATCATTGAATAAGAAAAGGCTGGCAGATAGATGCCAGCCTTTTGTTACATTGAATGATGATTGGAATCGTTTTCATTTTTGCGGTAAAGCTGGCTCGCAAGCAGAAAACACACACCAAATGTGAGAAAAGGAATGAGTCTTTCACCGGCTATAAAAAGGGAAATACCTGTGATCAGACAAACGATGCCGAGCCAAAAGCTCACTTTACCAAACAAGGTCATACTTTTCATCTCCATCACTCCTTTTATGATAAAAGGTCTATTCACATTATATCATGCCAGGTGCAGAATTGAATGAATATTCAATAAAAAACAGGACTCTACATTGCTTTTTCTCTTTCCAGTCCAGTATAATATTTCATTAGAATGAAAACGTAAATGAGGTCATGATACATGAGAACTTTGATAACAGAGAAACTTGAATTACACAGACAAAAGCATGAGCAAAAAGGAAGGTTGCTTGTCAGCTGTCCGGATCAGCCTGGAATTGTATCAGCTGTTTCTTCCTTTTTATTTGAGCACGGAGCGAATATCATTGAATCCAGCCAATACACAACAGATCATGAAAGCGGCCGGTTCTTTTTAAGAATTGAATTTGATTGGAAAGACATCTCGGCAAATATGGATCAGCTGAAGCATCAGTTTGAGCCAATTGCAGCATCATTTCAAATGACGTGGAGCATGTCGCGTGCAAGTGAGCTTAAAAAGCTGGCGATCTTTGTGTCAAAAGAGCTTCATTGTTTACATGAGCTGCTATGGGAATGGCAAAGTGGAAATGTCATGGCTGAAATTGCGGTCGTGATCAGCAATCATGAAACGGCAAAAGATACAGTAGAATCGCTTGGAATCCCGTTCCATTTTGTGAAGGCGAACAAAGACATTCGCAAAGAAGCGGAAAAACAGCAGCTCGCATTATTAGAAGAGTATGATATTGATGCCATTGTGCTTGCTAGATACATGCAAATTTTAACGCCTGAATTTATTGAACAGCACCCGAACAAAATCATTAATATTCATCATTCTTTTCTGCCAGCGTTTATTGGTGCAAATCCATATAAGCGGGCATATGAACGGGGAGTCAAATTAATTGGCGCGACTTCTCATTATGTGACCAATGATTTAGACGAAGGACCGATCATTGAACAGGATATTGAGCGTGTAGATCACCGGGATGATGCAGAAGCATTAAAAAATATTGGCCGAACAATTGAGCGGAGTGTGCTAGCACGTGCCGTCAAATGGCATCTAGAAGATCGAATAATTGTGCATGAGAATAAAACGATTGTATTTAATTGACGGCTTGACTTTTCCTGAGCAATTGGTGATAATATAAAAAAATTAACGAGCGTTGAAAAGGAATAGTAAGCAGGAACTGATGCGTAAAGAGAGCAAATGACATGCTGAAACATTTGCCGCAGACAGCTGCTGAACCTGCCCTTTGAGCCTTAGAGGAAAAATCTAAGCGCGTGCCTGGCGTTACAGGAGTTGAGTGGAATAAGCTAGATGTATTATGCTTATTCAATGAAGGTGGTACCACGGAAAATCCCTTTTCGTCCTTTAAACAAGGAGAAAAAGGGATTTTTTTGTGCCTAAAGGTATAGCGGAGGGAATCAATAATGAAAAAGCAAAGGATCGTCATCAAAATTGGCAGCAGTTCATTAACAGAGCAAAAAGGAGCCATTGATGAACAAAAAATGCAGGATCATGTGAAAGCGATAGCAAAACTGAAAGAGGCTGGGCATGAAATCATTTTAATTTCATCAGGAGCCGTTGCAGCAGGGTTTGGCAGCTTAGGGTATCCATCAAGACCTGTGACCTTAAAGGGGAAACAGGCAGCAGCTGCCGTTGGTCAAGGCTTGTTAATGCAGAAATATACAGAGCTATTTTCACAGTTTCACATGACACCTGCACAAATGCTTTTAACCCGTAATGACTTTTCAGATCGAACAAGATATCGAAATGCTTACGCAACGATGATGGAGCTGCTGGAAAGAAAAATTTTACCAATTATCAATGAAAACGATTCAGTTTCGATCGAGGAGCTTACCTTTGGGGATAATGACATGCTGTCAGCTCTTGTCAGTGGATTAATTCATGCAGACCAATTGATCATCTTAACAGACATAAATGGAATTTATAATGCAAATCCAAATGAGCATCCTGAGGCGAAGCGTTTTGATGTACTAACACACATTTCAGAAGAATTGTTTTCATATGCGAAGAGCACAGGCTCAAAGGTGGGAACAGGCGGGATGAAATCAAAGCTGTCTGCTGCACAAACGGCACTTTCACTAGGCGTGAAAGTCTTCATTGGCACAGGTACTGGTGAAGATAAGCTGCTTCATATTCTAGCGGGTCAAGGAGACGGAACGTATATCGGAGAACAGGACTTATCAGCGATCAACAACCGCCGTCAATGGATTCAATTCCATTCACCCGTTTCTGGCAAAATCATGATAGATGCAGGAGCAGAAGCGGCGATTTTGCATCATGGCAGAAGTCTTCTTCCAGCTGGCGTCATTGATGTCGCTGGTGACTTTTCTAAAGGAGAGGTCGTTGAAGTCGTCGGTCCGAACGGACTAGTAGGTAAAGGACAAACCTTGTACGCATCCGATGAGCTTCTCGGCATTAAAGGGATGCGAAGTGATGAGCTTTCAAATGAGAAGCCTGAGGTTATACACAGAGATCACTGGGTACAGCATGTACAAAACTGAGGAGGGAATACGATGAATGAAGTTCTTGAAAAAGCAAAAAAAGCAAGTACAGCCAAAGATCAGCTGCTGCTAAAAACGACGGAGCAAAAAAATGCAGCTTTACATGCCATCGCAACTGCACTTAAAGCATCTTCCGCTTATTTATTGGGGGAGAATAAAAAGGATGTTCAGGCTGCTGAGGAAAATCAGTTCACGCCTTCTGTTATTGACCGGATTACACTCACAGAAGAGAGAATTGACGCCATTGCAGACGCTACTCTTCAGCTGATTCACTTAAAAGACCCAATTGGTGAAACATTAGAAACCATTCAAAAAGAAAACGGTCTGTTCATCGAAAAGGTGCGTGTGCCTCTCGGAACGGTTGGAATGATTTATGAAGCAAGGCCAAACGTGACAGTAGATGCTGCCACCCTTTGCCTCAAAACTGGGAATGCTGTTATTCTTCGCGGGAGCTCCTCTGCCATTCATAGTAATAAAGCGATTGTCAAGGTGATCCATGAAGCGCTTCAGACAACGGATATTCCAGTAGACAGTGTGCAATTGATTGAAGATACAGGCCGTGAAACGGCGAAAACGCTTTTCACTTTAAATGAATATCTGGATGTCCTTATTCCGCGCGGCGGGAAAAATTTAATTGATCTTGTCGTGAGAGAGTCTACCGTGCCAGTGCTTGAGACAGGTGCAGGGAACTGTCATATCTATATTGATGAAACAGCGAAAAACGAAATGGCTGAGCAGATTGTGCTGAATGCTAAAACCCAAAGGCCATCTGTTTGCAATGCGATTGAGAGCATTGTCATTCATGAAACATGGGCAAAAACATATGGCGCTTCGTTATTTGAAGCCCTGCATGCAAATGGGGTAGAGATACGGGGCGATGAAGCCGTATGTGCCCTTGCGCCTAGTGCTTCATTAGCGACAAAAGAGGACTATGAAACAGAGTTTTTAGCGCCGATTGTCAGTATTAAAATCGTAGAGAGCATAGAAGAAGCGATTCAGCATATTCAAACGTATAGCTCCAAGCACTCTGAAGCGATCATTACGGAAAATGATCAGCATGCTTCACTTTTCTTAACAGCTGTCGATGCTGCCGCTGTCTATCACAATGCTTCTACTCGGTTCACAGATGGCTTTGAATTTGGCTACGGAGCAGAAATAGGGATTAGCACACAAAAACTGCATGCAAGAGGGCCGATGGGTCTGCCGGCTTTAACCTCTGAAAAATTTGTCATTCGTGGTCAAGGACAAATAAGAGAATAACGAATTCAAAAGAGAGTCTTGTGACAGCAGGCTCTCTTTTTCCTTTCATTTCATTTTTGTATTTCTTCGGTCAAGTATGATAAAATATGGTAATGTTTTATATTTTGAGAAGATTGGAGAAGGCAACGTATGGCGAAAATCATTCCCTCTTCGGATATTGGAGTGAAAATCAACAAGTGGTATGAATTAATCCGCAGATTTGATTCAGAACAAGCAGAACAATTAAAGCAGGAAATTCGCACCTCTCTTGATTCAATGGAAGAAGATCAGAATTTGCTTCTCTATTTTTCTTTAATGGAATTCAGGCATGAGGTCATGCTCGATTACTTAAAGCCATTAAAGGAAGGAAAGCTTCGCGCCAACTTTTCCGAGCTTTCGAAAGAAATAGATGAGCATCAAACACATGTCACAGGCATGCTTGAATACTACTATCATTTTTTCAGAGGCATGTATGAATTTGGCCGTAGGCAGTATATTGCTGCCATCTCGTCTTATCAAAAGGCAGAGCACAAGCTTTCTTTTGTGTCAGATGATATTGAACGTGCGGAATTTCATTTTAAAATGTCAGAAATATATTATCACATGAAACAAACACATATCTCGATGCACCATGCCAAACTGGCGCTGGATGTCTATATTCAACATGAGCTATATGCGCTTCGCACGATCCAATGCGAATTTATTGTGGCCGGTAACTATGATGATATGAGAAGGCATGAAAAGGCATTACCACATCTCGAGAGAGCGCTTGCGAGATCAAGAGACTTTCAGAATGTGCGTTTTATTGCTTCCTCTTTGTTTAATATGGGCAACAGTTATTACCGAATGGGAGATCTTGACCGCGCACTCGAACTAATGAAAGAATCCATCTCGTTATTTGACCAAAATCAATCCGATCACCTTCGTCGATCTATAGACCCTCTTTATACCGCCGCTCAGATATTATACAAACAAGGTAAACACGAAGAAGCCTTACACTACAGAGAAGAATGTATGAAGCGAGCAGAAGCACTTCAGGATGATATTCATATTCAGAAGACGATATTTTTAGAAGCATTGTATTTAAAGCAAGATGCGGAGCATATTAAACGAATTTTTCATTTTTTAGAGTCTGCCTATGCATATCCAGATATAGAGGAGCTGGCATTAGACACCGCAAAGTATTATAATGAAATGGGAGATTATGAAAAATCTTCCATGTTCTACGGAGAAGCGGAACATGCTCGAATCTATATTCAGAGAGGGGATTGTTTATATGAATTTTAAAAAATGGGCAGTCGTCTGTACAAGCATCACCATCCTGGCGTTATGGCTGGCAGCAGCAAATACCGACCCGGATAACAGAAACCATACGCTAGAACAACCAAATGCGCAGCATGACATCATCTAAAAGCTCTTGTCAACAATCTGAAAGCCCTTATTCAAGGGCTTTTTTTACTGTCTAAAAATGAATCTGCGTGACATGCTCATAAAATAGAAGTGAGAAGGAAATCTTAGAAAAAGAGTGTTTATTCATTGACTCTTGAATTTAAATTGTGTACAATTCAATTGTAGAAAATATTATTAGAGAGAAAGAGGGTTATATTCATGTCAGATGTTTTATTTACTGCAACGGTATCAGCTGTCGGAGGAAGAGAAGGAAAGGTTGTTTCAACCGATGGTGTGCTTGAGCATGATGTAGCAATGCCTGGAACACCAAGAGCGAAAAAACTTGAAAAAGCAACAAATCCAGAGCAATTATTCGCAGCAGGCTACTCTGCATGTTTTGATTCAGCCCTTCAAATGGTCGCGAGACAAGAGCGTATCCGTTTTGAAAGTGAAGTAACAGCACATGTGAGCTTAGTGAAAGATAGTTCAGATGGCGGCTTCAAACTAGGCGTTAAGCTAGAAGTAAAAGGAACTGGAATCGAGCAATCAGCATTAGATGAGCTTGTTCATAAAGCACATGGCGTATGCCCATATTCAAAAGCAACTCAAGGAAATATCGAAGTAGAACTAGTAGCTGTCGCACAATAATTGACATCATAAAAGGCTGAGGGAATGTTCCCTCAGCCTTTTGGTTGTGTTAATTTTTGCAAAAGCTCATGCAAAGAGGCGCGCAGCGTTTTTAACTCTTCTTCCGATCTGCCTGTCCCAGACAGCATATGAAATGGAATCGCAGTAGCCTTCTCTTTTAGTTGTTCGCCATATTCCGTTAAACGAATTTGCACAGAACGTTCATCCTCTTTCGAGCGCTCGCGGATGATGAGTCCGTTTTGCTCCATCCGTTTCAGCATAGGTGTGAGTGTACCGGAGTCTAAATATAAAAGCTCTCCCATCGTTTTCACATTTAATGTCCCATGCTCCCACAATAAAAGCAGTGCCAAATATTGCGGATACGTAATGTCTAACTCTTCTAATAACGGTTTATATTGCTTCGTCATCTCTCTTGAACTTGCATATAACAAGAAACAAAGCTGATTTTCCAGCTTCATATGCTCGAATTCATTTGTCATGTCAGTCACCAACTATTTTTTGTCATACTTATTATTGTATAAGATTTTCTTCCTTTTTAAAATAAATACAGCCCAAAAATGAAAAATTCTTTAATGTGCGATAAATGTTTGAGAAATGGATAGAACGTGAAAAGAATAAATAGATAAAGGAGGAGATGAAGATGAAACCATTATTCACAGCAAAAGTAAAGGCGCAGCATGGAAGAGCTGGACATGTTCGTTCAGAAGATGGTGTACTCGATCATAACATTGTCATGCCTAATGCAAAGAAAGACGGAGAAACTGGTACGAATCCAGAGCAATTATTTGCAGCCGGCTATGCAGCTTGTTTCGGAGGGGCACTTGAACAAGTAGCGAAGAAGCAAGGGATAGACATTGAATCAGAAGTAGAGGGACATGTCAGTCTTTTAAAAGATGAAAGTGATGGCGGCTTTAAGCTTGGTGTCAAGCTGATTGTGTCTGCAAAAGGCCTTGACCATGACAAAGCGAGAGAGCTTGTTGAGGCTGCGCATGAATTCTGTCCATATTCAAAAGCAACAAGAGGGAACATCGAAGTAGAGCTTGAAGTGGCTGAATAAAAAAGGTTTTCTATCACGCTGAAAATCAGAAACACCTGCTGGTAAGCAGGTGTCTTTTTTTAATATTCTTTCTTTTGTTCGTATGTTTCCCAAGCTTCAAACGGTGCAAGGGTTTTTTGAAGTGTCAGCTGGTAAAATGGAATATTTCTTGATTCGTAATCCTTGTTGATTTCTTCATAAATAAACGAGTCATCAAAACCAGAAGTCGCTGCATCCTGATGTCCAGCAGCAAAATACACGGCTTTTGGTCTAGCCCAGTAAATAGCGCCAAGGCACATCGGGCAAGGCTCACAGCTTGTATATAAAATACAATCTTCTAATTGGTATGTATGTAGCGTCTGGCACGCCTTTCGAATAGCTGTGACTTCTGCATGTGCGGTTGGATCATTTGTTGTTGTCACATTGTTGCTTCCCTCGGCAATAATCTGTCCATCCTTGACAATGACTGCTCCAAAAGGGCCGCCAGTACCACTATTGACTCCTTCTACTGCAAGATCAATTGCGCGTTGTAAAAAATCTTCGTGATTCATTGTCTTCCTCCCTTTGTTCGACTGACTTCTCTAGTATAAACGAATCATGCTAGAAAAGGAAACATCCTAGTAGATGGTCAAACAGGACAATCTGCGCATAAAAACCCCCGCCATGTTCGGCAGGGGAGAGGGAATCAATTATGCATGCTGCGCCAGCTTTTTACGAGCGACTTCAGCAGCCGTCACCATGTTTTTCAAAGTATCAATGGTTTCAGGCTCTTGTCTCGTTTTTAGACCACAGTCAGGATTCACCCAGAAGCGATCTGTCGGACATACGTTCAGCGCATCATCAATGATTTGACTCATTTCTTCGACAGATGGAACGCGCGGGCTATGAATGTCATATACACCAAGTCCAAGTCCTTTCAAATACGGATGCTTTTCTAAGTAATCGAGGAATCCGCCATGACTGCGTGAATGTTCAATCGTAATTACGTCGGCATCAAGGTCTTCGATCGTATCGACAATATCCTCGAAGTTACTGTAGCACATATGTGTATGAATTTGCGTTTCATTTTGAACAGATGATGTTGATAGTCGGAACGACTCTGCTGCCCAGTTTAAATATTCTGCCCAATCACTTTCTTTGAGTGGAAGACCTTCTCTTAGCGCAGGTTCATCCACTTGAATAACTTGAATCCCTGCTTCTTCTAACGCTTCTACCTCTTTACGTAATGCGAAAGCGATTTGGAAGGCAATGTCTTTCCGGGAAATATCTGTTCTTGGGAAAGACCAGTTTAAAATGGTGACAGGTCCTGTCAGCATTCCTTTGACCTTTTTCTCCGTTAAGCTTTGTGCGTAAACCGTCTCTTTCACGGTCATTGGCGCTGTAAACTCGACATCTCCATAAATGATTGGCGGCTTCACGCAGCGTGATCCGTAGGATTGTACCCAAGCAAATTTCGTAAAGGCAAATCCGGCTAGCTTCTCACCGAAGTATTCAACCATATCTGTCCGCTCAAATTCCCCATGTACGAGAACGTCCAGACCGATTTCCTCCTGAATATCAATCCATCTTTTTGTTTCTTTCTTAATAAATTCATCATATTCTGCATCTGTCCACTCATTTTTACGCCATTTTTGACGAGCACTGCGCACTTCAGCAGACTGCGGGAAGCTGCCAATGGTTGTTGTTGGCAAGAGCGGCAGTTCAAGAGATTCGTTTTGGATACGAAGGCGCTCTTCAAAGGCAGCTGGACGCTTAAAGTCTTTCGATGAAAGATTGTTGCGTTCTGCTGTGAAATCCGCATTGGTTCCTTTTGCAAATTCTTTTAAAGTAAGAAGTGCTTGCGTGGCTTCATTGATGGCGGCTTCAATCGCTGCGGCTCCTTTTGTTAAGCCTTCTTTTAATGTTGTTAATTCATCCAGCTTTTCAGTGGCATAAGACAGTCCGTTTAATAGTTTCTCTTCAAGCTGTTCGCTTGGGTGTTTTGCAACTGGTACATGCAGCAAACTGCTTGATGGCTGCAGCCATACTTCCTTCGGCTGAGCGTCAGCAATGACCTCAGAAATGAATGACAATCTTTCTCCAAGATCTGATCTCCAAATATTTCTTCCATCAATGACGCCTGCTGCTAAAATTTTATCTTTCGGAAAGCCATGCTTTTTCACTTGATCAAGATTGCGCCCTTGATCATGGACAAAATCAAGACCGATGGCTTCAACAGGATATGTGACAAGCTCTTCATAGGCATCTACTGAATCAAAGTATGTTTGAAGAAGAATGTTTAAGGCAGGTACGGCTTCTTTAATCGTTTGATAGATTTCTTTTACGGCTTTCACGTCTTCATATGAAGCGGTGACAAGTGCTGGCTCATCAATTTGAACCCATTTGACGCCAGCTTCTTCAAGTTCTTTTAAAACCTGAGTATAAAGCGGCACGAGACGCTGCTGAATCTCTTTTACTTCATTTGGTTCATAGCCTTTAGAAAGTGAGACAAATGTATAAAGACCAAGTACAACAGGTTTTGTTTCAACACCAAACGCCGTTTTCACCTTTTCGTAAGCTTCAAGCGGTTTGTTATGTGTGAGTTTGAATTCGGTGCTTTTTTCGTATTCTGGAACGATGTAGTGATAGTTTGTATTAAACCATTTTGTCATTTCACTTGAGACAGCATCTTTTGTTCCTCTTGCCATCGCAAAGTATGTATCTAGCGGGTCTTTTAAGCTGCGGAAGCGCTCTGGAATCCAATTGAACATGACAGCAGTATCGAGCACGTGATCGTAGAAGGTAAAATCTCCAGAAGGAACAACATCAATTTGTTGATCAATTTGCGTTTTAATGGCCGTTAAAAATTGTTCATCCAGTGTGCTTAAGAGGGTTTCGCGGTCTGTTTGACCTTTCCAATAAGACTCAAGTGCTTTTTTCCATTCTCTGTTTAAACCAATTCGCGGAAAACCTAGATTACTTGTTTTAACAATTGTCAATTCCAATTCCTCCTCTAAATATAAAAAGACATTTACACTCATGGCGAAGATTGATGAGGGCAAATGTCTGGTTTAAAAAGACAAAATGTGTGTGCGAAATAAGGCGTGAGCATAACTGACGCTTTTTCCGACATCTCCTATCAACCGTAGGGGGTTTGATGTGATAGAGCGGCTGGTATCCTGGCTGGTGAATCTGCAAGCTTTTCATCCTTCCCATCCTTATGACAGTGGATTCATGAGAAAAGCTCTCCTCACTCACAGTGGCGGGACCGCGCCGGATTTTCACCGGCCTTCCCAATTAAAATTCGACGTGTGATCGAATTACCGACTCTCAAACTATGAATTTATTGTGTTCGATTATATAACGTCCACTTCATTTCGTCAAAGTAAATTTTGAATAATTTTAATTAAAAAAATCCTAAGAAAATTCAATCTATTCTCAGGATCTCTATTCAAGCTATAGAGATAAAAGATCTGCTTCCAATGTTTTTTCTAAAAGGACATCAGGCGCAGTTAAATATAAAAATCCATTTCCGACGAGGGCTTTCGACTGCTTCAGTGGAAGGGTTCTTCTGACAAGCTGAGCATAGACCTCAGGCTCTGTCAGCTTGCGCTGGAACGCTTCTTCCTCGGCATTTTTAATAATGGCTAGTGCACCGCTTACGTGAGGGGCGGCCATTGAGGTGCCTGTGAGTCTGCCGTATTTATGGTTAGGGAGAGTGGATAAAATGTCTTCTCCTGGAGCGACGAGGTCGATTTCTTTATTGGCATTGGAGAATTCAGAGGATTCTCTTGCAAGAGAGGCAGAGCCGACGGCAATGACTTCATTGTATGCTGCTGGGTAGGAGAACTCTTCTGTACGCTCGTCCCCGTCCCCTTCATTTCCTGCTGCGCACACAACAAGTACACCGCTTTTCACCGCGTTTTGAATGGCTTCCTGCAAGGCGGGCTCATTGCTTGGACCACCGAGAGACATGGAGATAATATCCACCTTCTGCTCAGCGGCATAGTTGATGCCATTAATGATCCATTCGTATTTCCCGCTGCCATTTTCACCGCCAAGAACTTTCACGATCAGCAGCTTGGCTTCAGGGGCAACCCCTAGAATTCCGCCATTTTGATCTGTTGCTGCAATCGTCCCTGCTACATGGGTGCCATGTCCGTTGTAGTCTTTCACATTTTCAGCATCTCCGTTGTCATCATCGGTAAAGTTCTTGCCTCCGATAATCTGATCTTTTAAGTCGGGATGCTCCGTGTCGCAACCTGTATCAAGGACAGCAATGGTTATGCCTTTTCCTTTGAAGCCACTTGACCAAAGTTCGGGTGCTTTAATCTCCTGAATACTTTCCGGCGTCTCTTTCGCTTCCATCACATTGGCTTTTACTTCATACGGAATTAAGCGAATTTCACCTTTCATAAGAAAGCCCTCCTTATTTTGTTTTCAAAGTAGATTCAGGCTGCGTAATGTTATTGTATAAAAGAAACTTTTGATCGGAAAGGGTAAATTGTAATAATTTTTCAAATAATCAATCTATTATCAAAAGTGCAGTTCTCCTCACTTCTTGACGAAAGAACTCAGCTTTTGAGGAAAACTCTTGATATCATATGAAAAAGGAGGATATGCTGCATAGTGAGCTTGCACCTGTCCAGATGAAAATGGGTGAAAAGGACTAAAAGAGGCAAACTAAAAAACAAGGAAATCAAGCATTAAATGCGATATAAAAAGTTTTTGTTCAAAAATAAATGTTTCTTTCATAAAAAATAGACGTGAAGATTGTGACTGTTCCAAATGCGAAAGGCAACATATAATAATGAAAAGACAAGCTTGCCTTTCAGATAGGAGAGATAGAGATGAACAAAGGGAAGATACTCGTAGTCGAAGATGAAAAGAAAATTGCAAGGGTGCTGTCACTAGAGCTTGAATATGAAGGATATGAGGTGACAGTCAAAGAGACTGGAATGGATGGACTTCAGGCTCTTGAAGAAGAAAGCTTCGATTTGGTGCTGCTTGACGTCATGCTTCCAGAATTAAGCGGTCTTGAAGTGCTGAGAAGGGTTCGAAAGACAAATACAGCGACACCTATTATGTTGATTACAGCAAGAGGAAGTGTTCCTGATAAGGTAAGCGGGCTCGATCTTGGGGCGAATGATTATATTACAAAGCCCTTTGACATAGAAGAATTATTAGCGCGAATTCGCGCGCAGCTAAGGTTGAATATTCATGCGCAAGAAGAGATGGAGACAGAGCTGAGCATAGCAGATTTGACTGTCAACGAGAAAACAAGAGACATACAAAGGGCAGGCCAAATGCTTGAACTCACACCGAGAGAATATGATCTGCTTGTCCACTTGCTGAAGCATCAGCAGCAAGTGCTCACAAGAGATCAGCTTTTAACAGCCGTTTGGGGTTTTGATTATTTTGGTGATACGAACGTGGTGGATGTCTATATCCGTTATTTAAGAAAAAAAGTCGATTACCCATTCGAAAAACAGCTGATTCACACAGTGAGAGGTGTGGGTTATGTGATGAAAGGATAAAGAATGAGATTAAAAAATAAGATCCAGCTTTATACGTCGTTGTCTTTGTTTTTAATGGTGCTCTTATTTCATACAGCCATTTATTTTATTTTTTCGATAACCTTGACGCAAAAAGATATGTCCCGGCTGTCTGAGGTGGCTGAAAATATCGCCATTGCTTTAAAAAAATCAGAAGAAGAAGGTCTTCCATCTTCGGAGCTTCTGAAAGCGTACTTGCCCCAAAATGGCATGATCCGTGTCGTGACAGAAACGGGTGAATCAAAGCTGACTGTCACAAAGGAGTCAACGTTTAGTTCACTGCCTTTCACATATGAATCTGGGCAGACAGCAGAAATCAAAGAATACAACAAGCATATGACTGCGTTCGCTGCGATTCCGGTCATTTGGACAAATGGAGAGATTGTGTCGCTTCAAGTATATGAAGAAATCGAAAATACGGAAGAGAATTTGGCGTTATTAAGAATGATTTTAATCGCTGCTGGCGTTTTAATTATAGTGCTTTCTTATTTTGCAGGCCACATTTTAACAAAACAAATCGTCCGGCCGATTAGTCGATTGACGAGCACCATGAAGGCAAGTATGAAGGAGAAGGCGTTTAAACGAATCAAACTAGCAGGCGATTCAAAGGATGAATTGTATCAAATGGGACAAACCTTTAATGAAATGTCAGAAATCCTCGAGAAGCATTATGAGAAAGAGCAGCAATTCTTGCATGATGCCTCTCATGAATTGAAGACACCGATTACCGTCATTATGAGCTACAGTAATTTACTAAAACGCTGGGGACAGACACGTCCAGAAGTTATAGAAGAATCCTCCCAAGCGATTCATGATGAAGCGAAAAAAATGAAAAGGCTGACAGATCAATTGCTGACACTGGCGAAAAATGGTCAGCCTCTATATGTGGATATGAAGCCAGTCGATCTTGGTCATTTGTGCAAGCAGATATGCCATACACTTGAAGTAGCCACCAATCGAACCATTCAAACTCATGTGCAAACAGATCAGCCGCTTATTGCGGAAGGAGACGAAGAGAAAATCAAACAGCTTTTGACCATCTTGATTGATAATGCGGTCAAATATAGTACAGAGCCAGTTGATGTGACATGCGGATGGGCGGGAGAGAAGCCGTTTATTTCAGTCGTTGACCATGGGATTGGCATAAAAGAAGAGGATTTGCCGAAAATCTTTGACCGCTTTTTCCGTGTGGATGAAGCAAGAAACAGTGAGACGGGCGGAACGGGTCTTGGTCTTTCAATTGCGAAGCAAATTGCAGAAGAGCATGGAGCTGAGCTGAAGGTAGACAGCCGAATCGGCGAAGGGACAACCATGACCATTCTTTTCCGGAAATAAAATAGGTCTTTTCTCATCAATTTCTCATTTCCTCCTTATAAAATAGGAAATAGGAAGGAGGCGCTGCATGTCTAGAAAAACAAAAATGGTGCTTGCGCTCGCAGGATGTCTCGTCGTTCTTGCTGCCTTTGCAATGCTCATGATTCAAACCATTGATCAAAAAATATTAAGTGAAGCAGAAATCAAAAAAATCATCGCAAAAGACTACAATGGAAACATTACAAATATTGATTTAATCAATCATAAACAGGACTATACATTGACGCTGGAAAATGCAAATGGCATCTATCAAATCATTGCATCTTCTGCAAGCGGTCAAATGAAAGAAATCAGACAGATCAAAAGCTATCAAAAGCCAAATGAAAAAAATGCTGAGCTCCAGGCAGAGGAAGCGGCTGTTAAAAAAGTAAGCGGTACTGTCATCCAAAAGAAAGAAAAGTCAGATCGTTTTATCTTTACGATCCAATCAAAAAAAGAATTATATCAAGTCGATGTCGACAAGCAAACGTTTAAGGTGCTTGAAGCAGAAAAGAAAAAACCAACCTCTAAAGAAAAGAAACTGACGAAAATCACGGTTGAAGAAGCCATCCGAATTGCGGTAAAAGAAGTCGGAGGGACAGTGGATGATGCAGATCTTGAAACATTTAGCGGTATGCTCGTCTTTGAGGTGGAGCTGGATTTGCCTGACGGGCGAGAGGCAGAGGTGCTTGTGAACGCATATACAGGAGACATTGAAGGTATTACGTACGAAAACTAATCCTTTTCTCATGATTTTCTCATGTTTCTTTCCTTTCTTTATCATCTTGTTTCTTTAAGATAAAGGAGAAATCAAATAGAGGAGGACATGAACATGATGAAAAAAGTACTAGTAGCTACAGCATTAACAGGAACTCTTGTCGCAGGTGGTTTCACACTTCAAGCGCAAAATACAAATCAAACAGCACACGCGGAGCAAGTGGTGCAAAAGAAATCTTCGTTTGTCTCTAAGAAACAAGCAGAAAAAGCAGCCCTAAAAGTGGTGAAAGGGTATGTGGACGATGTGGATCTTGAGCGTAAAAAAGGAAAATGGGTGTATGAGGTCGAGATTAAAAAAGGCGGCTTTGAATATAAAGTATATGTCGATGCGAAAACAGGAAAAGCGCTGAACGATCCAGTCAAAGAAAAGAAACAGAATGTGAAAATCACTAAAAAGCAGGCTGAAAAAATTGCCCTTGCAAAAGTAAAAGGAACAGTCACAGATTCTGATTTAGATAAAGAAAATGGTGTGTACTTGTATGAAGTCGAAATCACCACACCAAACGGCGAGGAAGTTGATTTTGAGATTTCCGCTAAAACAGGCAAAATCCTGAAGCAAGAATGGGATGATTAAGCCATCACCAAACCTTACACTTTCATGTGTAAGGTTTTTTCATTGGGACAAACTACGGGAAAGGAGGCGAGAGAATATGAAGAAAAAAGAAGAAGAGCAGACAATGGACCATGCGGAATATGTTCCGCATCCTGATGGAGAAGGATATGCTTTGTTTTTGCATGATTCCTTTCATCTCCTCTCCCAAGAGGATATGAATCAGCCAGAAGAGGAATAAAAGACATGAAAGGGCGATGGTCAACTTTGTCTATCGCTCTTTTTTTCAAAAGTAAGCGAATACATGAGGAAACTTGGCATCTTGCTTATTGACATCACTGCGCTTTTTCTGTAATCTCAGTGTGTCAACAATATGAGACTTCGTTAGGTGAGGCTCCTGTATGGAGATACGCTGCTGCCCAAAAATGTCCAAAGACGCCAATGGGTCAACAGAAATCATCGACATAAGGTGATTTTTAATGCAGCTGGATTTTTCCTATGCCATACAGTGCTAAAGCTCTACGATTGAAGGAGCAAGTGTTTATTTTGTTATGCTTACAAAGCGCCTTCATTCGGTTGAAGGTGCTTTTTTATGGGAAAAGGAGGTGTGGGGATGGATCATCCCGATTCGAGACACATAGAGAATATGTCAAAAGATCAGATTGAGACATCAGATAGAGGAGATCCTGACCCCCGCACATTCTAAGGGATTCGGGTATCTCCTGACTTTGGGGAGGTAACAGCGATGATACAAAATATTACGTACGATGAACTCATTTTACGCATCATTATTTTACTAAGAGATGGAAAACGCAAAGAATTTAAAAACATCATGGAAGAACTTCAGCCATATGATATGGCCTACTTATTTAAAGAGCTTCCAGAAAAACACCGCGGCCGCTTCCTCAGCTTTTTACCAGTCGATGACGTGACAGAAATGATGGGTGAGCTGGAGCGGGAATACCAAGAAATCGTTCTTGAAAAAGTAGGGAAAGACAAAGCTACCTTCGTCACAAACAAAATGGATAACGATGATCTAGCCAACTTGTTTGATGAGATGGAGGATGAGCTAAAGGATCAGCTTTTATCTAACATGGAAGCAGAGGAATCAAAGGCCGTCCAGCTTCTTATGAATTACCCTGCTGAGACAGCGGGACGGATCATGACCAACCGGTACGTTTGGATTCCTCAGCATTATACGGTGCAGGATGCCGTTGTGAAGCTGAAAAGCTTTGCAGAAATTGCGGAATCAATCAACTATTTATATGTGATTAATGATCAAAAACAGCTTGTAGGCGTTCTCTCATACCGTGATCTCATTTTAGGTGAACCGGATGAAAAGGTGCAGGATCTCATGTTTACAAGAGTCATTGCCGTTGGAGCCTTTCAAGATCAGGAGGAAATCGCAAAGCTGATTGAACGGTATGATTTTCTTGCCATTCCTGTTGTGGAAGAGAACAATGTCCTAGTCGGAATCGTTACAGTCGATGATATCATTGATGTTGTCATTCAAGAGGCAGGCGAAGACTATGAGAAGTTTGCTGCCTCTGGTAAAGATATTACGTTCGACACGCCGGCATTTGTGGCGGCATACCGCCGTCTTCCATGGCTCATTCTGCTCTTGTTCATTGGGCTGATTTCAGGCAGTATTTTAAATTATTTTGAAGATACCCTTCAGCAAGTCGTTGCTTTAGCGTTCTTCATGCCGATGATTGCCGGGATGACAGGGAATACAGGGACACAGTCTCTTGCCGTCGTGATTAGAGGGCTTTCAAAAGAAGAATTAACGAAAAAAACCATTATGCGTCTTATTTTTAGAGAGCTGAGAACAAGTATTTACATTGGGATCGTCTGTTCCATTATTATTACAGTCGTCGCAATGGTGTGGCAGGGCAATATGATTTTAGGTTTTGTTGTCGGCTCCTCACTGCTTGCAACACTGATTATTGGGACAATGGCAGGTACGGTCGTGCCGATTATTTTACACAGATTAAACGTGGACCCAGCCATTGCATCTGGCCCGCTGATCACAACATTGAATGATATTCTATCCTTACTGATCTATTTTGGAATTGCAACAGCATTCCTTCATACACTGATGTAGCAAGAAGACTGTAAAACGTTACGTTTTACAGTCTTTTTTGAATAAAGATTGCATATAGCGCTTCCATCCTTTACATTTTAAGGAGAAGGTGGGAGAGAAAAATGAAGAAGTTTTTATTCATTTTGATGTGCATGGTATTGCTAGGTGCATGTTCAAGGGAAGACGAGGGGAAAGACAGAAGACTTGTGGCAGCAGAGTATATGATTGAAGCGATTACCGAAGGAGATAAACGAAAAATAGAAAACATCTATGTTGAAGGTGCTGTCCCAAGCCCAAATGACATTCTAAAGCTGAAAAAGGAATGGGGCATAGAGACGCTTTCTTATGAAGATTTTCAATTGGAAGAAGCCAGCATTCACGTCTTTCATGCGAATTACGAAGATGAAAAAAAAGGGGAGAAAAAGGCACTTGCCATGCGGGTAATAGAAGATCCTGAAAAAGGCGGTGTACGGATTGACTTTGTAGGGGTCGTTGAAGGAACTGACGCTTCCTCTCAATGAAAAATTTTATTAGAAGACAAGGTATAATCTAAAATGATTTTATTTAAAAGGATAGAAGAGCTGAAAGAACTTCGCTCTATCTATCCTCTTTTTTACCACAAATGACCTGATCACATATGAGTTATGCCCATTAACTCCATAAATCGTGAGAGGGCACTGGTCATGTACGAATCGCGGCGCCTTATAAACACAGTGGGCACGATTCTATGTGGTTCCGGTAATGGATGACAGGTAAATCTGCCTTGCATCCGAGATTCAACCATAGATTTTGGTAATACGGTGACTCCAAGCCCGTTTTCAACGCATTTAAGCACGCCCTCTAGAGTGCCATATTCCATTACCTTCATAGGAGGGTAGCCATTGCTCTCTAACCATCGCTGCCAACGCCCCAAATAGATGCAATGCGCGAATGACGAAAGCAATGGTTCATGTAAGATTGATTCTACCTGGAATTCCTCCCGGGAGTAGCTTGTAATCAGAACAAGTGATTCTTCCAATACAGGGTACTCAATAATGTCCGGATGAAGAATTGGCCCATCAACCAATGCACCGTCTACCTTGTAGTTAAGAATAGCACTAACCTGATCTACAGTAGGTGCCATATACATGCTCAATTCTACTTGTGGAAATGTCTTATGATATTCTGTAAAAATGATTGGCAATCTTGTAGAAGCGGTTGATTCTATAGATCCAATGTGTAAAGTTCCCCGCGGAGTAGAGGAAAGCTTTACTGCCTCTATTGCTTCTTCAAAATCGTAGAGTAATTTGTTTACATATGGCAACAGTTCACGTCCTGCAGGCGTTAAGGATATCTTCTTGTGATATCGATAGAGAAGAGGAACACCTAATTCTTGTTCAAGACGTTGGATTCGTGCAGTGACATTCGACTGCACATAATTTAATTTCTCGGCAGCTTTTGTAATGCTTTGTTCAATAGCTACTGCTTTAAATATTTCCAAAGATTTAATATCCAAAATAACGCTCCTTTTTGCATCGCAAATTGTGATGAACTATACACTATTTTTTGATTTTACGTGATCCAATAGAATAAGTAAACTTAATGATATAAGAGATTTATCATGAGGAGGAGAATTGAAAGGTAGAGAGTTTTAACTAGGAAAAGATAAAACAGACGTTTCCAATTAAATGAGGAGGGAATCTATTGATTTCAAAGATTAATATCCAAGAGAAATTTTTGCAAATAAATGATTATTGGAATCCTAGAATAAGTGGAGAGTTGAACGACTCATACATTAAAATGGTAAAAATTAAGGGTGAATTCATTTGGCATCACCATGATGACGAGGATGAAATGTTCTTTGTATGTAAAGGGAATCTAGTCATCCGTTTTAGGGATAGAGAAATAGCTCTTAATGAAGGGGAGTTTCTTGTGATTCCTAAAGGAATTGAACATCAGCCAATTGCTGAAGAAGAAGTTCATTTGCTCTTAATTGAGCCCAAAACGACTCTAAACACGGGGAATGTGGTCAATGAACGAACTGTTTCGATTCCTGAACGAATGGATGAACACTAGATCGTTGCACTTAACAGGTGCTTTAGTTGAAAAAGAGGCAGCAATCGCTGTCTCTTTTTACTACGTTATCATACATTCACTTGTCTTTAATTTTAAAGAGTAAGCGAATCTTTATTTGTTTATCGATTTTTGTACCGGAAGTGTGCGTTAATCTGGCCTTCCAGCATTTTTTTCTTATATTGTCCGCTTTTTAATGCCTGTTCTTTTTTCTTCATGTCTTTCAAAATCTCGGCTGTTTGCACACCGTCTTCTCGTTTGTTGGCGATGTCCATTAAACGTTCTACATCAGAAAAAGAATATTTACGCGTGCCTCTTGTTGAGCGCTGGGGGTAGATGAGTCTGCGTTCCTCATAATATCGGATTTGCCTGACGGATAGCCCTGTTAATTCACTGACAATCCCGATTGAAATGACTTTTTTATCTTTATAAGATACATCTTCCTGCGTCATATACTCACCCCTGCAAGTCTTTTCTTCATATTATACAGAACGAGAAGGAAAAAAACCTATCATTTGTCAGAAAATATAACACAAAACGAAAAAATGAAAAAACCATGGAAGGAAAGATAACAACAAATGTGAAATAAGTGTTGCGCGTGCATATAATGATGATGAGTTGAACTAGGAGGAGGAGCAAATGATGGAGCAAACACAGATCATCTGTATGGCAAAAGAAATCATCGCATTAGATATGAAGAGGGATGAATTACTGGAGCGATTCATGCAGGCGGCAGGTCAGAATGCACATGCTCTTCTAAGAGCCGTACAAAATGATTTGTATAAAAGCTCTTCATAAGCACCTGGTCCAGATCACTTGATAGGAGGGGATAATCGGTGCGGCGTATCTTAACAGAAGCTTTAGCAAAGGAAAGACATTATTATACGAAGCAGCTCTGTTCATTAGGAGTTTACAGCCCTGATGCGGCCAAGAACATGACAATTAGTGACTTAAAAAAAGAGTATCACTTCTTTTTCAACAAAACAGAGCGTAATTTGTGAAAATCCCTTGAAATGTGCGTATGTCACATAAAGGGTTCTTTTTTTGCGTGCTTAATATTATAGCAATATTGAATTTTGTAGAAATTTGACGAATACAGTGTAAGGAAACGCAGTTTCTTTACAGATTATGTTAAACTATGTCGCATCTTGATGGTTTGCTAAAAAAGCTTTTTTTCGAGATGATTGTGAAAAATAAGAAGGATTTTATAAGTTTATATCGAAATCTTATACATAACACGAATGGAGTCACTTATGTGGTTGAAAGGGTTTTCAAAAACGTACTTCTATTTTTTACGAAAGGCTCCAACTGCACCGCAAGAAAGCCTTGAAGTTAAAAAAATATTATAAGAGGTAGATATGTGATGAGACTATCGTTTAATGAAGAAGAAGTAGAACGTTCAATGACACTTTACAAGGTATTTGCAAGAGCATTTAAAAGCGTTTCAGAACACAGCATTAGAGACAGCAAAGAGCATGGATTTAATCCAACTGAATTTGCCGTTCTTGAATTGCTGTACACAAGAGGTGCTCAAAAACTTCAGCAAATCGGCTCAAGACTCCTGCTTGTCAGCGGGAATGTGACGTACGTAATTGACAAATTAGAACGAAATGGTTTCATTGAAAGAGAGCAGGACCCAAAGGATAAACGGTCGGTTTATGCCCATTTAACGGATAAAGGGCGCAGTTATCTTGATAAGATTTACCCGATTCATTCTCTCCGGATTGCGCGTGCGTTCTCTGGCCTCTCGCGTGAAGAACAAGAACAATTGATTAGTCTATTGAAAAAAGCAGGCATTCACAGTCAACATTTATTATTTAGATAGAACGAAAAGGTGCCATGATTGGCACCTCTCAGATTGTTGACAAAGGGCTAAAATGATCTTTATTTTAGCCCTTTGTCTTCTTTTCAGCGTGACCTGAAAACCTTTGAAGTCTAGGAAGGACGAGCACCGAAGCAGAGCGAATTTGACATTCGTGAGCATCGGAGCGCAGAACTGACAACGAATGCGAGGGTTTGTCTACACGCTGAAAGGTGCCATGATTGGCACCTTTTTTATGTGTCCAGCTGATGAGCCGGGTAGGCAATGAATTTTTCGATATCGGTTGCTGGAAGGGGCTTTGCATAATAAAAACCTTGCAGGTCGTCACATCCTTGCGCAGATAAAAGCTGCGCCTGCGCAAAGGTTTCAACACCTTCTGCTATGACTTCGAGAGATAATTGATGTCCCATCGCGATAATGGCACCTGTAATCTGTTCAGACTTCGAATCATTTAAAATATCTTCAATGAAGGATTTGTCGATTTTCAGTCGATGAATGGGCAAATCCTTTAAATAGCTTAAGGAGCTATGACCTGTACCAAAGTCATCAATACTAATGCGAACGCCCAGATGTTTCAGCGACGTCAGCACCTGTTTTGATTGCTTGATATTGTCCATTGTCATACTTTCTGTCACTTCAAGCTCGAGCAGTGACGATGTCAGGTTGTATTTTTTCAGTGTCAGCTTAATCAAATCAATTAAGTCTTCAGAATTGAATTGTTTCGCAGATAAATTGACAGCCACAGGAATTTTCAGCCCGTTGTCATACCACGTTTTAGCCTGCCTGCATGCGGTATCAATGACCCATCTGCCAATATCAATGATCAGCCCTGATTCCTCTGCCAGCTCAATAAAAGCCTCAGGTGATTTTAAGGAACCATCTGGTGCCTTCATTCTTAGAAGAGCTTCTACGCCAGTCATCTTTCTTGTTTTCGCACTGACTTGCGGCTGGTAATGAAGCACAAACTGTTCTCTCTGAATGGCATCCCGCAACTCAAGCTCTCGATTTAACCTGTCTTCACTTGATCTTTCCATTGATTCGGTAAAGAACTCATACCGGCTTTGCTTATGTTTTTTGGATAAATACATCGCCATATCGGCTTTCCTCATCAATTCCATCCCATCTTTGCCATTTTGAGGTGAGATGGCGATCCCAATGCTGATAGATGTAATGAGCTGATGATTCTGGATGAAAAAAGGACGTTCAAATTGACGAATGATATTTTGAGAAAGCTGCTCAATTTTTTGTGTGTCATGTCCCATGTGAGGGAAGATCATTAAAAATTCATCCCCGCCTAGTCTTGCAATAAAGCCATTGTCCGGTAAACATTGTGTCAGTCTGTTTGCAGCTGCTTTAAGTAGTAAGTCTCCTATGTTATGACCAAGTGCATCATTAATAATTTTAAAACGATTCAAGTCAAGAAACAGAACAGCCGTCGATGTTCCTGTCTCTTCTTGAGCGGAGAGAACATCATTTAAATGGTTGATGGCGTGGCGCCGATTAGGAAGCTCAGTTAACGCATCATAATGTGCCATGACATGAATTTCTTTTTCTGCAATCCGCTGCTGCGTTAAATCTTTTAAGACAAGATAAATACTGTCAAGTGTATTGTTGACATGAACAGGTATGTAAGTGACATGATAATAATAAAAACGATCTGCTGCTTTCAGTTCTGCTTCACGTGTGATGGCTTTTTTTGACCGGGAAATAAATTCTTCCCACATCTCAGTCGGCATCACGTATTGACTGACATCATCACCAATCCAAGAATTGCACATTTTTAAGATTTGTTTACCTGAGTCGTTCGCAGAAAGCACCTTTCGATCGACAGATAACACGATAATGCCATCGATATTATGTTTAATGAGCGATTGAAACCGCTGTTCATTTTCCTTTAACTGATCTGACTGCTTCATGATTCGGTGATCTATATAGGCACCAAAGATCATCAGTGTTTGGACAATCAGTGTCATCAAGCCGATGAAAATCGACAGACTGAATGGCGACATTTCAAGAGAGCCGCCTGCAGCGGACTGTCCATCTGAATGAAAAAACATAGTAGAAGCAGCCATACCAGTATAATGCATGCCAGAAATAGCCCCACCCATCACGAGTGCACCAGCTATTTTTAACAGATGATCCTCCTTTTTCTTCTCGGATCGATGGAGCCGAAAAAAGAGATGCAGTGAAAAGAAAGATGCCAGCGCAGCAATGAAAAACGAAAGAAAAAAGAGGACTGGATCATAGCTGATTGAGACATTGGCCATTGATTCCATTCCAAGATAATGCATGCTGCAAATAGCTGAGCCCATGGTGATTGAACTAATGAGCAGCCGTCTTATGGAGAGCTGCTCTTGAATGCATATCGAGAATGCGATCAAAGAACCGACAAAAGACGCCAAAATCGATAAAATCAGTAAGGGAGTTTCATATGTGATGCCGGTTTGTATGTGAAATGCCATCATGCCAATAAAATGCATCGACCATATGCCCATCCCCATGATCATTGCACCAATGACCAGCCATACCTTTTTCTTTGCACCGCTTGACTGTATCACTCGGCTGGCTAACTGAAGAGCTGAGTAGGAGGCCACAGCGGCGACAGCGACTGACAGAAAGACAAGCCATCCGTTGTAGCTTCCTGTTAATTGGGTCATGTGAGAAAACCTCCAGTATCTTAAAACAGACATATACTTAATATATCGGATCGAATGGCTTCTGTGTTCACTTTTCCTTCACTTAAATACCACAATCAACGTTTTTTTCACGTGTCTTTTATAGTAAAATCAAATTTAATGTAAAAAAACGACGAAAAGTGAATCGTTTCTTCGGTTTTATTCGTTTAATATATGGTGTGATTCTAAAAGAGATAGAATCATTCAAACGATTATGTGTGAAAGGGATTGATAAACATCGAAGATTTTATTATTTCTTTAGCTGATGCTTTTAAGAACTTGTCGTACTTTGGCATCTTCCTCGCATTATGCATTGAATTTGTTCCTGCTGAAGTGGTTCTGCCTCTTGCGGGTTACTGGGTCTCAGAAGGGGACATGGCCTTCATCGGTGTTGTGGCTGCCGGCTCCATTGGCGGCGTGGCTGGCCCTTTGACCTTGTACTGGTTAGGACGTTATGGCGGCAGACCCTTTTTAAATAAATATGGGAAGTACTTTTTTGTCAAACCTGAGTCGCTTGATAAATCGGATGCTTTCTTTGAAAAGCATGGTGGTTTCGTCGCCTTTAGCGGCCGGTTTATTCCAGGGGTCAGAACGCTTATTTCCATCCCGTGCGGTATTGCCAAGATGAATGTGTGGGTCTTTTGCTTGTATACGTTTTTGGCGATTACGCCCATTACATTTGTGTATGTGTATCTTGGGTTTGTGCTCGGGGAGAACTGGAAAGAGGTTGGCGCTATGTTAGATCCATATCTTTTACCGATTGGGATCGGGGTTGTGTTGTTGTTCGTTGTTTATATATGGCTGAAACGTAGAAAAAGAAAAACAGAAACACCAACGGCCTAATCACTGAAAGTCACCTGTTGACAATCCAGTGTCTATTGATTATGATATAAGTAATCTAAATATTCTTAAATCCCACCAAAGGGGAGTAGCGTCCGGTTTTTACCGGAAACAAAGTCGTCATTACATGGACTTAAGTTCCATCGGCTTTGTTGGCATGATTCTACATATCACATGTCTAGCAAGACCTTTGCCATTACAGGCAAAGGTCTTTTTTGTATTCATAAGCCTTTGTCTGTTGTGGGACAATAGATAAAAACAAGGAGGAATGATGATGGATGCAGCAATTATTTTAGAGTACGGGTGGGTTCTTCTCGTACTGATTGGATTAGAAGGGATTTTAGCAGCTGATAACGCGCTGGTCATGGCTGTGATGGTTAAACACCTTCCTGAAAAGCAAAGAAAAAAGGCATTGTTTTACGGACTTGCGGGTGCGTTTGTCATGCGATTTGGTTCCCTGTTTCTTATTTCGTTTTTAGTGGATGTGTGGCAAGTTCAAGCCATTGGCGCAATTTATCTTCTTTATATTTCCATTCACCATATTTTAAAATCGCACGTATTTAAGAAAAAGGAATCAGACACAAACATGAAGCAAAGCGGCTTCTGGGCAACAGTCGTAAAAGTCGAGCTTGCCGACATCGCTTTTGCTGTAGATTCCATCTTAGCGGCCGTCGCATTAGCCGTGACATTGCCGAAAACGAGTCTTCCGCAAATCGGCGGACTCGATGGCGGTCAATTTATTGTCATTCTTTTAGGTGGTATCATCGGTCTTATCATCATGCGATTTGCAGCTACTGTCTTTGTGAAACTGCTCAAAACAAGACCGAGCCTAGAAACAGCAGCCTTTGTCATTGTCGGATGGGTTGGTGTGAAGCTCACGCTTTATACATTGTCACATCCAGCCATTGGTATCGTGTCCTCTCATTTTATTCATTCAGCATTATGGAAAGTGATTTTCTGGACAGTGCTTCTCGCAATTGCAGCATTTGGCTGGTTTTTATCAAGCCCATCAAGAAAAGGCGGGCAAGAAAACAAGGAAAAACAAGAGGGACGCCTAGAAGAGTAGGTTTTTTGAAAGAAATATCATTTCATTTTCATAACACGTATATTACAAATAAGGGGGAGATACCCCCTTATTTCTTTGCTTTTAGACGAAACATTGTAAAGTAGATGATGATATACATGTCATAATTGAGTAACAGGAAATGAATTCCTCATTTCTTCCTTTGCGCTTCCCTCATAAATTAGCTATCATAAATGAGTAATATAGGGAGAACTGAGGTGAAACCATTGCTTAGCCTTTTGTTTAAAAAAGGAAAGAAAAAGCAAACATTAGAGCAGTCGGCTATCAGTATTCAACAAGGTGATATCGAGCTGCAAAATGCATTAATAGAGCAATACAAACCATTTGTCGCTAAGACGGTTTCATCCGTTTGTAAACGATATATAGATGAAAAAGATGATGAATTCAGCATAGGCTTAATTGCCTTTAATGAAGCGATAGAAAAATACTCCGCCGAAAAAGGAAATTCACTCCTTGCTTTCGCGGAATTAATTATTAAAAGAAAAGTGATCGACTATATTCGAAAAGAAGCGAGAAATGCGCCAACGGTTCAAATGGACCTGCAAGAAAGTGAAAATGGCGAGTACTCTCAAAGCATGATTGAAGCAGAGCTGTCTACAAATGAATATAGACGTTTAATTGAACAAGAACATAGAAGAGAAGAAATAGAACATTTTAAAGAAAGATTAAAAGTATACGGTCTCACGTTTCAAGAGCTGCTTGAACATTCACCAAAGCATGCAGATGCCAGGCAAAATGCTATTAAAGTAGCCCACACACTCGTTGAACACGATGAGCTCAGAACCATTTTATTTCAGAAAAAACAATTACCAGTCAAACAGCTTGAAAAGCTAGTGGAAGTCAGCCGCAAAACGATTGAGAGAAATAGAAAATACATCATTGCGATGGCGATCATTATGACGGGTGATTATGTGTATTTGAAAGATTACCTTAAAGGGGTGCTTAATTCATGAGAAGAGGCATTATAGTAGAGAAAAACAAAAAATATGTCACGCTGCTGACCCCTGATGGACAATTTCTGCGGACAAAATATGAACAGCAAGACTATGAAATCGGTCAAGAAGTGACATTTCCGAATGAATCACGTCTCGAAAGAAAAAGAGCCGGTTTTTTTGACCTGCTTCGTTTACGTCCGTTAAATGCAGGAATCCTATCAATCGCAGCGATTATTGTCGTGATTTTTACTATGATGCCATCTTTCTCAAGTCAAAAAGCATATGCATATATGACAATTGACATTAACCCAAGCTTTGAACTGAAGCTTGATCACGATTATCAAGTGATCGGTGTCACACCACTGAATAAAGATGCGAAACAAGTACTGGCCAGTATGAAGGATTTGGAAAAAAACGACATGACCAAAGTCGTGCAGGAAATCATAGATGACTGTGACAAAAAAGGTTACGTGAACCACTCTAAGAGCATTTATATTTCAACGGTTTATGAAAACAAGCAGGACCATACATATAAAACCAACGTCAAAAGTAAAATTAACACCATCTCTGGTGAATATCAAAAGCGCGATTACAAGCTAGAAACTGTAGAAAGTGACCTGGAAACAAGAGAAAAAGCTCAAAAGGCAGGCATTTCAACAGGCACATATATCAGAAATCAAGAAATGCAAGACAAAGAACAAGAAGACATTCAAAAGGATGAAGACGCAGCAGAGAGTGATGCTGTCAAAGAAGAAGAGCCTAACAAAGATGATGAAGATCAAACAGACAAAGACAAACAAGAAGACGTCAAGACAGACGATAGCGAAGAGATGAAGCCAGATCAAGAGGCTCCTGAAGCTGAAGACAAAGAGCAGAAGGATCAAGAGAGGGAAGAGCAAGGATCTATTCAAAAGCCTCACCAAACAAAACCTGATGATGAAAGCAAAGACAATCAAATAAAGGAAGAAAAGGATCGTTCTATCGATAAAGAACAAAAAAAAAATCACTCAACGGAACCTGATGACAAAAGAAATCCAAACGGCACATCACGTGGTGGCGCTGAAAAGCACACAAAAAAAAACGACAGGGATCAGAAACGGCCGTCCGCTGAACGAAAAAGAGAACATATGAAGCAAGGAAAAGGTGTACCGTCCCCTTATCGTGAGAACCGGGATGAGCACACATATGAACAATAAAAAAACGCCAGAATAGCTCCGGCGTATTTCACCATGTTTTTATTTAGATTGATTGCCCATTTGTGATTGAGCCTGTTGAACGAGTCTTTTTGTAATTTCACCGCCAACAGAACCGTTTGCACGTGCGACTGTATCTGAACCGAGAGTCACGCCAAATTCTTGAGCGATCTCGTATTTAAATTGATCTAATGCTTGTTCTACTCCAGGAACAAGAAGTTGATTTCGGTTTGCCATGTCCATATTCCTCCTTTCACCTCATGTTTGTTGCGCCTTCTTATTTTGAAGAAAACAGCGTACAATTATGCTGGCAATTGCTGCACAAAAAACCGAGGTGATGATTCACCTCGGTTCTTCTGTATCCTGATGCTGCAGTGTATGAAACATCATTTCTTGTGCCGTACTTTGCAAGTGTGAAGTAAAGACAGAAAAAACGGTTGAACTGATAATGCCTTTGATCAAATGCCATTGGTGCTGTGTCAATTCAGAAAATTCTTCACGGAGCTTATCTGTCTGTTCCTCTGTGATTTCCCGTAAGTTTGTTTCTTTTAACGGAAAAAGAGTATGATGATAAATAAAATCAAGGACATGCGCATATGCTTCATAAAAGCGCAGTGGACTAATAATATCATCAGTTCGATCCGTAATTGTGTTAAATAAGGCAGATAAGATGGTACGGATGGCATCAAAGTCAAAAACTGATTTTAAATCTCTAACAATTAATAAAATAACGACCTGATCAATTGAGTACTTCTTTCCAAGCTCAGGGTGGCCAATCATATCTTTAATATCACGTTTGATCCAGTTTTGAATCGCTGTCGATTTAAGAGAAGTCAGTTCGCATAGGTTTCCTAATTCTACAATTTCATTTGTGGAGAGTCCATGCTCTGATTTGTGTTTCCGCCGTTCAAGCCTCTCAAAAAAAGAAGGGATTTTTAGCTCGTCATGTTCGTGATGTTTGTCTTTTTTTACAGATAAATTTAATAGCTGAAGCGGAGTCAGATCTCCCTCTCCTTTTAGAGAATAGAGAAGACTTGTCATGTCAATTCTCGTTAATTTAAAAGCACCCATTATTCCACCTCGTTTGTACGTCAAAAACGTCATAATTGATCTAATTCAACATCATAATCTCTTTTTGATGAAAATGCAAAATAAACTAAAATCCAGAAAGCGGCGTCACAATTTGTTCACTTTTCAGCTGTAGCAAATGTCGTAAATATTGAAGTGACGGGGCTTAAGCCGTTATGATAAACATAGGAAATGATTCCTTTTTCCTTGCAATTTGAGACGTTTATTTTTATAATTTTATTAATAAGTTCAAATGAACTTAATATGACAGCGGAGGTTATGTATGGGTAAAAGAATATTTCTGTTTATATTAACGAACATTCTTGTTATCACTACGATTGGTATTGTACTATCGGTTATTAGTGCAGCAACTGGTGTTGGTTCTTATATAGGAGCAGATGGTGGAATTAATTTTGTAGCATTGCTAGTATTCAGTGCAGTTGTTGGTTTTGTTGGCTCGTTCATGTCACTTGCAATGTCTCGCTGGATGGCAAAAATGATGATGGGTGTGCGCGTGTTAAACCCTGAAAAGGATTCATTAACATATGATGAGCAGCAGCTTGTTGACCGCGTGCACAGATTATCAAGAGCAGCAGGCCTTTCTAAAATGCCTGAGGTTGGTATTTATCAATCATCTGAAGTAAATGCTTTTGCGACAGGTCCTTCTAAGAGAAGATCACTTGTTGCGGTTTCCACTGGATTGCTTCATGAAATGGATGATGCAGCAGTTGAAGGTGTAATCGCTCACGAAGTTGCTCACGTTGCGAACGGTGATATGGTGACAATGACGCTGCTTCAAGGGATCGTCAACACGTTCGTTGTCTTCCTTTCAAGAATTGCGGCATGGATCGCAAGCCGCTTTGTTCCGCGTGAAGAGCTTGTGCCGATTGTTCATTTTATCGCAGTGATTGTTTTCCAAATCATTTTCTCTATCTTAGGAAGCCTTGTCGTGTTTGCATATTCTAGACACCGTGAATTCCATGCAGACCGCGGCGGAGCTGACCTTGCCGGTAAAGATAAAATGATTCATGCGCTTCGCTCACTTGAGGCGTATACGTCAAGAATCAAAGATGATGATCAAACAGCAGTTGCTACGCTTAAAATCAGTGGTAAACGAAAAGCTTCTCTTTTCTCAACACACCCTGATTTAAACGAAAGAATCAGAAGACTAGAAGCAAAATAAGAGAGACGAAAAGACATTCTGTTACAGGATGTCTTTTCTTTTTTGATGAAAAAGTAAATAAAGCATAAAATACCTTTAAAATCATGTCTCTTTTCATTAAAATGATAAGTATTGAAAAATGAAAGTTAAAAGAAGGAATGACAATGAACCCAATTAAAAAGCTAATTGACCGGCTATCGGCTTTCCAGCTGATTGCCCTTTATTATTTTCTCGCTGTGACCGTCTCATTTATTCTTCTAAGTTTGCCAGTCGCTCATCAAGATGGGGTGAAGTGGACATTTATCGATGCATTATTTACGGCAGTGAGTGCGGTAAGTGTCACAGGACTCACCGTTGTTGATACCTCCCAAACATTTAGTGTGGCAGGTATGTGGATCCTTGCGTTTGTCCTGCAAATCGGAGGTATCGGCATTATGACGCTCGGTACCTTTGTGTGGATTGTCATGCGAAAAAGGATCGGGATTAAAGAAAGAAAGCTCATCATGGCAGATCAAAACCAGAGCAATTTATCAGGAATTGTGAAATTAATGAAGCAGGTCTTATATTTAATTTTGCTCATTGAGTTTGTAGGCGGTCTGATTTTAAGCATGTATTTTCTCAAATATTACGATGTGCAGGCAGCATTCTTACATGGCTTTTTCTCAAGTATTAGTGCGACCACCAATGGGGGCTTCGATATTACAGGGAACTCGCTCATCCCTTACAAAGATGATTATTTTGTCCAATTTATTACGATGCTGCTGATCATCTTTGGAGCCATTGGCTTTCCTGTCCTCGTAGAAGTAAAGGATTACTTATTTAATCAGGACCGAAAGCACGCATCGTTCTCATTGTTTACAAAAATCACAACGATTACGTTTGGCAGCTTAGTCATTGTTGGCGCTATTGGGATTTATGCCCTTGAAGCCCGGTTTACGTTTTTAGGGAAGAGCTGGCACGAAGTTTTGTTTTATTCATTGTTCCAATCGACCGCCACAAGAAGTGGTGGACTTTCCACATTAGATATTACTCAATTGACAGAACCGACGCTGTTATTTTTATGTCTGCTCATGTTTATCGGGGCATCTCCAAGCTCGGTTGGGGGCGGAATTCGGACAACCACCTTTGCCCTTAATTTACTCGCACTGTTTCATTTTGCTCGGGGAAATAAGTCCATTAAAATCTTCAAAAGAGAGCTGCATCAAGCGGATATAAACAAATCTCTAATGGTGACGATGATGGCCTTTATATTGGTGTTTGGCGCTACATTCTTATTAACCTTATCCGAGCAAAATACGCTTCTTCAAAATTTATTTGAAGTCTGTTCTGCATTCGGAACAACAGGGCTATCACTAGGGATTACCTCTGAGCTCTCTGTTTTCGGTAAGTGTATCATTATGATGGTCATGTTTATTGGACGGATCGGCATTCCAAGCTTCTTGTACTTAATTGGCCGAAGAGAAAGCGAAGCGAATTACCATTATCCGAAAGAGCGTGTCATCATTGGCTAAACAGCATTCCGAGCGAATGCTGTTTTTTTATTTCCATTATCTAACTGGCTAAATCACGCGAGATGTTCGCAATCTATAGGTAAGAGGTGAACGAGACGTGCTGGATGTAATATGGAAAGCAATTGTCATGCTGCTAGTTGGTACCTTGCTGCTGAGAATAGCAGGGCCTAAATCCATTAGTCAATTAACTGTTCAACAAACAGTGATCATGATTTCAATCGGATCGATTATTATCCAACCCTTTATTGAGCACAATTTACTTGAAACGATTTATGCCGCTGCTACATTTATCATTGCACTCGTCATCATGGAAAAATTGTCTATCCAATCTGATTTCTTTGAAAAATTGGTTTCAGGGAAATCTGTGGTCATTTTGCAGGATGGAGAAATGCTTGATCACAAGCTGAAGAAAACGAGGCTCACAAGGGATGAATTCAAAATGCGCTTAAAGCAGCAAGGCATCACAGACATCAGCTGTCTCAAAAAAGCCACCCTAGAAGCCAATGGACAAATTGGCTATGAGTTAAAGCCAGAAGAAAAGCCCGTGACGGTCAAACAAATGAAGGAACTCCTAGACCAATTAAGAGAAGAACTAAATATGTTAAAAAAGGACTGATTTCAGATGAAAAGAAAAGCAGCGAAAAATGAAGCACTGACAAATAATATGACACCGACAGAAAGCATGGCACATGATCAAGGACAAACCCAATTTGATGAACAATCAAGAGATCGTCAGGCAAACCGAAATTCTCACAAAGGGAAACAAGGGGGAGGATCTCGTGACTAAAAAGCATGTGAAGAGCAAGGACATGAAAGACCATAAGAGGCCAATGGACCCAGATATCTTAGAAGAGGAATTTGGCAGTGAGCTTGGAGATATCAACAGCAGCAAATGGATTGATACTCTTGTAAAACCTAAGAAAGATGCTGAATGTCACAATGGACACATGGATGAAAAATAGAAAAAACGATCCTCGCGGGATCGTTTTTTATTTGATATAACTGCCTTGCCTGCCGGTGATTGTACGCAAAAGATTGTTCATTTTGAGCTCAATCACTGGCTGTGCAACGTTTTTAACAAAGGTGCTAGATAGGGTAAAGGTTAACAGAATGGTCAGCAGCAATAACATCAGTACACTTGCTGCATTCAGGGCCCAGTCGTCAAACCAAGTCGTTCTAAGCAGCTTGATCACAAAGCCATGTAGTAAATACACATATAACGTTCTTGTGCCCCATTTTGTAAAGAAGAAACGGCGTGTTGGCACTAATGCAAAGAAGCTGAATGTAGCGCCAAATGCAAGCATGTACCATGCCATTCGTTTCATTGCCGCAATCAATCCCTCATCTCCAAGAGAAGCATATGACTGTGATCCAAATAAGAAGGAATAATCAAATTCATAGAAATAGCAAAATAAGAATACAGCCATTAATACAAGAAGTGCTGCCAGCTTTCCTTTGCTTGTACGGATGAATTCAAAATGCTGCTTTTTTAAATAGAAGCCAGCTAAAAACATCGGCAAAAACACAAACGTACGCGATAAGCTGAGCGTATTGCTGATGCTGTCCACGTAACCGACAAGTAACGCAATTGACAAACTGACGATCATCGCCCAGTGAAACGGAAGTTTAGAAAAAGGAATGAGCAGCAAATTCCAAAAAAATAAACTAATTAAAAACCATAAAGACCATTGCGGATCAATTGGATTTAAATTGGTCATGCTTTGATCCTGCAAGAGATAATAGTAAACTGAATAGATCACCTGAAAAATTAAATATGGGATGATCAGCTTAACGGCGACTTTTTTCATAAAACCTGGCTTTCTAAAGCCTTTTGCAAAGAAGCCGGAAACCAAGATAAAGGCGGGCATATGAAAAGTATAAATAAACTTGTATAAATAGAGCATCCAATCATTATCATGAATGAATGATCGTAACAAATGACCAAAAACAACTAGAAAAATCAGAAGAAATTTCGCATTATCAAAATAACTATCTCGTGAAGATGCCATAACATCACCTTTCCTGCTTGATTTCAAACATAAATGTTCTATTGCACTGTTCCCGTATTTGCCCCATTTTAAAATACATTTTGGCTCATTTCGCTATTTGATGTGAAATTGTAGAACGGTTGTAAAAGAAGCGTAAGAAAAGAGAATCGCAGTTCGATCCTGTCATCCAAATGAAATAAATGAGACAGTCTTCGTGTAAAAAGTTATTTTTTTTTATGAGTCGAATGAAGGAACAATGAAAATATTGTAGAAATATTGTAGAGGAATGAGGCTGGAAAAGGAGTGTAAGAGAATGACGGAAACGCTCGATGGCGCAGAAGATATCAGAAAATTAGAAAAAGAGAACGAATATTTGCGAACAGAGTTGATGCAGCAAAAGAGGCTGTTAAATAAGACGTTAGATGCCATTTTCATATTTGATCAGCACCTCAATATTATCCAAGCCAACGAAGCGACATGCAGGCTTGTACAGACATCGAAAGAAGACCTCCTCAATAAATCCGTTCTAGATTTCCTATACGGCATCCCGAAAGACAAAATTGAATGCTCCCTTGATTTATTTTTTCGAAAAGGAAAGTTAAGAAGAGAAATCTCCATTCAGCTTGAAAACGGGGAAACAAAATACATTGAATTTGTTGCAGAGCATGACGTCGTGAATCAGCAATATATCGTGGTCATGCGAGATATTTCCTCAAAGAAAATACTAGAACGAGAACGCTCCATGAATGAGCAGCTGTTCAAAGATTTGTTTGACCGAGCCATTGACGGGATGGTCATTTTTGATCAGGATGGCTGCATGATCGACGCCAATCACTCTTTTTGTCAGAGCTTTGAGCTGCAAAAGACCGATTTAACCGATCGTTATTTAAATGAATTTGTCGAAGATGAAAATCTTCCAGCCTTGCAGCACCTTTTAACGTCACTTAAAGAAACAGGGAAAGCCAAGGGAGAGCTTCCCGTTACCCTTCAATCTGGCCAGCAAAAATTATTCGAGCTCACCATTACATCAAATGTCATGAGCGGTTTTTATATGTCCATCATGCGGGATATTACAGAAAAAAGGTTAATGGAAGAAAAGCTGTTAAAAAGTGAGGAACGCTTTAGAGAAATTTTCGAAAATGCAATGGATGCGATCATCATATGGGCAGATGATGGAGAGATTGTGAGAGCCAATGAATCAGCCTGCCGAATTTTTGAATTGCCTATGCACTCACTGATTGGCAAGAAACTCACAGACTTTCTCGTGAAATCTGATCAGAGATATAGGCCGACTAGAAGACGTTATATTCGGAATCATGAAATAAGGGAAGAGCTGTTGTTCAGAATGGCAAATGGTCAGTTTAAAGAGCTCGAGTTTACATCAAAGCATGCGGTATTAGAAGGACAGCACTTAACCATTTTACGTAATGTGAGTGATCGAAAAAGAATGGAAGAGGAGCTGCGCGAAAGTGAGCTCAAATTCCGTAAAGTATTTAATGGATCAATGGACGGCATTGTTCTTTTTGATAACCAGTACCGCATTATCGAAGTCAATCCATCCGCAAGCGAGCTGCTCGGATTGAAAGACGATCATTTAACGGAAATGAACCTTTTCCATATCCTTGCGCCTTATCAAATTGAACATTTGGCACAGCCTGCTCAGGCGATGTCGTTAGATGAAATGGACAATGAAGTTCCGTTTGTGCTGAACCATCCAGATCAGCGTATATTGGAATTCTCTTTTAAACGCAACATTATTCATAATATGAATTTGGCGATCTTTAGAGATGTGACAGAGCGGAAGGAATTAGAAGAGCGGGTGAGAAAATCAGATACCCTTCATGTGGTGGGAGAGCTTGCCGCTGGAATTGCGCATGAAATTAGAAACCCGATGACAGCATTAAAAGGCTTCATTCAGCTGTTAAAAGGGAATATAGAAGGGGAGTATTCGCTCTATTTCAATGTCATCACATCTGAGCTGAAAAGAATTGAATCCATCATCACCGAATTTTTGATTTTAGCGAAACCGCAAGCCATCGTATATGAAGAAAAAAATGTGGTGCAAATTATGAAAGACACGATGGATCTTTTGCACGCACAGGCGAACCTCGGCAACGTTCAAATGCATCTCAATGTGTTGGATGAGATTCCGCTCATTTATTGTGAACAAAACCAATTAAAACAGGTCTTTATTAACATTTTAAAAAATGCAATTGAAGTCATGCCGAGAAAAGGAAATGTCTATGTGAGCATTCAGCGGAAGGGCGAAGAGCATATTGTCATTTCACTGCGGGATGAAGGCTGCGGAATGGCAGAGGACAAGCTCAAGCGTCTAGGGGAACCATTTTATACGACAAAAGAAAGAGGAACTGGACTTGGCTTAATGGTTAGTTATAAAATTATTGAAGAGCATCAAGGAACGATTGAGGTAGAAAGTGAGGAAGGGGTAGGAACCGTCTTCCATCTCACGCTTCCACTGAGGCAGAAGAAACAAGAAGGAGAGCACTAACGTGTATTATACCGTCTATCACGCACCAATTGGGGCATTATACATACTAGAAAAAGACGATGCCATCATCGAGGTGATGTTTGATGATGAGCCATTTTTAGTAAAAAAGCAGAAAGCCGATCTAAAAGAAGAAGAAACGCCTGTATTACAAGAAGCGAAAAAGCAGCTAGATGAATATTTCAAGGGAGAGCGCCAAGTATTCGATCTCCCGCTCAAGCAAAAGGGATCTCCGTTTCAAGAGCAGGTGTGGGAAGCACTTTCGACTATTCCATATGGTGAATCAAAAAGCTATGCAGACATTGCAGAAGCGATTGGCAACCCAAAAGCTGTAAGAGCGATTGGACAAGCGAACAGACGCAATGCATTACCTATTTTTATTCCCTGTCACAGAGTGATTGGAAAAGACCGCTCTCTGACGGGCTATGCAGGAACAAAAACAGACATGAAAGCGGTCCTGCTAGAATTAGAAGGTATCCCATTTGTTCAAAAATAAATCGATTGACCTGTTCCAAATGTTTGTCAAGCGACATATCCTTTTATTAAGCTAAAAAAGTTGGTTGAGGGAAAAAGGAGGGCGCTAGGGAATGTTTTGGGGCAAAAAAAATAAAATGTATGCCGTCACATCACTATGTGTCAAAATGAACGTTTTGACAGAAGAACAGAAAAAAGAAATCTTAGCAAAAACGAGTGAAATAAAAAAGCGCGGTGCTCTTAAATAATAAGTACACGGCGCTTTTTTTATGATCAGAGTGAGATGTTTTCAGCGAACAGAGCATCAATCTCTTCTGTATAGTTCGATGTGATAATCCCTTTCTCTGTAATGATACCTGAAATGAGATGGTGAGGAGTGACATCAAAGGCGGGATTGAATACCTGAACATCAGGCGGTGCAATTTGGACGCCGTTTAATTCCTTTACTTCCAGCGGATCGCGCTCTTCAATTGGAATATCTGCCCCGTCTTGGGTTGATACATCAAAGGTGGAAAGCGGTGCAGCTATAAAAAACGGAATTTGAAAATGCTTAGCTAAAATGGCGAGACTTAACGTTCCAATCTTATTCGCCGTATCTCCATTACGGGCAATACGATCAGCTCCGACAATGACAGCAGAAATTTTCTTTTCTTTCATCGTATGGGCTGCCATGTTATCTGTGATGAGCGTCACATCTACGCCGCCTTGCATGAGTTCCCATGTTGTCAGCCTAGCCCCTTGAAGAACAGGGCGTGTTTCACAGGCATAAATGTGAAGATCGAGATTTTTCTTTTTGGCTAAATAAAATGGAGCAAGGGCTGTTCCGTACCGGCTTGTGGCGATGGAGCCTGCATTGCAAATGGTCATAATACGATCACCCGATTTAAAGAGCTGGAGTGCATTTTGACCGATTTGTCTGCATGTTTCTTCATCTTCAATTTGAATTTGAATGGCTTCATGGACAAGGTCTGTTTTGGCTGCATTGACCGAAGCTGCACGCTCAATGCGCTGCAATAATCGCTCTAAAGCCCAGGCTAAATTCACAGCGGTTGGACGAGCACTGTTTAAATATTCTTTTATCTGAATGACTTCTTGTTTAAAAACATCAATTTCTTCTGTCTCAATGTCTTGGGCACTGAGCGCCAGTCCAAAAGCTGCTGTAATGCCAATGGCAGGTGCTCCCCGCACTTTTAACGTGACAATGGCATCATACACGTCTTCTTTTGTATATAAATGCTCAAACTCAGTTTCGGCCGGTAATTTTTGCTGATTCAAAATGTTAATATGGTTTTCTTCCCATTCGACAGAACGGGGGACTTCAAATTCTTTAGACAAAACCCGTCACTCCTTTACAGATTGATGGAATAATGCGACGAGGTCAGACGCTGCTTCCACTGCATGATATTGTTTGATCATTGTTTTTCCGAGCGTTAGTGCTGCTTTTTTCTGCTGAATCCTTCTAGATGGTGATGGAATCGCATCGAGATCAGCGGCATGAGCAAGGCCGATTGTTCGGCGGACAAGCTCACAGCCCGCAAAGCCTGCCGCTTCTTTTAAAATACGGTCAAAGGTTGTTGCTAAAAAACTGTCAGATACACTAAATGCTTCAATGCTGTCTTCTTTCCAAGCTTTTGCGAACACTTCTTTGAATGTCGTCCATACATTGATGACATGGTCAAAAAGGTGCTGCTGATCGTGTTCATTCTCACGAGACAAAGCATTGAGGAACAGGTTAGCGATAAAGTGGCCAATATCGAATCCAAAGGGACCGTAAAAGGCGAATTCTGGATCAATGATTTTTGTTTCCGTCTCATTTGCAAAAATACTGCCTGTATGAAGATCTCCATGAATGAGTGTTTCAGCAGATGTCAGGAAAATACGCTTCAGTTCGGCTGCTTTGGCCTGCACTTCAAGATCTGCCCAAAGCGCTTCGGCAGCTTCTCTTAATTCTTCTTCGAAATCATTTGTGCCGCTATCAAAGAAAGGATCTGTGAAGACGAGTTTTTCAGTAATGTCACAAAGGTCCGGATTCGTAAATTGCTTCACAAATTGTTTTTTGATTTTAGGATTTGTGGCAAAGTCAGAAGTGTAAAAAAGTGTTTTTCCTAAAAATTCTCCTACATGATCGGATAAATGCGGATATTGTTTTCCGGCAATTAGCCCTTTTCTGACGATTTCCAGGTGTGATAGATCCTCCATTGCCGTCACAGCAAGAGCTGTATCTGAATAATAGACTGCAGGTACAAGGTGCGGCGTATATTCTGACTGCTTGATCAGGGCAGCACTTTCAATTCTCGCACGGTCTAATGTAAGCGGCCAGCTCTCTCCGACCACCTTGGCATAGGGCAGGGCCTGTTTGATGATCAATCCTTTTTCTTGTTTGTGATCAAAAATATGAAAGACGTAATTTAAATTCCCGTCACCGATTTCCGTACATGTCAAATGACTGCTTTCTTGGATCAAGCCAAGTCTAATTGCGAGTGCAACTGCCGAGCTTTCTGTTAATTCTTCATATGATGCCGTAAGTGTAACCAATTGCTATCCCTCCAAATCATATAAAAAAGCCTCTTTCTCCTGAGAGAAAGAGGCTTGATGGCGTGTATGCTCAAAGCCTCTCTTATCTCTCAGCACATACGTCTGATGGAATTAGCACCGTGCCCTATAAGACAATTGTCTTGGCGCTTACTTGCTGCGCCCCACTTCACAGTGGTATTAACGGTCGGTTGCTGTTGGGGTCAAAAGGCCAAATCCCTCGCCCAACTCTCGATAAGAGAAATCAATATGTAATTGTTTCGTGCCTGTTTGCATTTCTTAATTCAAGATATTATCAGAGCTGCGCTTCACATGTCAATCTTTTTTCAAAATTGCTTTACAATTCATAAAACAATCCATTACAGTGTTTGTATTGTTACGTAACTTGAATAGAAGGTGAAGAAATGGAATTCCAGCAATCAGATGTATTGAAACAATTACCGAAACAATTTTTTGCGTCTCTTGTCCTAAAGGTGCAGAAAAAGGTGCAGGAAGGGGCAGATATCATTAATTTAGGGCAGGGAAATCCTGATCAGCCAACCCCTTCGCATATTGTAAAAGCCATGCAGGAAGCGGTATTAAAACCTGAAAATCATCAATACTCGTCATTCCGCGGAACAGCGAAATTAAAAAAGGCTGCCGCCGCCTTTTATGAAAGAGAATATGGTGTCACGCTTGATCCGATGAAGGAGATTGCGATTTTATTTGGCGGAAAAGCGGGACTTGTTGAGCTGCCGCAATGCCTGCTGAATCCTGGAGATACACTCCTTGTCCCAGACCCTGGTTACCCTGATTATTGGTCAGGTGCCGTGCTTGCTGGAGCTCAGATGGTGACGATGCCGCTTCTTGAACAAAATGATTTTTTACCTGACTATGATCGATTGCCTGAGAATGATAAGAAAAAAGCAAAGTTGATGTATTTAAATTACCCTAACAATCCGACAGGTGCCACGGCAAGTCGTGCATTTTTTGAAGAAACCGTTACGTTTGCGAAAGATCACAAACTCTGTGTTGTCCATGATTTTGCCTATGGCGGCATTGGGTTTGATGGGAAAAAGCCGATCAGCTTTTTGCAAACAGATGGAGCGAAAGAGACGGGGATTGAAATTTATACATTGTCTAAAACGTATAATATGGCCGGCTGGAGAGTAGGTTTTGCAGCAGGAAATCCGTCTGTTATTGAAGCGATTGAGCTTTATCAGGATCACCTGTTTGTTTCACTGTTTAAAGCAACTCAAGATGCAGCAGCGGAAGCCCTATTAAGCGACCAAACGTGCGTACAGGTGCAAAATGATCGATATGAAAATAGGCGAAATGTGTGGATTGCTGCCTGCAAGGAGATTGGCTGGGAGGTCACAGCACCAAAGGGGTCATTTTTTGCTTGGCTAAAGGTGCCAGAAGGATATACATCTGAATCTTTTTCTGACGTATTATTAGAGAAAGCACATGTTGTTGTGGCTCCGGGGAATGGGTTTGGTACTCACGGTGAAGGGTATGTGAGAGTTGGGCTTTTAACAAGTGAGGAGCGGTTACAAGAAGCCGCTCGGCGTATCGCTGCCTTGAATCTGTTTGAAAATAAGCCATTGACAACATAAAAAAATGGTGCGATAATTCAGACAATATTTAAGAAAATTGAATATTCTTATCAAGAGTAGGCAGAGGGACTAGCCCAATGAAGCCCGGCAACCGACTTCCATGAAGCACGGTGCTAATTCTTGCAGCAAGCGCTGAGAGATAAGATTCGGATGAATGACACGAAACAACCTCTTTAAGGCGCTGACAAAGCACTTGAAGAGGTTTTTTATTGACCATATGCATGACGAAATTGAAAGGGGATTCCTAGTGAGTGAATTACTGGCAACATACGTATTAACACATCGAGAGGATGAACAAGTGAACCGAAAAGCGGAGCAGATCGCACTTGGTTTAACAGTGGGATCATGGACAGATTTGCCGCAGCTCAAAAAGGAGCAGCTTCAAAAACATAAAGGGCGGGTAGAAAAAGTATCAGAAAAGGTTGCTTCAGCCGAAAATGGCGTATATCAATCTGAGGTGACCATTGCTTATCCTGAGGCTAACTTTTCAGCTGATATACCGGCCGTTTTGACGACGATCTTTGGAAAGCTTTCACTTGATGGAAAAGTGAAGCTAGTCGACATACAATTCTCGGATAGATTTAAAAGAAGCCTGCCAGGACCGGTATTTGGAATTGATGGCATACGCAAAAAAGTAGGCGTGTTTGATCGTCCGTTGTTGATGAGTATTTTTAAAGGTGTCATTGGCCGTGATATGGCGGATTTAAAAGAGCAGCTCCGTTTACAAGCATTAGGCGGCGTTGACTTTATCAAAGACGATGAAATTTTATTTGAGAGCCCGCTAGCCCCTTTTGAAGAACGAATCAAAGAAGGAAAAAAGATATTAAAAGAAACATATGAAGAGACAGGGCACCGAACGTTATATGCCGTTAATTTAACAGGCAGAACCTTTGAACTGAAGGATCGAGCAAGAAAGGCAGCTGAACTCGGAGCGGATGCACTCTTATTCAATGTCTTTGCCTACGGACTAGATGTCATGCAAAGCTTAGCTGAGGATCCAGATATTCCATTGCCTATTATGGCCCATCCCGCAGTAAGCGGCGCTTTGACATCATCGCCTGAATATGGATTTTCGCATTCTCTTCTTTTAGGTAAATTAAATCGATATGCTGGCGCTGATTTGAGTCTTTTTCCCTCACCTTATGGGTCGGTTGCACTTCCGAAAAAAGATGCCTTTGGAATCTATGAAGCTTGTGTAAAAGAGGATTTGGTTCAAAAAACGTTCCCAGTCCCGTCAGCAGGCATTCATCCTGGAATGGTTCCAGTATTGATTAAAGATTTTGGACTCGATCATGTGATTAATGCTGGTGGAGGAATTCACGGACATCCGCGTGGAGCCATCGGTGGAGGGAAAGCATTTCGATCGATCATTGATGCGGTGATACATGGAGAGTCGATCCAAGAGAAGGCAGCTTCTTGCCAAGACTTAAAAGCAGCACTTGAACTATGGGGAAGGGTAGCAGAATAAATGAAAAAACCAATTGTATGTTGTGATTTTGATGGAACAATTACAAAAAATGATAATATCATTCGCATCATGAAACACTTTGCACCAAGTGAATGGACGAAGCTGAAGGATGATGTTCTCACAAAGGAGATCACCATTCAAGAAGGCGTCGGGCAGATGTTTCAATTACTGACGAGTGATCAAAAAGAAGCTATTCAGTCGTTTATTTTAGAAGATACAGAGATTCGAGAAGGATTCAGGCAATTTGTTGATTATGTGAAAAAGGCTGATATTCCTTTCTATGTGCTAAGCGGCGGGATGGACTTTTTTGTCTATCCCATACTCGAGGGCATTGTGGGCAGAGACAATATTTATTGCAATCATGCCTCATTTGGGGAAGATCATATTCAGATTGAATGGCCGCATGTCTGCGATTCGCAATGTCAAAATGGCTGCGGATGCTGCAAGCCGTCAATCATTCGAGAGCTGACCCATGAGAAGGACTTCATCATCATGATCGGAGATTCAGTCACCGATGTGGAGGCGGCAAAGCATGCGGATCTCACATTTGCGCGCGACTACTTGCTGAATGAATGTAAGGAGCTTGGGCTTGTATATAAAGAGTATGAAACATTTATTGATCTTAAAGCGCAATTTGAACAAATAAAGGAAGTGAAGGAATGGCAGACGCAAAGAGCAAGCGCTGGCAGGAGCTAGCAGACGTCAAACGTGAACTGGCACAAAGAGACTGGTTTTACGGAACAAGCGGCAATTTATCGATCAAGGTGTCGGATGATCCAATCACGTTTTTGGTGACGGCAAGCGGTAAAGATAAACGAAAAGAAACGGATGAAGATTTTGTTTTAGTGAACGCAGCAGGCAAGCCTGATGATCCGAACGAACAGCTTAGACCTTCAGCCGAAACACTGCTTCACACATACGTGTATGAGCGGACGAAAGCAGGTTGCTGCCTCCATGTCCATACAATCGATAATAATGTGATGTCTGAGCTGTATGGGGGTAAGGGCGAGGTTCGTTTGAAAGGAAACGAAATCATCAAGGCGCTTGGTTACTGGGAAGAGGATGCAGAAGTGTCGATACCGATTATTGAAAATCCAGCCCATATTCCGCATCTTGCAGCACAATTTGCAAAGCATCTCACTGAAGAGTCAGAATCAGGTGCGGTGCTCATTCGAAATCACGGCATCACTGTCTGGGGAAAAACAGCCTTTGAAGCAAAACGAGTATTAGAGGCGTATGAATTTTTATTTAGCTACCACTTAAAATTAACGCTTTATCAAAAGCAGCTTGTCAGATAAAAAGGAGGAAAAGCACATGGCGACGATTTTGATTCATAACGAAGAAAACACATTACTTGAAAACGAGCAAGAGGTAGCAGCATATTTAGAAAAGCAAGGGGTCATTTATGAACATTGGGATATTGCAAAGCTGCCAAACCGGTTATCAGAAAAGTATGATTTAACAGATGAGGAAAAGGAAGAGATTTTGACTGTTTTTCAAAAGGAAATCCAGCGTATATCTGAAAAACGAGGGTACAAAGCGCAGGATGTGATTTCATTATCTGACGCCACACCAAATCTAGATGAGCTGCTCCAAAATTTTAAGCGTGAGCATCATCATACAGATGACGAAGTACGTTTTATTGTAAGCGGGCATGGAATCTTTGCCATTCAGGGTAAGGATGGCGTCTTTTTTGATGTGAGACTGAATCCAGGCGATTTAATTTCTGTCCCGCCACATATTCGCCACTACTTTACACTTCAAGAGGATCGCAAAGTGGTCGCAGTTCGCATATTTGTCACAACTGAGGGCTGGGTGCCAATTTACGAGGAAGAAACGGTTTAATGACAGGAGCTGATCATTCCGCATGAGGCGGATGATCAGCTTTTTTTTAGGAAAATAGGCATAAAATGAGAAAGAAAATAGTTGATTTTGATCTTCTGCATAGGATAAAATTCTGTTTAATCCATGTGTCAGTCCTGTCCAAATTTGAAGTTTACCCCCAAATTAGATTGGGTAAGAGGTCTTTAGGCTGTAAAAAATTAAATAAAATAAGCATATTTAATTTAATTTACAAATAAAGTATAATTTTGGTGTCGGATCATTTTGAGCATAGACAGTCGAATTCATTGCGGGAGCTGAGATCATGAATATTTATGTAAGGAAAGAACAATTGCTGATGTCCATTGATGAGAAGAGAAAACAGATGGTAGAAGCTGCTCAAGCGGAAGGCTACACTGGTGAGACGACAATTAAATATAGTCAAGAACTAGACAACCTGATGAATGAGTATCAGTATCTCCTTTTTCATGAGAAACAATCTGCCCCCTCCTTTCATGATCTTGTATCTCAAATGAGTCTTCTATCTGTGAACCGCCCTTCTTATTGACATGAAAAACCGGTCTTGCCTAAGCAAAACCGGCTGAATGTTTCAACTATGCTGAGTGAGCAGAAGGAAGCATGATCATGACGGTTGTTCCTTTATTCACTTCGCTTTGAATATCAATTGTCCCGCCATACATCGAAATAATTCGTTTACACACGACAAGCCCAAGACCTGTACCTTTTTCCTTCGACGTAATAAAAGGAAGGAAGATATGCTTTAACATTTCTTCTGGTATGCCTTCACCCGTATCTTTCACTTTAATGATGACATGTTCTGTTTCAGCCTCAATCAAAATCTTCAAATGACCGCCATTTGGCATCGCTTCTAACGAGTTCTTCGCTACATTTAATACGACTTGTTTAATGTGATCCTTTGTGCAATATACCCCAACATCTTGAATCGTATTAATTTGCAAATCAACCTCAACATTATAAAGGTTCGCCTCAGAGAAAACGATCGGCATGATCTCACTTACAATTTCTTTTACAGAGTTATTCTGCCATTTTTCTGCTGTTGGTTTCCCTAATACAAGAAACTCACTGACGATTTGGTTGATTCGTTTAATTTCTTCTTCAATGACAGAAAAATAGAGCTGATCTTCTTCTGAATGATACTTCTTTTGCAAAAGCTGTATAAATCCGCTGATCCCTGTTAATGGGTTGCGAATTTCGTGTGCCGTACTTGCTGCGAGGGTTCCGATTAATTCAAGCTTTTGCGCTTCATTTTGGTGACGCTCCTGCTGGGTTTGACGCCTTAAAATGATATATTGAACAAGTGTGAATAAAATATTTAATAAAATAAAAGCACTGGATAAAGGGATCAACATAACAGACAGCACTTCACCTGTAGACGCGCGCTGCGGAAAGACCTCCAGCTTCCAGCTGTTTTCATCTAAATATGTAGACACGGTGCTGCCATTTTCTGATGCTGGCTGCGGACCACTTGTAAACACCACATGTCCATTTTGATTCAGCATCTTAAAATGAAGATCAGGGTTCAATACATTCATAATATTTCTTAAATAATCAATTTGAATGGCGGCGACTAGCACATTGGTGACTTCTTCATTTTCATCCAGAACAGGCACGCAAATGGAGAGAATCCTCTGTTTTGTAATTCGGCTCACATAGTTATCTGTGATCACCGTCTGCTTGGTCACTTGAATGCGCTTAAAGTAATCTCTAAATGACAGGTTGATTTTTTCCTTTAACGGTGTGGTGCTTACTGATACATTTCCTTTTTTGTCTAGGAGATACAGACCTGAAAAACGAGGTTCTTGTTTATAGATTTTCTCTAGGATGTTTTGTACTGTTTTCGTCTCAAGAGGCTGGTCAAACCCCATGGCAAGTGAAGTTAATCTCGCTTCTGTTTCACTAATTAAATAATTCATTTGGTTTTTGTGAATATTTAACATAAGTGTAGCAGTTTGTTTGTTTTTTAAGTCGATTTTTTCCGTTTCTTTTTCGTAGATAAAATAACTAATGATTAGGGTTGGAATTATGACCAAAATAAGGTACAGCCTGATCTTCTTCCAAAACCCTTTCAGTATACTCATCATTCATCGCTCCAACGTATTACCTAATAGTCTTATTATAGCATTGAACCTATCTTTATTACGATGACTTGTGTGATTTTTAAAAAATTAGGTGATTCGTTCTGGTCTCATTTTCATGCTAAAGATGGATCAAGATGTTGACATTTTACTTATTGTTTATTAATGTCACATTAGTGGGTTGCATTTCATAAAGGATGATAAAAAATGGAAAATCATAATGTTGAGAAATCTTTGAAATTATTTATTGTATTATCACGTGCCTATCGCTCAATTAATCATCACATGAACAAACATATTGTGAAGCACGGGCTGAATCCGACTGAATTTGCAGTATTAGAATTACTGTATCATAAAGGGGATCAGCCTCTTCAGCAAATCGGTGATAAGATTTTACTTGCAAGCGGCAGCATCACGTATGTGGTCGATAAATTGGAGAAGAAAGAACTCCTCAGTCGTAGGGCCTGTGCAGAAGACCGCAGGGTGACATTTGCGCATATTACCAAGCAGGGACGAGCTTTGCTTGATGATATCTTCCCAGATCATGCGAAAGAAATTCATGAGATGATCAGTGTCCTGAGCGAAGATGAGAAGGATGCCTGCATTGATATGCTCAAACATGTGGGACTGCGTGCAAAGCATTTATATGATCATACAGAATAATTAGAAAAGGAAGCCGCGCAGGCTCCCTTTTTTATTTCGCTTTTTTCTCAATCGGTAAAATGAGTACTTCTACGCGTCGGTTTTTACTTCTGCCTTCTGCTGTATTGTTTGAAGCAACCGGCTTGAATTCACCGAAACCTTTTGTACTAAAGTTCTCTTGGTCTAGATTGCTGTTCTCAAGAAGAATACTCAAAAAGTTTACAGCACGAATGGCACTTAAATACCAGTTGGATTCAAATTCTGAATTTCTGATCGGTACATTATCAGTATGTCCGCTAATGACGATGTCACGAGCGGGGTTAATGACAAGTAGTTTTGAGATTTCCTTTGCTAACGGGACATCTTGAGGGCGAATAACCGCCCGGCCAGAATCAAAGAAGATACTGTCTTCTATCGTAATGAGCAAACCTTCGTCCGTGAGCTTTGTTTCGAGCTTAGCTCCAAGTTTCTTATTGGCAATGAAGGAGTCCACTTGCTTTTTGACCTTTGTGAGAACGGCATGGTCTCGAGCTTTCGCTTTGGCTTCTTCATCTTCTTCGGCTGCTTTCTTGGTCTGGTTGCTATTTTCAGTTTCTTCAGTGCTTTGCATGCTGGTTTGATCCATGACACCAGTACCGCCCGTAAAGACGACATTAAAAGACTTTGCCATCTGTTCGTATTTTGCCGCATCAATCGAACTAGATGCAAATAGCACAATGAAGAGAGCGAGTAGAAGCGTCAGAAGATCGGCATAAGGGATCAGCCAAGATTCATCTACATGGTCATCGTGATCATGTTTTTTACGTTTCCTAGCCATTTTGTTTTTCTCCTTCTTCAATGACAAGATTTGCACGTTCTTTCGCTGGTAAGTACATGAGAAGTTTTTGTTCAATCACTTTTGGAGATTGACCTTCAAGAACAGAAAGGATTCCTTCGATCATAATCAGACGAAGCTTTACTTCTTCCTTTGATTTACGCTTCAGCTTGTTGGCAAATGGATGCCATAACACATACCCGGTAAAAATCCCAAGCAGTGTGGCAACGAAGGCTGCACTGATTGCATGTCCAAGTGCTTCAATATCTCCCATGTTTGCAAGTGCGGCAATAAGTCCGACAACGGCGCCAAGTACACCAAGCGTCGGAGCGTATGTACCGGCTTGTGTAAAGATTAATGCGCCTGACTGATGTCTTTCAGACATGGCGTCAACTTCTTCTGTTAAGACGTCGCGAATAAATTCTGCACTTTGACCGTCAACGGCCATACTTAAGCCGTTCTTAAGGAAATCGTCATCTACTTCCTCAATGCTAGCTTCTAATGCCAAAAGACCTTCACGACGCGCAATTTGTGCCCAGTTTGAAAAAAGAGGGATCATTTCTTGAATCGTTGGAAGCTGGTTGTCTTTGAAAATTTTGCCGAACAATTTTGGTGTTTTCTTAATTTCACTAGATGGGAATGCGATGACAACAGCTGCAATCGTCCCAACCACAATGATCAATATAGCCGCTGGGTTGATAAGAGCGGTTAGACTTACACCTTTCAAAACCATACCGACACTCAGTGCAATAAATGCTAAAATAATACCTATTAACGATGTTTTGTCCATTATCTCACCAAATCCTTTAACTATCTTTTTCTATAGTTAATATCGGTGTCTTCTAGAAGGGTTTTAGTCAGAATATAAAATTAAGGCAGTTTCTGTGAAGAAATTTTGAAGAAAGCGCTTTCTATTACCTTAAAAAAGAAACTCCCTCTGATATAAAGGGAGTTTCTTTTTAATTTCTTTGAGCAGTTTCATTTAAAAGCAGCTCTTTTAATTTTTCTTCATACATAATTTTGACAAGATCATAGCTCCAATTCATCATGTGATCCACCTCTTTTTCTTTTATCGTAAAGGAAAAGAGGCGGAGGGGGCGTCGGCGTGCGGATGGAACTTAGACACCGCAACATGATGGAGCTGTAGATCCTTCTTAGGATGTACTTATCCTTTTTTTACTACAATTTCGTCATCTTCAACATCTACAGTAAATCCTGAAAGCTTTTCTTCTTCAAGCAATATTTCCGTCATTTGATCTTCAACATGCTCTTGAATGGTTCTTCGCAGTGGACGAGCACCAAATGCAGGATGATATCCAAGTTCTGCAATTTTTTCTTTCGCTTCTTTTGTCACATGGACTGTTAAATGTTGCTCTTTTAATTGCTCTGACAGCTCATTGAGCAGAAGATCCACAATCTTCACTAAATCATCTCTATCTAATGAGTCAAACTGAATGATGCTGTCAAAACGGTTCAAGAATTCTGGCTTGAAATAGGCGCTGAGTGAATCAATGAGTGATTGTTCCTCAATCGCTTCTTCCTGATCAGACTGGAAGCCGACTTTGACCGTTTTATCTGTGCTGCCTGCGTTACTTGTCATGATGATGACCGTATCTTTAAAGCTGACGGTTCTGCCTTGGCTGTCTGTTAACCGGCCATCTTCCATGATTTGAAGGAACATATGCTGCACATCAGGATGTGCTTTTTCGATTTCATCCAGCAAAATGATGCTGTATGGTTTTCTGCGCACTTTTTCCGTCAGCTGACCCGCTTCATCATGTCCAACATAACCAGGAGGAGAACCAATGAGCTTGGATACTGAGTGTTTCTCCATGTACTCACTCATATCTAAACGGATGATTGCATCTCTTGAACCGAATAATTCTTCAGCTAGCGTTTTTGACAATTCGGTTTTCCCGACACCTGTTGGTCCAACGAATAGGAAGGAGCCTGTTGGTCTATGTTTCGATTTTAAGCCGGCTCTGCTTCTTTTCACAGCTTTCGCCACTTTTTCAACCGCATGTTCCTGACCAATCACCCGTGCTTTTAAGCGGACGTCAATTTCTTTCATTTTGGTTTGTTCGTCTGCTTGCAGTTTGCCGACAGGGATGCCTGTTTTTTGTTCCACAATGGCTTGAATGGCTTCTGCTGTGACGACATGTTCTTTGTCATTTGTTTTGTTTTGAAGTCTTGCTTCAATGGCTTCTTCTTCATCTCGAAGCTTCGCTGCTTTTTCGTATTGTTCTTCTTTTAAAGCAGCTTGTTTTTCAGCAGCAATTTCTCTCAGACGATTCGTTAGTTCATCTTCACTTGCTGCATCAATGGAGAGGTTCGCTTTTGAACCTGCTTCATCCATTAAATCAATGGCTTTATCCGGCAAATGACGGTCTTGAATATACCGGGAAGATAATTGAACACACGCTTGAATAGCTTCGTCTGAATAAGTGACGCCATGATAACTTTCGTACTTATCTTGAATGCCTTTTAAAATCTCGATCGCTTCATCTTGTGTTGGTTCATCTACAATGACGGGCTGGAAGCGTCGTTCAAGGGCGGCATCTTTTTCAATTTGACGATATTCTTTTAATGTCGTCGCACCTACTAGCTGAAGCTCGCCTCGTGCAAGGGCTGGTTTTAAGATGTTTCCAGCATCCATTGACCCTTCGGCAGATCCTGCGCCTACAAGAAGATGGATTTCATCTACAAATAAGATAATATTTTTACGGCTTTGCAGCTCTTTAATTAACTGCTTCATTCTTTCCTCAAATTGACCACGTATCCCTGTATTCGCTACAAGTGAGGAGACATCTAATAAATAGATTTGTTTGTTCTTTAATTTATTTGGTACATTGCCACTTGCAATTTTCAGTGCGAGTCCTTCAGCGATCGCTGTTTTCCCAACACCTGGTTCGCCAATCAGAACAGGGTTATTTTTATTTCTTCTATTTAAAATTTCAATGACTCTTGCGACTTCTTCATCACGGCCGATGACTGGATCAATTAAACCAGCATTTGCGCCATCTGTTAAATTCCGGCCAAGTTCATCGAGTAAGCCTTTTTGCTTTGGCTGCTCTACGCTTTGTGCATGTCCTGCTTGCTCAGAGAAGAATGAGCTTCCCCCGAACAATTGAGGTCCCATTTTCATTTTTGATTGCTCCATCAAAGAGGTGTAGCAGTCTTCACATAAAACCATTTGGCTCTGGGACGAATTCACTTGCATATTCAGGCGAATAGTTGCTTCATTTACTTGACAATGTTGACAACGCATTTGCCATAACCTCCTTAAAATAAAGTTTGACTTTATTTGACCAATGAATGTTAAAGAAAATGGTCTGTTGTTTGACCATCTTTGACTATAGTATACTCTGACCTATTTTGACTTTCAACTGTTTTGCTCAAAGGCAGTTGAAAATCCTTTTTTGCATTTAATCATGGTTTGTCCTTCTTTTCAAGGAACTCGTCTCATAGGATAAAAAAAGACAATCGAAAGTGATGGGTGCGGAGGGGTCACATGAAACGTTCAAATGAATCCGCTTTTCAGCTTGCCTTTTTATATGTAGGAACAGTGGTTGGAGCTGGGTTTGCGACAGGAAAAGAAATCGTAGAATTTTTTGTTCGTTTTGGCTGGATTGGACTATTCGGAATCTTGATTAGCGGCGCTATTTTTACTGGACTTGGTGCAAAAATGATGCTCATTTCTAAACGAATTGAAGCAGAGTCTTATCAAGATATGAACCGGTTTCTATTTGGCACAGCTGCAAGCAGGTATATTAATGTCGTCATGTTTTTTATTTTACTAGGCGTCACTTCAGTGATGATTTCTGGCGCAGGGGCTATTTTTGAAGAGCAGCTTGGCATATCAAAGGAATATGGAATCTTTTTGACGATCATTCTGAGCGTCATTGTGCTTTTGAAAGGTTCAAAAGGATTATTTGGTGTCAATGTTCTCGTCGTCCCAATGCTTATTTTCTTTTCATTGATCGTATTTCTTGATTCATTCGTTTTTAGCAGTAGTGAAAGTTATGTTCTTGCGCTTCAAATGGGTGAGGGAGAGTGGATTTTATCAGCTATCTCATATGGAGCTTTTAATTTAGCACTTTCTCAAGCAGTGTTAGTGCCCGTCGCAAATGAAATGACCTCTGAAGCGGTGATTAAAAAGGGAGCTGTGCTTGGGGGCGTCATGCTGACCCTTATTTTACTGGCATGCTTTTTATCTCTTTCTTCATTAAATATGCTGGAGGCGTTTGATATTCCAATGGCTCAGGTAGTGTATCAAGTAGCAAACTCCATTCACCTCATTTATTTATTTGTGATCTTCGGCGAAGTCTTTACATCCGTCATAGGCAATTTATATGGACTCGAGAGACAAGTGAGGGCGTATATTCGGATGAACAGTGTCTTGACAATATCCCTTATTCTCTTATGCTGCTATGTGATTAGTAAAATCGGTTACGGTACATTGATATCAACGGTTTATCCTATTTTTGGCTATGTGAGCATCTTTTTTATCCTCTTTCTTTGTCTAAAAAAAGTGCCTGCATCTCTTGATAAGTAAAGAAGGGATAGCCTGCATGAAAAATATGTGGTACACTATCCTCTGTGAAAATTGAACAAAAATCCGTGTAAAACGGGAGAGGTTCTAGCAAAACCCTCTATAAAAAACTAAGGACTTGCCGTATCCTTGGATGTGGCATTTTTTATTTTTTATGGCTGGGACACCTCATACACTTGTAAAGGTGTCTTTTCTTTTGAGAAAATAGGGGTTTTCAAGAGCCTTTCAGATGCAGCTTTGTACGATTGTATAGATCTGCAAAAGGAGGAGAACAGAAAATGAAAAATGAAAAAGCAGTCGTTGTCTTTAGCGGGGGACAAGACAGTACGACATGTTTATTATGGGCACTTCAACAATTCGAAGAGGTAGAAACCGTGACCTTTCATTATAATCAGCGTCATCAAGAAGAAATTGATGTCGCCAAAAGAATTGCTGACAAGTTAGGTGTGAAGAATCATCTATTAGATATGTCTCTTTTGAATCAGCTGGCACCAAATGCTTTAACAAGAGATGACATTGACATTGAGGAAAAAGAAGGAGAGCTGCCTTCCACATTTGTACCAGGACGAAACTTAGTGTTCTTATCCTTCGCTTCTATTCTTGCGTATCAAATCGGAGCAAGACATATTATCACCGGTGTATGTGAAACAGACTTTAGCGGCTATCCAGATTGCCGTGACGAGTTTGTAAAGTCTTGTAATGTCACAGTGAATTTGGCGATGGAAAAACCATTTGTGATCCATACACCACTCATGTGGCTCAATAAAGCAGAAACATGGAAGCTTGCGGATGAGCTGAATGCGCTGGATTTTGTAAAAAATGAAACGCTCACTTGCTATAATGGCATCATTTCTGATGGCTGCGGGGAATGTCCTGCGTGTAAGCTTCGGAAAAATGGCTATGACACTTATATGGAAATGAAGGAGGCAAAATAAGTGCTTTCTCAAATCTATCCACAAACGAATCATCCATACTCATTTGAATTGAACAAAGATATGCATGTATCGGCTGCCCATTTCATCCCAAGAGAAGATGCAGGTGCTTGTAGCCGCGTACATGGTCATACGTACACCATCAATATAACCATTGCGGGAGACGAGCTAGATGAATCGGGTTTCCTTGTCAATTTCAGTACATTGAAGAAGCTCATTCATGGTCAGTATGATCACACACTGCTTAATGATCATGAAGAGTTCTCGTCAACCGATCCATACGCGATGCCTACTACAGAGGTTGTGGCAAAGACAGTCCATGACAAAGTAGCAGCGTATTTATCGACTTTAGCGAACAAACCGGTATGTGTTCAGGTCTTTGTGAGGGAGACTCCAACAAGCTACTGCATTTACCGGCCGAAACGAGTTGAAAACAATGGCTAAAGCGATTCCTGTATTAGAAATCTTTGGTCCGACCATTCAAGGAGAAGGGATGGTCATTGGACAAAAAACCATGTTTGTCAGAACAGCTGGCTGTGACTACTCTTGCAGCTGGTGTGATTCCGCCTTTACATGGGATGGCTCAGCGAAGCATGACATTCAGTGGCTTCACGCAGAAGACATTGTCAAAGAATTAAAAAGAATAGGCGGACAGGCTTTTTCTCATGTCACCATTTCAGGGGGGAACCCTGCGCTTTTAAAACAAATGGAATCACTTATTGATTTGCTGCACGAAGAAGGAATTGATACAGCGCTTGAAACACAAGGGACGATGTATCAGGACTGGTTTTTGAAAATCGATGATTTAACCATTTCTCCGAAGCCGCCAAGCTCAAATATGAAAACAGATTTTACGAAACTAACACGAATCATAGATGAGCTGAAAAGCGGAAATAGATTGCAGCATGCAAGCCTGAAGGTCGTGATCTTTGACGATCATGATCTAGCCTATGCAAAGGATGTTCATGCGAAATATCCAGAGCTTCCTTTTTATCTGCAGGTAGGAAATGATGACACGACAACAGGTGATGATGCGTACTTATTGACGCATTTATTAAAGAGATATGAAGCGCTTGTCGATCAAGTAGCGCAAGATCCAGACTTAAATCGCGTAAGAGTGCTGCCGCAGCTGCACACATTATTGTGGGGAAATAAACGAGGCGTATAGAAAGGAAGAGAAGACATGACGACAAGAAAACCAGAAGAATTAGAAGGTGTCACTTTACTAGGAAATCAAGGGACCAATTATTTGTTTGATTATGCACCACAAGTGCTTGAAACGTTTCCGAATAAACATACAAATAGAGATTATTTTGTGAAATTCAACTGCCCAGAATTTACGTCACTTTGTCCGCAAACAGGTCAGCCGGATTTTGCGACAGTCTATATCAGCTATATCCCAAATGAAATCATGGTCGAAAGTAAATCACTAAAATTATATTTGTTCAGCTTCCGTAACCATGGTGACTTTCATGAGGATTGTATGAACATTATTATGAACGATCTCATTGAATTGATGGACCCAAGATACATTGAAGTGTGGGGCAAATTTACACCAAGAGGCGGTATTTCAATTGACCCGTATACGAACTACGGAAAACCTGGTACCAAATATGAAGAAATGGCATCATATCGTATGATGAACCATGATATGTATCCAGAAACGATTGATAATCGCTAATCAATAGGAAAAGACATGCCTGATGACATGTCTTTTTTTACGGGGTTAAAATGAATCAATCAGGCTGAACTTATAAAAAAAGAGAAGAGTCATGTCGCTCTTCTCATACAAATGGGAATAGAACTTGCTAGGACGGCTGGGGGCTACCAGCTCGTAAACATATTATATATGACAGAACGTATGTTTGTAAAGATAAATCGTGTTTTTTGCTTATCCTATTTGCTTTGAGATAAAATAGGGGGCAATGAACGGAAAACGGAGGCGTTTGAGTTGGCAAACAAAGAAGAAAAGACAGAGAAGCTGCTGATGGAGCTAAGAGAAGAGCTTCAAATGCTCGAACATCAAAACAAAGAACGATATAAATGGAGTGCCTCCACATTGCTTGGAGTGATTGCACTTTTGATTGATAAAGGCGTTATCACCCCCGAGGAAGTTGACATGTACAAGACGAAAGCGGAAATGCAAACCTTTCATACGCAAAAAGACTGACACCGCTTCATATAGTGTCAGTCTTTTTCATATGTGATTGTCAAAGAGAGCTAAACTGTCAAACGAGAGCAGCTTTGCTTCGTATATACGTATGTAACGATAGTCTGAATTGAGGATTGCAAATTAATGTACGGAGTCTTTGATGATTTTATAGTTTTTATGATTAACGACTGTTAGTGAATCCAGTTCTAAATCTCTATAGTTGTCCATAATGGTGACATCCACAATGACAGAGTTTTCATTCACTTTTTCAACTACACCTGTTAAACCATTTCTAAATTCGATCACATTTCCAATTTTTGCAATCTTCAACCGATCCCTCTCCTTTAAAAACAGATTTCATTCCCTATTAAAAAGTATTTTGCAATATTTTCATACCAATGTAAAGGATAAAGACGTTTTTGTTTCGTTTTCGTTGTATGCTTTCCTAACGGATGGTATATTTAATATTTGATGATGGCTGTAAAGGAGCGGTTTTTTTGACTGAAGAACAAATCCTCACAATCCTTGAATCGTTACGAAATGGGACGGAAAAGCAAGTGACCATCCAAAAAGATGATTTTTTAACGTTTCGTTCGGTCTTGGTGAATCAAGATGATTTTAAGCATTTTCGCGGGATTGCGAAACATGGTGGAGATGTTATTTTTGAATATCTTACAGAAGCAAGAAGCTAAAGCTTTTTCTCATGAATGAGAGAAAGCTTTTTTATTTTAGTTCTTTTGTCACACTTCAAACGAGCTTGATACATCTGAAAAGAAAATGTAATAACCCATAATCAGGTGCATAAGGTTGATTATAGGCGGAAGCAGGACCTTTTTAAGCGCTAACAATGCCAGTTGATATGCAATCAAACTAATAAATTCCATTTAATGACGGAATTTGGACAGGCATGCAAATCTTTGTGCGTGAAAATAGAAGGAGCTCTTGTTAGAGTGGACAAGTATCTTACCGCCTATTTTGATTAAAGGAGGAATGAGGCGAATGATGAAAATTCATACAGCTCTTTTTGTCATCCTTATGCTGGTCGCAGCCATGAAGATGGACAACCTACAAGAGCAGCAAGGCACATTAAGTCACGAACTTTCACAAGCACCTGTTAAGCATGAGCTTTCATATATAGATCAAGATGATCACGATCAAGTCATCCCAGCATTTTCAGAGGAGAAGCGTCAGCCGAAAGTCAAAATGCTTAGTACGTCTACAGAAGAAAAGTCTTCAAAAACGAAGCAAAAGAAAAGAGTAAAATCAGAAACGACGAATGAGGAAAGCGCCAAACGCTATTCTAATGAAGAAATGGAGCTACTCTCACGATTGGTACACGCTGAAGCGAAAGGTGAATCTTACGCAGGTAAAAAAGCTGTGGCAAGCGTCGTCTTAAACAGGGTGGAGCATCGCTCGTTTCCTGACAGTGTCAAAGGTGTTATTTATCAGCGAAATGCTTTCCAGCCAGTATCGAATGGAAGTATTCATGATAAAGCAGATCAAGATTCTGTTAAAGCTGTGAAACAGGTAGTGAAAGAACATGACAGAACAACAAAGGCCATCTATTTTTATAATCCCAAAACGGCAACAGATAACTGGATTCGTTCCCGCAAAATTGTAGAACGTATCGGTCGTCACGTATTTGCCGTATAAAGAAAAGAAGCGATCAATCAGATCGCTCCAGCGTGTAGACAAACCCTCGCATTCGTTGTCAGGTCTGCGCTCCGGTGCTCACGAATGTCAAATTCGCTCCGCGCCAGTGCTCGTCCTTCCTAGACTTCAAAGGTTTTCTATCACGCTGAAAGGAAGACAAAGGGCTAAAATAAAGATCATTTTTAGCCCTTTGTCAATATTCTAAAGCGATCAATCAGATCGCTCTTTTTTTTGTCTTCAATTATCAAAATATTTTCAGGACTTGTCTCATAGAATGTGAAAAGGATTTGCTTTTAGACAAAGGGGAGGCTACATGAATCGATTTGTAAAAGGGGTCATTCTGCTATCTGTCGCAGCTTTCATTGCGGAGTGTATAGAGTTTTTAGTCAATATGATTTTAGCGAGAGAGCTTGGAGAACATGGAATGGGTCTATATATGAGTATCCTTCCAATCATCATGCTTGTCCTTGTGATCGCCAGCTTAGAGCTGCCAGTCTCCATTTCTAAATTCATTGCAGAATCGCATGAGCGGCTCCACAAAAGTATGCTCCGCCATGCGTTTAAAATGACGCTTGTGGTGACATGTACAACAACGGGGATCGCAGCGATTGTACTGCCGTTCATTCCTGTATTTCAGTCATATCATCCGCTCATGAAAGGGCTGGTGCTGTCTCTTATTCCGATTATTGCGTTTACCTCTATCGCACGCGGCTATTTTATGGGAAAGCAGCAAATGGGCAGGATCGCTCTCGCCAATATGCTGAAGAAAACGATCCAGCTTATCTGCTTGTTTTTGTTTTTTCATTGGTATTCGTTTGATATTGAAACAGCGGTACTCATTGCCATCGGTGTCATTGTCGCGAGTGATCTCGTCGTCTTTATTTATTTATACTCCCAATACGTCATGGCGAAAAATGCTGTCAATGTCAGGTCTGTTGAATTAAGAGGGATTGACGTGAGAAAGCGCCTCTTAGCCGTCTCCATTCCGACAACGGGCATGCGGATTTTTCATGCGATCGCCAATGCGGTTGAACCGTTTTTAATCAAAGGAGCGCTTATTGCAGCAGGCATCTCTGGCACACTTGCTGTTGATCATTACGGCATGCTGGCTGGTGTTGCGATGTCGATTGGTTTTTTCCCAGCGTTTATCGCCCATTCCATCATGATTGTGATGATTCCCAATGTATCTGAAGCCTATGCATTAGGTCAGTATGATCTTGTGAAAAAACGTGTCAGGCAGGCAATACTCATTACGTTTGGGTACGGGGTGCCGGCAGTGATGGTGATGTATTATTTTGCTTATCCGCTCACACATCTCTTTTTTGATTCACCGCAAGCTGCTGTCTATTTACAGCTGCTTTGGCCGTACTTTTTATGCCATCTGTTTGTGATGCCATTTCAAGCGTGTTTAATCGGTATGGGGCTCATTAAAGATGTGTTCCTACATAATATATGGGTGCATGTCGTCTCGTTTTCTATGGTCTATTTTCTTGGTTCAATTGAAAGCTTAAATATGATGGGGGTTATATTAGGGATGAATACGGGGATGCTGCTGCTGACTGCACTGCATTATGCGACAATATGTAAGGAGCTCGGCGTTTCCATGTTTCTTAGAATGAAAAAAGCTTGAATGTCATTGTGATCGAGAGGGCAAGCTATAAGAAAACTGGGAAGGAAGATCCTGATGAATCGTAAATGTCTACCCGCCAGGCTTCTCATGATGACCCTGCTTCTATTACTCATAGGCAACGATGCTGAAGCAAAAGAATCCGTTATGGCGCCAAGGATAGAGGCTTCTACATTAACTGGTGATACGCAGATGATTCCGCCGAAAGGAAAAAAGACCATCCTGCATTTTTGGACAACATGGTGCCCGTCCTGTAAAATGGAGCTGCCCTTATTTGACCAAATCGTGAAAGAAAATCAGAGTGATGTTGATATCTTAACCGTGAATTTACTAGGGGCTGAACAAAGTAAACATGCGGTTGCCCAATTTGTGAAAGACAGAAAGTTTACATTCCCGGTCATTCTAGATGAGCACGGAGAAATGATGAAGAAATACCAAATCATCACCATTCCAACCACCTTTTTGATAAATGAAAAAGGGGAAATAGTGAAAAATCATGTAGGTCCACTGACGAAAAAACAAATCAAAGAGTGGACGGATTTTTAGAACGAAACCTTATTGTTAAGAACCAAGGCTCATTCCTTTGGTTCTTTTTTGTGTTCAATTGCTTTTCATCTGAATAAACTGTGCTCAGAAGAGACGGAATGGTCCACATCAATAATGATAATTATTATCAAAAAGAAATTATAATAATTATTAATTGAAAATTGATCAGAACCTGTTATAATGAATGACAGACCTATAAAAAGCTTGAAATAGCAGAAAATATAGATGAAAAAAGAAACGGGCAACGATTGATGATGTGAAAACCATTATCAATTAGAGAGGAGAAAACAATCATGAATGAGAATACAGCACTTTATCAAACAACAAATCAAAAGGAAAAATGGTCCCTTCATCAATGGGCACAGCACGGAGAATTAATAGCAGCAGGTATCTCGGGGATTCTCATTTTGATTGGATGGATTCTAAAGGATGAGAGCATGTGGAGTATTCCTTTATTTATCCTTGCGTTTATGATTGGAGGTTTTGCAAAGGCGAAGGAAGGAATTGAAGAAACCATTTCGTCTAAAAGCTTGAATGTTGAACTTTTAATGATTTTCGCAGCCATAGGCTCAGCTATCATTGGATATTGGGCAGAGGGCGCTATCTTAATTTTTATTTTCTCACTAAGTGGTGCGCTTGAAACGTATACGTCAAATAAAAGCAAGAAGGATTTAACAGCTTTAATGAGCATCGCACCAGATGAAGCGACTTTAATTGAAGAAGATGGCACGACCATTCAAATCGCTGCTTCATCTTTAACACCAGGTGACCGTATCATGATCAAAGCTGGGGAACGTATTGCAGCAGATGGTGTGATTTTAAGCGGGAGAACAAGTGTAGATGAATCTGCGCTCACGGGCGAGTCTGTACCACAAGAAAAAGGGCAGGGCGAAGACGTGTTTGCAGGAACAGTGAACTTAAATGGTTCCTTAACAGTAGAAGTCACCAAACATAATGAAGAAACGCTTTTCCATAAAATTATTAAACTTGTCGAATCGGCTCAGGAAAGTGTGTCACCAAGCCAGGCATTTATTGAAAAATTCGAAGGTGCGTATGTAAAAGGTGTACTGATCACCGTCGCGATTTTAATGGTTCTGCCTCATTTTGTACTAGGCTGGAGCATGAGTGAAACCTTCTACCGGGCCATGGTATTTATGGTTGTTGCATCACCTTGTGCGCTTGTTGCATCCATTATGCCAGCTGCTTTGTCACTAATATCAAACGGCGCAAGAAACGGAATGCTTGTCAAAGGAAGCGTCTTTTTAGAAAAGCTAGGCACAAGCAGCATGATTGCTTTTGATAAAACGGGGACGATTACAAGCGGAAAGCCGGCTGTAGATCAAGTTGTGATAGCTAAAGGACAAGAGGAAGCTGCTTTTTATCAGGCGCTTTATCAAATTGAAAGTCAATCAAACCACCCGTTAGCGAAAGCGATCTCTGATATGGCAAAAGAGCACCACATAGAAAGATCAGCTCATGTCACCATTGAAGAAACCTCTGGTTTTGGTGTAAAGGCACAATTGAATGGAGAAACGTGGCGGATTGGGAAGAAAGACTTTGCCGGCAAGGCTTCAATGGACCGCGAGATCGAAGAGAAGGAAGATTATCTTTCTGAAAAAGGATACACAGTGGTGTATGTTCAAAAGGATCAAGAAGTCGTTGGCTGCCTTGGCCTTAAGGATCAAATTAGACCTGAAGCTAAAAAAATGATTCAAGAGCTGAATGATTTAGGCATACAAACCGTCATGCTGACAGGAGATCAGCAAAAAACGGCTGAAGCCATTGCGCAGGAAGCCGGCATCCAAACGGTTGTCGCTGAGTGCCTTCCAGATGAAAAGGTACATGAGGTCAATCAACTTAAAAAACAAGGTAATTCCATCATCATGGTAGGAGACGGAATCAATGATGCACCGGCACTCGCCACAGCAGATGTGGGGGTTGCGATGGGCGGAGGCACAGACGTGGCCTTAGAAACAGCAGATCTGATCTTAATGAAGAACAATTTAAATAACTTAACAAAGATGATCCGTCTTTCAAGAAAGATGAATCGAATCATTAATCAAAATATTATTTTCTCATTAACGGTGATTTGTTTGTTAATTTGTGCGAATTTCTTACAAGTGCTTGATTTGCCTTTTGGCGTCATCGGGCATGAAGGAAGTACGATTTTGGTCATTTTAAATGGACTGCGTCTTCTTCGGGCATCTTAAGCGAATCATCATAGCGCACTTGGCTTCTGCCAGTGCGCTTTTGTGCGAAATATAGCAAAAACTGATACAATAGATCAGTAGAAAAACGTGTGAGGAGGATCACGATGAACCGAATGAAGAGCTTGTCTTCTTGGCTAAAGGAAAAAGACATTCAAGGTGCATTTATACATACAAAGGAAAATGTGTTTTATCTATCTGGATACTTCACAGAGCCGCATGAAAGAGTAATGGGGCTGTTTGTGTTTCAAGAGGCAGATCCATTTTTTGTTTTGCCTAAAATGGAAGTCGAGCAGGCGAAAAATGCTGGATGGTCAGGCGATATCATTGGTTATGAAGACCATGAGAATCCATTTGATTTCATTCAGTCAGCAGTAGAAAAACGCGGTGTAAGAGCGACTCGACTTGCAATTGAAAAAGAGTCGATTCCGCTTCAAAGAGCAGAGCAGCTTCAAGCTGCCACTGGGGCAGAAACTTTTGTCCGGGCAGAAGAAGAGCTCAATCAGCTAAGACTGATTAAAGATGAATCTGAAATTGCTACACTGAAAAAAGCCGCTCAATTGGCAGATGAAGGTGTAAAAATTGGGGTGGACGCCTTAAAAGAAGGAATCACCGAAACAGAAGTGCTCGCTGTCATTGAATATGAGCTAAAGAAAAAAGGCATTCAAGGCATGTCCTTTTCGACGATGGTTCTCTTTGGCGAAAAATCAGGAGAGCCTCACGGAAATCCAGGGCAGGCAGCCTTAAAAAAAGGCGACTTTGTGTTATTTGACCTTGGTGTCATTGTTGATGGATATTGCTCAGACATTACTAGAACATTCATCTATCAGGAAGCTTCTGACAAGCAAAAGGACATCTATCAAACCGTCCTGAACGCAGAAATGGCGGCACTTGAAATGAGTAAGCCGGGCGTGAGAATTGGAGACCTGGACTTAAAAGCACGCGGGCTGATCACAGAAGCTGGATATGGGGACTATTTCCCTCACCGCCTTGGGCATGGTCTAGGGGTGTCTGTTCATGAGTTTCCTTCTATGAGCCAGGCAAATGATGATCTTCTCCAAGAAGGCATGGTGTATACGATCGAACCGGGGATCTACGTCCCAGGAGTCGGCGGCGTCAGAATTGAAGATGATGTACTGATCACAGCAGATGGTCCAGTCACTTTAACCAATTATCCGAAAGAGCTGACGATCATCAAGTAATAAAAAAATCACGATGAACGTCCATGTCTTGGAAGTGTCATCGTGATTTTTTGTCACTCTTTTCGATCCTTATCAACAAAAAAATCATCAATTGATTCAAACGGTTTGATTTTATGTTCTTTTCCTAAAGGATGTAGTGCAAAACGAGCAGAAAACAAAACAGTCATACATAATATAATCCATATGATGATACCCATCTTGAATTCCCCTTTCCATCCAGTGATTTGTTCAGCTCACATACATCTTAAAGTATGAAACGCTTACCATATCAAGAGAAAGTAGGAGAAAAAATGCCAAACATAAGGGAGATTGCGAAAAGAGCGGGCGTATCTGTGACAACTGTATCACGTGTGTTGAATGATCATCCTTATGTCAAAGAAGAAAAACGAGAACGAGTGCTACATGCGATGAAAGAGCTCAAATATACGAGAAACATTCAGGCTGTACATTTAGCAAAGGGCTATTCAAATATGCTTGGCATCGTTCTTCCAACGATTGATCATTCTTATTTCAGCAGACTTGTCACAGGGATTGCCGAGAAAGCACAGGCGCGCGGTATGCATTTTGCTTTATTTCAAACTGGGTATGATCCTTTAAAAGAAAAAGAAGCATTGATGAGTTTAAAAGAGCGCCGCGTGGATGGGTTAATCTTTTGCTCAAATGCGTTAAGTGATCGAGACATTTTAAGGTGGCAGGAATCCGGGCCTATTATTTTTTGCCATCCGGCGCCTTTTGAAGACTGCTCAACGGTGTCGATTGCACATGATCAAGCATTTAAAGAAGGGCTGCATCATTTAGCAGCATGCGGACATCAGCGAATCGCGATTGTTCTAGCCAGAATAGAAGGCGCAAACAGCCAGTCACGACTTCAAGCTTATCAAGATATGATGAAATCGCTCGGGCAGGAGATTGATGAAGAATGGATCATCGAAGGGAAGCTCACACTTTTTGATGGAAAACAATTATTCACAGAGTGGCAGGAGATGAAGAATCGCCCCACAGCATTATTCATCACAAATGACGACGTATCAGCAGGCTTTTTATTAGAGGCGCAGCGTCATGATATAAAAGTAGGAGAATCTCCAGCCATACTCGGCTTTCAAAATGATCAATTGAGTGAGGCTTTGGGGATTTCCAGCATTGATATTCCGCTTAAACGTATGGGTCAGGAAGCGTTTGACTTGTTCGACCGGGCCGTAAAGGGAGAGACACCAGAAAAAAGAATGCTGCCATTTCGCCTGATCGAGCGATCAACCACCGTTTTCAAAAACAATCGTTGACGCACGTTTCATCTGTTTTGTACGATAAGAGGGATTGAATAAGAAGGAGGTGGGGATGTTCATGGAATCCTTCACCGTTGATAAAGCGTTAAATAATAATGTCATCATCGCAAGACACCCTTCTTGGGGCGAAGTGGTTCTAATTGGGAAAGGAATCGGCTTCGGGAAAAAATCGGGTGATGTTCTCGATCAAGACACATTTGAAAAAATGTTTGTACTTAAAAATACAAAAGAACAAACAGAATATAAACAGCTGCTTCACCACATTGATGAGAACATGATCGAGCTTGCCAATGACGTCATTTATCATATACGAGAAAAAATGGGGCACCGTTTGAATGAGCATATTCATATTGCCCTGACTGACCATATTGCCTTTAGTTTTAAGCGGGTGCAGCAAGGATATGATATCACCAATCCCTTTATGCTTGAGACTAAATCGCTGTATCCGAAAGAATACGAGGTCGCAAAGGAAGTCGTTGAGCTGATTAACGAGCGTTCAGATGTCGAAACAAAGCTGCCAGAAGGAGAGATTGGTTTTATTGCGCTCCATATTCACTCAGCTTTGACGAATCGGCCCTTATCTGAGGTGAACCGTCATTCGCAGCTTATTACGCAGATGGTCCAAGTCATAGAAGATTCATTTCATATGAAAGTAGACCGTGAAAGTATTCATTATTTACGCTTATTGCGCCATATTACATTTTCGATTGAGCGCATTAAACGGGAAGAATCATTAGAGGAGCCAGAAAAATTGCTTCATCTATTGAAAAATGAATATCCTTTATGCTACAATACTGCTTGGAAAATGATCAAAATATTACAACATGCTTTGAAAAAGCCTGTACAGGATGCGGAGGCTGTCTACCTGACACTTCATCTGTACAGATTGACAAATAAAATTTCATAGTTTCCTTGAAACGTGTAACTGATTCGATCAGGCATGAGTGACTTAAGGTAAATACAGGATAAGATCCTGTTATTTGCGCAACCTTATATCACCATGCCTTTTTTTGTGTTTGAAGGTGAAATGTAAACGGTTAATTATGAAATGTACGTCAGGGAGCGTCCCGCATGTATGTTGTAAGCGAAAACAAAAGGAGGTTCAACCAGTGTTTAAATCACTTTTTGGTGTGTTGCAAAAAATTGGACGAGCACTTATGCTTCCAGTTGCGATCCTTCCTGCTGCTGGTATTTTACTAGCACTTGGGAATGCGATGCAAAATCCGCAGCTGATTGATGTAGCTCAATTTTTAAGCAATGATACAATTCAGCTTGTTGCAAGTGTCATGGAAAATGCGGGGAACATTGTCTTCTCGAATCTTCCGCTCTTATTTGCTGTAGGGGTTGCCATCGGTCTTGCTAATGGAGACGGTGTGGCAGGGATTGCCGCAATTATCGGTTATCTTGTCATGAACGTGACAATGAGCGCCGTATTAATGGCCAATGGATCGATTCCATCCGATTCCATCAAATTGGCTAAGTTCTTTAAGGAAAGCCATCCAGCGTATATTAATATGCTCGGCATTCCGACCTTGTCTACCGGCGTCTTCGGCGGGATTATTGTCGGGGTATTAGCAGCTTATATGTATAATAAATTTTACAAAATTGAGCTCCCGCAATATCTCGGCTTCTTTGCTGGTAAACGTTTTGTTCCAATCGTTACATCTATTTCAGCACTTATTTTAGGGCTTTTGATGTTAGTCATTTGGCCGCCAATTCAAGGTGCACTGAACTCGTTTTCAACAGGACTGCTCGCAGCGAATGAGCCGCTTGCTGCCTTTGTATTCGGTGTGATTGAACGCTCATTAATTCCGTTTGGTCTGCACCACATTTTCTACTCGCCATTCTGGTATGAGTTCTTTAGTTATAAGAGCTTATCAGGTGAGCTTGTCCGTGGTGATCAGCGTATCTTCATGGCACAGATAAAAGATGGTGTTCAGCTGACAGCTGGTACATTCATGACAGGGAAATATCCGTTCATGATGTTTGGTCTGCCAGCAGCAGCACTTGCGATTTACCATGAAGCAAAACCAAAGAATAAAAAGCTTGTCGCTGGAATTATGGGATCAGCAGCCCTGACTTCTTTCCTAACAGGGATTACTGAACCGCTTGAATTCTCATTCTTGTTTGTTGCACCAGTGTTATTTGCAATCCACTGTGTATTTGCTGGATTATCCTTTATGATTATGGATATTCTAAACGTGAAAATCGGTATGACCTTCTCAGGGGGATTAATCGACTTCTTCTTATTCGGTATCTTGCCAAACAGAACCGCTTGGTGGCTTGTGATTCCAGTTGGTCTCGTACTTGCTGCTATTTATTACTTCGGATTTAGATTCGCCATTCGCAAATTTAATCTGAAAACGCCAGGCCGCGAGGATGAAGCAGCTGACGGTGCAGATAGTGCTAAGTCTGAAAAGGGTAATGACTTACCTTATGAAATTCTTGAAGCAATGGGTGACCAAGAAAACATTAAACACCTTGATGCTTGTATTACGCGTTTACGTGTCACTGTCAATGATCAGAAGAAAGTGGACAAGGACCGCTTGAAAAAGCTTGGTGCTTCAGGAGTTCTCGAAGTAGGAAACAACATCCAGGCCATCTTTGGACCACGCTCTGATAATTTAAAAACACAAATGCAGGACATCATTGCAGGCCGCACGCCTCGTCCAGCGAAAGACCCTTCTGCAAAAGAAGAAGTCAGCCAGCAGGTCGAAGAAGTCATTGCAAAACCGCTTCAAAACGAGCTAGATGAAGAAATTTTTGCTTCACCAATTACAGGGGAGCTTCATCCGATTACAGATGTACCAGATCAAGTATTTTCAGGGAAAATGATGGGTGACGGTTTCGCCATCTTGCCAACAGATGGAACGGTGGTTTCGCCAGTGAAAGGGAAGATCTTAAATGTATTCCCAACGAAACACGCAATTGGCCTGCAATCTGACGGTGGACTTGAAATTTTAATCCACTTCGGTATTGATACGGTCAGCCTTAAAGGAGAAGGATTTGAAGCATTTGTACAAGAGGGAGATCAAGTAGAAATCGGTCAAAAACTCTTAGAGGTTGATATTGATAAAATTAAGTCTGAAGTACCATCTTTGATGACACCAATTGTATTTACCAACTTAGGTGAAGGACAATTTATTGACCTTCAAGAATCCGGTGAAATCAAAGCTGGTCAAGAAAACATCATGAAAATTTCAAAATAATTTTCATAACTGCCGTTCTTGTTAGATGACAAGCTCGGCAGTATGATATAATATTGTGGATGTATTAATTGTATAAAAAGGAGATTGATAAAAATGGCTCAACAAACATTCAAAGTAACTGCAGATTCTGGAATTCACGCACGTCCTGCAACAGTTCTTGTACAAACTGCTAGTAAATATGATGCTGATATCAACTTAGAATATAATGGTAAAACAGTGAACCTGAAATCTATTATGGGTGTAATGTCTCTAGGAATTGCGAAAGGTGCTACAATCACAATCTCTGCTTCTGGTTCTGATGAAAATGATGCACTTGCTGCGCTTAAAGACACAATGAAAAGTGAAGGCCTAGGCGAGTAATGCAACAACTGAAAGGAATCGGTGCTTCAGCAGGCGTTGCGATTGCAAAAGCATATCGTCTGGAAGAACCAGATTTAACAGTTCACCAAAAAGACATCAATGATCCAGAGACAGAAGTGAAGCGTTTTGAAGAAGCAATTCATGTTTCTAAACAAGAACTTGAAGCAATTAAAGAACATGCGCTAAAAGAGCTTGGCCAAGACAAAGCAGATATCTTTTCTGCACACCTTCTTGTGTTAAGTGATCCAGAGCTGCTAAACCCAGTAAAGGATAAAATCAACTCTGATAAAGTAAATGCTGAATTTGCTTTAAAAGAAACAGCGACAATGTTTGTCACCATGTTCGAAGCAATGGACAATGAATACATGAAGGAACGTGCAGCGGATATTCGCGACGTAACAAAACGTGTAACTGGACATTTGCTAGGCGTTGACATTCCAAATCCAAGCATGATTTCTGAAGAAGTCATCATCATCGCTGAAGATTTAACACCTTCTGATACTGCTCAGCTGAACAGACAATTCGTCAAAGGTTTTGCGACAGATATCGGCGGTCGTACTTCTCACTCAGCGATCATGGCAAGATCTATGGAGATTCCAGCAGTTGTTGGAACAAAAGAAGCAACAAAAACGGTGAAAAACAATGATCTGATCATTGTCGATGGTATTAGCGGAGACGTCATCATTCAGCCTTCTGAAGATGAAGTGAAAGCGTATCAAAAAAAGCATGAAGACTACTTAGCTCAAAAAGCGGAATGGGCGAAACTGGTGGACCAGCCAACGGTCACAAAAGACGGCGTTCACGTAGAGCTAGCTGCAAATATCGGAACACCTGAAGATGTAAAAGGTGTACTTGAAAATGGCGGCGAAGCAGTCGGATTGTACCGTACAGAATTTTTATACATGGGCAGAGATCAGCTTCCAACAGAAGAAGAACAGTTCAATGCTTATAAAACAGTGTTAGAGAAGATGGAAGGTAAAGCGGTTGTTGTCCGCACACTTGATATTGGTGGCGATAAAGAACTCCCTTACTTGCAGCTTCCAAAAGAAATGAACCCGTTCCTTGGCTTTAGAGCGATCCGCCTTTGCCTCGAAGAACAGGAGATTTTCAGAACACAGCTACGCGCCTTACTTCGTGCAAGTACATATGGAAACTTGAAAATCATGTTCCCTATGATCGCGACATTATCAGAATTTAGAGAAGCAAAAGCCATTTTACTTGAAGAAAAAGAAGCATTGGTTGCCGCTGGTACAGACGTATCCGATTCCATTGAAATCGGTATAATGGTAGAAATTCCATCAACCGCTGTCATCGCAGACCAATTCGCAAAAGAAGTTGATTTCTTCAGTATTGGAACAAATGATTTGATTCAATACACAATGGCTGCTGATCGAATGAACGAACGAGTGTCTTATCTTTACCAGCCTTACAATCCAGCGATTTTACGTTTGATTACGCTTGTTATTGAAGCAGCGCATAAAGAAGGTAAATGGGTTGGCATGTGCGGTGAGATGGCAGGAGATGAAATCGCAATCCCACTTCTACTTGGATTAGGATTAGATGAATTCTCAATGAGTGCAACATCTATTCTTCCAGCAAGAACACAGCTAAGCAAGCTTTCTAAGGAAGAAGCTGCATCATTTAAAGAGCATATTTTATCACTTAGCACAACAGAAGAAGTGGTTGATTTCGTGAAGAAAACGTTTCAACATCACTAAGTGAATTCAAACCAGACAGTAACCCTGTCTGGTTTTTTTGTCGAATTTTATCATATTGGGTCATATCCGGCAGAGAGAAGGGCATCCTATAAGAAAAATGGAGGTGACCAGATTGCCTTTCTCAGACTATAAACCGGGTGATCAAGTATATGTGATTTATCGAAATCCACATGCAGCAAACGTAGCACAAATCAAAGAAGCAGAAATTGTTTCACATCCATATAACGAAGAGGAGCTTGCCCTATTTTTACTTGAAACGTATCATCCTTTAGCTCCAGATGATGCGGTCTTTCCAACATATGAAGAAGCAGAAGCTCTTTATCAAGATTTGTTTGAATAAGGGAGATTTTAGAAAGGATAAAAGCCATCCTGCGCGGTTAAAGTAACCGTATGAAAACCTATAAGGTAAGGATGTGCTAAATATGATCAAACCTTTTGTGCCCCAGCTTGTTTACATTGAACCAAGGGCGTTAGAGTACCCGTTAGGACGAGAGCTGAAGGAAAAGTTCGAGGGTATGGGTATTGAAATAAGAGAAACGACTTCACATAACCAAGTAAGAAATATTCCGGGTAAAAATGACTTGCAAAAGTATCGTAATGCGAAATCAACGCTTGTCATTGGTGTGAGGAAAACGTTGAAGTTTGATACGTCTAAACCATCTGCAGAGTATGCGATCCCATTTGCGACAGGATGTATGGGGCATTGCCATTATTGCTATCTGCAAACGACAATGGGAAGTAAGCCGTACATTCGAACATATGTGAATGTTGAAGAAATATTAGATCAGGCGGAGCAGTACATGAACGAGCGTGCGCCTGAAATCACGAGATTTGAAGCTTCTTGTACTTCAGATATTGTAGGAATTGACCATTTGACACATACACTAAAGGCAGCGATTGAATACTTCGGCCAGACTGATCTTGGTAAGCTTCGCTTTGTCACCAAATTTCATCATGTCGATCATTTACTTGATGCAAAGCATAATGGCCGAACAAGATTCCGCTTTAGTATCAATGCGGATTATGTCATTAAATATTTCGAACCCGGAACATCACCGTTAGATCAGCGGATTGAAGCAGCTGTCAAGGTCGCAAAAGCAGGCTATCCTCTTGGCTTTATTATTGCCCCAATTTACATTCACGAAGGCTGGCAGGAAGGATATAAAGTTCTTTTTGAAAAGCTCGATGCAGCCCTAACTGAAGATGTCAGGCACGATATCACCTTTGAAATGATTCAGCATCGTTTTACAAAACCAGCGAAGCGTGTGATCCAAAAAAACTATCCGAAATCAAAATTAGAATTGGATGAAGAAAAAAGACGTTACAAGTGGGGGAGATATGGAATTGGGAAATATATCTACCAAAAAGATGAGGAACAAGAACTAAGACAGACGTTAGAATCATATATCGATCAGTACTTTCCGTCTGCAAAAATTGAATATTTTACTTAAAGCAAGCCTTTATGGCTTGTTTTTTCTATTTAAATTTTCTTACAACTATTGAATGCGGTACCAATTTTGCCGATATACAAAATAAGATGCGAAAGTAGGATGTAGGGGTGATGAGATGTTTAAGAAACTTCAAGTGAGAATAGCTGTTTTCATCTCAGTTATTTTAATTTTAACCGTTGTGGCAGTTCAAGTGGGTTCCAACATAGTATTAACACCACTCATTGAACGGGATGCAAAAACCACCACAGCGGCAACAGCAGAAAGCATGAGAGATATTATTGCACAAAAGCTTGATAATTACGGGGGTACAATTAACAAACTGGCAACAAGTACACTGACTGAAGATTTTGCACAAAAGCAAACAAAACAAACATTAGCCTTTGAAAACGATGAACTAAAAGTCTTGCAGGAGCAGGATGAACTCATCTCACTTGCCTATATAGGAACAAGTGACGGTAAAATGTTTGCCTTCCCAGAGTCTGATTTTGGTGAAGGATATGATCCAACTAAGCGAGATTGGTTTATCAATTCGACTGAAAAGCCTGATGAAGTCATCTGGACAGATCCGTATATTGATAAAGCAACGAATGAAATGGTTGTCTCAGCCACCAAGGCAATTGTGCGAAATGGAAAGGTTGTTGGAGTCGCAGGACTTGATTTGAAGCTGTCTTCCATTCAATCGTATATAAAGGAACAAAAGATTCCTTATATGGGAAACGCTTTTTTAGTTGATGGCAAAGGAACGATTTTGGCACATCCAACTGAGCAAGGAAAAAACATATCAAAAGTCGCTTCTGTAAAAAAAGCGATCGACAATTCCGGTCTTGATGATAACAAAGAACTGACGGTCATATCTAAAATCAAAGAGGCCGATTGGACAATAGGTGTCAGCTTTGAGAAAAAGAAACTGCTTTGGATCACAGAACAAATGAATCAGACAAGCATCATGATTTCAGTCATTGCCATTGTTCTTGCGATCATTCTCAGTTTCTTATTAGCAAGAAGCATCACAACGCCAATCAAGCGTCTGATCGAGCATGTGCGTAAGGTGTCTGAAGGTGATTTAACCAGCTCACTTGAAACGAAATCTCAAGATGAGATTGGTTTCCTCACGAAGAGCTTTAATCAAATGACCGAGGGGATCAGAGAGTTAATTGAAAAAGTAAAAGGGGCTTCAGACCAAGTAGTGACATCAACGGATGAAGTCACGCAAATTTCAAATGAAACCTTACTGTCGAGCGAACAGATTGCAACGGCCATTCAAGAGGTGGCAACAGGTGCGTCTAAGCAGGCTTCAGAAGCAGAAACGATTAATGAGAAATCAGAGCATTTATATGAAAAAGTACGTCATATGGGTGAGCTTGCCATGCAAATGCAAGCCAACTCAAAATCATCTGAAGATGCAGGCTATAGAGGGCTCGATGCACTAGGTATGCTCGTTCAAAAATCAACACAAGCGAACGAGGAATCGAAGAAAGTGGAGCAAATGCTGCTTGACCTTGAACATAAAACGAAAAATATTGAAAACGTTGTGACCGCCATCTCTGAAATCTCTGATCAAACGAATTTACTTGCACTGAATGCAAGCATTGAAGCAGCGAGAGCCGGAGAAAGCGGACGAGGATTTGCTGTTGTTGCAGAAGAAGTCAGAAAGCTTGCTGAACAATCTGCGCAATCAACCAAACACATTAGTGAAACCGTCAAACTCATTCAAGATGAATCGAAAAAGGCGGCTGAAGCGATGACGGCAGCAAGTAAGATGAATGAGGAACAAGGTGAAGCCATTAATGCAACAGGCGAGGCACTGAGCAGCATCACAATGGAAATGCAGGCACTTGTCGGCTCAATTGACAGCATTCATACACAGATCAATGAAATGACAGACGAACAGCAGAAAATGAATGACTCCATTCAAAGCATTGCTGCGATCTCAGAAGAATCTGCGGCTTCAGCTGAGGAAGTGCATGCGTCTACAGATGAACAAGTCCAAGCTTTAGAAAGAACGAAAACTTCGACTGAAATGCTGAACGAATCAAGCCAGGCATTACGTCAGGCGGTTGACCGGTTTAAGCTGTAATCAAGCGGAAAGGAACCTTGCGGCGTGAGCAAGGTTCTTTTTGTATGATAAAATAAAGCAGAGGAGGTGTTGACATGAATGTCAATCTATCTGGAAAAAAAGCCTTGGTCGCTGCAAGCAGTCAAGGTATTGGAAAAGCCATTGCCTTTGCTCTAGCAAAAGAGGGAGCAGATGTGATGCTTTCAGGAAGGCATGAGCACACGCTGAAAGAAACAGTCAAAGAATTATCTCCGCTTGTAAAAGGAAAGCTGACTTATCAAGTATGTGATGTGTCTGACGCGCAGCAAATCAAGGCGCTAGTTCAAGCGGCAGCTGGTGATGAGAAGTGTCTAGACATTCTTGTGAACAATACAGGCGGGCCTAAAACAGGGACGCTTGAAACCTTAACAGATGAAGACTGGATGGAATCATTTCAGCTTCATTTACTCAGTTATATTCGATTATTAAAAGAGGCATTGCATTATTTGAAAAAACACGGCGCACGCGTCTTAAACATTGCGTCTATGTCAGTGAAAGAACCGATCCCAGGCTTGATGCTGTCAAATACTTTTAGACCGGCTATTGCCGGCTGGACAAAAACAGCCGCTCAGGAGCTTGCAAAGGATGGCATTTTAATCAATACGTTAGCCCCAGGGAAAATTGAAACAGACCGCGTCAAACAGCTGGACAAGCACCGCGCACAGGCAGAGCACCAAACAGTTGAAGAAATCAAAGCACAGGCTGAACGTGCGATTCCGCTTGGCCGTTACGGACAGCCAGAGGAATTTGCAGCATATGCAGCTTTTCTTTTATCTGAAGTCAATACATATATGACAGGTCAAACACTCATCATTGATGGTGGACTGACAAAGTCTCTTTAAGGAGGAACAAGTGATGACACAAATCAAAACAGTTGGTTTTATTGGAATCGGTGTAATGGGACGCAGTATGGCAGGACATTTAATGGATGCCGGATATGAAGTTCTCGTTTATACAAGAACAAAAGCGAAAGCAGATGCACTCATTCAAAAAGGCGCATCATGGAAGCCGGCAGTGAAGGAGATTGCAGAACATGCAGATGCTGTCATCACAATGGTAGGATATCCATCAGATGTAGAAGAAATCTATTTAGGTGAAGAAGGGCTTGTGGCACATGCTGCGCCTGGTACCTATCTGATTGATATGACGACATCGAAGCCTCAGCTGGCAAAAGAAATTGAAATGAAAGCAAAAGAAAAAGGGTTGTTTGCATTAGATGCACCAGTTTCTGGCGGAGACGTAGGGGCAAAAAATGGAACGCTTGCGATTATGATTGGCGGAGAAAAATCAGCCTATGAAGCGTGCCTGCCCTTATTTGAGCAAATGGGCGAAAACATTCAATATCAAGGACCTGCAGGAAGCGGTCAGCATACCAAAATGTGTAACCAAATTGCGATCGCAGCAGGTATGGTAGGCGTTGCAGAGGCCATGGCCTATGCCGAAAAATCAGGACTTGATCCAGAGCATGTGCTCAAAAGCATTACAACGGGCGCGGCAGGAAGCTGGTCCTTGTCAAACCTTGCACCAAGAATGCTGAAAGGTGATTTCGAGCCAGGGTTCTACGTGAAGCATTTTATCAAGGATATGGGCATTGCACTTGAGGAAGCAGAACTGATGGGAGAAGAAATGCCAGGACTCGCGCTTGCAAAGTCACTTTATGAAAAGCTGAGCGAACAGGGCGAAGAAAACAGCGGCACACAGAGTATATATAAATTATGGGTAAAATAAAAAGACCTGTCCCACTTAGAGACAGGTCAGCGTGTAGACAAACCCTCGCATTCGGTGTCAGTCCTGCGTGCCGGTGCTCACGAATGTCAAATTCGCTCCGCTCCGGTACTCGTCCTTCCTAGACTGCAAAGGTTTTCTATCACGCTGAAAAGAAGACAAAAGGCTAAAATGAAGATCATTTTAGCCCTTTGTCAACAATCTGGTCTGTCCCACTTAGGGACAGGTTTTTTAGATATCTTATTTTCCGATGAATTGCTGCGTCCAGTAGTTGCCAGATTTCACATAACCAACACCGATATGTGTATAGTTTTTGTTTAAGATATTGGCTCTGTGGCCTTCACTGTTCATCCAAGCAGTCACAACTTCTTGAGGAGATTTTTGACCTTGGGCAATGTTTTCACCTGCTGTTTTGTAAGTGATACCGAATTTCTTCATTTGATCAAATGGAGATCCATAAGTTGGGCTTGTATGAGAGAAATAGTTTTTATCTTTCATATCTTGAGATTTTGCGCGAGCAGATTTGCTTAGTTTTGAATCAACAGAAAGTGCTTTTAATCCTTGCTTTGCACGCTCTTTGTTTGTAAGCTCAACGACTTCTTTTTCAAATGCATTCAAGCTGCTGTCTGCTTTTGCTGCCGTTGTGTCTTTTTCGTCAGCTTTTGTGTTGTTATTGTTGTTTGTGTTTTGTTTAGCTGGCGTACTTGGTTTAGAAGCAGTTGGTTTTTTCACTGATTCTTGTTTTTGTTCATTTTTTGCTTTGTTTACTTCTTTCACCACTTTTGTGCCAGTAACAGGTTGACCGCTTTTGATCAGCTTGTTTAAAAGAGCTTCGATCTCTTTTTGATTCGACTTGCTTAGCTTGTTTACATCTGAAGAGATATGTAATTTTGCAGCTAATGTATGAAGATCAATGGTTTGATGCTGTACATGTATCACTTGTTTCAGGTTAAGCTCCTTCGCATCAGCTGAATGTCCTCCAGTGAACGTGATGAGTGCAGCAGCCGTTAGCGCTGAAAAAAAGAATGATTTCTTCTTCATATTGTAACTCCTCCTAAAATCTTTGTTTTGTTTTCTCACAGAAAATCATAACATGGACTTTTTGTTATAAACGTACCAGCATCCTCCATTGACAATGCCTGTTTGTCATTTTTGTTAAAGTCATAAAAAAAGCCGCCTCATATCAAAGGATAGGGAATTCTTCCATTTAAAGAAAACGACATAAACATACCAATATTTTAAAGTGTTAGTATATTTTTTTGCATAATAGGGATTGACAGCTTTTTTTCACTTGTTTCGCTGTAACAACTATTACAAAAGTGTTACAATAATGAGTGGTAATTGTAAAAGATTGAAAGGATGAGAGGAGCTACATAAGTGGGAGAGAAACAGCATCAAGGTGGTGCCGAGCAGAAAAAAATCAAGCGCCGGAACGCCTGGAGGATTAATCTCTTTTTCTTCGCTGTCTTTAGTTTATTTGCTGGACTTGTGATCAAGCTTGGTGTGCTGCAGATCGTCAATGGTGAGGATTATAAAAAGCAAGCAAACCGAACAGAGGTCAAAACAGCATCATACCCGTCCCCAAGAGGAAAAATGTATGACGCGAGAGGAAGAGTCGTCGTTGATAACGTAAGTGTTCCTGCCATCGTTTATACATCAGAAAGCGGTGTGAAAGCGAAGGATAAGATTAAGGTAGCAAGAAAACTTGCGACTTATATAAAAATGGATACTGATTTTTTGAGAGAGCGTGACATTCGAGATTTTTGGCTGGCGAGCCACCCGGAAAAAGCAGATAAGCTCCTTTCAAAAGCAGAGAAAAAGGATCTTAAAGCAAAGGATGTCTATCCGCTTCAAGTAGAGCGTGTGCCTAAGAAAGAAGTCAAGGCGATCGAAAACGATGCAGAGGAAAAAGCAGTTGCAGCGATCTATCGTAGATTTACAGGCGGATATGCCTTTGAGCCTCAAATTGTGAAAGCAATGGACCCGAACGAAGAGAAAAAAGGGGACGAAAAAGTGGCTTTGCTTGATGAAACAAAAGAATCCAAGCAGACGTCATCCGTGAGTTTGACCTATGAAGAGATTTCACTTGTGTCAGAGCATCTGGATGAACTGCATGGTGTAAATGTCATCAATGATTGGACAAGAAAATATCCGTATGAAAAGACCCTTTATAATGTACTTGGCGGTGTGACCACACCAGAGCAAGGCATTATAAAAGAGCGTGAAGATTACTATATGGCAAGAGGCTACTCACGAAATGACCGGGTAGGGAAGAGCTATTTAGAGTATCAATACGAGGATTTTCTGAACCCAGAGAAAGCGACCGTTCAATATACTCAGGTTGGCGGGAAGCTGCTCGATGAAATCAAGCGGACAGAGGGACGAAGAGGACTTGATCTTGCACTGACATTTGATATGGAGCTGCAAAAGGAAGTCGACAAGATCGTCGAATCAGAGCTTAGATCCGCTAGTGCGAGAAACTATATGATGGACCGCGCATTTGTCGTGATGATGGACCCTAACACTGGGGATGTTCTCGCAATGTCTGGCAAGAAAATGGACGGCAGAGACGTCACAGATTATGCCATCGGAACATTTACGACCCAGTACGAAATGGGCTCTGTTGTCAAAGGAGCCACAGTACTTGGCGGTTATCAGGACGGGATGTCACACAACCAATCCTATATGGATACACCGCTTTATTTTGCAGGAAGTAATGGAAAGCCGAAACGGTCATACAAAGTTCTTGGATGGGTCAATGACCTTCAGGCTCTCCAAAAAAGTTCCAACGTCTACATGTTCCAAGTAGCGATGAGAATGGCGGGCATCACCTATCAAAAGGATGGTCCGTTACCGGCAAGACCTGAGCACCTGCAAAAAATGAGAAACTATTATGCGCAATTCGGTCTTGGCGTAAAAACAGGGATCGACCTGCCGCAGGAATCAAGCGGGATGCAGACACATCCTAAGACGGTCGGCGGACTTTTGCTCGATGAAGCAATTGGCCAGTATGACACGTATACACCGCTTCAAGTTGCCCAGTACATGTCGACGATCGCCAATGGAGGAAATCGCGTTCAGCCAAGAGTGGTGAAAAGCGTTCACCTTCCAACAAAGAAGGATGAAGTAGGCCCAGTCGTGAAAAAATATGAGCCGAAGGTGCTGAACACGATTAACAACTCGAAAGCAGATATTGACCGCGTCAAAATGGGGCTGAAAATGGTCACATCGACCGGCGGTACTGCCGCTGGTCGCTTTGGTCAGCATGATGTCGCTGGAAAAACAGGGACGGCCCAAACCTTTTACTATGGTGCCAACCGCAGCTGGTGGGGAAATCCCACATACAATTTAACCTTTGGGGGATATTATCCGTCGTCCAATCCGAAGGTGGCTTTTAGTGTCGTGACACCTTATGTCTCAGATAAAGATTCCGTCATTAAAACCATCCCAAGTAAAATTATTGATAAGTACGTTGAATTACAAAAGAAATATGAAAAGCAGTAAACAGCAGAGAGCACAGCAAGAGAATGTGCTCTTTTTTGTTGAAAATATGGACGTTTCCCTCGATGACGGAAGGAAAATACGGGTTTTCTAGCGAATCTTTTTTATACATCAATCTAAGGACAACCCTAAAAAATGAAAAGGAGGGTCGGACGACGATGGAACAAAAAATGAAAGATTCGAATCAGCTTTATTCGAATATCGATTTACATGCCGTTCTTTCTTCTAATGGCCGCTTTCTCTACATTTCTTCTAACTGTAAGCAGCTTTTGCTCTATGAACAAAAGGATTTACTAGGGTGTTTTTTGAAAGACTATGTTCATACCGAAGATCAATTTCTCGTCGAGAGTTATTTCTACAATCAGCACATGCTGGAGATTTGCCACTTTAGGCTGCTTAGAAGTGACCTAACAGCTGTATGGATTGAAGCTAGTATTGATTTTGTCGCTTGTGATGAGTTAGACAGTGAATTAAGTAGAGAAATGATCCTAAAAATGAGGGTGCTGGACGCTGAACCGCAAAAAGCAGCATTTCAAACAACATCAGAAGTGTCAGAACAGTCGTTAGGCAGTCTGCCGGCTTTCCAACATGTCAGTGAAGCTGAACAATTGATTGCCATGCTGCCAAATCCGTTATGTATTACGATTTTAGGGGAAATTGTTTATGCGAATGATGCGATGCTTCAATTAATGGGGGTATGTACAAGAGATGACATGATCGGCAAAACTGCATTTGACTTTATTGCTGAGGAGTACCATGACATTGTGAGAAGCCGAATTACAAGGCTGCAGCAAGGTCTTCCAGTCGGAATGATTGAACAGATTTGGAAACGGAAAGATGGGAGCAGCATTCATATCGAAGTGAAGTCATCACCAACGATCTATCAAAATCAGCGGGCAGAGCTTTTGCTGTTAGTGGACATTTCATCCCGTAAGAAATTCCAAACCGTTCTTCAAAAAAGCCGGGAGCGGTATCAGCTGCTCATCCAAAACTCCATTGATACGATTGCGGTCATTCATGATCATAAATGGGTGTTTATGAATGAATCAGGCATTAAATTATTTGAAGCCGAGCATTACGATAAATTAATAGGAAAGGATATTTTCCACCAGATCCATTCCTGTGACCAACAAAAAGTGAAAAAGAGCTTGTCGCGTATTATTGAAAGAGCATCAGATTCCGAGATTGTCACGATGAGCTGTCATACGTTTAAACACAAGCTGATTTATACAGAAATGGTGTGTATCCCAACTACGTTTTTTGGAGAAACAGCCGTTCAAATTATTTTAAGAGATATATCGGAACGTAAGCAGACAGAAGAGCTCATGCTCCGGTCTGAAAAATTATCGATCGCAGGTCAATTGGCTGCTGGCATTGCACATGAAATCAGGAACCCATTGACCGCTATCAAAGGCTTTTTACAGCTCATTAAACCGAAAACAAAAGATCGCGATCAATATTTCGAGATTGTTTTCTCTGAGCTGAGCCGGATAGAGATTATATTAAGCGAGTTGCTCATGCTGGCAAAACCGCAGCAAACGGCATCGATGCAGACACTTGATTTGAAAAAAATCATCAGCGAAGTCACGGCTCTATTAGAAACACAAGCGAACTTAAATGGTATTTTAATGAACACAAGTGAGATAGAAGAGGATCTCCTGATGAACGGGGATCAAAATCAGCTCAAGCAGGTGTTTATCAATTTAATCAAAAATGCCGTCGAATCCATGCCGGACGGAGGTAAGGTTGACATTACGGCCAAAGCAGAAAGAGATGGGATTCTCGTTACCATTCGTGATGAAGGGGTCGGCATTCCTGAATCGGTCATGAAGCGAATAGGAGAGCCCTTTTTAACGACAAAGGAAAAAGGCACTGGACTTGGCCTCATGGTGACATTTAATATTTTAGAAAATCACAACGGGACGATCCGTGTGGATAGTCATCCCGAAAAGGGCACCGTATTTCACATCATGTTTCCTGCAAAATAAAAACAACGGCAAGAGAGCCGTTGTTTCAGTCTGTTAAATGAATTGAACGTTTTTCAAGGACGAATTGTTCTAGGCGGTCAAGTCCTTCTTTCAGTGTTTCAAGTGAATAAGCATAGGACAGACGCACATACCCTTCGCCGAGTGGAGAGAAAGCAGACCCTGGTACAACAGCAAGTCTTGTACTTTCTAACAGCTCCATACAAAAATCAAAGGAACTCATCCCAAACGATTCAATGGATGGAAAAATATAAAAAGCGCCAGAAGGCTTAATGACCGGAAGCCCCATAGAAATGAGCCGATCATATACATAATCGAGTCTTTTCTTATATTGCTCTCTCATGATGAGTGCATCATCCACACCATTTGTCACAGCTTCAAGTGCCGCCTTTTGTGAGACAGCCGAGGCACAAGACACGTTATATTGATGTACTTTTAATACATGTTTAGCAATTGGAGCTGAAGCAAATAAAAAGCCAATTCTCCAACCGGTCATGCTATGAGATTTAGACAGTCCGTTAATCACAATGGTCTGTTCCTTTAAGAAAGAGGCAATTGAATGATGCGGCCGGTCAAATGTCAGCTCGCTATAGATTTCATCGGATAAAATAAAGATGTCTTTTCCTTCAAGGAGCTGGGCAATCTCTTTCAATTCTTCTTCCGAAAGCGTGACACCAGTTGGGTTCGAAGGATAAGGAAGCACAACACACTTTGTCTTTTCCGTTAATGCATCCTCAATCAGCTTGGCATTTAATTTAAAGCCAGCATTCGTTGTGTCGATATGTACAGGCTTCCCGCCACACATTCGAATGATCGGTTCATAGCCAGGGTAGACAGGTCCAGGTAAAATGACCTCGTCACCCTCTGACAAAATGGTTCGAAACGCAGCATCAATCGCTTGACTTGCACCTGTCGTCACAATGATTTCTGACTCTGCATCATAATCAAGATTGACTTTCTTCTTGATGTAGTGCTGGATCGCTTGTCTTAGCTCTAGGAAACCAGCATTATGAGTGTACGAGGTGAAATTCTCGTCAATGGCTGCTTTGGCAGCTGTTTTGACATGATGCGGCGTATAAAAATCGGGCTGGCCTATCGTCAAAGAAACGACATCCTCATATGACGATACGAGATTTGAAAATGTTCGAATGCCTGAAATTTCAATATCCTTTACTCTTGGATTCAGCAAATGCTCCATTTCTCATCACCTTAAAAATTTATGTTTTTATCCTATTTTACCATTCACTGCATAAATGTCACCCGCGAAAGGCACTGGATATCATTATCTGTAGTCTATTCTCCTATTCATCACAGCATGAGTGATATATTGAAGAAAGAGCAACATTTATTATAGCGTAACCTCACGAGAAAATACAGGCTGCGGTGAACAGGATTAGAAAACGTCACAACTGTGTAAACTGAAAGAACGTGAGAATCAGGTCATGGGAATTGCTTTCATAGACATACGATCTCCTAAAGGAGGACGATAGATGGAACAATCAGCGAAGACATCGAAAATCGCGTTTCTATCCGTGATGAGTAACACATTTGTTGTCATCTTAAAAATCATTGTGGGTCTGCTCACTGGATCTGTTGCGGTTTTATCAGAAGCCATTCATTCTTTTCTCGATTTAATGGCATCTTTTATTGCATTTATCTCTGTTCGTATTTCAAGAAAGCCAGCAGATTCTAAACATCCTTATGGACATGGAAAAGTCGAAAATATTTCTGGAACGATTGAGACCTTGCTGATTTTCGTTGCTGGCATTTGGATCATATACGAATGTGTTCACAAATTAATGCACCCAGAGCCAGTCAAGCTGCCTGTGCTTGGCATTGTGGTGATGCTGATAGGCGCGCTCATCAATTTTATCGTATCGAAGGTTGTGAACAAAGAGGCGGAGCGAGTGCATTCTGTTGCCATGAAATCGAATGCATTGCACCTGTTAACAGATGTGTATACGTCACTAGGGGTCGCATTCAGTTTATTGCTTGTAGCATTAACCGATTGGTATTTCTTAGATCCGATCATTGGAATGATACTCGCTCTCTTTATTATGCGTGAAGCATTTAAACTCATGAAAGAAGCCTTCCCGCCGCTTGTAGACGCCCGGCTAACACCCGAGGAAGAAAAATCGATAGAAGCAATCATTCAAGGATTCAGTCAAGAGTTCATCGAATATCATGACTTTCGAACAAGACGATCCGGTGCAGAGGAATATATTGATTTCCATTTAATTGTAGATGGTAAGACAACGATTGAAGATGTTCACCAATTATGTGATCGAATTGAAGAGAAGATTCAGCAAGAATTTCCGCATGCACAAATCTTTATTCATGTAGAACCTGAAAGTGAAAGAACTTCACAAACGTAAAAAAGGCGATCAACCAACTTAGGTTGTATCGCCTTTTTTTACGCTTCATCTATGAAATGAAATCAATATCCATAAGCAGTATCGTAATCTTCATACCAAGAGATATAAGCTGCGTCATCATTTGACAAATCATGCTTCATGTCCAAAAAATCAGCTTCGCAAATATCTTCAATCACAGTCATTTCGTTGTTCTTTAATAGTACGACAGTTCCCATCATGAACACCTTTCTTTAAAAAATCCTTGACTATTGTACCATGTGAAGAGCGGTTGTCAACAGCAGAATGGAAACAAGACGAAAATATCACAAAATGTTAAAAAATCAGGAGGTAAAAGAACTAGAAGTGCCATGATTTTCACAAATTTTCAGTATTTATTCACATAAAACATTAAGAACAAACTGATCTAAAATATATGTAAAAGTATACAGCTCCATTGATCTTACTATATTCATAAGATATAATAACGAATGATTATAAGAAATTTATAGAAAACATACATAATAAAGGAGAAATAGGATGGAAACAAACATAACAGAACCACACATTCAAGAAAAGAAGCATCCTGAGCTAGCAGGCGTGGGCTACCGCTTTCTTGCCCACCTTTTGGACGGCGTCATTATCAGTGTTCCTTATGCCTTCATCATGTTTATTTTGTTCACACTCTTTTTTGTCTCAAGCCCAGAGGCAGCATTTATGCTAGAGGATGACAGCTATTACTATTCCACAACCGTCATGACGGATGAAGAATGGGCTGTCATTATGGGACTTATCTTTTTCTACGTAGCATCGATCTTAATCGGTATCGTGTTGACATGGCTTTATTACGCTATTATGGAAGCATCAAAACTGCAAGGAACTCTTGGTAAGATGGCTCTTGGGATCAAAGTGACAAAAGTAACAGGCGAAAAAGTAACATTCGGACGAGCAACTGGCCGCTTTTTTGCAAAAGTCTTTTTGTCTCCAATCTTATGTATTGGGTACATCATTGCCTTTTTCACAGAGAAAAAACAAGCGCTTCACGATTTAATTGCAAGTACGATTGTTGTGAAGAAATAAAGAAAAAAAGCACCTCTGCTCAATAGTAAGGGGTGCTTTTTGTATAGATTGCTTGTATGGAAGAGTGAAGCATGACATAAAATAGAATGATAGTGAAAAATCAGGCAGGGAAGGGAGACAAACGATTGAGAACAGGAAAAAAGACCATGCAGAAAAAAGGGGCAGGCTTCGGGTTGTTTTTGACAGCACCCGTTTTGGCCTGGGCATTGTATGACTTTGCAAATACGATATTTTCATCCAATATGATCACCATTTTCTTCCCGTTCTACTTGCAGGAAACGATTGGAGAAAGTGCGAGAATGGATCAGATCGCCAGTACGTTTATTTCTTATGCAAACGCACTAGCCAGCATTTTTCTCGTCATTTTTACACCATTATACGGGGTTCTGATCGATCGTACAGGAAAAAAGAAGCGCTACATCACAGTGTTTACTTTAATATGTATAACTTGTACGTTTTTGATGGGGATCTTTGCTGGAATTGATTTCTCAAGCGAATGGTTTGGGCTGCCTGTCTCCTTATTAGTAGTGGTCACCTTGTTTGTGATCGCAAAATTTTTCTATCACTCGAGCCTAGTGTTTTATGACACCATTCTGCCCGATCTTGGGACAAAGGATGAAATACCGCTTATTTCTGGGTTTGGCATTGCCGTTGGTTATTTAGGGACGCTTGTCGGTCTCTCAGTTTATTTACTTGTCGGCAATGACCAATTTCATGAAGCATTTATTCCGACAGCGCTTTTATTCTTTCTCTTTTTCCTGCCCTTTCTCTTTTTTGTAAAAGACCCTCATCCGCTGCCGCAGCAAGAGAAAAAGGCGTCATTTTTCAGCGGGTATAAAGAAATTATTCGCACGTTTAAAGAGATGAAGCAATTCAAACCGGCTTTTATCTTTATGATTGCTTTCTTTTTTATGAATGATGCCTTACAGACAGCGATTGCGATGATGGCTGTTTATGCCAAAATCATCATTGGCTTTACCGCTGGGCAATTTATTCTGCTTTATCTGGTGTCGACCATTTCAAGTATCATTGGCTCCTTTCTATTTGGATATATCACAAAGGCGATTGGGGCAAAGCGCTCGATTACAGTCGTGTATGTGATTTTGATCGTGGCCCTGATTTTGGCTGTGACAGCCACAACGGAATGGGTTTTCTGGGTGGCCGGCAGTTTATTCGGAATTTCACTCGGCGCAAGCTGGGGGGCATCACGAATATTGATAATTGAGCTGACACCTAAGGAAAAGAGAGGACAGTTCTTTGGTCTCTTTGCATTCTCAGGGAAGGTGTCTTCAATTATTGGACCCATCATTTATGGCTCAGTCACTCTGCTGTTTGCAGAGCACGGAAATCTCGCAAGCCGCCTTGCACTAGGGTCTTTACTCATTCTTGCAGCGATAGGACTTGTGATTCATCAATTCGTACGAGAGAAAGCGTAAAGAAACGTCAACTTTTTACCTATGCTGCCGATATAAAAAGTACAATCTTATATTGAAGAATAGAGGGATTTCCGTGGCTTTAAACAAACAAGAAATTTTACTTGACTCTGGTACCAATGAATTGGAAATTGTGAAGTTTGAAATTGGTTCAAATCAATTCGGCATTAACGTCATGAAAGTAAGAGAAATCATTCAGCCGGTTGAGGTGACGGTTGTACCGCACTCTCATCAAGATGTAGAAGGGATGATTAGTTTACGAGGCGAGATTTTACCAGTCATCAATCTATTTTCCTTTTTTAATGTCGAGTCAGATCAGTCAGAACAAGAGAAATATATTGTGACTGAATTCAACCAACGGAAATTTGTGTTCCATACAGGAACGGTATCACAAATTCACCGCGTCAGCTGGGAAGAAATTGAAAAGCCAACTGCACTCAATCAAGGGATGGACCGTCATTTAACGGGCATCATTAAGCTTGATGAAAAAATGATTTTCCTTCCAGATTACGAGAAAATCATTTATGATATTGAATCCGCTTCTGGAGTAGAAACGTATCATATGTTTGACGGTGAGAAAGACGAGAGAAGAACAGGGAAGAAGCTTTATGTCGTTGAAGACTCTCCGCTTCTCATGCGTTTATTAACAAATGAATTAACCGAAGCAGGCTATAAAAACATTGTGACCTTTGAAGATGGCAAACAGGCATATGACCACGTCATGGACCTTGTCAGTAAAGGAATCAGTGTGACAGAAGAAATTGATATGATTATTACGGATATTGAAATGCCAAAAATGGATGGTCACCGATTAACGAAACTGTTGAAGGAAAATCCTTTAACGAGTTCCATACCGATTCTCATCTTCTCTTCGTTAATCACTGAAGATTTGCGCCATAAAGGGGAAACAATCGGTGCAGATGATCAAATTAGTAAACCAGAAATTCATCAGCTGATTGAAAAAGTCGATCACTTTATTATCTAAACAAAAAACCACTCGGCATGAGTGGTTTTTTTGTTTAAAAATAACTTTCCCCGAGTCGTTTGAAGACGGGCTTTGTGTAATGTGATTTTTGTTTTGTGGCGGTAGGTTTTTCTTTTAAACCGACATACGTTTGAAGTAGTTGCTTTGCTCGGTTTAATGACATATTCGCTTTCGGATTGCGATATGATTGATTTAAATTTCCTAAGTGTGGCAAAAATTCGAAGTCTTCTTTGGTTGGTGGCAGGTGAAAATAATAATCTCCAATTTCAATCAGCACGTCGGACTGTTGTTGACTATATTTGGGATTGTTAGAGAAATGTAGGCCCACTTTTCTTCCTTTACCTTCTTGCAATAGTTTTTGCAGCGCACGTTTTTTCAAAAGATAAAGAAACTTGGGATTTGGTGCGGTTTTAGCATGGCGGTTAACGGTATAAATGGCTTTTGCGATGTTTTCTGCTGTAGGTTCTATGTCTTTAGTATGAGCATAATCGTCCATTTTTTCTCTCCTTTGTCTTTCGTCTTCCTGTGCTTAGTATAAATTATACGTTTTTATTAGTAAATTGCAAATAGAGTTATTGTAAAAGCGATAGGATTCATAGCCCTCTTATCTACAATAGCCATTCAGGAGGGTTCTAAAACGTGGTTGAATATAAAAATGGCAGAATGATCAGCAAAGACACAGCATCTATTCACTATGATTTTTCTTCTATCTGTTTCAGGTGGAAAGAATGCGGCGCATTTCATTTTCTATATGCTAAAGGTGTTGTATATTCATTCTTTTAAGCATAGTTGAAGCTGCTTTGGTAAGCAATTTCTGTATTGAAGTCCGTTTTTTGAAGCAGGATGAGGCTTTGTTGAACTTTCACATAATGAGGAGGTAACTTCTATAAACTTCTTTAATTGAAGGATCTGCATCATTCAGAGCGGTTTAGCTGACCAGCATGAGGGATATCTTGAAGTAGCATCTTTTCGATAATGTTGGCAAATCCATTGCTGACGGTGTCATTGGTGGGCAAAGGAGAAGAGACGTTCATTGCAAGAAGGGCAGAAGAATTGACTGAATGAAATATATATGAAGTGAACTATTAGTTCATGATAACTACCTATTTAAATAAATGGGTAGTTTCTCAATTTGGATTCATTTTTACATATTGCGTCTGAAACTTTACCATATGCCTGACAACATGTCGAACATATGGTTTAACAACATGGTCTATTTCTTATGACTTGAATAAGCGCAATAGAAACAACCATTAAAATCAGTTTCATTCGTCATTTGTTTAGCTTCATCAATGGCGCTCTCGCCACTCATGTGCAGACCAATCAATTTACGGCTTGCAGCATCACCTAAAAATGCACAATCTTCTGTATGTACAACATACTGTCCTTGATCATCTTTTGTATGAATAAAATAATAACTTTTTAGCATACCCCTCACCTCCAACCTGACTATCCTACTATAAAACTTCCAAAGATGTAAAGAAATTTTATAAAAATTTTTGCAATTTTATACACGTTCCTGTTTTTTGAAAAAAAGAAATAAAGGCTAAATAATGAAAGGGATTGATAGAATGGATGTAAGAGGTAAAAGTTAAAAAAGAAGAATGGATCGATTGAAGGGCATGTTGACTCCTCTATTGGTTGATGTTGCTTCAAATAGCTTCAATCAACAGAGTAAATAACGTCGTAGGGCGTTTCAGCTATGAAAAAAAGGACTTCCTTTTAAAGAAAGCCCTTTTTCCTGTTCAATTATTGCGCTCCCTGGCCTTTTAGTTCTCGCTGCACGTCTAAGTCGGCAGCTTCTCTGCTGAACTTCGGCAGTGTAATGAAGTAAAAAAGGAAAACGAGTAAAATAATAACGCCCATTCCGTAATAAATATAAGAAACGTTTGTAATGAGTTTTGGAAATAGTACCGCAATCAGACCTAATGTCATGGATTGAGCAAACATGGTAAGTGGATCAACCCATCCTGACACACGTCCCATCAGACGAGGATGGACGATTCTCGGCAGCCAGCCGCCAATGACAATGTTGACCGGTCCAATACATGTACCAATGACAAATGATGTGACATAAAACAACCATAGTGTATGGGTGGAACCAAGTACAAAAATCAGAATGCCTGCAACCAAAATCGGAAGCGACATGAGATATTGCATCTTTACTTTTTTAGCGAGAACAGAGCCCATTAAGCTGCCAACAAGTAGACCGGCACCGATCGCGATTGTAAAGAAGGATGTATGCAGTTCAAAATGGTCCGGTGAAAGGCCATATTTCATTGTAAACATCGGAAGTACAGCAAATGCGCCATTGACTAGACCAAAAACAAAAAAGCCAAAAATTAAAGAAGCCAATAATTTATTTTTTATAATGTAAAGAATGCCTTCTTTAAAATCTTTTAGAGACGTTTTAATGGTCATGCCTCTCCAGCCTGCTTGTCCATTTGGCTGACGTGCTTCAATTGGAATGTTACATGAACGAATCAGGATGCCTGAAACAATAAAACTGATCAAATCAATGGTAATGGCACCGTGAAGTCCAATTGTCTTATACATAATAGCACCGATTCCAACACCAAATACCATGAATAAACTAAACAGCATTTGATTTAAGCCAGCGGCTTTGGCATATTGATCTTTATTTAAAATCGCCTGAACGAGAGAGGCTTCAGCTGGATAGAAGAACTTCGTAATGGCACTTCGTATAAACAAGATCAAGAAAATAAGTGGAAGTGAATTGAAATAAATCACAATGAATAAAACAATCGTCAGCCCAGCTCGTATCCAATCGCAATTCTCTGCGACTTTTTTACGATCAAAACGATCTGCTACTACACCAACCATAAAAAAGACAAAGATCGTTGGAAGTGAATACATGAGCTCTGCTAATGTGGCATAGGCGGGCTGATGACTAAAATGATCGAGCAAATAAAAGGCAAACGCCATATTGCCTACTGTTGTCCCCATTTGCGAAGCAAGTGCTGCAAAAAAGAGACGAACAAAATTTCTGTTTTTAAAAATATCCATAAATACGCTCCTTAACCTGAAGATCCCACTTTATATCATATAAAATTTTAAGCATTCATACAATTGATTTCTCCTACTGGCTAATGGTCACAGGTGTTCCGTTTGGAACGATTGAAGCAAGTTCGATGACATTCTGATTATACATACGAATGCACCCTCTAGACACAGCTTTACCAATTGAAGACGGGTTATTCGTACCGTGGATGCCGTAATGAATTTTCGATAGGCTCAGCCAATAGGCGCCAAAGGGACCTCCTGGGTTTGGCTGTCTGTTGACAATATAATAAGAACCTGTCGGTGTCATATTTAAAATTCTTCCTGTTGCGATCGGATACGACCGAATAAGCTGTGATCCAGAAAACAATACGAGACGTTTCCTTGAAATCGAAACAGAGATGCGGTAAGGGATCGAACTAGGATCGGGCAGACCAGGAATGATGATGACCTCATTTTGTACAGGCTCTTGACCTTGAAGTGACGGATTTGCAGCCTTTAAAGCATCTGTTGTTGTTCGGAAATCAAGCGCTATAGAAGCAAGGGTTTCTCCATTTTTCACCGTATATCGCAGCACCAAAGGACACTCCTTTCACTCAAATAAAAGAAGCCATGATGTCCGTCACTAGATATATATATGGACGGAATCAGGCGAAGGAAGGTTTCTCCTAACATTTGTCATGAGAAAGATCTTTGATTATACATATGCAAAAAGGAGCGATTTGGCTTCTGTCTAAATGCGAGAGGAGAGGGTGAAAAAGGTTAATTCAGGTTTGGCTAAAAATCGAAGTGGCAGTCTTGTTGTCCCAAGTCCGCGGTTGACATAGATTCGGTGCTGATAACTTCCGTATAAACCTTCCACATATGTATGGCCGTAAGGTGCTGTGAGAATGGGGCCATAGAAAGGAAGCTGCACCTGTCCGCCATGGGTATGTCCAGAAAGCTGCAAGTTAATGGGAGTTGTATTTAACTCCAATGCTGCATCAGGCTCATGTACGAGCAGTAACGTAAATAAATCAGAGGATACTTCCCGCTTAATCAGGTCATAATCCGGCACACTCATCATCAGGTCATCCAATGTAGCAATCTGAATATGCGCCCCTTCTTTTTCTAATTGAAACACATCATTTTTACATATTGTAAAACCGCAAGCTTTCATCGTTTTCTCATAAAGATCAACGCCAAATGGTCCGTAGTCATGATTTCCGCATATCGCGAGCTTACCAAACGGGGCATGGAGCTTGGTCAAATATGCTTTCGCTTTTTCATGCTCTTCAATCGATGCTTGAAAATCAACGAGGTCACCTGTGAACACAATGAGGTCTGGAGACTCAGCGTTGATTTGCTGGACGACGGATTCTAATTCTTTCGCAGGAAATGTATCACTTAAATGAACATCACTAAATTGAGCGATTTTAAACTGGTCAAATGAAGCTGGAAGTTGAGCATCCTGAATGGTCAGTGACACGGTATCGATCATGCGTGGTTCGATGTATCTGGCATATCCGTATCCACATGTTGTAGCTAAAAAACCGAGAATGCTCGCGCCAGCTGCTCCTTTTAAAAACTGTCTCCGAGAAAGTTGCTTCATATAAGACTCCTTTATAAATAAAATTAAGTATAGCATCATATTTGATGAATCTCCCATATGGTGCATCTAGGGTCAATCATGATATGATAGAAAATAATGAATGAATGGTCATTCAAAACCACAGAGGGGGAGAACAAATGACGAAACAAACAGTGATTGTCACAGGGGGATCAAGCGGAATGGGGAAGGCGATGGCTGCCCATTTGGCACACGGAGGCTGGAATGTCGTGATTACTGGAAGAACGGAAGAAACGTTAGAAAAGGCGGCAAATGAAATAAAGCAGAATGGCGGCTCGATCGCTTACTTCCAAATGGATGTGCGAAATCCAGAGGATGCCGATCAAATGGTCAAGTTTGCGGTAGATACATTTGGTGATGTGGACGCTCTGATTAACAATGCTGCAGGAAACTTTTTGGTTCCAACAGAAAAACTGTCTCCTAACGGCTGGAAGGCTGTCATTGATATTGTATTAAATGGAACATTTTTTTGCAGTCATGCAGTGGGCAATTACTGGATTCGTCAAAAGAAAAGGGGAAGTATGATCAATATGGTGGCTACCTATGCATGGGGTGCTGGTGTAGGTGTGGCGCATTCAGCGGCAGCAAAGGCAGGTGTTTTATCTCTCACTCGAACGCTTGCAGTGGAATGGGGAAAGCAATATCGAATTCGCGTCAATGCCATCGCACCAGGACCAATCGAGAGAACAGGCGGTGCGGATAAACTGTGGGAATCGGAAGAGGCAGCGCAAAGAACATTAGATAGTGTTCCTCTTGGCAGACTGGGCACACCAGAGGAAATTGCAGAGCTTGCGAGCTTTTTATTATCTGAGCAAGCCTCATATATAAATGGAGATTGTATCACGATGGATGGGGGTCAATGGCTCAACCAATCCCCATTTTGAATGACGATGTAAGACCTGCTTTTGATGTGTTATAATCACACAAAGAGAGAAGCAGGTGATGAAAATGGTCGATCCATTGGATATTTTAACGAATATTGAAGATGTTTTCCCGCACTATCAAGCCATATTCAGTGCGGAAGAGCAAAAAGTGATAGGCTATGAGATTTTAGGAAGAATGAAGCTTGAGTCTGAAACAGTTAGCCTAGGCTCCTTCTTTACGGATTCATCTATTCCTGACGAATATAAAGTGGAAGTAGATCATAAAGTACTGACGCAAGCACTCGATCTTTTCACAACAGCAGATGATGATTTGCTCATTTTTATTAATCATGATGCCAATATCCTGATGCTTGATCATGGTGAAAGCTTTTTAGAACTTTTGAAGGAATATGAAGCAAGAGGCATTCAGCTTAATCGGTTTGTTATCGAATTTACAGAGCATACGTTTAGCGGCGATATTGAACAGCTTTACCATACGATAACGTATTTTCGTACATATGGTATTAAAATCGCCATCTCGAATATTGGAAAAGAAAGCAGCAATCTTGACCGGATTGCCTTGCTCTCACCCGATCTATTAAAAATAGATTTACACGCATTAAGGGCATCGGCTCCTTCTCCTTCCTATGAATATGTCTTGTACAGCATTTCATTGCTTGCGAGAAAAATAGGGGCGGCTTTAATTTATGAAGACATTGAAGCAAATTTTCAGCTGCAATATGCTTGGAGAAATGGCGGCAGATACTTTCAAGGGTTCTATCTTCACGAGCCGGTGGCGGAATTAATCGACCGCAATAAACGAAAAGATCAGCTGAGAGAAGAATTCCAGCAATTTATTGCCCATGAGAAAAAGAAACTTCAAACTGTCTACGAACATTCTGAAACATTTTATAAGCGAATTCATCAAGCGGTCACGACATTAAAAAAATCATGCAGCACAAATGATGAACTCATACAAAAGCTGGCATTAGAATTAACGGATTGCAGCTTTCGGATTTATATGTGTAATGAAGAAGGCTTTCAAATCACTGGTAATGTGTTTAAAAAAGAAAAAGAATGGCTGTTTCAGCCTGAATATATCGAGAAAAACTGGAGCTGGCGCCCTTATTTCCTAGCGAATATTCTCCAAATGAGAATGAGCGGGAAAGGATTTTTCAGTGATATTTACAGCGATTTAGAAACCGGTGAGAGGATACGTACGTTTTCTTATCCGTTAGAGGGAGACATGTATTTGTTTATAGACCTTCCGTATGCCTATTTATATGAGCAAGATGGATTAATTTAAAAGCAGCCGTTTAGGCTGTTTTTTTAAATAGAAAAAAGAAATAAAAAATGGTTGACAATGAAACTGATAATCATTATCATTTAGTTATAGAGAGAAGCTACTCTCTGTTCCCCAACCCCTCTATCAGATCAAGATCCAAAAAACTTGGCGCTACCCCCGCCAAGTTTTTTTTGTGCTTTTCATCTTCCCCTCATGCATAGGACATCCCAATCCCTCCATACATCTTAAGTGATGATAGTTAGACGGTAGGAGGGAACGTCATGATCAAACGCGACAAGCGGCTGCTGATTGATTTGCCAAGACCAGATCACCCAGATGCAAATGGTGCTGCTGCTGTGCAAGAATTACTCGGCGGAAAATTCGGTGAAATGTCCACATTAAATAATTACATGTTTCAATCCTTTAACTTTAGAGGAAAACGAAAACTCAAACCGTTTTATGACCTCGTATCCAGTATTACGGCTGAAGAATTCGGTCATGTAGAACTTGTGACCACAGCTGTGAATCTTATGATTACAGGGACCACCCATGGCGGAGATCCAGATACGACACCGATGAAAGCGGCTGTCGATAAACGAAATACACAGCATTTTATTCAAACGGCTCAAACAGGCTATCCGTTTGATTCCATGGCAAAACCTTGGACCGGGGAGAATGTGTTCTCAAGCGGCAACCTGATTCTTGACCTCCTTCATAACTTCTTCCTTGAATGCGGAGCTCGTACACACAAAATGCGCGTATATGAAATGACAGATCATCCTACAGCAAGAGAGATGATCGGTTATTTACTCGTCAGGGGCGGAGTGCATGTTGTGGCATATGCAAAGGCGCTTGAGGTAGCCACGGGTGTAGATCTAGGAAAGATGTTGCCGATCCCAAACCTCGACAACAAATACTTTGATTCAGCGAGGAAATTTGAAGACCAAAATGTCCATACAAAGCTGTACACATTTAGTGATACGGATTACAAGGACATTAATAAGATTTGGAAAGGCAACCATCCGATTGATGGAAAGCCGCTCACAGTGATTGAGGGTACGCCTCAAGGAGCACCTGTGCCAGATTATAGAGAATTACCGGAAGAGTTTGCCCCAGGCATTTCCAAAGAGGATTTTGACGAAATTGCCAAACGGCTGATGAGATCTGCGGGTTTATAAAAAACATGGCGCATGAGATCAGAAAAAAGACTCAAACTAAAAAAACAGATTCTTTTTCTTTTTTTGAATTCAAGAGGAAAAATATCATCTGAGAACACTTTATGGTATGATGCTTTGTAGGACTTGTGTATAATCAATACGGGTTCATCTTGAGTTGTTTTTTTGAAAGGAGTCTTTTTTTAGAATGTCACAATTAATGGGTATCATTACAAGGCTGCAAAGTCTTCAAGAGACAGCAGAAGCTGCAAACGAACCGGCACAGCGCTATTTCGAAGTGAACGGTGAGAAAATCTGTAGTGTTAAGTATTTCGAAAAGAATCAAACGTTTGAATTGACTGTTTTTCAACAAGGGGATAAGCCAAATACTTTCCCATTTGACAACATTGATATGATTTCGATTGAGATTTTTGAGCTTCTACAATCCTAAGCTGAATCGTATGAAATGTTTTTTCTAAGGATTCCTTCGTTTATTTGCGGCAATATACATGTGTCATTATTGGCGGTGTACAAATGGAAGATGATCAATCAGCGCATATTTCGGATAAGAGACCATTAAAAAGGAGTTCCTTTCTGTGAGTGATTCTTTTTACTACAATCTTTCTGAAGATTATTTAGCGTTTTCTGATGTCGTCATGAGAATGAAAGACTTTATTCGAAAAGACCCTAGATCCGCCTATGTGTTATCAATTGGTACGGACTCTCAGGTCAATCAAAATGTCACAAGATTTATGACTGCAATTCATCTCCACCGGATTGGCAAAGGGGCTTGGGGCTGCCTCACACAACAAGTGATCAGCAGGCCTGTGCAAAGTCTTAGAGAAAAAATTTCATTAGAGACAGCGTTTAGCCAAAAGGTATGTGCAGACATCCTTGAGGGACCTTTAACAGAACTGATGGATTTGCTTCTTCCGTTTGCTGAGGAAGGGGCAGACCTCCGTTTTGAAGCCCATCTAGATATTGGCAAAAAAGGAAGTACGAAAGAGCTGATCCAGGAAATGACCGGAATGATCACAGCTATGGGAATTGAAGCTAAAATAAAACCCGACTCATACGCAGCATTTTGCTATGCCAATCGATACACAAAATAAATTCCGTCATTTTTCTCCAAACCTTGTCGAAACGTGCGGTTGACGATTCGATTCTAGTTCCTTATTCTAGCTGTATAGAGAGGAAGCAGACATTCAAAAGCCTGCTAATCAATATAAAAGCATATATGAAACAGGGGGCCTGATGTTGGATGAGCGTCATCGAAAATCGTTTTAATGAAGAAGAGAAAAAGCTATTATTAAACGTATTGCTGAATCAGGAATATGCTGTCGAATTACTAAGCAGTGAGATCAATGATATAGAATGTGGAACAAAAAATGTCGATGACAATACGTATAAGCAATTGATCACATTGTATGACAGAGTAAGGTTTGAGAATTAATATTGATTTAACATTCTATTAGATACTCGGGAGCTGAGTATCTTTTTTATGCAGAAAAAATCTTTCGACAAATTTCGTTTTAGTTTATGCTTAATGGTAAAGGGGAATGTATGATTGATGATCGAGAGAAAAGGGGTCGAAGAAACATGATAGAGATAGAACCAACTCAATTGCTTGAGTCAACAATAGCCGAGCATATGATTGATGCAGATAAAGTGGCACATGTTCAAATTGGAAATAACCTTGAGCATGCCTTATTGGTACTAACAAAAACAGGATATACAGCCATCCCGGTTTTAGATCCTTCTTATCATCTGCATGGGTTAATTGGAACGAATATGATCATGGATAAGATCTTTGGTTTAGAACGAATTGAATTCGAAAAGCTGGACCAACTGAAGGTAGAAGAGGTCATGCTGACTGATATTCCAAGACTTAAAACAACGGACCCTGTGCTAAAAGGCGTTCACGCTGTGACGAATAATGGATTTGTTTGTGTAGAAAATGAGGAGCAAGTCTTTGAAGGAATATTTACACGACGTGTTGTATTAAAGCGCTTAAATGAAGTGATTCATGCCGCGAAAAAATGAGCTGAAGCCCAGCTTATTTTTTTGCCTTCATAAGCTATAATTTATATAATGACCATATGGAATAAGAAAATCTTATAGAGAGAAAGGGGACGCCCATGCAGCTTCAGGAGTTACATATGCTTGTTGTGCTTAGTGAAGAATTGAATATGAGAAAGGCTTCGGAGCGGCTCTTTGTCTCTCAGCCTGCTTTATCCCAAAGATTGCAGACGATCGAAAAAGAGTGGGGAACCAAAATCTTTTTTCGTTCTCAGAAAGGGCTCACCGTGACTTCGGCAGGTGAACAGATCATTCAATTTGCAAAAGAGGTGACGGTTGAGCAAGATCGAGTGAGAGAACGAATCGATGAACTTGAAGGGGAAATTCACGGTACACTAAAGCTTGCGGTTGCATCCATTATTGGACAGCACTGGTTGCCGAAAGTGTTAAAGCGGTATGTCGAAAAATATCCAAATGCGAAGGTATCACTTGTGACCGGCTGGAGTAGTGAAATGCTCAAAAGCTTATACGAGGACCACGTGCACATTGGAATTATTCGCGGAAACCCTGATTGGAAGGGAACAAAGGAATATTTGATGACAGATCATTTATATTTAGTCGATTCTGTCATCAAAGACGTGGACGAGTTAATCGAGACAGAACGCCCGTTTATTCAATTTAAAAGTGACAGCACGTATTATCAGGAAATCCAGCACTGGTGGCACCAAAAATTTAAAGTGTCTCCAAAGCAGACGATTCTAGTGGACCAGATTGAGACATGTAAACAAATGGCCTACCACGGCATCGGCTACGCCATTTTGCCTTCAGTCACCTTATATGACCACGAAAAAAGTGTTCATAAAACACCGCTTGTTGACGTGAATGGAGAGCAAATCGGACGTGACACATGGCTGCTAGGCTATGAAGCTTCTTTTCAATTAAAACAGGTGCAAGCATTTGTCGGTGTGGTCAAAGAAATGCTTGAAAGTGATGCGGTGTAAGTACCTTCTTGGAAGAGGAAGGTGCTTTTTTAGGTAAATAATCAGTTTGATTAAATTTACTTATTGCACGCATATCCAATAGATAGATGGAGCGAATCATAGAGGAGACTTCGATCTTATGAAAAACAATCAATTAATCAAAATGAACAAACCTGAATGGGGAGATCGTTTGCGCGTGAGGTGGCGTGAACGTTTTGCTAGTCATCTTTCAATTAAAGAACAAAACGAGATATCAATAGATGATTTTTTATGGCATTTATGCAGTTTTGGAATGGTTACATGCCTTGAAAAGGCTGAAGCGATAGACGCATTTTTTCACCAATCAAAGGATAAGTGTACTGTTTTTTATCAATTTGTTGACGAGGCGTATCTTTTCGAAAATGCCAGCTCTCTTTTAATCAATGATTTACCATATGAGTCTAATAATATGGATTATAACGATATGTATGTGATGGATTGGAATGAAAAATGGACATTTGTGATGACGCACGAAACGGATTATGGTCCATATTTTATTCGAATAGATGAATTGAACGAATGAGGAACCGATGATCTCTTCGATATGAAAAACCCGCCTTCCAATTGGAATGAGCGGGTTTTTCATTGGGTTATAGTAATGATTGGTCAAAGCTTTTTCATAAAATCATTTGACAATGAAAATCATTATCATTTAAAGTGTACATATAATAATTGAAAATGATTATCATTTAGATGAGGTGACCGATAGATGAAAGCACTAATTGCATTTGCGAGTATGTCTGGTAATACAGAAGATATGGCAGCAATCATAAAGCAAACACTTGAAGGAAAAGGGATAGATACGGAGATGATGGAATTTGATGATACGAATGCAGAGGACCTTTCTTCATACGATTATGTGTTCATCGGTTCTTATACATGGGGTGATGGTGATTTACCTTATGAAGCTGAGGATTTTTATGAAGAGGTCTCTACGCTTGAACTAAGTGACATCAAAGCAGCTGTGTTCGGATCTGGAGATTACAGCTACCCGAAGTTTTGTGAGGCTGTCCATACATTTCATAACATGCTCAAATCAACCGGTGCATCCGTATTTCCTGAAACATTGAAAATGGAGCTTGCGCCAGATACAGATGAGGATGTGGCGTGCTGTCAGGAATTTGCTACGAGCTTCTTAACGTGGGCGGCGTTATCTGAGAAACGAGTTGAAAATCATGTTTCATAAAGGAGCGACAGCTGTTGCTGCTTCTAAAAGTGGTGGATACTTTGTCGCTGTAAAACGGGAAGGTATTTTTCACTACAGTGTGGAGAGCGGGTGGCAGCAGCTCTTTAAGCTCAAGCATAAAATTCATGCCATCAGCTATATCGGACCTTATTTATTCGGTGTTGGTGAAAATGGCACAGTGATTAGATCAGGAGATGAAGGCAATACATGGGCGCTATCATCATTTCCAACAAATGCAGTCGTTTGGTCTATTACAGGACGCAAAGACGGGTTTGTGTGTGCACATGGAAAACATAGTATTTATGTGTCAAATGATTTCGGGATTTCCTGGGAAATTATGAAGCCATTTGCTCATGTGAACCACCCGCCTGTTATTCGTTCTTTATGTGCTGCAGGTGATCACCTTTATATTGGAACACAGATTCATGAGGTTCACGGAGGAATATGGATGTATGACTTGGAGAGTGAGCAGGTTTTCCTCCTAAACAGAGAGGAGCACCGGATGACAGCTTCTATGCTGCTCTGTCAGGAACATCTTCTTGTTTGCGCATTAGGATCAAAAAAAGGAAAAAAGGGGTCTGTTCAAATTTTAGATTTACATACAAATATGCTGCATGATATTCAATCACAGGCCTTTGCTAGAGAGGAATCATTTTTGGATGTGTCAGAGGATAATGGAATTGTATATGTGACCACCTCACAAGATGAACACGGATTTTCTAAAGTGTATCAGCTTGATATTGAGCAAAAAGAGCTCAAATGGTTTGATACGATCAAAGGACACGGTTTTCGTGTAGCCAATCAAAATGAAAACTTTTTCTGTGCTGGTTTATATGAAAGCAAGTTTGTGAGGCCATATGAGGAGCCGGCATTGATTCATTGATAAGGAGGAAGAAAAAGTGACAGAAAAGGTTTTATTGGTGTATGCCACGATGTCTGGGAATACAGAAGCGATGGCAGATTTAATTGAAAAAGGAATAACAGAAGCGGGAGCTAGCGTGGACCGGCATGAAGCGATGGATATTGATGCAGAGCTTCTCAATGATTACACGCACATTATGTTAGGTGCGTACACATGGGGAGATGGTGACCTTCCTGATGATTTTATTGATTTATATGAAGAAATGGAAGAGCTTGATTTAACGGGAAAAGCATTTGCTATATTCGGTTCTGGGGATACATCTTATGAGCATTTTTGCGGAGCTGTTGACCTAATCGAAGAAAAAGTGAAGGAACTTGGCGGTGACATTGTCTTGCCATCAGTCAAGATTGAGCTGAATCCAGAAGGAGAAGAAGAAGAGAAATTGATTTCTTTTGGCAAACAATTTGTTCATCTTCACCAGCAGGAAGCGGGGTAATCGGTCCCGCTTGTTTTATTTTCCATTGAAGAGTCAACTCTTTCACTTGTCATTAAAACTCTCCTTTGGTACAGTAATGAAGTATAAATTAAGAGGAGGACATACATACATGAAACAAATGGACGCTAATGAAATTATTTCATTTATTCAAAATAGTACAAAATCAACACCTGTGAAAGTCTACATCAAAGGTGATTTAGAAGGTATTAAATTTGGTGAACATGCAAAAACGTTCATCACAGGAAACACTGGAGTTGTTTTCGGTGAGTGGAGCGAAATCCAAGAAGCGCTGGAAACGAACAAAGACAAAATTGAAGATGTTGTCGTGGAAAATGACCGCCGCAACTCTGCAATCCCGATGTTAGATTTAAAGAACATTAAAGCACGTATTGAGCCAGGTGCTATCATTCGTGACCAAGTAGAAATCGGTGATAATGCAGTCATCATGATGGGAGCTTCTATTAATATCGGTTCTGTGATCGGTGAAGGTACGATGATTGACATGAACGTGGTGCTTGGTGGCCGTGCAACAGTAGGTAAGAACTGTCATATCGGTGCTGGGTCTGTTCTTGCAGGTGTCATTGAGCCGCCGTCTGCTAAACCAGTTGTTGTAGAAGATGATGTTGTCATCGGTGCGAACGCTGTTGTTCTAGAAGGTGTGACAATTGGTAAAGGTGCAGTCGTAGCAGCTGGTGCGATCGTTGTGAACGATGTGGAGCCTTACACAGTTGTAGCAGGTACACCTGCAAAGAAAATCAAAGACATTGATGAAAAAACAAAAGGTAAAACGGAAATCAAACAAGAACTGCGTCAGCTTTAATTCACATAATTCGCAGTTGAAGACATAGACGTGGATGATATATATCCACGTCTTATTCGTATAGAGGAAAGGAAGCGAGTTCACTTGTTAAATCGTGAGCAATTAATATCCATTCGAAGAGATTTACACCAAATCCCTGAGCTTGGTTTTAAGGAATTCAAAACACAAGCGTATCTCATCAAGCATCTTGGTGCTTATTCAAAAGATCGAGTTGAGATGGAAACGTGGCGCACTGGACTTTTTGTTAAAGTAAAGGGAACAAATCCTGAGCGCGTTTTTGCTTATCGTGCAGATATGGACGGCCTCTCTATTCCTGAGGAGACAGGGTATCCATTTCAATCAGTACATGAAGGGAACATGCACGCATGTGGACATGACCTTCATATGACCATCGCACTTGGAATCATTGATCATTTCGTTCATGAGCCAATCAAAGAAGATCTATTATTTATGTTCCAGCCGGCAGAAGAAGGTCCAGGCGGAGCTGAACCGATGCTTACAAGCGATGTGCTGAAAAAGTGGACGCCAGACTTTATTACAGCGCTGCATATTGCACCTGAATATCCTGTCGGAACGATAGCCACAAAGCCAGGGCTGTTATTTGCTAATACGAGTGAGCTTGTGATTGATCTTGAAGGAAAAGGCGGACACGCTGCTTACCCTCATTTAGCGAATGATATGGTTGTGGCTGCGAGTGCACTTGTAGGTCAACTGCAATCGGTTATTTCTCGTAATGTCGATCCTCTTGATAGTGCGGTCATTACGATTGGCACGATTAGCGGCGGAACGGCTCAAAATATCATTGCCCAGCATGCAAAGCTTGACGGCACTATTCGTACACTTTCACCAGAGTCTATGGATAAGGTGAGAAAGCGAATTGAAGCACTAGCAAAAGGGATTGAAATTGGCTACGAATGCAAGGCAACCGTGCGATACCCTTCATCTTATTACGAAGTGGACAATTCAAAGGATCTGACAGAGGAATTTATGTCATATGTTGCCGGAGAAGGGCTTGCGAATGTGGTTGAATGCAGAGAAGCCATGACAGGAGAAGACTTTGGCTACATGTTGAAAAAATACCCTGGATTCATGTTTTGGTTAGGGGTCGATTCAGAATATGGCCTGCATCATGCAAAACTCATGCCTGATGAAAAAGCGATAGAAACAGCTGTAAACGTTATGACAGCTTATTTCAAAAAGCAAGCAGGTGAATGAATAATCAAGCTGCCTCCTGTACACCTTATGAACAGGAGGTGTTCTTGATTATGACAAGAATTGGTGTAGAACCATCTTTATCCGATGTAGAAGAACTACTGAAGCAAAAAGGGTATGACGTCGTACGTATTCAAAATGAACAGCAAATGGATCAGTGTGACTGCTATGTGGTCACAGGGCTAGATTCAAATGTTCTTGGCATTTCAGACACAACGACAAAAGCATCTGTGATTACTGCGTCAGGTATGACGGCTGATGAAATTTGTCAAGAAGTAGAACAGCGTGTTCAATAAAACAAACAAGAAAAAGAACCGGTAGATTATAATCCCGGTTCTTTTTGCTCTTTTTCTATATCGAGTACTTCTTTCATTTTTTTGCGCAAGATTCGTTCTACCCGCCATTGCTCCATTGTTTCGGTTTTAGCTATGATGCGCAGTACGAGGGAAGAGGAGCCGAACGTCTCCACGCCGACAACTTGAGGTCCTTCGATAATTTGAGGGATTTCTTCCCGAACCTCATCACACGCAGCTTGAAGGGCTGTGATCATTTGATCCACATTCTCTTCTGGAGATAACTCGATATCAACGAGTGCCTGCATCGTCCCTCTTGAATGGTTGCTCACGTTCAATATACTTCGATTTGGGATAAAATGAAGGGTGCCGTCAAAGCTTCGAAGCTGAGTGGTTCTAAGTCCAATTTGTTCTACGATCCCATCAAAGCCAGCAACTGTTATATATTCTCCCACATCGAATTGTTTCTCTAATAATATAAAGAATCCTGTCACAATATCACTCACTAGTCCTTGAGCGCCAAAACCGATCGCAAGCCCCACAACGCCTGCGCCAGCTAGCAAAGCGGTCGGGTTATAATGAAATAAGTCGAGGATCATGACCACTAGAATAAAAATCAATATGTAGGCGAAAATATTTAACGTGAGACTTTGCAGCGTCTGAGCTCTTGATAAAGAGACGTCATGCTTTTCAGAGAATGTGGAATAGGCACGCCTAATCATCTTGTTTCCGATGACTCTGATGATAAAATAAATCGCAAAAATAACGATTAATTTTAGCAAAATCATACTGCTATTGAGGATAATGGAAACCCAATCTACTTGTTCAAATGCTTTCATGTTCTTCAAAACCTTTCTATGTATGCTCTAATAGAGAAGCTAATCATTTGTTCCCTTATGCAAGACATGTTAAACTTTTGTTAAGTGGAGCAAGAGATTGTGACAAATCGTTAATTAAATTTATTATTAATTAATATTGACTAAAAACCGCTTAAGTATTATAATTGTAATTGTGAAGTTATTAACTAAATGAGAATTTCAACTTTTGATTCTCATTTTATATACAGCTTAGAAGTCTGTATAAAGATATTATTTTTTGGAGGGATTTACATATGGCAGAGCGTTTTGTAGGAAAACAAGCTCCACGTTTTGAAATGGAAGCAGTACTTGCTAACAAGGAATTTGGAAAAGTGAGTTTAGAGGAAAACATGAAGAATGACAAATGGACAGTTCTTTTCTTCTATCCAATGGATTTCACATTTGTTTGCCCAACTGAAATTACAGCAATGAGCGATCGTTATGATGAGTTCGAAGATTTAGATGCAGAAATCATTGGTGTATCTACTGATACAATCCATACGCATCTTGCTTGGATCAACACAGACCGTAAAGAAAATGGTCTAGGTGAATTGAAATATCCGCTAGCTGCTGACACAAACCACACAGTATCTAGAGAATACGGCGTTTTAATTGAAGAAGAAGGTATTGCACTTCGCGGTCTATTCATTATCAACCCAGAAGGCGAACTTCAATATCAAACAGTATTCCACAACAATATCGGTCGTGATGTAGATGAGACATTACGTGTTCTTCAAGCATTACAAACTGGTGGACTTTGCCCAGCTAACTGGAAGCCTGGTCAAAAAACACTTTAATTGATAGCTGAAGAAACAGGAGGGTCTAACTGATGTTAGACCTTTTTGTTTCGACACATACAATGGATGGAGGCGCTTCAAAATGAAATTACGTCAACCAATGCCAGAACTAACTGGTGCAAAAGAATGGTTAAATGGAGAAGTAACAAAAGAAGATTTAATTGGTGACAAACCAACATTGATTCATTTCTGGTCAGTCAGCTGTCATCTTTGTAAAGAGGCCATGCCTCAAGTCAATCAATTCCGTGATGAATACAAGGATCAACTAAACGTTGTAGCCGTTCATATGCCGCGTTCAGAGGATGACCTAGATCTAGATAAAATCAAAGAGGTTGCGAAAGAGCATGAAATCACGCAGCCAATTTTTGTGGACAGTGATCATCACTTAACAGAAGCCTTTGAAAATGAATATGTACCAGCATATTATGTATTTGATAAAACAGGTGCTCTGCGCCACTTCCAAGCTGGCGGAAGCGGAATGAAAATGCTTGAGAAACGTGTCAATCGAGTGCTTTCTGAGTCTGAAAAGGCTGCAGAATAGGCTTTCCCCCATAAATGGGGGTTTTTTCATGGACAAAAATAGGCGACCTATTGCACGGAATGGACTTTTTATGTACGTGTCATTCCTAAGAAAAGAGAAATTGAGGGAGTTTATTAAAAAATATTCCTGAAACAAAAGGGCATTAAGACCTATTTACTTTTTTGTTTTGAAATGAAAATGTAAAGATTTTAACTTTTTACTATTCAGAACGTTTTTGCACAAAAGAAATTTCAGTTTGGTAAATAACGATGTAAATCAAGTAGTATAAGTGTTTATTCAAATTTTTTACAATATTTTAAAGTTTGTCAAAAGCCTTTAGTGGCAATGAAATGGATGCCGATTGTTCCTCTTTGGCAAAATTTTAGTTGAAAATACCTATCTGATAGCAAACTGTAAAATGATAAAAAAATAGTTGATAAAATTAGTTTTCTAATCTAATATTTACTATAGAATATTTTTTATATGATGAGGGGGAAATCCATTGTTTAATGAGAGGGAAGCGTTACGATTACGATTGGAACAACTAAACGAAGCAGAAGTAAAGGTCATCCGTGAATATCAAATTGAGCGAGATGCGATTTATGCAAAATTAAGAGAATTAGACCGTCAAGGAACAGGTCTAGTGTCAGATACAAAAAAAGAAGTGCGTACAGAAAGAAAGACGGATTCGCTGCCTGTATTAGCTGAACTGGCTGCACAAGAAATGAGAAGCTACCAGCCGCCGGCACAATCACAATCAAATCCTGCATCATCTTTAGGAACAGGACAGCTAAACGGTGTACCTGTAGGTATTCCTGAAGGATCTACTAGACGCAGAAGAGGCACAGCCCGCCCTGGTTCAAAGGCAGCTAAGCTTCGTGAAGCTGCGATTAAAACGTTAAAGCGTCATAATGCGGCGATTAAAAGCTCTGAGCTTCAAAAAGAGATTGAAAAAGAGAGCGGTCTTGAAATTCCAAATATGACAACGTTTATGCAAAGCTTAATTAAAATGTATCCTGAAGTGAAAAAGCCATATCGCGGACAGTATATTTTAGAAGGCGACATTCAAACAGAAGACGAATAAATAAAAAGAAACTGCTGACGTAAAAGCCAGCAGTTTTTTATTGCGAGAATTACTTTTTTTGGTCAACTGTATAGACAATTTTTCGTTCCTTTGACAGGTGATCACGCTGTTTTTTGAAGCCATCGATCTTCACTGTCATGACCTCTCCATTTCGCTGCACCGCATCGACTTGTGCCTGGAGTATTTGAACTTGTTCGTTCAGCTTTTTCAAGATGGGTTCGATTTCTTCCGTTGTTTGCAGGAAGCTGTCTCGAGAGAATGGCTGTGAATTTGTTTGAGCTGACTGGTCAATATCAGCAAAATGAGATGCGATCCATTCCTCACTTTCTGCTAACTGCTTTTGATAGCTTGTGAGCGTTTCATAAAAAATCGTTTCCTTTGCTTTTTCAATTTGCAGTAATTTCTCTTGTGTTTCATAAAAACGCTCCTGAAGGTGTCTGACGCCTTCCTGTAATAAATGGAGCTCTGCGTTTTTATCACCCAATGTTTGCTGCAGTTTCTCAATCACAGCGGATAAAGTATTTCCTTTTTTCTCCTCTTTTGCAAGCCGTTGATCTTGATCTTGCATCCGTTCATTTAATTGTTGAGAGATTTCTTTATATTTGATCACTTTTAAATGCAGCCGGTGTTTTTCTTCCGTTTCTTTTCTTCTATGAAAGGTTTCCTTTTGCAGCATTTCATGAAGAAGGACTATTTTATGTAATAATTCAGATTTGCTGAAGGAGAGATCCTGTATTTTTGAGGCTGCATCGTCTTGATCAATGGTCATTTCATCCAATTGTTGTTTTAATAGCGTGTAATCCTTTTTCATCTCATGATATTCTTGAGTTAACTTCTTATTTTTAGAATACGTATATGAGGACTGTAAATCAGAGATCATTTGTTGATATTTGGCTGTTTCAGCTTTTAAGTATAAATTCTCTTGAGATAGGTCATGGAATAGGGGAGAAGCATGGCGCCTGTTCATAGATAGACCCTCCTTATTCATGTTACCAATAAAGTATGCGAAATGAGTGCGATTAGAACAACCATATCCAAGGAGGGTGAGAGAATGGATGTAGTGAATGTCATTTTAGCTGGAGGAGCTTCCAGACGTTTTGGAGAGCCAAAGGCAAGTTATATGTATCAAGGAAAACCACTATATGAGCATGTGAAAAATCAGCTTTTGAAAGGACAGACGGTCATCATCAGCCATCCATCACTTCTGCCCTTTTTTAAAGAAAGAGGTGAACGAAGTGTGTGGTTAGATGATGAACAGGTGCGCGGATGCGGGCCGCTTGCCGGCATGTATACGGCGATGCAAAAGCAAGAAGCAGCATGGTATTTGGTGATGGCATGTGACATGCCCTTCATACGGAGGGAGACCGCCGAAGCATTATCGACCTATTGCAGCGAGCACGTAGATGCTATCATCCCGCTTGTTCAGGGCAGATTACAGCCTTTATTTGCGCTTTATCACCGCCGCTGTCTGCCGTCCATTGATGCGTGTTTAAAAGAGAATCAATTAGCCATCAAAGAGTTACTTCAAAGGCTTAAGGTGCGCATCGTTCCAGAGGAGGAACTGAACGTAACACCAAATGAATTTCGAAATATCAATAAAAGAAGCGATTTACCTGAAAACGGTATGATATGATACATAAAAATGGTGAGGAGAGAACAGCATTGAATGACCGATATTCAAGACAAATCTTGTTCCCTCCGGTTGGGGAAAAGGGTCAGCGTGCGCTTGCTGACAGTCATGTTCTGATCGTTGGAGCCGGTGCACTTGGAACTGCCTCCGCTGAAGGGCTTGTCCGGTCTGGGATCGGCACGTTGACGATTGTTGATCGTGATTATGTAGAGTTTTCAAATTTACATCGGCAGCAGCTGTACACAGAACATGATGCAAAGGCACATGTGCCAAAAGCAGCTGCGGCAAAAAAACGTCTCCAAGAGATCAATCATGAAGTGATCATACACGCCCTGATTGAAGATGCAGGCGCGAGGCTGTTAAGACCGTTATTTCAGAGCGCAGATATTGTCATTGATGCGACGGATAATTTTGAGACGAGAATGGTGATGAATGATTTATCGCAGGAAACGAAGACGCCGTGGATATATGGCGCTTGTGTGAGCAGTCAGGGGATGTATATGACCATTTTGCCGGATAAAACGCCGTGTTTATCGTGTGTCTTTACAGAACTGCCTGTTGGCGGCTTGACGTGTGATACAGCGGGGATTATTTCTCCAGCAGTTCAAATGGTTTCTGCTTATCAGCAAACAGAGGCGCTAAAATATTTAACAGGACATGAAGATCAAATCGAACGGAAATTTGTCACATTTGATCTTTGGCAGGCGACATCGTTTAAAATGGATTTGTCTCGTACTAAGCAGAAGAACTGCCCATCCTGCGGTGAAGAAAGAACCTATCCTTATTTACATGAGCAGCGTAAAAAAACGACGATTCTTTGCGGACGGGATACAGTTCAAGTTGTATCTAAAGATTTAGCAAATCTATCATTTCAGCATGTGAAAGAGAGGCTGTCATCTATTTGTGAGGTGGAAGTGAATGACTTCTTAATCCATGTCCGCTATGAATCTTATCGTATTGTCTTTTTCAAAGGTGGACGTGCATTAATCCATGGGACGAATGATGAAAAAGCAGCCAATTCATTACTAGCAAGACTGCTAGGGATATAGGAGTGAAGTGTGATGGAAAGACGTCAGCCAATTCCAGTAGAAGAAGCCATTCAGAAAGTCCATCAATATGAAAAGCATGGAGAAGCAGAATGGGTGCCTTTAAAAAATAGCCTTGAAAGGTTCATTGCAGAAGATATTTTAGCAGATCATGATGTTCCTGCATTTGATCGTTCCCCGTATGATGGTTTTGCACTTCGGGCAGAAGATACAAAAGAAGCGTCAAGCGAGCATCCGGTTGAATTTGAGGTCATTGACCATATTGGTGCAGGAATGGTCTCAGCAAAAACCATCGGTCCCTTTCAAGCCATCCGTATCATGACAGGAGCAAAAATCCCGGATGGAGCAAATGTCGTCATCATGCTTGAGCTGACTAAGACCTTCGAAAAAGACGGCAAATCATACATGTCACTTAAAAGACCGCTGAAAAAAGGGGACAATATTTCTCGTCAAGGAGAAGAAGTACTTGAAGGAAATGTGATGGTCAAAAAAGGAACCAAAGTAACTCCGGGCGTTACGGCCCTATTGGCGACATTTGGATATGGTGTAGTGCCAGTTGTCAAAAAGCCAGTGATCGGCATCATCTCAACAGGTACAGAGCTTCTTCAAGTGAGTGATGCGATGGTGGACGGTAAGATTAGAAACAGTAATCTTAGTATGGTTTATGCCCAGATACTTGAGGCCGGGGGAGAGCCGCTAGATTTAGGCGGTGTGTCCGATGATTTTGACAAAAGCTATCATGCAGTCAAAGCAGCCTTAAGTAAGGTAGATTTTTTAATCACAACAGGCGGTGTGTCAGTAGGTGATTTTGACTTTCTCCCTGCGATTTATGAAAAGCTGGGAGCTGAGGTGCTGTTTAATAAAGTGGCCATGAGACCCGGAAGTGTGACGACGGTTGCTGCAATGCCAAATGGTCAACTGCTGTTTGGGCTGTCAGGAAATCCCGCTGCCTGTTTTGTTGGCTTTGAATTATTTGTGAAACCGATGATCTATAAATGGTCTTTGAAGAAGCAGCCGTTTCCTGCTTTTGCTGAGGCGAAGCTGACACACGATTTTCCAAAAGCCAATCCGTTCACTCGATTTGTCAGAGCGGCACTACAATTCACGGGCAGTCAGCTCAGTGTGACCCCAACAGGTCTTGATAAATCAAGTGCCGTGACCTCTATTGCAGATGCTAACTGTTTCATCGTGCTGCCCGGAGGAACAAGAGGTTTTAAGGCCGGTGATCAGGTCCATGTTCTGCTGTTTCAGCACGAAGGAGAGGGTTCCCCATGCTGGATGACACATTAAGCATATTACAGGTGGTCGGTTATCAAAACAGCGGCAAGACTATGTTGATTGAAAAGCTCTGTCAGCTGGCTGTACTTGACGGGCTGAAGCTAGGCTGCTTTAAACACCATGGACATGGCGGTAAACCAGATCGTCTTTTGAAAGAAAAAGACACCGATCGATATGTTCAAGCAGGTGCATTTGCCGCTGGCGTGGAAGGAGAGGGTGAATTTCACTTTTCAATGCAGCACATCACGTTAGAGCAGTTGCTCAACATGTGTCAGCATCTTCCATTAGACGCTGTCTTGATAGAAGGGTATAAACAGGCACCATACCGCAAAATCGTTTGTGTAAAGAATGAAGAGGAGCTCATTGATCTTTCAACTCTTTCCAATATACAAGCAGCTATTTATTTTTCTCAAGAGTTTCAATTAATCGAAAATTACTCGTTTCCAGTGTTTTCAGCCTTTGAAAAGGGCGCAGTCACATTTGGTTTTAACTTATTGAAGGGAGGCGTCTCTGCTTGAGTGAATTTTTTAAAATAACAAAAACGCCGATTGATGTAAACGAATTGATTCAGCATGTGACAAGGCGAAAGGCAGGGGCCATTACGACGTTTATCGGGACGGTCAGAGAGTGGACAAACGGCAAAAAAACATTGCGTTTAACTTATGAAGCATACATACCAATGGCTGAAAGCATGCTAAGTCAAATTGGACAAGAAATCAAGAAACAGTGGCCTGAAACTGAAGCAGCCATTGTGCACCGGATCGGGACACTTGATATAACGGATATTGCTGTTGTGATAGCCGTTTCATCTCCTCATAGGAAGGCTGCATACGAAGCGAACGAATATGCCATTGAGCGAATTAAGGAAATCGTTCCAATTTGGAAAAAAGAATATTGGGAAGACGGGGAAGCCTGGATAGGTGATCAGCTTGAAACGGTTTCATATCCAGAGGGGAAACCTAGCGATCTTCAACTTGCAAAGAAAGAAGGTGATCAGCTTGATTAGTGTATTATTGTTCGCCGGCCTTGCTGAGAAGGCCGGTAAACAACAAATCATCATTCAAAAAGATCAAACAACGGTTGATGAGATTAAATTAGAATTACAGGAGGTATATGGTGTTGATGCTGCACAAAACGTGATGGTTGCAGTCAACGAACTATATACGAGGGAAAACGCTGAAGTGCGTAGCGGGGACACTGTTGCATTCATTCCTCCTGTAAGCGGTGGATAATAGATATTAGAGGATTTGGTTATGGCCAGCGGCTGTAACCAATTTTTTATGTGTGAAAAGATTGTAGAGGTATTTGGGTGTGATCTTCGTAAATAAAACATCCCCTTCGTGCTTTAGAAATGTGAGGGTCGAGCTGCTGGATCAGATCATACAATTCGCTAATTCGTCTCACATTGAAATCTGTCTGGGCTTGAAGCTGTTCTTTTAATTCTTTTGTACTCACAATGCTTCCCTTTTTCTCTTTAATAATATCTACGCATCTAGCAGCGTAGTATATTTTGTCATTAGAGGGTCTACTTTCTTTCATATCAAGTAATTTGAGCTCATGATAAATCAGTTCTCTTTCCTTTCGAAAGTATTGCCATGCTTCTTGTTCCTTTTCATAAAGTAAAATCAATTGTGTTTTCAATTTTTCTCTTAACATTCACTTGACTCCATTTCCACTATCATTTAACCTACCTCTATTTTACATTATATGAAAAAATAACTTTTGATCAAGTAAAAACCTTATATTTTTCATTTTTTAATATGAAAGTATTGATACTAAAGGCTCATTTGTTCTATAAAAGAAACCAATCATAGTCCTATAAAGCCGGGATTTGTCGAAATTACTAGGATTATTTTAACAAAAAATTGTTGTGTCTAACTAAGACCATCCGAATTCAAAGGAAAAGGATATTTATTCCGAAAGACATGTGGTTTTTTGATAAAATGTTTTTAGGTCAGTAAAACCTCTATTTTTTGATATGAATATGGTCTGGTCATGGTGTCATTTGGAGGATGTCATTCGTGATAATAGAATAATAGATAAATTTTTTCCTCAATGAAAATAAGAAAATCAAATCATCCATCACTTATTGGCAATCTTTTGATAAAATAGAAAGAACAAGAGAGAACATGTGCGTTTGCATACTTGCATGACATAGAGAGGAGACATTTGATGAAAGAAAATATGCAAAAGCCCACGATCATTGGAGTGAGCACAAGACCTTCAGAGCACCTGAAAAGAGTATGGGAAAACCCGGTGGTTTGGTAGCCTTTATCCTGTGTGCTTCTTTTAACAGTGATTGTGACTTATTTGTCAGAGCTAGTGAATGAAGGAATGTGGGCAGATTTAAGCTTGCCGGTATCGGTCGTTTATGTGGTGACGCTAATTGGTCTAATTCTCGGACTTGTGATTAATGCTGCTATATATAAGTTCATCGTATTTTTAGCAAAGGGTGATGCATCGTTTCAGCAGCTGTTTTCAGCGGTCCTGTTTATTACACCAGTTACGATCATTTCTCATCTGTCCGTCATCCTGTTCCATGTGCCAAAAAACATCACAATCACCTCATTAAATGCACTCATTCAAACTTCTGGTCCATGGCTCGGTGTGTTTGCTAATATTGATCTCTTTGTGATCTGGAATCTTGTTTTAACAGGCTTTTTATTGATCAAAGTCGGTCATATATCTCCAAGAATATCTTGGATCATGATAGGAGTCTTTTATGTCATTTCTTTCATTCTTCAATATGTAGGAACCGCAATCAACATATCAGTAAGCTGGGGGTAGAATGTCTTTATGAGAAAGAAAATCATCATCGGATCCATTTTTATTATTGTCATCGGTCTATTTATTGGCTTTAACATTGCGAAAAATCAATCAAAGCCTGCTTCGACAGCAGCTATTAAAACAGTAAAACCCACACAAAAAGAAATCACCACTACGGTAATGACGCCAGGGACACTTTCATTCTCTGAAGAGCAATTCATTTATGCAGAAGAGGAAAAAGGACACTTGAAGGGGATTTCTGTGAAAGAAGGAGAAAAGGTAAAGGCTGGAACGCCGCTTCTTACATATGAAAATAGGGAGCTGGAGCTTGAAGAGCAGCAGCAAGCTCTTGCGGCTGAATCAAGTACGCTAAAACGCGAACAATTACAAAATAGACTGAGCGAATTAGATGAAAAACAAGCAGGCGACTCAGTCGCCCATCCTAAAAACGAGCGAGACCAGCTCGAATTAGAGCTGAAAGCGGCTGAATTAGAACAAAAACAAGCAGAGATCAGCCAAGAAAAAGTAAAAGCACAAATAGAAGATTTAACCGTACATAGTAAAATTGACGGTACAGTGATTTCCATTGAGCAAGAAGAAGGGGCAGGAAAGCCGGAAGAAAGACAGCCGATCATTCATATTGGCAATGAGAAAAAAATGATTGTGCGAGGATTGATTTCTGAGTATGACGCCATAAAAGTGAAAAAGAAACAAAAAGTAAAGGTTACATCTGATGTCATTCGCGGAAAGAGCTGGCAAGGGGTCGTGAAAAAAGTGGGGGCTGTACCTGCTCAGGCAGCATCCGAAACAACTGCAGGTGATCAAACGGTACAATATCCTGTTGAAATCGAAATAAAGGGAAAAAAACCTGAAGCGAAACCTGGTTTTAAAATGATCATGGAAATTGAAACAGATAAGCGTCAAGCCCAAACGATTCCTGAATCAGCTGTAAAAAAAGAGGATGATGGACAATACGTTTATGTTGTCAAAAAGAATGTACTTAAAAAAGTAAAAGTGGTGCTAGGGGAAACGTCAGGTCATGACCTTGAAGTGACAAAAGGTGTCAAGGCAGAGGATCAAATCATTGCTCATCCATCAGATGACATGTATGACGGAATGGAAGTGAATGCTGAATGATTCAGCTTTCAAACGTGATAAAAAGCTATGAGGTCGCCCAAGAAGCATTTGATGTATTAAGTGAGATCGATCTTGTCATTGAAAAAGGCGAGTATATGTCCATTATGGGCCCGTCAGGCTCTGGAAAATCGACGTTAATGAATATCATTGGCTGTTTAGACCGGCCAACCACAGGACAATATCATTTTCAAGGAAGAGAGCTGTCAGCTGCAAAGGATCAAGAGCTTGCAGTGATTCGAAATCAATTCATTGGATTTGTCTTTCAGCAATTTCACCTGCTGCCGAGGTTAAATGCGAGGCGTAATGTTGAGCTTCCGATGATTTACGCTGGTATCAGTCAAAAGGAAAGAAAAGAACGCGCAGAAATGGCACTTGAAAAGGTTGGTTTGTCAGACCGAATGAAACATATGCCAAGTGAGTTGTCGGGAGGGCAAAAGCAAAGGGTGGCAATAGCCCGTGCTATTGTCAATAAGCCGCAGCTTATCTTAGCAGATGAACCGACAGGCGCTCTTGACTCAAAAACAAGCTTCTCAATCATGGAACAATTTACTAAGCTGAATGAGGAAGGGACAACGATTGTGCTTGTCACCCATGAAGAAGAAATAGCTGCGTATACAAATCGGACGGTCGTTGTAAGAGATGGACGGCTCGTTGAAGATAGATTGACACAAGGGGACGCTATGAATGAAACTCTTTGAAAATATCAAAATAGCGATGAATTCTGTTTTAGCTCATAAATTACGTTCTATTTTAACGATGCTTGGGATTATTATTGGTGTTGGATCAGTCATTGCGGTCGTGGCTATCGGTCAAGGCGGCGAGCAAATGTTAAAAGGGTCGATTTCAGGTCCAAACAATACCATTGATATGACATATACGCCTTCTGACGAAGAGTTAAATACAAATCCAAACGCTTTATTCGACGCCACATTTACTGAGGAAGACATAAAAAGCGTTAAGACAATCAACGGGGTGAATCAGGTTGCCTCTTCGACTGCACAAGGAATGCAGCTGAGATTTCAAGATACGACAGTGGATGCGACAGTTAACGGTATAAATGAAGGGTATACGAATGTACATTCATTACAAATAGCAGAAGGACAGAATTTAAGAGATATTGACTTTAGAAGCGGCAGAAGAGCCGCTCTCATCTCTGAAGGCTTACAAAAAGAATTATTTAATGGACAGAAGGCATTAGGCGAAATGATTTGGATGAACGGACAGCCTGTTGAAGTCATCGGTGTTTTAGCAAAACAGAAAGGGATGTTTTCATTTGATATGAACGAAATATTTGTCCCGTTTGCTATGCTCACCTCCACATTTGGGATCAATGAATATGATAAGTTGTCAATTCAAGTCGCACATGCTGATCAAATGAAGGAAGTAGGAAAGAATGCGGCTGCATTATTAAATGAAAATCATCATACAGAAGATGCTTATGAAATGATCAATATGGAAGAAATCGCAGAAGGCATTGGTCAAATCACATCTGTTATGACAACAATCATTGGCTCAATAGCTGGGATTTCTTTGCTTGTCGGCGGTATCGGTGTGATGAATATCATGCTTGTTTCTGTGACAGAGAGGACAAGGGAAATCGGTATCCGAAAGGCGATTGGGGCAACAAGGGCTCAAATACTCGTTCAATTTTTAATTGAATCTGTCGTCTTAACATTGATCGGCGGGTTGATGGGGATCGCACTTGGCTTAGGTGGCGCCGCGCTAGTATCACTAGTTGCCGGCTGGCCGTCCTTAGTATCTTGGCAAGTCATCTGTGGCGGTGTGCTGTTTAGTATGCTTATTGGGATTGTTTTTGGGTTAATTCCTGCGAATAAAGCAGCAAGACTAGATCCTATTGATTCTCTTAGATATGAATAATTTGGAGAAGAACAAAAGCATACAAACAGAGTGAATTCGCCTGTAATCCACCATCAAAAGCTTTTATGCACATCGCATAAAAGCTTTTTTTAGTTCCATTGAATGAAATGAAAAATGATAGAAATGCTAAGATCATGACTTTCATCTTAATGTCACATATTTTTCAGTTTACAAATGGTACATATAAAGGTAAGATGACCATGGTGAAAGATTTTGATAGTTATTGAATGTATTTGATTGTTTTGTATTGATAATGTTGAAAAAAGCGATTACAATAAAGGTGCGCGCAAAATGAATACGTTTTCAAAAGGGGGTGTTTTCTTGTTGACACCGGAAAGACATCAACTCATTATCGACTGTTTAGAAGAAAATGATGTCATCAAAATACAGGACTTAACGATTATGACAGATGCGTCTGAATCTACAATTAGAAGAGATCTATCAGCCCTTGAAGAAAAAGGATTTCTTAAAAGAGTCCATGGGGGAGCAGCCAAGATATCAAGTATCCGTCTTGAACCAGATGTATTTGAGAAATCTGCCAAAAACCTTCAAGAAAAGTCATTGGTTGCAGAGGCAGCTGCTTCACTTTTAAAACAAGGCGATTGTATTTATTTAGATGCTGGTACGACCACACAGCAAATGATTGAATATATCGATCCCGATCAAGATATTGTTGTGGTGACAAACGGTGTTATGCACATTGAAGCACTCATGAGAAAAGGCATTTCTTTTTACCTGATAGGCGGATCAGTGAAACATCGAACAGGAGCCATGGTGGGAGCCGCAGCTTTGACAGCGATGGAAAATTACCGTTTTGACAAAAGCTTTGTTGGGACGAACGGCATTCATCCCGAGGCGGGGTTTACAACACCTGATCCAGAGGAAGCGCTCATGAAAAAAAGAGCCATGAAGCAGGCGAAAAAAACCTATATCTTATCAGATGCCTCTAAGTTTGGCGAAATATCGTTTTCAGCCTTTGCTAGTTTACAGGAAGCCACCATTATCACAAACGACGCAAAAGAGGATTCATTCGATAATTACCATGAAAAAACGGTTATAAAGGTAGTGAAAACATGATTTATACAGTTACTTTAAACCCATCAGTTGATTACATCGTACACGTGGAGGATTTCGCAGTCGGCGGTTTGAATCGTTCAACCTATGACAAAAAATATCCAGGTGGAAAAGGGATCAATGTCTCAAGGCTTTTAAAACGTCACGGTGTTGAATCAAAAGCGCTTGGATTCATAGGCGGATTTACAGGAAAATATATTCAAGACTTTTTACAAAACGAACAATTACAAACAGCCTTTCACGAGGTGTCAGAAGATACACGAATTAATGTGAAACTAAAAACAGGTGAAGAAACCGAAATCAACGGACTCGGCCCATCTATTACTGAAGCGCAATTTGAGTCGTTTCTGTCTCAATTTTCTTCATTGACTGAAGGAGATGTCGTTGTCTTAGCTGGTAGCATTCCTTCTTCATTGCCTCATAACACGTATGAACGTATTGCTGAGGTGTGCGAAAAGCAAGGTGTCAGAGTTGTCCTTGATATTTCCGGGGAAGCACTAAAAAAAGCAGCAGGCTTGAAACCGTTCTTAATGAAGCCAAACCATCATGAGCTAGGTGAAATGTTTGAGACGAGCATCTCATCTGCGGAAGAAGCCATTCCTTATGGGAAGAAGCTGTTAGAACAAGGTGCTGAACATGTCATCGTATCAATGGCTGGAGATGGAGCTCTCTTATTCAGTAAGGAAGGGGTTTATCAGTCCAATGTTCCAAAGGGCACGCTTGTTAATTCAGTTGGTGCAGGGGATTCAGTCGTTGCAGGATTTTTAGCCGGCGTTTCGAAAGGCCTTTCGATTGAAGAATCATTTAAGCTTGGCGTCACATCAGGCAGCGCTACAGCATTTTCTGAGGAGCTTGGAACAAAAGAGCTTGTCGACACACTATTACCACAAGTAAAAGTCACACGCATTTAAAGGAGGAGTCATCATGAAAATTACAGAACTACTCACAAAGCAGACAATTAAGCTTCAATTAGACAGCCAGCAGAAAGAAGCAGTCATTGAAGAACTAGTCACTGTTTTAGATACAGCAGGCAAGCTAAATGATAAAGAGGGCTACAAAGAAGCAGTGATCAACCGTGAAAAACAGAGCTCTACTGGTATTGGCGAAGGAATTGCTATCCCTCACGCTAAAACAGCAAGTGTAAAAGAGCCTGCCATTGCATTTGGCCGCTCGACAGCTGGTGTAGATTATGAATCACTGGACGCGCAGCCGAGTCATCTTGTCTTTATGATTGCCGCAACTGAAGGCGCAAACAACACGCACTTAGAAGCACTTTCTCGTTTATCAACACTTCTCATGCGTGAAGAAATCCGAAAGCAGCTTCTTGAAGCGGCTACTGAAGATGAAATCATCGATATCATCAATACGCATGACAAGGACGATGATGAAGAAGAAGAGGAAGTTCAAGAAGAGCCGGCTGTATCAGGTAAACCAGCTAAGATTTTAGCAGTAACAGCTTGCCCAACAGGTATTGCGCATACATTTATGGCAGCAGATGCTTTGAAAGAAAAAGCAAAAGAAATGGGCATTGACATTAAAGTCGAAACAAACGGCTCTGGCGGTATTAAACACGCCCTTACGGCAAAAGAAATCGAAGAAGCACCAGCCATCATTGTGGCAGCGGACAAGCAAGTTGAAATGGAACGCTTTAAAGGCAAACATGTCATTGAAGTACCTGTGACAGCTGGAATCCGCCGTCCTCAGGAATTAATTGAAAAAGCAGTCAATCAAGATGCGCCGATTTATAAAGGCTCAGGCGGCAGTTCTTCAAAAGACGAAAATGAGTCATCTGGCAAAGGTAGAAGTGGTTTCTACAAGCACTTAATGAGTGGTGTAAGCAACATGCTTCCATTTGTTGTCGGGGGCGGTATCCTTGTTGCAATTTCATTTTTCTGGGGAATTAACTCAGCAGATCCTAAGGACCCTTCATTTAATTCATTTGCAGCTGTATTAAAAGGAATTGGCGGAGATAATGCGCTTGCCTTAATCGTTGCTGTTTTAGCCGGATTTATTGCAATGAGTATTGCAGATCGTCCAGGTTTTGCGCCAGGTATGGTCGGTGGATTTATGGCGTCGGCAGCAGGTGCAGGATTCTTAGGCGGACTAATTGCCGGTTTCCTTGCAGGTTATGTCGTTGTGCTACTTAAAAAAGTATTCACATTCGTACCGCAGTCACTCGACGGGATTAAACCGGTTCTGCTGTATCCATTGTTCGGTATTTTCTTCACAGGCATCATCATGCATTACATTGTTAACACACCGGTAAAAATGGTGATGGATGGATTAACTCACTGGCTTGAAACTTTAGGTACTGGAAACCTTGTCTTAATGGGCATTATTTTGGCAGGTATGATGGCGATTGATATGGGGGGCCCAATTAACAAAGCGGCTTACACATTCGGTCTTGCGATGATTGCTGCTGGAAACTATGCACCGCATGCTGCCATTATGGCAGGCGGAATGGTACCACCATTAGGTATTGCACTTGCTACAACAATCTTTAGAAATAAATTCTCAAAACGTGACCGAGAAGCAGGGATTACATGCTACTTCATGGGAGCTGCCTTCATCACTGAAGGGGCGATCCCGTTTGCAGCGGCTGACCCTCTGCGCGTAATTCCTTCAGCTGTTATTGGAGCAGCAGTGGCTGGCGGATTAACGGAATTCTTTAGAGTCACGCTTCCTGCGCCGCACGGCGGACTATTCGTTTTCTGGGTAACAAATCATCCGGTTCTTTATATCATCAGCATCTTAATCGGTGCCGTTGTAACAGCGATTTTACTGGGTATTTTGAAAAAACCAGTCAAACTAGAAGCGTAATTCAGAAGAGAAGCATCGTGAAGAGCGGTGCTTCTTTTTGTTTAATCATGAACAAATTAGGAAAAAATATCTAATTGAATGGTTGTCTTGTGAATTTTTAAATGACATGTGATAAAGTAAAGTTATTCAATTCACGTTTCAAGTCTTTTAGCAGAAAGTCTTAGGAGGAAGCAGTATTTTGAACGAAGAAAACAAACAAAACGAAAATGATATTCAATCTGATGCAAAGCAAGACAAAACAGAGAAGAAAAGTTCACTGTTTGAATGGATCAAAGCCATTTTAATTGCACTTGCGCTCGTCCTGCTCATCCGTACGTTTATATTTGAGCCGTATGTGGTGGAAGGAGAGTCAATGGAACCGACTCTTCATGATGGGGAAAAGCTGTTTGTCAACAAAACCATTAACTATCTAGGTGGTGTCAAACGAGGTGACATCGTGATTATTAATGGAAAAGATGGCCAGAAGATTCATTATGTAAAACGATTGATCGGCCTTCCGGGAGACACGATTGAAATGAAGGATGATACGCTTTACATTAATGGTAAAAAAGTTGATGAGCCTTATTTAAAAGAGAACAAGGCACATGCGAAAGAGTATGAAGTGCATTTAACAGGGGATTTTGGTCCAGTGAAAGTACCGAAAAACGATTACTTTGTGATGGGGGACAACAGACTCAATTCCATGGACAGCAGAAATGGACTTGGACTCATTGAAAAGGATCGGGTTGTCGGGACATCAGAATTTGTTTTCTTCCCATTTGGCGACATTCGGCAAACAAAATAAAAGCACCCTTCTCAGGTGTGTGAGAAAAGTGCTTGAATGGACGACCCTTTAAAAGAAGGGTCGTTTTAATTTGGCGTGAGCACCGTAACAATGATCACAATCGCCAACACAGAAGCGAAGACAGACCCAGTAATGGCTAAAACGGACCGAAACAATCCGACCTTTTGATTTTCTTTCCCTCGCTTTTGTAAAAAGCGTTTCGAAAAGATGTGTACCAGTGTGTAAATAAGCACAAGCCCAATATAAAGGCCAAAATCCCTCGCATTAAAGCCTGTTGCAGATAAATAAATACCCATAAAGAAAATCAATAAACAGTATTCCATAAGTGTAAGTAATCTCAAATCGCACGAACTCCTTCAATAAATCATTCCCATTTATTATACCATAATGGACAAATTGCCTTCGTTCTTAGCGAGAGACGTTTCTATCAAACGTTATTCATGTTATACTTCATAATGATGAATGAGTGATGGAGGATTAATAAATGATTGCAGTAAATAATGTTAGTTTGCGTTTTGCTGATCGTAAACTATTTGAAGAAGTAAATATTAAATTCACTCCTGGCAACTGCTACGGTCTAATTGGTGCCAATGGAGCTGGTAAATCAACGTTTCTAAAGATTCTTTCAGGTGAAATTGAAGCTCAGACGGGCGATGTTCATATGAGCCCTGGTGAGCGTTTAGCGATTTTAAAACAGAACCATTTTGAATACGAAGAATTTGAAGTATTAAAAGTCGTCATGATGGGTCACAAACGTCTATATGATGTGATGCAGGAGAAAGATGCGATCTATATGAAACCTGATTTCTCAGATGAAGACGGGATTCGTGCAGCAGAGCTTGAAGGTGAGTTCGCTGAGTTAAACGGCTGGGAAGCAGAAAGTGAAGCAGCGATCTTATTAAAAGGTCTTGGCATTCCAGAGAGCCTTCAATCGAAGAAAATGTCTGAGCTTGGTGGTTCTGAAAAGGTAAAAGTACTACTAGCCCAAGCTTTATTTGGTAAGCCTGACGTTCTTCTTCTTGATGAGCCAACGAACCACTTGGACTTACAAGCAATCCAGTGGCTGGAAGAGTTCCTCATTAATTTTGAAAATACCGTGATTGTCGTTTCGCATGACCGTCATTTCTTAAACAAAGTATGTACACATATTGCGGACCTAGACTTTGGAAAAATTCAAGTATATGTCGGTAACTATGATTTCTGGTATGAGTCCAGCCAGCTAGCGCTAAAGCTCAGCCAAGATGCGAATAAGAAAAAAGAAGAACAAATTAAGCAGCTTCAAGAGTTCGTTGCCCGGTTCAGTGCGAACGCTTCTAAATCGAAGCAAGCGACCTCAAGAAAGAAATTGCTTGATAAAATCTCTTTAGACGACATTAAGCCATCTTCACGTAAATATCCGTACGTTCATTTTGCGCCAGAGCGCGAAATTGGAAATGATGTCCTTCAAGTAGAAGGTCTATCGAAAACAATTGATGGTGTGAAAGTACTTGATAACGTCAGCTTTATCATGAATCGCGAGGATAAAATTGCGTTCTTAAGCCGTAATGAGCTTGCTGTATCCACTTTATTTAAAATTCTTGCTGGTGAGATGGAGCCAGACAGCGGGACGTTTAAATGGGGCGTTACAACATCTCAAGCCTTTTTCCCGAAAGACAATAGTGAATACTTTGAAGGAAACGATGTCGATCTAGTGGATTGGCTTCGTCAATATTCTCCTAATGATCAAAGTGAAAGCTTCTTACGCGGGTTCTTAGGACGTATGCTTTTCTCTGGGGAAGAAGTAAAGAAAAAAGCAAGCGTCTTATCAGGAGGAGAGAAGGTTCGTTGTATGTTATCGAAAATGATGCTGTCAGGAGCGAATGTTCTGCTGCTGGATGAGCCGACGAACCACTTGGATCTAGAATCCATTACAGCGCTGAATAACGGTTTAATGAGCTTTAAAGGAGCTATGCTCTTCTCATCTCATGACCATCAGTTTGTTGAAACAGTGGCAAACCGTATCATCGAAGTGACGCCAAATGGCATCGTCGATAAACAAACAACATATGATGAGTTCTTATCAGATCAAGACATTCAAAAGAGACTCGATGAGCTTTATGCATAAATAAGCAAAGACATCCAAAAGTGGATGTCTCAGCGTGTAGACAAACCCTCGCATTCGTTGTCAGTCCTGCGTGCCGGTGCTCACGAATGTCAAATTCGCTCCGCTCCGGTACTCGTCCTTCCTAGACTGCAAAGGTTTTCTATCACGCTGAAAAGAAGACAAAAGGCTAAAATGAAGATCATTTTAGCCCTTTGTCAACAATCTGAGACATCCATAAGTGGATGTCTTTTTTTCGATTAAATCGCCCAGTTTCCATTACGGAAGATCGGTTCGCGTTTCCCGTCTTTTGTAATCCCGTCAATATTCATTTCCTTTGAACCAATCATGAAATCGACGTGTGTAATACTGTTGTTCACACCAGCTGCATCCAATTCTTCACGATTCATCTCTTTTCCGCCTTCGATATTGAACGCATACCCGCTGCCGATGGCAAGGTGGTTCGATGCATTTTCATCATAAAGGGTATTGTAATAGAGAATATTCGAGTTTGAGATTGGTGAATCGTCTGGTACGAGAGCAACCTCACCTAGATAATGGGAGCCTTCATCTGTTTCAACGAGCGAAGTTAAAATGTCTTCGCCTTCCTTCGCTTTCACATTGACAATTCGTCCATTTTCAAATGTTAATGTAAATTCATCAATGATATTTCCTGCATAACTGAGCGGTTTTGTGCTTGAGACAGTCCCATTTACACCGTCTTTTTTAGGTACGGTAAATACTTCTTCTGTCGGCATGTTGGCCATGAAAGAGACGCCGCGCTCACTCACGCTGCCGGCACCTACCCAAATGTGCTGTTCTGGGAGCTCAATCGTTAAATTTGTGCCAGGAGCATCATAATGAAGCTTGTGGTAGTGGCGCTCATTTAGTATTTTGACCTTTTCATTTAGTGACTCATCGTGCTTTTTCCAAGCCTCAACAGGATCTGCTTGATCAGCGCGAGCGACTTTAAAGATTTGATCCCATAATAACGCGACAGCTTCTTCATCTGTATGGTCAGGGAAAATCTTTTTCGCCCATTCTTTTGATGCAGCGCCTACGACCGTCCAAGCAACTTTGTCTGATTGAACGTATTGGCGATATGTATGAAGGGCTGATCCAGCGGCCTTTTGCTGTGCAGCGATTTTTTTCGAATCAATGCCTCGCAGAAGGTCAGGGCTTTCTGACAAGATCGTGATAAAAGCGCCGCCGCGTTTTGCGATGGTTTCCATCATCTGAGCTTCCCATTCTGGGAATTGGTCAAACACATCCTGCGGTGCATGTTCATATTTTAAACGGGCAAGAACACCATCACTCCAGCGGATATGTACGTTTTTCGCCCCGCGCTCATACGCATGTTTCGCGACAAGACGAACAAGGTCTGCAGATTCAGTAGATGCAGATACGACGACTTCTTGTCCTTTTTGAACATTCACACCGACTTCAACGATGGTCTTAGCATATTGATCTAGTTGTTTTTCAAATGAACTCATAAAAAACCCTCCTTTAGTCATGTTCATCATATCAGATTTAAGACCGAAAAGGAAAATGGGGAGCACGTTTCAAGCCAAAATAAAAAAGCCGCTTTCATGCGGCTTTTTTAGCGGTTCAGTTGTTTCACAGGCTGTGCATTAGAAGGGGGCATATGTGAAAACGACAGGCTCATTCCTCCTAAAATAATACCCGTTAAAATGACTGTGACAACGACCCGTTTACCTAAATCAAGCAACATGTTCTTCCTCCTTCACGTTTATCCATTTCTCAAGATATGATCGAAATGATAAAAAAAGAAGTAGAACAAGAAGATTATTTTAATGTTTTTTGCAATTTATGAATGACTTCTAGTGAACGACCTGTTCCGATTGCGACAGATTCAAGTGGATTTGCTGCAATATGAACTGGAACGACAATCTCCTGTGAGAGCCATTCTTGAATCCCATTTAACAAAGCGCCGCCGCCAGTTAAGATCACGCCGCGGTCTACAATGTCACCACTAAGCTCTGGAGGGCTGTCCTCTAATGTGGCACGAATCGCCTCTAAAATATGAAGAAGTGATTCTCGCATGGCACCTTGAATTTCATGAGATTCAAGTGTGATCGTTTTTGGAAGACCTGTCACCAGATCACGTCCACGTACTTCTAATGATTCCGGCTCATGCTCAATGAGACCATAACCAATTTCCATTTTAACCTGCTCGGCTGTCCGCTCGCCGATTAATAGATTATATTTCTTTCGGACAAACGTAATGATATCTTCATCCAGCTGATCTCCGCCAATTCGAATGGAATGACAAGAGACAACGCCGCCAAACGAAATGATGGCAACTTCCGTTGTTCCTCCGCCAATATCGACCACGACGTTTGCAACAGGCTCATCTACCGGGAGATCAGCGCCGATTGCGGCTGCAACAGGTTCTTCTATTAAATGCACGTGCTTTGCTCCGCAGTTTTTCACAGCATCGCTGATGGCACGACGTTCAACAGCTGTTGAACCAGAAGGTGTACATACCACGACCGTTGGTTTTCTGAAGGTAAACCCGATATTTTTCCCTGCTTTTTTCATGATTTGTTTGAGTAAATCTGTTGTCATATCATAATCAGCGATGACACCGTCTTTCATCGGACGGATCGCCACAATTTTACCAGGTGTTTTCCCAATCATTTCTTTTGCTTCTGTTCCGACGGCAAGTACAGTTTTTGTTTCTGTATCGACTGCCACGACGGACGGTTCATTTAAAATAATTCCCTTATTTTTACTATAAACCAATATGTTAGCTGTTCCTAAATCAATTCCAATTTCGGCATTTTGAAACATGTTTTCACCCAATCTCTATTTTTGCTGTTTTAAACAATTTTACATTTAAAAGTTCAGAGGGTTGATGTCATTTGTGGGGGTTTGTGATGACCTTGAAATGAACTTGTAAAATTCAAGTATCATTTTGACAATCACAATAAATTTTCCCTTTGTTTTTTCTTTTATGAAAAAAATTTTTATAGAGGAGAAACCTTTTGAGAATCTCTTACGTCTACGATATATCAATTGGTGCAAATTGATCTTGAGCTAATGAAAGAAAGAGGGAACGAAATTGAAATCTATCGGAGTCGTAAGAAAAGTAGACGAACTAGGGCGTATTGTGATGCCAATCGAATTAAGAAGAGCACTTGATATTGCTATTAAAGACAGTATGGAATTTTTTATAGATGGGGAGAAAATCGTCTTGAAAAAATACCAGCCAGAGGGCGTTTGCCTCATGACTGGTGAGATTACATCGGAGAACCATGATTATGGAAATGGTCAAATTACATTAAGCGCTGAAGGCGCAGAACTACTGTTAAAAGAGCTGCAAGAAGCTCTTCAGCAGTAATTAAAATAGCCTGCTCTCTTCCTTTGTGCTGAGAACAGGCTTTTTTTCTGAAAAAGTTCCTTAAAAATGCCCCATCTCCCTCAAAAAATAAGTGGAAAATGGTACAATTGACAAAGAATCTCAGGGCGGCAGGTGGAATCATTTGAACAAAACATATCAAGTGCGGATCGTGTTATCTGTTCTTGCATTTATTTTAATCTTAAGCTGGGATTTCTTTTATTATCTAGGCGGCTATCAAATTAATTGGCCGCTCGATCTAGCCTTTACAGTCTTGGTTTTAACAGGGATCTGGGTTGTCTCAGGCTATGTAGACCGCTTAAACCTACTTGTGTCAGACTTAAATACGAGAGAGAAAGAAGCACACGAACTGACAGAGCGGCTGAATCGAATCACAGATAACTTGCAAGAAATCGTCTTTGAAACAAACGAAAAAGGTGAAATTATTTTCTTAAATCAAGCATGGACACAAATGACAGGCTATGACATAGAGGAATGTCTAGGCACGATGTACAATCAGTACTTTGATCAAGAGGAGCGCGTGGTCCAGCATTTGTTATCTGTGATCAAGGAACATAAGGATGCGGGGCGGGTAGAACTGCAGCTTCTCCATAAAGAGGGAAAGAAGGTATGGGGAGACGTTCATTACAAGCTCTATTTTGATGAGCATCACCAGTTTACTGGAGGGATTGGAACGGTTGCTGATATTACGAAACAAAAGCAGGCAAAGCTTGAGCTTGAAAGATCCAATCAGCAATTGCAAATGCAGGCGCAAAAGCTGGCTGTTGCAGGACAAATAGCCGCTGGAATCGCGCATGAAGTCAGAAATCCACTGACATCAGTAAATGGCTTTTTGCAGCTGATGAAAACACAATATCCTGAAAGAACCGATTATTTTGACATTATCTTTTCCGAAATTAAACGGATTGATTTTGTTTTAAGTGAGCTGCTTGTATTGGCTAAGCCTCAAGCGGTCCATTTTCAAGAAGTCCAGCTTCATGAGCTCCTAGAACAGGTGATTACCTTATTAAAAACAAATGCCGTTCTTTCAAATATTGATCTCAAACAGCCATTTAAAAAGCAGGATGCCGGTGCAATCCTAGCAGACGCTAACCAAATGAAGCAGCTGTTCATTAATTTAATTAAAAATGCGATTGAGGCAATGCCAGAAGGTGGCAGCATATACATATCTACAGAAAAAGTATTGAATGAATGGAAGATTACCATTCAAGATGAAGGAAATGGGATGTCTGAAGAGGATATTCAAAAAATATATGATCCTTTCTTTTCAACGAAAAAAGAAGGGACAGGGCTTGGTTTGACCATCTGTGCGACGATTTTAAAAGATCATCAAGGAAGAATGGACGTATCCAGTGAGCTTGGAAAAGGCACAGCTTTTCAAATCTATTTGCCTGTGTGTCAAAAAAGCAGACAGCAGCAAGTTGAGAGGACGTGAAGTCATGACGATGAAAGCTTTATTTGTATATGGGACGTTATTGCAGCATGAAGAGCACCACGAAGCGTACATGAAGGAAAGCAGGCTATTAGCTAAATCAGCTTGGATGAGTGGAAGGATCTACGATACAGGTCAAGGATATCCAGCGTGCGTCCACTCAGAAAAAGGCACTGTATACGGGGAATTGTACGAGGTGACCGCTGACACGTTGAATAAGATAGACGTACTAGAGGAAGGGTATGACAAGCAGGAAATCAATGTCATGATGGATCAAGGTCAGGTAGCAGCCATGACATACACTTTGCCAGAGCAGAAGGCATCAGCGCTGAAAGCAATAAAGAGAGGGAGCTGGAAAGCTTATAGACTGTGGCAGCAGAAGCCGTCATCCTTCTATTATTTTGCCTATGGCTCCTGTATGGATGATGCAAGATTTAAGCTGGCAGAAGTCGATCATCACTTCAAACAAATCATCGGCGGAGGAGTACTAAGCGGTTTTACCACGAGATTTACATTGGTGAGGCCAGATGGATCAAGAGCTGATATGGTAGAAGACGGCGGCGAAACAGAGGGTGTTTTATATGAAGTTCCTTTTGATGCCATTCGTTATTTGTATAAACGAGAAGGAGTATATGAAGGTACATATCGTCCAGCTTTTGTCGATGTCAAAATAGGTGATCAAATTTATGAGAACTGTTTAACCTTTCTTGTGCTTCAAAAGAGCGAAGAAATCGCTCCGCCAGCTCATTATCGCAGTGAAATTGAAAAAGGAGCAGACCTTTACTTAAGTGAAGCGTTCCGTAAAAAAATTCGTTCGCATATGGATTCATTAATCAAACCGTAGTAAAATGCATGTTAAGTGAGATAAAAGGAGTCTGAACATGAAAAAGGAATATGCAGTCATTGGTCTTGGACGCTTTGGCGGAAGTATTTGCAAGGCGCTGAGCGAAGAAGGACTTGAAGTCATGGCCATGGATATGAATGAAGATCGAGTGAACGAATACGCGAAAATTGCCTCACACGCGGTCATTGGCGATTCGACCGACGAATCCGTTTTAAAAAATCTTGGTATTCGTAATTTTGATCATGTCATCGTTGCAATTGGCGAAAACATTCAGGCAAGTATTTTAACAACGATTATGCTGAAAGAGCTTGGCGTCAAAATGGTCACCGTGAAAGCGCAAAATGACTACCATGAAAAGGTGCTCAACAAAATTGGAGCGGATCGCATCGTTCATCCAGAGCGAGATATGGGCAGACGGATTGCACATAAAATTATTTCAAATAACGTGCTCGATTACCTCGAGCTGTCAGATGAGTACAGCCTGATTGAGATTGTTGCAAACAACAGGCTTGCGGGGCATTCTCTTTTAGATCTTGATATTCGGGCAAGATACGGCATCAACATTGTGGCGATTAAGCGCGGAAAAGAAGTCATCGTTTCCCCTCTGGCAGATGAAATGATTCAAAAAGAAGATATTCTTATTGTCATAGGGGCAGTAGCCGATATAGGACGCTTTGAAAAACGAGAAATGCAGAACGATTATTAAACACTCCGATGACGGGGTGTTTTTTTATATGAATGTGTACATGACAGGTGGACATTGAGACGGAAATCGACACTGAAAAGGGTTGCTTTGTTCATGTATAACCTCAAAAATGAGTCATCATATTTTTCGTGCAATTATCACTATTCAGAAATAAAAAACAGTGTTTTGATATGGTTGATTTTCTCTAAATGTCATTGACTGGGCAAACAGATTCGTTTACGATAAGAAACATTATATTGTTTACTTGGAGGAGGCAGTGTCGTTGGATAAGGAGCTTTTCAGACATCAAATTGAGGTAGCAGCAAAGAGAAAAAAAGCAGCCCTCGTGATTAAACATGCGAAAGTCATGGATGTGTTTAACCAGGAATGGATAGACGCTGATGTCGCTGTTGAAAATGGACAAATAGTCGGGATAGGGGAGTACGAGGGAGAACAGGAGCTGGATGCAGCAGGTCAAATGCTTGTACCTGGTTTTATTGATGGCCACGTTCATATCGAGTCTTCTATGGTTACCCCTGCTGAATTCTCCAAAGCTGTCGTTCCGCGCGGTGTGACAACTGTCGTAACAGACCCGCATGAAATTGCCAATGTGTCAGGTATAACAGGCATACGTTTTATGCTGGAAGAAGCGAGAAAAGCTGCCTTACATATTTATTTCATGCTGCCATCCTGTGTACCGGCAGTCAGTTTTGAACGATCAGGTGCTATATTAAAAGCGAAAGATTTAAAGCCCCTTTATCAAGAGAAGGAAGTGCTTGGTCTTGCTGAGGTGATGGACTATGTCGGTGTGGAGCAGGCAGAAGAAGATATGCTTCAAAAGCTGCTTGATGCTCAAAACGAGAATAAATTAATTGATGGCCATCTAGCAGGCTTAACAGACCGATTAATAAACGTCTACCGGACGGCCAATGTCCAAACAGACCATGAGGTGACAACAGCAGAGGAAGCCCTTGAACGTGTGAAAAGGGGCATGTATGTCATGCTGAGAGAGGGATCTGTTGCCAAAAACGTGAAAAACGTTTTACCTGCTGTGAATGAGAAGAATGCGAGACGTTTTTTCTTTTGTACAGATGATAAACATTTAGATGATTTAATGGCGCAGGGAAGTATTGATGAGCAAGTACGGATGTCCATAAAAGCAGGCTTAGATCCATTTTTAGCCTATCAAATGGGAAGCTTAAATGCCGCAGAGTGTTTTGGTCTTAATACAAAGGGAGCCATTGCACCAGGCTATGATGCTGATTTTATGCTCGTTTCAGACCTTCATCATGTAGACATCTCAAGCGTATTTATTGCGGGAGAATTGGTTGCGCAGCATGGAGAGTACAAACCGAGTGTCGAAAAGATCGCACCGAGCCCAGCATTATTACAATCTGTTCATGCAGTAGACGTTCAAGAGCAAGATATTGCACTGCCTATCACAGACGATCAAAAAATGAATGTCATCCGTATTATTCCGAATCAGCTTGAAACAAAATTAGAACAAGTCTCTCCTTCAGAAACGAACGGACAATTTACAAGTGATACAGACAGAGATGTATTAAAAATGGTGCTTGTCGAACGTCATCAAGGTTTATCTGAAATGGGGGTAGGGATTGTCAGCGGCTTCGGCATCAAACAGGGTGCGATTGCAACAACGGTTGCACATGATTCACATAACTTAATTGCAGTTGGCACAAATGATGCCGATATTATTAAAGCGATTGAGGCGTTAAAAGAAGCAGGCGGCGGTTTGACCGTTGTCAAAGAAGGCCAGTCTCTTCATACGCTGCCACTACCGATCTCCGGTTTATTGTCAGATCAGCCGGCACATCTCGTCAATGAAAGCCTCCATGAACTCCATGAAGCACTAAAAGAAACTGGTTTTTCCTTAGACTTTAATCCGTTTTTGACGCTGTCCTTCTTGGCACTTCCAGTCATTCCTGATGTGAAAATGACGACAAAGGGCTTGTTTGATGTCAGAAGCTTTCAGCACCTCCCAATTCAATCATAAAAGAATGAGAAACTGCATGTATACCTTGTATATGTGCGGTTTTTTTCAATGCTTGATGAAAAAAAGAGACACAGCCAGTCGGCTCGTGTCTCTTTTTGTTATTACACTTCCATAATAATCGGTAAGATCATTGGGCGGCGCCTTGTTTTTTCATAAAGGAAAGGTGCAAGTGTGTCCGTAATTTCGTTCTTAATTTCCGACCACTGAGTTGTCTTACGTTCCATTACTTTTTCAAGATGCTTTGAAATCAAATCTTGTGCGTCGTTGATGAGGTCTCCAGATTCTCTCATGTAGACAAAGCCTCTTGAGATGAGATCAGGACCAGCAGAGATTTTGAATTCTTTCATGTCCATGCTGACGACCACAATGACAAGACCTTCTTCTGAAAGAATGCGGCGGTCTCTTAAGACGATATTCCCGATATCGCCAATTCCGCTACCGTCGATATACACGTTACCTGATGGAATTTTGCCAGCGACACTTGCTTCGTCACCTTTTAGTGCAAGAACTTCACCGTTATCCATGATAAAGCAGTTTTCCTCAGGAATTCCGCAATCATTCGCAAGTTTAATATGCGTTTTTTGCATGCGGTATTCACCGTGAATCGGCATAAAGAATTTTGGTTTAATTAAACGGAGCATCAGCTTTTGTTCTTCTTGTCCGCCGTGACCAGATGTATGAATATTATTGAGTGAGCCATGAATGACCTCAGCGCCAGCACGATAAAGCTGGTTAATGGTGCGGCTTACGCTAATATTGTTACCCGGAATCGGTGAAGATGAGAAGACAACAGTGTCTCCAGGATTAATCGAAATCTGGCGGTGAGTGCCGTTTGCAATACGTGAAAGAGCAGCCATCGGTTCACCTTGGCTCCCAGTACAAAGAATGGTCACTTTGTTTGCTGGTAGACGGTTGATTTCATTATGTTCAATAAACGTGTTTTTCGGACATTTAATGTAGCCAAGATCTTGTCCAATATCAATGGCAGACTCCATACTGCGTCCAAACACAGCAACTTTTCGGCCGTTGGCAACAGCGGACTCAATGACTTGCTGAAGTCTGTGAATGTTTGAAGCAAACGTAGCAAAGATGATACGTCCGTCGACTTTTCTAAAGATGTCATCAATGCTTTCGCCTACGCGTCTTTCAGACATTGTAAATTCTGGAATTTCACTGTTTGTACTATCGGATAAAAGACATAGAACGCCTTCTTTCCCGATTTCAGCCATTTTTGTTAAGTTGGCAGGCTCGCCAACAGGCGTAAAGTCAAACTTGAAATCACCTGTATGTACGATGTTACCAGGAGGTGTCTTCACGACAATTCCATAAGAATCTGGAATACTGTGTGTTGTTCTAAAGAAAGACACAGCTGTTTTTCTAAATTTAATGGTATCTTCTTCTTCAAAAATGTGAAGTTTTGTTTGTCTCAAGAGACCGTGCTCTTCCAATTTATTACGAAGTAGGCCGATTGCGAGTTTGCCGCCGTAAACTGGAATATTCACTTGCTTGAGAAGGTAAGGGATACCGCCGATGTGGTCTTCATGTCCGTGAGTGATGAAAAGACCTTTGATTTTATCTTCGTTTTTAACTAAGTACGTATAGTCAGGGATGACGTAGTCAATTCCAAGAAGCTCATCTTCAGGGAACTTAATACCAGCATCAATTAAAATGATTTCATCTTGAAATTGAACGCCATACGTGTTTTTACCGATCTCGCCTAAACCGCCGAGCGCAAAAACTGCCGCCTGATCGTTTTTAACAAATTTCATTCCTCTCATAGCTCCAATACTTTAAAATTTTCACTTTCTCGTTCATAGTCTAAAAAAGCACCGTCTACAGGCTGAATGAATTCAATGTTGTAGCTATGTTTTTTCAACTTATCGCGTACGTCTCTTTCAGAAACCGCTTCAACGTATAGTGAATCTGTGTGTTCTCTTACAGGTACCTCAGTAGTACTTGCCTGAAAAAATACCTTATATATCATCCAAATCTCTCCTTAAATACCGTATGTTACACTCGCTAATTCTATTATATTAAAAAAACGCGCATAAGAAAAGTCTCTGAGAAAAAAGGACCTTCGGCAAATGTGCGGAAGATCCTTTTAAGCGATCGATTTTTTACGAAGCATGTCCTTCCATTGTCTTCTAATTTTCTTGCGCAGACGACGAAGCATCACAGGTCGCCTCCTTTCGGTTTGAAGTCAGATTAGACCATGTATTCCGTTCTCTCTTTATACTTGTATTATATGACGATTCCATTGAATGTTACATGGTTATATGTGGGAAATAGGCGTTTTCATAGGAAGTGGTTTCGAAAGAGGAAATCTTTCTGTATGATGAAAGGGAGTGGGTATACATAACAAGAGACAGGAGACGGGATATGAATAAAAAAGTCATCTTCTTTGATATCGACGGTACTTTATATGATCATGATAAAAAAATACCTGAATCAACGAAGCGAGCGGTTCGCTTATTAAAAGAAAAAGGTCATCATCTCTTTATTGCATCTGGGCGTTCGCCTTTTTTGATTCAGCCTATTTTAGAGGAATTAGGGCTTGACTCCTTTATTGCTTATAACGGTCAGTATGTCATGTATGAGGGAGAGGTCATTTACGGCAATCCGCTGAAACTGGAGCTGATGGATCAAATTTATGAAACGGCGGATCGTCATGATCATCCGCTTGTTTTTATGGGGGAAAAAACGATGAAGGCTTCTGTGCCAAATCATCCGTTTATCCATGAGGGGATTGGGACTTTAAAAACAGAGCATCCTGAGCATGATTTGTCTTACTTTAAAGAAAACGAGATTTTTCAAATGCTGTTATTCTGTAAGGCTGAAGAGGAAGTCCAATACGAGGCGTTCCGCGAAGAAATTGATCTTGTCAGATGGCACGAGCTGTCAACAGATGTCCTGCCAAAAGGCGGGTCGAAGGCTGAAGGCATTAAACGAGTCATCGAAAGGCTGCCTTATGATCAAAAGGATACAGTTGCCTTTGGAGACGGTCTGAACGATCGAGAGATGATTTCATTTGCTGGAACTGGCGTTGCCATGGGTAATGCTGTGAATGAATTAAAAGATTTGGCTGATTTTGTGACAAAGCCAGTAGATGAAGACGGCATATTCCATGCAGTGACTCATCTAGGCCTCATTGAAGAGTAAAAAAAGAAGACCCTTAGGCTAATGGGTCTTCTTTTTATTTTATGATCTGCCGATCGCAACAGAGTTGTCTGGCTCAGCGAAGGGCTGATCCTTTTGAATATGATCATAAAACATAATGCCGTTTAAATGGTCGATTTCATGCTGAAAAACAATGGCCGGGAACCCTTTTAGGCGAATATCAATGTCTTCTCCTTCAAGCGTTGTGGCCTTCACCCTGATCTTTTGATATCGAGGGACAAATCCAGGAATGGCTTCATCAACAGATAAGCAGCCTTCACCAGTTGCTAAATAAGCTCTTTTGACCGAGTGACTGACAATGCGCGGGTTGAAAAGGGCATAGCTGTATTCCTCTCCATCTTCGTCCTCACAGTGAACAGCGATCATCCGTTTACTGATATTAATTTGCGGAGCTGCTAGTCCAACGCCGGGTCTGAGTCCATACTTTTCAGCCATGTCAGCATCCTGACTATTTTTGACGAATTCAATCATGTCAGCTAATTGCTGTTTTTCCTCTTCTGTCGGCGGGAGCTCGACCGCTTCAGCTGTTTGTCTTAATACGGGATGTCCGTCCCGTACGATATCTTCCATGGTAATCACAAATCTTCACTCCTATTTCCTTTGTATGTAAAGTATATAAAATGATACACAACATATGCAATGAAATAAAGAAGACCGGTCCTATGAGACCGGTCAGAGGCTTAAACAGCCATTAGCAGCAGCCGCCACCGCCGCCGCCTAAGAATGCTGCGCCAACGATGATTAATAGGATGAAAAGGACAACGATTAAAGCGAATGTCCGTCCTCCGCCGTATCCGTAGCCACCGCCATAACTTGGGTAACAACAGCCACCGCCATATCCACCACCGTATCCATACCCGTGACCGCCGTATCCACCATACATACTTCCATGACTATAATTAGACATACTTTTGACCTCCTTTGGAAATACACTCGGCCTCTCATAAGTGAAGGCGAAGCGTGTAATATAAACTATGTATGAATGCACTATTTGTATAGTCATGCGCCTATCACTTGAAAAAAATCTTCTCCGGCTCATCAGGATGACCTCTTTCCTTGTCACAAGCGCCTATAAAAATTATAGTGGTATGTGGAGATGTAAAGGGGGAACCTTGTGATGAGACAGATGAGAAGAAGCATGAAAGCATGTGCTGCTTTAGCGGGGATATGTACCCTTTTGCTGGCGGGATGCGGGGGTCAAAGTCCATTTCATGACATGCAAGATGCGATGACGAAAATGAGCGAAAAAGAGGCATCCTTTGAAAAAGAGCAAGGTACACTGCAAAGCTATGAGAAAAAAGAGCAGCAGCTCTATACAAAAATGATTCAAACCACAAAAGATCATACAAAAACAGTGTCAAGCCTTTCTGATCAGGCGTTAGCATCTGCAGCGAAACGAAAAGAACATTTAAAAACAGAAAAAGACAGCATGGATGAATCGAAAAAAGAATTGAAAACGGTAAAGGAATCTGCCGGACGTATAAAAGATACGGATTTAAAAGAAAAAGCAGATGAAACGGTCAAATCGCTTGAGAAAAGATATGCGTCGTATGACCAGCTTTACAAGGAATATCAAAAGGCGCTGAAACAAGATCAGCATTTGTATCAATCTTTAAAGAAGAAGGACTTAGGATATGAAGAGTTGAAATCCAAGCTGAAGACGGTGAACCGTTCTTATAGCAAAGTCAGAAAAGAAGGTAAGAAGTTCAATCAATATACAAAGCAATTGAATGAGCATAAACAGGCTTTGTATAAAGCGGCAGATCAAGAGTCCCAAAAGAGCTGAAAAAACAGCTCTTTTTTTATTTTTCGACAAAAACAAACATTTTCTATTGTAGTACAGTAGTACAATCTATACTAGTACAGTTCGAGGTGTTTGTTAAACAGATTGATACAGCTCACTATAAAAAGTAAAGCGAATACATTTATTTAAATAAAGCCGTTAAATCAATTGACGGACTATTTTTCTTGTTGTAAACTAGTCCTTGTTAACAGAAGTTGTATTAGTTTTTTGTGAACTATCGTTAATACAGTTAGAAGAACTCAAAAACGAGCGATCATCTAATGTTTCGACAACGATCCTAGTGGCTATTAAATACAGGAGTCATATGAGTATTTTGGGTTATCCTATATCTGTATGTATAAATGGATTCACGACAAATTGACTGTTAAAAGAAAGGAAGAGGTGACTTTAGAATGGCTGCAAAAACAAAAAAAGCAATTGTTGATAGCAAAAAGCAATTTGATGCCATCAAAAAGCAGTTTGAAACGTTTCAAATTTTAAACGAAAAAGGCGAAGTCGTAAACGAAGCGGCAATGCCGGATCTCTCAGATGACCAATTAAAAGAATTAATGCGCCGTATGGTGTTTACACGTGTATTAGATCAACGTTCAATTTCATTGAACCGTCAAGGACGTCTTGGCTTCTATGCGCCTACAGCTGGACAAGAGGCTTCTCAGCTTGCAACTCACTTTGCACTTGAGAAAGAAGATTTCATTCTTCCAGGATATCGTGATGTACCACAATTAATCTGGCATGGCCTTCCATTAACAAAAGCGTTCTTGTTCTCTCGTGGACACTTTGTTGGTAACCAAATGCCTGAAGATGTGAATGCACTTTCTCCACAAATCATTATCGGTGCACAAATCATTCAAGCTGCTGGTGTAGCTCTTGGTTTGAAAAAGCGCGGTAAAAATGCTGTTGCAATCACTTACACTGGTGATGGCGGAGCTTCACAAGGTGATTTCTACGAAGGTATCAACTTTGCAGGGGCTTACAAAGCGCCAGCGATTTTTGTTGTCCAAAACAACAGATATGCAATCTCTACACCTGTTGAAAAGCAATCTGCTGCACAAACAATTGCACAAAAAGCAGCTGCAGCTGGTATCGTAGGCGTACAAGTTGACGGTATGGATGCATTAGCTGTATATGCAGCAACTGCTGAAGCTCGTGAGCGTGCTGTAAATGGCGAAGGTCCAACATTAATCGAAACTCTTACATTCCGTTACGGTCCACATACAATGGCTGGTGACGATCCAACAAGATATCGTACAAAAGAAGATGAAAATGAGTGGGAGCAAAAAGATCCATTGGTACGCTACCGCAGATTCTTGGAAAACAAAGGCCTATGGTCTGAAGAAGAAGAGAATAAAGTCATCGAAGATGCAAAAGAACAAATCAAACAAGCGATCAAAGAAGCTGACGAACAGCCTAAGCAAAAAGTCACTGACTTGATTGAAAACATGTACGATGTGAAACCATTCAACTTAGTTGAACAGCTTGAAATTTACAAACAGAAGGAGTCGAAGTAAGCCATGGCGCAAATGACAATGATTCAAGCGATCACTGATGCGTTACGCACAGAACTGAAAAATGACGAAAACGTTCTCGTTTTCGGAGAAGACGTTGGTAAAAACGGCGGCGTATTCCGTGCGACTGAAGGATTGCAAAAAGAGTTTGGTGAGGATCGTGTATTCGATACTCCACTTGCTGAATCTGGTATTGGCGGTCTTGCAATTGGCCTTGGACTACAAGAATTCCGCCCAGTAATGGAAATTCAATTCTTCGGATTCGTTTACGAAGTATTAGATTCTGTTTCTGGACAAATGGCTCGTATGCGTTACCGTTCTGGCGGACGCTGGCATTCTCCAGTGACAATCCGTTCTCCATTCGGTGGAGGGGTTCATACTCCTGAGCTTCATGCTGACAGCTTAGAAGGTCTTATCGCACAACAGCCTGGTATCAAGGTTGTCATTCCTTCAACACCTTACGATGCAAAAGGACTATTAATTTCTGCAATCCGCGACAACGATCCGGTTGTGTTTCTTGAGCATATGAAACTTTATCGCTCTTTCCGTCAGGAAGTTCCTGAAGAAGAGTACACAATTGAAATCGGTAAAGCTGACGTGAAACGTGAAGGTTCTGACCTTTCAATCATCACTTATGGTGCAATGGTTCACGAATCACTTAAAGCTGCTGAAGAACTTGAAAAAGAAGGCGTTTCTGCTGAAGTGATCGACCTTCGTACAGTAAGCCCGCTTGATATTGAAACAATCATCGCTTCTGTTGAAAAAACAGGTCGTGCGATCGTTGTTCAAGAAGCACAAAAACAAGCTGGTATTGCTGCAAACGTAGTAGCTGAAATCAATGACAGAGCAATCCTTAGCCTAGAAGCACCAGTACTTCGTGTAGCTGCACCTGATACTGTATTTGCTTTCTCTCAAGCTGAGAGCGTATGGCTTCCAAACCATAAAGACGTGCTTGAAACAGCTAAGAAAGTTCTTGAATTTTAATTAAATGACAGAGGGGAAAAGAATTTATTTCTCTTCCCCTTTATCAATTACAAGACCGTGTAAACATACACAACAAGGATTCAACAAAATCTAGGAGGCGAAAAACAGTGGCATTTGAATTTAAACTTCCGGACATCGGAGAAGGTATCCACGAAGGTGAGATCGTTAAGTGGTTTGTTAAACCAAACGACGAAATTAATGAAGATGACGTTTTAGCAGAGGTACAAAACGATAAAGCAGTTGTAGAAATTCCTTCACCTGTTAAAGGAAAAGTATTAGAATTAAAAGTTGAAGAGGGAACAGTTGCAACTGTAGGACAAACAATCATTACGTTTGATGCACCTGGTTACGAAAATCTTCAATTTAAAGGCAGCGAAGAAGAAGGCGAAGCAAAAACTGAAGCTCAAGTACAAGGTACTGCTGAAGCTGGTAACGAGCCAGAGAAGAAAGAAGTGGCACAAGAAGAAGCGGCAGCAGCAACTGGTGCAGGCGCACAAGAGCAAGTAGATGCTGATCCAAACAAACGCGTCATCGCTATGCCATCTGTACGTAAATATGCTCGCGAAAAAGGCGTTGAAATTTACAAAGTTGCAGGTTCTGGTAAAAACGGCCGTGTGTTAAAAGAAGATATCGACAGCTTCGTTAATGGTGGTTCTGCAGCTCAAGAAGCAGCACCTCAAGCAGCTGAAAGTGCGAAAGAAGAAGCAGCTCCAAAAGCGGCAGCAGCTCCAGTTCTTGAAGGAGAATTCCCAGAAACTCGCGAGAAAATGAGCGGCATCCGCAAAGCGATCGCGAAAGCAATGGTGAACTCTAAGCATACAGCTCCTCACGTAACATTAATGGATGAAGTTGATGTAACGAACCTTGTTGCACATCGTAAACAATTCAAACAAGTTGCAGCTGATCAAGGAATCAAGTTAACTTACTTGCCTTACGTTGTAAAAGCTCTAACTTCTGCTTTGAAAAAGTACCCAGTACTTAACACTTCTATCGATGATAAAACAGATGAAGTTGTTCAAAAGCATTACTACAACATCGGAATTGCAGCTGACACTGAAAAAGGCCTGCTCGTTCCAGTTGTGAAAAATGCAGATCGCAAAGCAATTTTCGAAGTGTCTAACGAAATCAATGAGCTTGCAACAAAAGCACGTGATGGTAAACTGGCTCCAGCTGAAATGAAAGGTGCATCTTGCACAATCACAAACATCGGTTCTGCTGGTGGACAATGGTTTACTCCAGTCATCAACCACCCAGAAGTAGCGATCCTTGGTATTGGCCGTATCGCTGAAAAAGCGGTTGTTCGTGATGGCGAAATCGTTGCAGCTCCAGTCTTAGCTCTTTCCCTAAGCTTTGACCACCGTATGATCGACGGAGCTACTGCGCAAAATGCCCTTAACCACATCAAGCGTTTATTGAATGATCCACAATTAATTTTAATGGAGGCGTAATGTCATGGTAGTAGGAGATTTCCCAATCGAAACAGATACTCTTGTCATCGGTGCAGGTCCTGGTGGATATGTAGCTGCTATTCGTGCTGCACAGCTTGGACAAAAAGTAACAATCGTTGAAAAAGGAACACTTGGCGGCGTATGTCTAAACGTTGGCTGTATTCCTTCAAAAGCATTAATCAATGCTGGCCATCGTTTCGAAAATGCTAAGCATTCTGAAGACATGGGTATCAAAGCTGAAAACGTAACAGTTGATTTCACAAAAGTTCAAGAGTGGAAAGCTTCTGTTGTTAACAAATTAACAGGTGGAGTTCAAGGTCTTCTTAAAGGAAATAAAGTAGACATCGTTAAAGGTGAAGCTTATTTCGTAGACAGCAACTCTGTACGTGTAATGGATGAAAATTCAGCACAGACTTACACTTTCAAAAATGCAATTCTTGCAACTGGATCTCGTCCAATTGAATTGCCTACTTTTAAATACACAGACCGCGTGATCAACTCAACTGGTGCTTTGGCGCTTAAAGAAGTACCTAAAAAGTTAGTTGTTATCGGTGGTGGATATATCGGTACTGAGCTTGGAACTGCTTATGCAAACTTTGGAACAGAAGTTGTCATCCTTGAAGGTGGAGACGAAATCCTTCCAGGTTTCGAAAAGCAAATGAGCTCATTGGTTAAACGTAACTTGAAGAAAAAAGGAAACGTTGAAATTCATACAAACGCTCTTGCAAAAGGCGTTGAAGAAAAATCTGATGGTGTCACTGTTACTTTCGAAGTAAAAGGTGAAGAAAAAACAGTTGATGCTGATTACGTACTTGTTACAGTTGGTCGTCGTCCAAACACGGATGAGCTTGGTCTTGAGCAAGTTGGTGTTGAATTGACTGATCGCGGAGTTGTCAAAACAGACAAACAATGCCGTACAAGCGTATCTAACATCTATGCAATTGGTGACATCGTTGATGGACCACCACTTGCACACAAAGCTTCTTACGAAGGTAAAATTGCAGCTGAAGCAATCGCTGGAGAGCCAGCTGAAATTGATTACCTTGGTATTCCTGCTGTTGTATTCTCTGAGCCAGAACTTGCAACTGTTGGGTACACTGAAGCAGAAGCAAAAGAAGAAGGAATCGAAATCGTTGCAGCGAAATTCCCATTCGCAGCGAACGGACGTGCACTTTCTCTTGATGCAACTGATGGCTTCATGAAAATGATCACTCGTAAAGAGGATGGTCTTGTTATCGGTGCACAAATCGCAGGTGTTGGCGCTTCTGATATGATTTCAGAGCTTAGCCTTGCAATCGAAGCTGGAGTGACTGCTGAAGATATCGCAATGACAATTCACGCTCATCCAACTTTAGGTGAAATTACAATGGAAACGGCTGAAGTAGCAATTGGAAGCCCAATTCATATCGTAAAATAATGAACCTATTAAAACCCTCTCTTGATGGAGAGGGTTTTTTTGAGCGCTCCCATATGAAAAACCCCTCATGAGATGAGGGGCTTTTTCATATGGATATATAAGTGCAAGGGTAGGCCATTAATTTGTATTCACGCGGTCTAAAGCGTGGCATAAGGGCGATAAAATATCCTCTTTGCTGCTGACATTTCCTTCAATCTTCACAATGACTTTTTCATTATTTACAAGTAAAATAGCCGGCAATTCGTCTACTTCATTTTTCCAGCCTTTACGATCTTCTTTCACAATCATCTTTGACATTTCCTTCGGATATTCATTCTTTAAATCGAGGACTGCATCATAATAAGGACTTTCTTTATCAAGATTTTCTGCATCTGTAAAAAAGAGAATTCTTGGTTTCTGAATATGACTGACTTGGTCGGTCTGATTCGGTATGATATACGCAAATGAGCATGAACTAAGTACAAAGAGCATGGGGAATATAATGAGAAGTGACCTCATAAAATTCAATCTATTCACCTCAAAATCCTTTGGGGTTGTCCCAACATTTTTAGGAGCTGGTTACCTGTTAGTCACTCTAGTGTATCATGTCCTTTTTGACAATTTTCGATTGTTACTCAATTGTTACAGAATTGATATGAAGCAAAATACAATTGAAACGTTCCCTCAATATGATGAGAAAAAAGCACATATTCATAAAAAATATTTAAATGTGTCATACAATTAACCGTTGACAACTTAAATGTGACATCATATTATAGAGATATGAAATAGATTAAACGCTTTCAAATTATGAATGAAGAAAAGGGGAATGTACGTGGGTACAATTATTTGTCAAGATTGCAATGAAACCATTGATCAATTTGAAAATGAAAAAGTGACAACGCTATACGGAACGTGTGGTCACTGTCATTGCTGTGATGAAGCCTCTGAATAAATAAAAAAGCATGCAGCTCCATTTGGGGCTGCATGTTTCTTTTTTATAAAATTGGTTTTTGTTCTTTAATCACGCGGATCATTTCAAGCGTTGAATCTTCTGGTCCTTGGACAGGGAGACCAATTTCAATGTTTTTAAAGATATATGAGATATTTTCTTCTGTGATAATTTCTCCTGGTATAAAAATAGGAATGCCTGGCGGGTACACCATAACAAACTCTGCGATGATGCGGCCCGCTGCTTCTTTAAACGGAACCACTTCTGTTGTGGCGTAAAAGGCGTCACGGGGCGTCATGGCAAGCGATGGAATCTCAGGCAGCAGGACTTCTGTGACCGCTTGTGTGCCGCTCTCACTTGTAGAGGTTGCGGCAATTTCCTTCATAGCCGTTATAAGCGTATCGATTGTTTCATCAGAATCACCAGGGGTCACAATACATAAAATGTTGTAAAGGTCAGAGAGCTCCACTTCAATCCGGTAGCTTTCTCTCAGCCATTTTTCGACATCATGGCCATTTAGCCCAAGGTCTTTAATTGAGATAATTAATTTCGTTGGGTCATAATCGTACGTAGAAGCTGAACCGAGTATTTCCTTGCCAATACACGTAATGCCATCAATTTGGTTCAAACGGTTTCTCGCTGATTCAGCCAAACGGATGGCTTCATCTGCAAGTGCCTTTCCTTCAGTGGCTAATCGCTTTCGAGCGACATCAAGTGACGCCAAGAGCAAATAAGAAGTAGACGTTGTCGTCAGCATGCTCAAAATCGATTGTACGCGATCTTTTGAGACAAGCCCTTCCTTCATATTTAAAATAGAGCTCTGGGTAAGGGAACCGCCGAGTTTATGGACACTCGTTGCTGCCATGTCGGCACCTGCCTGCATCGCAGATAGTGGAAGCTCATCGTGAAAATGAATATGCACGCCGTGTGCTTCATCGACAAGGACAGGCACATGAAATGAATGGGCAATGTCTACAATCGATTTTAAGTCTGCTGAAACCCCAAAATACGTCGGATTAATCACAAGCAGACCTTTTGCATCTGGGTGCTCCGTGAGCGCCTTTTTCGCTGATTCTGGTGTAATGCCGTGAGAGATGCCAAGTTCTTTGTCTATTTCTGGGTGAATAAAAACAGGAACTGCGCCAGAAAATACAATGGCGGACATAATCGATTTATGGACATTGCGCGGAATGATGATTTTATCTCCAGGTCCGCATACGGTCATCACCATTGTCATGATGGCGCCGCTTGTTCCTTGAATAGAGAAAAATGTATGGTCAGCACCGAATGCTTCAGCAGCGAGCTCCTGTGCTTCTTTTATCATCCCTCGAGGTGAATGTAAATCATCGAGAGGTTCTATATTAATGAGATCAATGCTTAATGCATTGTCGCCAATGAATGCTCTGAATTCAGGGTCCATCCCGGCTCCTTTTTTATGGCCTGGAATGTGAAATTGGACTGGATTGGTTGCAGCATGCTTTTTTAGTCCAGTGTATAAGGGTGTATCATGTTGTGACAATTGCTTTCCCACCTTCATCGAAATACCTGCTATTATTGTGCCAATAATGGCAGATTTCATTGCATAAAACAAAAGAATTATATTATGAACTGATCGGAATGTAAAGCATAAAATCAATCGGTTTCTGATCGAACAGATGCTATAATAAAAGTTCAAATAAGAAATGAGTGTTAAAGTGAGGGACAAGTAAATGGAATATCAATATCCAATGGATGTCGACTGGACGACAGAGGAAAAGATTGCCGTTATTTCGTTTTTTCAAGCTGTTGAAAAAGCCTATGAAAAAGGAATTGCGAAGCAGGAGTTATTAGATACTTATAAACGATTTAAAGAGGTTGTGCCATCAAAAGCAGAGGAAAAGACGCATTGTGCAGCGTTTGAAAAGGAAAGCGGGTATTCTCCTTATCGTACAGTGAAATCTGCAAGAGAGGCAGAAGAGACAGCCGTTATACGTATGTAAGAAAAAACGAGCCTGCATGGGCTCGTTTCAGCGTGTAGACAAACCCTCGCATTCGGTGTCAGTCCTGCGTGCCGGTGCTCCCGAATGTCAAATTCGCTCCGCTCCGGTACTCGTCCTTCCTAGACTGCAAAGGTTTTCTATCACGCTGAAAAGAAGACAAAAGGCTAAAATGAAGATCATTTTAGCCTTTTGTCAACAATCAGAAACGAGCCTGCATGGGCTCGTTTTTTTTATACAGATTCTTTTTGTGTAAAGCGGTATAGATAAGTCAACGTGCGGAAGGCATCTTCGATTTTTGATAAGTATTCTTCATTATTCATTTGAACGACTTCTTCTCTAGGCAGCTGAATGCCGCAAAGGAGTTCAGCTTTTTTCACCGTTTGGACACGTTCAAACAGCGTTTTCAGCTGTTCTGCATCAAGCTCGCTGTGACGCATGACATCTGGTTTCATATGATCTTTAGACCAAACAAAATCTTGTGGTATTTTCTTCTGAATGGTATCTAGTTCTTTTTCGAACAGCTGACCATACTCGCCTTTCACAGGAGATTCATAAATGAGCGCAAACCATACAAAGACATGTGTTTTCCAAAGCCCAATTTGAAAATGAGGGAGTTTTTTATACCCACGCTTGCTGTTTGCAAAAGCAACCCACGTATCATTTGGCGGATTGACTGATCTTCTAGCATGCTTTGCGACATGTACAAACATTTCGTCTCCTGTAATAGAAGAAAGAAGTGGTGCAAAGTGTTCACCAAGTGCCTCGAGCTTTGGACGGACTCTTTCTTTTAATACGGTCATTCGTTCATCTAAACCGTCAACTGTAAATGTCTCAAAATCTTCATCTCTAAAACGCATTTCACTCATATTATGCCTCCTGTATTCTTTAGCTGATCATATTTTATCATAGCTTGGGTCAAGCTCAAAAAAAGATGCACTGTCAGATCAAAGATTGTAGAGGAAGTAGGACAGCGTTTAAAAACAACGATTTTGTGGTACATAATAAATAGGTAAAGACACAATTTTTAGAATGTCGTTGCGGTTATGCGATCGCTTCATACGATATAAGCAAGAACCAATTCTCTTATCGATTGAATTTTTTATCAATGAAAACTGACAAGGAATGAATCATTCTCTGGAAGGGGCGTTGACCAAATGAAGCAAATCGTGAAGCAGGGGTATAGACAGGAGAAGAAGAATCGCATCGCTGTGTGGAGATTAGAGGTGGATTATGAGCTTTCTACGCTTCATGAAGCCATCGAGCAAAAAGATGACATCCAAATCGAACGCAGCAAACGAAAGCTTGAGCGCCTAAGAAAAGAATGGGAGCAGCTTAAAGGGTAAAACAAGGTGAGGTAAAAACGAACCAATTCATCGGTTCGTTTTTGTATGAAGCTGCTTTTTTCTTGCTTTTACGTACATAATATCAGTATGCTAATACAAATAGGTATTACATAGAAAAGAGGTTTACAGTCTGATGACAAACTGGGTGGAAATTGACCGTCTTGCAAAGCTTTGGGTAAAAGAAGCAGGAAGCCGTATTAAAGCGTCCATGCAGGAAGGTCTATCAATTGAAACAAAATCAAATCCAAATGATCTTGTCACTAATATCGATAAAGAAACAGAACGTTTTTTCATTGAAAAGATACAATCGACATTTTCAGATCATCACATTTTAGGAGAAGAGGGACAAGGGGAAGAGGTGACCTCACTGGATGGGATCGTGTGGATCATTGATCCAATCGATGGCACAATGAACTTTGTCCATCAAAAACGCAACTTTGCCATTTCAATCGGGATATTTGAAAATGGCATAGGGAAAATCGGTCTCATTTATGACGTCATTCATGACGAGCTTTACCATGCGGTCAAAGGGGAAGGGGCCTATATGAATGATACCCTGCTTCCGCCATTAAAAGATGTAGCGATTGAAAAAGCCATTGTCGGCATTAACCCGACCTGGGCGATCGAAAGCCCTTATTTTGATGCTAAACCGTTTGCCCGTCTCGTGCGTGATGTGAGAGGGACGAGAACGATTGGATCAGCTGCCCTTGAGCTCGCTTATATCGCAAGCGGCAGAAGTGACGCATACGTTACGTTAAGGCTTGCGCCGTGGGATTATGCAGCAGGGTGTGTGATTCTAGATGAAGTAGGGGCTGTCTACTCAAATATACATGGAGAACGCCTAACTTTTCTAGAGAAAAACAGTATCGTCGCCGGAAATCGATCCGTTTGTGAAAAGATTTTACACGATTACATAAAAGGCAGAGGAAATAAAAAATAAACCAAATCACTTCATGAGAATGAAGTGATTTTTTGTGTTTGATGAAACTTTTTGGTAACAAATGACTAGTTGTCGATATGAAAAAGTCAAGTGATCATTCTTTATTGGCTGAAATAAAAACCCCCCATCTGGGCGAACCAGATGGGGGGTTTGTGCTTAGCTTAATTTTTCTTTTGCCATTTGAACTGCATCATAGAACGTTTTTAATTGCTCTTGAGGAATTTTCTTCAGCATTTGGTTGAAAACAAGTAATTCAGTAGAGCTGAATCCAAGGCCTTTTGCAATTTTTGAATCAATTACAACGTTTCCTTTTTTGTCTAGAACAAGTGCATCACCAGCAAGATCAGCAAGTCTGATCACTGATTTGAAAAGTTTTTCGAATTTAGCTGCTTCTTCTTTCGTAAGACCAAGTTCAACAGCTTTTGCTGAATCAAAGATCAATTTCCCTTTTTCGTTTTTAGTGATGCTTTCACTGAAAACGATTGTAAGAACAGCTGCGCGATCTAAGAATTTCTCAGCAGTCGCCGCTTCTTCTTCAGTTAGTCCGAGCTCAACAGCTTTTTTCACATCAAATGTGTAGCTGTTGTCTTCTTCAACAAATGAATTGATGAGAATGTTGATGACGCGCTCGTTTTTCTCCAATAATTCTTTAATGATTTGCTGCTGTTCAAAAGGAATCCCTTTGAAAGTTGCAGCACTTGCTTGCCCAGGAGCTACTGTTGTGAAAGTAAGGATGATAGCTAAAGCGAAAAATACAACAGAGCTGAGCGATTTACTCAAAAACTTCTTCATGCTTCTTTTCTCTCCCTTTTCTGTTAAATTTTGTTGCAAGAACAGCATACCATGAGAAACTTTGTGGAAGAATAGGAAAATTGTAACTTTATGTTTGGTTTTGGAGAACTATAAACGTTATTGTCGAAAAATGAAGAGGTTCAGATTGCTTACTTTTGCCAATTATATATGATATGTTTCGTCTCTACACTCGAGCTTTCATAGGTGGTTGGTCTTATTTTTACTCAAAATAAAAAGCCTTCTACATGTAGAATGTAAAAGGCTTTTGAGGAATTTTATGATTGCACGTTTAATTTTCTTTTTAATGTAAATCCTGTACCCATGAAAATCATGGCGAACATAATACTTAGACAAATACCCAGCACGTTTTTTTCTGCAAGAGATACCCCAATAAACGCCATACTGACAACTGCAAGTAATGCACATAATAATAGAAGCCATTTGATTTGTTTCATTTGTCTCCATCCCTTTTTTTAGAGTTAATATAAGTTTACAGAAAAACGATCGGCATTTAAAGAGGATTGTGATATAATATGAAAGTTATCTAATTATTTTAGGAGATGAAAATGTGAAACTTCGAAAAGATCTTCGCAACATCGCAATTATTGCCCACGTTGACCATGGTAAAACGACGCTTGTTGACCAATTGCTCCATCAAGCTGGTACTTTCCGTGCGAATGAAAATATCGCTGAGAGAGCCATGGATTCAAATGATTTAGAGCGAGAGCGCGGTATTACGATTTTAGCTAAAAATACTGCGATCCATTATAAAGATACACGCATTAATATTTTAGATACACCAGGACACGCCGATTTCGGTGGTGAAGTTGAGCGTATCATGAAAATGGTAGATGGTGTACTTCTCGTTGTGGATGCTTATGAAGGCTGTATGCCTCAAACACGCTTTGTGCTGAAAAAAGCACTTGAGCAAAACTTAACACCAATCGTTGTTGTCAACAAAATTGACCGCGACTTTGCTCGTCCGGCTGAAGTAGTCGATGAAGTAATTGACTTGTTCATTGAATTGGATGCAACAGAAGAACAGCTTGAATTCCCAGTTGTCTATGCATCAGCAATCAATGGTACAGCAAGTAACGATGCGAGCACGCAAGATGAAAACATGGAATCTTTGTTTGAAGCCATTGTTAACCATATCCCTTGCCCAGTTGATAACCATGAAGAGCCGCTTCAATTCCAAGTGGCACTACTTGATTACAATGATTATGTTGGAAGAATCGGGATCGGCCGTGTCTTCAGAGGAACAATGCAAGTAGGACAGCAAGTGGCCTTAATGAAAGTTGACGGCAGTGTGAAACAATTCCGTGTGACAAAGATTTTTGGTTTCCAAGGGTTAAAACGAGTGGAAATCAACGAAGCGAAAGCAGGAGATCTTGTTGCTGTATCGGGAATGGAAGACATCAACGTAGGTGAAACGGTTTGTCCGGTAGAACACCAAGAGGCCCTGCCAATCCTTCGTATTGATGAGCCGACACTTCAAATGACGTTTGTTGTAAACAACAGCCCATTTGCAGGCCGTGAAGGAAAATACGTGACATCACGTAAAATTGAAGAGCGCTTAGAGCAGCAGCTTCAAACAGACGTCAGTCTTCGTGTGGATCCAACTGATTCACCTGATGCTTGGGTTGTATCTGGACGCGGAGAGCTTCACTTATCCATTCTTATTGAGAATATGAGACGTGAAGGATTTGAATTACAAGTATCGAAGCCAGAAGTTATTGTAAAAGAAGTTGATGGTGTTCGATGTGAGCCTGTTGAACGCGTTCAAATTGATGTACCAGAAGAGCACACTGGCTCTATCATGGAATCAATGGGCGCAAGAAAAGGTGAAATGATTGACATGATCAATAATGGTAACGGTCAAGTTCGCCTGATCTTTACAGTGCCATCACGTGGTTTAATCGGATATACAACTGAATTTCTTTCATTAACTCGTGGTTTTGGTATTTTAAACCATACGTTTGACAGCTACCAGCCAATGCAGTCTGGCCAAGTTGGCGGACGCCGTCAAGGTGTACTTGTTTCAATGGAAACAGGTAAAGCGACTGCTTACGGAATCCAAGGCGTTGAAGAGCGCGGTGTGATCTTCGTTGAGCCGGGTACTGAAGTATACCAAGGAATGATTGTTGGTGAGCATAACCGTGAGAACGATCTTGTTGTCAACGTGAGCCGTATGAAACAACAAACAAACGTACGTTCAGCGACGAAAGATCAAACGGTGAGCATGAAGAAACCACGTATTATGTCACTTGAGGAATCTCTTGAGTACTTGAATGAAGACGAATACTGTGAGGTTACACCTGAATCGATTCGTTTAAGAAAGAAAATTTTAGATAAAAACGAACGTGAGAAAGCAGCGAAGAAGAAAAAGCTAGCAGGATTATCGTAATTCCATGAAGAATTAAAAAGATAGAACCCTGAAAGATAAGGGGAGGGAATCTTTTTGAATGATCAGGAAGTAAGTGAAAATCTATCCTTTTTCGCGATGCTGTTTCGTGTCGATGAAAATCCGCAAACAGGGATGTGGCTCCTATATGGTACCATCCTTGTTTTAGCGATTATTGTTTTTAAGCTCGGCTTTGCTAGACGTTTACCGATTTTAAAAGCACTCGTGATTTACTTGTTTTTGATTTTTGGCTGCACGTTTCTCACATTTCTAGGAATCTTTCTGCCAGTAGCGGAAGGCCTAGTCGTGGCAGCTGCCATTTTGATTATTTATAAAATACGGCTGCATCGTGCAAAAAAAGAAGGAACAGTGAATACGTAAAAAAAAGACCTGAACATGTGTCAGGTCTTTTTTATGTCTTTTGTTCTTTTTTTCCTTTTTTCTTCTTTTTCTCTTTCGTCGCAGGATCTTGATAAAGAGAGAATCTGCCAGTTTTGATGCGTGCTTCTGTCTTTACTTTAATGCGTTCCTGACAGTCATCGCACATATATGTATGAATCGGTCGATTTCTTAACCGCTTAGCAACGAGTGTATCATCATCAATTGTTTCAAGCTTCTCACATAATGAGCACTTCACTCTCATCATTTTCACCTCACTTATTGCATTTATTATAGCATGTTTTCCAAGCACTTGAAATCAGCGTAGAAAAAGGCTTATATCACAGGAGATATAAGCCGTTCTCTTTATTTCTTCTGATTCATATGATGGTTTGATTGATCATTTTGATGTTTGTCTAACTGCTTTTGATCGTTTTGTTTGAGCTGATCATTTGGCTCATTCGTCGGGTCTTTTTCGTGACGATCGATTTCATTTCTCGGCATCTCTGGCATCACGCGGCCGACAATGGCAGCTAGTTCATCCATAATCCCACTTACAGGACGGCCTGCTTGTATTTCTTTGCCCATTTCTTTTAACCGGCTGACTGTATCCGGATCAGCGACTACAACAGCATTCGCACCTTCTGGGTCATTTTTCAGCGCTTTTGCAACTGAATATTTAATGGTTTCTACTTTGCTTCTATCTAAATCATCTTTTACATCAATACCAACAACAGCATAGCGGCCGATGACGATCGCCGTTGCATCATTGACATCTGCTACGTTCTCTGTCACTTTGACAAGATGCTGCGCAACATCTGTGGATGACCGGGCTTGATTGGTCTTTTTCTTTGTTGAGTCTGACACCCGTACTACGTGCTGGCGTCCATCTTGCTTGTCCAGTGCTTCTGGCTTTTCCTGCTGCTGGCAAGCGCCCAACAGAATGATGGCTTGAATCATGAATAATGTCATAAATAGTCGCATCTATATTCCCTCCTTCACAAACTGCATGATTTATTTTATTGTTGAATTAACCTTCTAACTTTATTCATGAAAACATATATTTTAACAATCGTTTTGGGAAAGACAAGGATGAATGAAACCCCGATCAGGAGGCGAAGGACCTGAGTAAAATTTATGTATTAGACACAAATGTGTTATTACAGGATCCGAATTCAATCTTTTCATTTGAAGACAACGAGGTCGTCATACCAGCCGTTGTGTTAGAAGAAGTAGACTCGAAAAAGAGATATATGGACGAGGTTGGGCAAAATGCCCGGCGTGTCTCACGCTTAATCGACGGTTTAAGATCGAAAGGGAAACTGCATGAAAAAATTACACTAGAATCAAAAGGCACGCTGCGCATTGAACTGAATCACCGCTCCTTCCATGAGCTTCAAGAAATTTTTATTGAAAAAACGAACGATAATCGGATTTTGGCAGTCGCGAAAAATTTGAGCTTAGAGGAAGAAACAAAGCCTCATGGCCGGCCTGTCATTTTGGTCAGCAAGGATGTGTTAGTGCGGGTAAAGGCAGATGCTATAGGGCTTCAAGCAGAAGACTTCTTAAGTGACCGTGTCCTGCAAAATGAAGACATCGATAATGGCTATCATGAGCTCTACATTCCGACTGAGCAATTGAATACATTTTATAAGCAAAATCAATTACCAATAAAAGAAGTCACAAGTGCACCATTCAACCCTCATCAATTTGTCATCATGAAGGGAAATGAAGGCGGTTCTGCTTTAGGAATGCTTGATCAAAAGGCAGAGCATATGAAACGTCTCGTTTATGATCAAGAGTATATTTGGGGAATCCGTCCAAAAAATGTCCAGCAGACGATGGCACTCGAGCTGCTTTTGCGCCGTGACATTCCGCTCGTGACGCTGATCGGAAAAGCGGGGACTGGTAAAACATTGCTTGCACTTGCTGCCGGATTAATGCAGACAGAGGATCTCGGTATGTTTAAAAAGTTGATCGTGGCGCGCTCAATCGTGCCTGTTGGGAAAGACTTAGGCTACTTGCCAGGAGAAAAGGAAGAAAAGCTCAGACCATGGATGCAGCCGATCTATGACAACCTAGAGTTTTTATTTAATACAAAAAAGCCTGGTGAACTTGATGCGATTTTGGCGGGAATTGGATCTATTCAAGTCGAAGCATTAACATATATTCGGGGAAGAAGTATACCTGATCAATTTATTATCATTGATGAGGCACAGAATTTAACAAAGCACGAGGTGAAAACATTATTAACGCGAGTCGGAGAAGGAAGTAAAATTGTGCTGATGGGAGATCCAGAGCAGATTGATCATCCTTATTTAGACAGCTTAAATAATGGGCTTACGTATGTGATCGAGCGGTTCAAAGGACAGCAAATCTCTGGACATGTCAAGCTTGTCAAAGGAGAAAGGTCTGGACTTGCACAGCTTGCCGCTGATTTGCTATAGTCCAGACCCTCTGACTTATGTAATCATCAGCTCTTTGACACCTTTTATCGGCTGAGTGAGGTTGGACTGATCCGCGAAATAGACGTGGATTGGTCCTTCTTCTGTGATTGGCTTACCATTTTGACTGAAATGAGCAATGCTCTCCATTGCCTGAGAAAGCGGCACAGCAATTGTACCTGTTTCTGTGACAAATTCGCATGTATCCGCATGTTCAAGCGGCTCAGCATTTTTTAGCATATCGCCAAGTTTCATCCCGAAGCTGCCTGTGACGAGTCTTTCCTTTTCGTACTTCTTCTCTGTTTTTAACGTGGGTGGAAGTGTTTGACCTTCTCTTATGACCCGCTCTTGGTCAAGCTCCTGATCTAGCTGATTCTCTTCACTTTCTGCACTTTTTTCAAAGAATGAATCCATTAAAAATTTACGGTCATCAAAAATCCATACACTTGGATCAATGGTGATCTTGTACTGTACGTTCCCCTTGATTTGAATGATGCTCATGTTCAAGACAACCCCTTTCCAACATAAATTATAGAAGTTTTCCCCCGCTTTGTCACTTTCATAAACATGCGTCTCCTTGTACACACTAATCTTACATGAAGGATAGGGAGGATATTAGGCATGGCATGTCGCGACAATGAAGAGCTTCATCGATTTGTAGAAGAAGCAAAAAAAGTGGCCAAAGATGGTCAAGTAGCATCCTATATTCCCGCACTCGGCAAAGCGGATCAGACGGATTTATCTGTGGCTGTGTATCATGTGAGTAATACGTGCCACTCGGCAGGAGATGTAGATAAACGGTTTACTCTTCAAAGCATTTCAAAAGTATTAGCACTTGCGCTCGTGCTCTCAGAAGAAGGACCAAAAAAAGTATTTCAATTTGTTGGACAAGAACCAACAGGTGACCCGTTTAATTCGATGATCAAACTGGAAACAGCGAGCCCGAATAAACCGCTGAATCCAATGATTAATGCAGGGGCGCTCGCAGTCACGAGTTTAATCAGAGGAGCGACTCCGCAAGATCAGCTGAGCCGTTTGCTTGGCTTCATTAGAGAGCTGGCAAATGACAAAAGCATTACATACTGCAAAGAAACAGCTGCCTCCGAATTTGAGACATCCATGATTAACCGGGCGATGTGCTATTATATGAAGCAATATCATATTATTAGAGGGAACGTAGAAGAAGTCATGGACGTCTATACGAAACAATGTGCCATCATGATGAATAGCTTGGATTTGGCGAAAATTGCTTGTGTTTTTTCATTAGACGGCAGACATCCAGAGACGGGTAAGCAGATTCTTTCGAAAGATGTCGCTAGAATTTGTAAAACCTTTATGGTGACGTGCGGCATGTACAATGCGAGCGGAGAATTTGCCATTAACATCGGAATTCCTGCTAAAAGCGGTGTCTCAGGCGGGATTATGGGGGCGGCACCATATGATTTCGGGATCGGTATCTTCGGTCCAGCTCTGGATGAAAAAGGGAATAGTATTGCTGGGATTAAGCTGCTTGAGCTGATGAGTGAAAAATATGAGATGAGTATCTTTTAATGAAGGAAGGCTTCTTTTTATTTTTACAAAGCGAACTGTACAAATCTGCTTGCAATTTTGGGCGTTTCGCTTTATGATAAATAGAAGAATTAGGTACTCGCCTGGGGAACGGAGGGATACTTTTGGCGTCAGAAATTTTAGTCGATCATCGGCAAAAAGCACTGGCTTTATTAAAATTGGATGCAGATAAAATTTTAAAATTGATCCAAGTGCAAATGGACAACTTAACGATGCCGCAATGTCCTCTTTATGAAGAGGTTTTAGATACTCAAATGTTCGGATTATCGAGAGAAATTGATTTTGCTGTCCGGCTTGGATTAGTTGATCAACATGAAGGTAAGAAACTACTCGATAAACTTGAGAGAGAGCTTTCCGCACTTCATGATGCGTTCACAAAAAAATAATGATTGAAAACTCAAACTTCCTCAACATAAGTTTGAGTTTTTTTGTCCTCTATTTTCTTTTCATTGATTGATGTCAAACGGACTTGATTCTTTCATGAATGACGAACAATATAAAAGAGGTAAAACGAGATCAAACGGAGAAAATGTAGTAGAATAAAAACAGCTAAGAGGATATCAAGCAGTAGAAACAGACGTTAGGAAGAGGATTATATGTTAAAGAGAATGCTAAAATCGTATGACTACTCATTATTGTTCGCCATTATTTTAATTAGCGCATTCGGTTTGGTCATGGTGTATAGCTCAAGTATGATTACATCTGTGATCAGATACGATGCCGCACCAGATAATTTTTTTAAGAAACAGCTTTTATTTATGATCGTTGGAGCGGTCATCTTGTTCTTTACAGCACTAGTTCCATATCAGCTGTTTTCAAATAAGAAATTCCAGATCGGTATGCTGCTGCTATCAGTGTTTTCACTCATCTATGTGTACTTTGGCGGTCATATTGCAGGGAACGCAAGAAGCTGGATCAAAATAGGCCCATTTAGTCTTCAGCCAGCGGAATTTGTGAAGATTGTCGTCATTATCTATCTTGCTGCTGTGTATGCAAAAAAGCAGCATTATATTGATCATATTTTAAGAGGAGTCACACCTCCCATCGTGATTGTCTCGATCTTATGCGGATTTATCATTTTGCAGCCAGACTATGGGACAGCCTTTATCATTGGCATGATTGCCCTTGCGATGATTTTATGCTCAGGCTTTAGCGGGAAAACACTTGCGAAGCTGCTGGCGCTATTTAGTGCCGTGATGGTCGTCGTGACCCCATTTATTATTCTTTTTTGGGATAAAATTTTCACGCAAAATCGTCTCGGGCGTTTTGAGAGTTTCCAAGATCCATTTAAAGATGCAGGGGCGACTGGACATCAATTGATTAATTCCTATTATGCTATTGGATCAGGCGGCTTTTTTGGACTGGGTCTCGGAGAAAGCGTTCAAAAGTACGGATATCTTCCAGAGCCGCATACAGATTTTATCATGGCGATCATTTCAGAAGAGCTTGGCTTTTTCGGTGTATTTTTTGTGCTCGCTCTCCTTGGCTTCATCGTGGTGAAAGGTTTTTATATTGCAAGAAAGTGTGAAGATCCATTTGGAAGTTTGCTTGCAATAGGAATTTCCTCCATGATTGCGATCCAAACATGCATTAATTTAGGCGGTGTTTCAGGTCTGATTCCGATTACTGGGGTCACACTTCCGTTTATCAGCTACGGGGGATCGTCTATCATTTTACTGAGCGGCTGTATGGGAATATTGCTGAATATCAGCATGTTTACTGAATATAAAGAGCGTTACAAAAAGAAAAAATCAATGAGCAAGCCATCAGTTCAAAAAAATGGATTGCAGAAAACTTTGAATCTTTAGAAAACAAAAGTGTACAGTTTTCATTTCTTCCTTTATTATAGAGTACATATAAAATTTTAAGGGATATGGAGGAGTGAGAAATGTCACAGAGAACAATTCAAAAGGTTCTAGTTGCAAACAGAGGGGAAATTGCTATCAGAGTCTTCAGGGCCTGTACGGAGCTCAATTTACGTACAGTGGCCATTTATTCCAAAGAAGACTCGGGCTCTTATCATCGCTATAAAGCAGATGAAGCATATCTAGTTGGAGAAGGGAAAAAACCGATTGATGCCTACCTTGATATCGAGGGGATCATCGAAATTGCAAAACGAAATGACGTGGATGCGATCCATCCAGGTTACGGATTTTTATCTGAAAATATTCATTTTGCAAGACGATGCGAAGAGGAAGGCATTCAATTTATCGGTCCAACTTCTCAGCATTTAGATATGTTTGGAGATAAAGTAAAGGCAAGAGATGAAGCGAAAAAAGCTGGAATTCCAGTCATTCCAGGAAGTGACGGACCAGTTGATTCGGTCAAAGAAGTCGAAAAATTCGGTGAAGAATACGGTTACCCGTTTATTATTAAAGCTTCACTAGGCGGCGGCGGCCGAGGTATGCGGATTGTCAGAACGAAAGAGGAGCTGAAGGAAGCCTATGACCGTGCGAAGTCAGAGGCAAAAGCTGCTTTTGGAAATGACGAAGTATACGTTGAAAAACTGATTGAAAATCCGAAACATATTGAGGTGCAGGTGATTGGTGACAATCACGGCAATATCATTCATTTATATGAGCGTGACTGCTCTGTTCAAAGGCGGCATCAAAAGGTCATTGAAGTGGCGCCAAGTGTGTCTCTTACAGATCAACTGCGTGAAGATATTTGTGAAGCGGCTGTTCAGTTGGCCCAGAATGTATCGTATATTAATGCAGGGACTGTAGAATTCCTTGTCGCAAATGGAGAGTTTTACTTTATTGAAGTCAATCCAAGGGTACAGGTAGAACACACGATCACTGAAATGATCACAGGTGTCGATATCGTCCAAACCCAAATTCTTGTCGCAAAGGGTCATGACCTTCACAGCAAGGAAGTCGGTATACCAAAGCAAGAAGATATTTTTACACATGGCTTTGCCATTCAATCAAGGGTCACAACAGAAGATCCTTTAAATGATTTTATGCCAGACACAGGAAAAATTATGGCCTACCGTTCAGGCGGGGGATTTGGTGTACGACTTGATACAGGGAACAGCTTTCAAGGTGCAGTCATTACACCTTATTACGATTCACTATTGGTCAAGCTGTCCACATGGGCGCTCACATTTGACCAAGCGGCTGCTAAAATGGTCCGAAATTTACAGGAATTCAGGATTCGCGGGATTAAAACAAACATTCCGTTTCTTGAAAACGTGGCAAAGCATGAGAAGTTTCTAAAAGGGGAATACGATACGTCGTTTATCGATTCAACGCCAGAGCTATTTAATTTCCCTAAGCAAAAAGACCGTGGAACGAAGATGCTGACTTATATTGGTAACGTGACCATTAATGGATTCCCTGGTATAGCGGAGAAAAAGAAGCCTCATTTTGACAAGCCAATTGTACCGAAGCTTCCTCTTCATCAAGAGATTCCGTCTGGGACAAAACAATTGTTAGACACACATGGACCTGAGGGCCTTGCCAATTGGGTGAAAGAACAAAATAGCGTCCTTTTAACAGATACAACCTTTAGGGATGCGCATCAGTCTCTGCTTGCGACACGCTTCAGAACACATGATTTAAAGAAAGTTGCCCAGCCAACAGCAGGTTTATGGCCAGAGCTGTTTAGTATGGAAATGTGGGGCGGTGCTACATTTGATGTTGCGTACCGTTTCTTAAAAGAAGATCCTTGGGAACGATTAAAAGAGCTTCGCCAAGAAGTGCCAAACACGTTGTTCCAAATGCTTTTAAGATCATCAAACGCTGTCGGATATACAAACTATGCGGATAATGTGATTAAAGCATTTGTAAAGGAGTCGGCCGAAGCAGGCATTGACGTTTTCCGTATTTTCGATAGCTTAAACTGGGTCAAAGGCATGACGCTTGCCATTGATTCTGTTCGTGAATCAGGCAAAGTGGCAGAGGCAGCCATTTGTTATACGGGGGACATTCTTGATCCATCTCGTCCGAAATATGATCTTGAGTATTATGTATCTCTTGCGAAAGAGCTTGAATCTGCCGGTGCACATATTTTAGGTATTAAAGATATGGCGGGATTATTAAAGCCGCAGGCAGCTTATGAGTTAGTCTCTGCTTTAAAAGATGAGCTCACGATCCCTATCCATCTTCATACGCATGATACGAGTGGAAATGGACTGTTCACCTATGCAAGAGCGATTGATGCAGGCGTTGATATTGTGGATGTGGCCGTCAGCTCTATGGCAGGACTCACATCGCAGCCAAGTGCAAGCTCACTGTACTATGCTTTAGATGGACATGAAAGAAAGCCAGACATGAACGTCCAATCTGTCGAACACCTTTCTCAATACTGGGATTCTGTCAGAAAATACTATCGTGAATTCGAAAGCGGCATGAACTCACCTCATACAGAAATTTATGAGCATGAAATGCCTGGCGGTCAGTATAGTAACTTGCAGCAGCAGGCGAAAGGTGTTGGCCTTGGCGACCGCTGGAACGAAGTAAAAGAAATGTACAGACGTGTGAATGACATGTTTGGTGATATTGTGAAGGTCACACCTTCCTCTAAAGTAGTTGGAGACATGGCACTTTATATGGTGCAAAATGATTTAACAGAGGAAGATGTCTATGAAAAAGGAGCAACATTAGACTTCCCGGATTCTGTTGTGGAATTATTTAAAGGCTATTTAGGCCAGCCGCATGGCGGATTCCCTGAAAAATTACAAAAGCTGATTTTAAAAGGAGAAGAACCGCTCACTGTCAGACCTGGTGAGAAGCTGAAGCCAGTGGACTTTGAAGACATTAAGCAGCAGTTCAAAGAATCTCATGACCTGACGCTGACAGAGCAAGACGCGATTGCGTATGCCTTATATCCAAAAGTCTTTTCTGAATTTGTCCAAACAGCAGAAAGCTATGGGGACATCTCTGTTCTTGACACTCCAACGTTCTTCTATGGGATGAGGCTTGGTGAAGAGATTGAGGTAGAAATCGAAAAAGGAAAAACCCTGATTGTCAAACTCGTGTCGATTGGAGAACCGAATCCAGATGCCACAAGAGTTCTTTACTTTGAGCTAAATGGACAGCCGCGTGAAGTCGTGATTAAGGATGAAAGCATCAAATCCTCCGTTCAAGAAAAAATGAAGGCGGACCGTTCAAATCCAAATCACATTGCCGCATCAATGCCAGGCACTGTCATCAAAGTGCTCGTGGAAAAAGGACAGAAAATCTCGCAAGGTGAGCATTTGATGATCAATGAAGCCATGAAAATGGAAACGACTGTACAAGCGCCATTCACTGCGGTCGTAGATGAAATACATGTGACAAATGGAGAACCGATTCAAACCGGTGATCTGCTGATTGTGTTAAAGCCTGAATAATAAGTGAGACACATCCGTCGTGATGTGTCTTTTTTTGAGCACATTAAAATGTGCAGCAGCCTGCGAGAGTAATTACACTATAGAGTGAGGTGAAGAAAGTTTGAAAATTGTTGTGATTTGGTTTCGCCGAGATATGCGATTGGATGATCATATCGCCTTATCAAAAGCGATCACATATGCAAAAAAACACGAGTACAAATTATTGGCTCTTTATCATCTAGATCCATTTTTTACTGAAATGGAAGTGGATATAAACAACGAACATTTCTTTCAAAACTTGGCGCATTTCGTCAAGGAAGCAAGAGAATCTCAAGTGTATGTTCACCTTCTCCATGATGATGTCCTGCGCGTCTTTCAACAGGTCATGGATGTGTATGACATCAAAGCCGTCTTTTTTAATGAAGATGAAGTGGGTATCGGCCAAAGGCGTGACCAGCAAGTAACCGATTTTTTAGAAAAGAAGGGCATTCATGTGTCAACGTGGCAAGATACACACCTTCACGGGGCGCGAGATATTTTAAAAGCAGATGGGTCACATTATCAAGTGTTTACCCCATACTATCAATCATGGCGTAAGCAAGAAAAGCAGCCTGTGATAAAAGTTGACAAATCATTTTTCAGCAGTGAGCATACGATTTGTGATGAGTCACTTTCGCAAAAAGGAAATGACAAACTGCGAGACTTGTTAAAGGGCTGCTCAAGGAAGTTTGAACAAATCGGCTCAGACAAAGCGATGAACACGCTGCATCACTTTATCCAAAAAAGATTAACGCGTTATCATGAGAAACGAGATATTCCGTCTCTTTTTGGAACGAGCAAGCTGTCGCGTTTCTTAAAAACAGGCACTATTTCGATCCGAACGATTTTTCATGCGATGTATGAAGAAGCACTATTTGAAGACGAGGGCAGAGAGACCTTTATCAAAGAGCTGGCATGGCGCGATTTTTACCATATGATTTATGCACATTATCCAGAGATGAAAGAAAAAGAAATCAATTCGGCGTTTCAAGGAATGAAATGGAATGAAGATGAGGCGCTGTTTGAAGCTTGGTGTAAAGGGGAAACAGGCTTTCCGCTCGTTGATGCAGGGATGAGACAGTTAAATGAGGAGGGCTGGATGCATAACCGCTTGCGAATGGTCACAGCCTCATTTTTAACAAAGGATTATTTGATTGATTGGAGAAAGGGCGAAGCGTATTTTGCAAAAAAACTTGTGGATTATGATGAGGCGTCAAATATCGGAGGATTTCAGTGGGCTGCCTCTGTCGGGACAGATGCCGTGCCGTACTTCCGTATTTTTAACCCAACGACCCAGTCGAAGCGATTTGATCCGAGCGGGGAATATATTAGAAGATATGTACCAGAGCTAGAGCATGTCGATGAAAAATGGATTCATGAACCAAGTAAAATGCCGATTGATGAGCAATTGAAATCGGGATGTGTGCTAGGTGATACATATCCGCTGCCGACAGTTGATCATCAGGAAAGACGCAAAAAAGCCATTTCGCTATTTGAAGAAGCAAAACAACAATAAAACAAATCCCCCATTCCGCATGAAAGGGGGATACAAATTCTTATTTGAATGGTTCTTTGCTTTCATATTTAAACCGGGCAATGAGTAAGCAGAAGTAACAAAGTATCCCAAACAAACCGGAAATAAAGAATGAATGAGCCAGCGCGTAACCAAGTGCAAGCTGAGAATAAACAGACATCACACCTGAAATGGCTTGAAGTGTAATCAGAATGGCTGAAATAATCCATCCATAATACAGCTGATTCTGTTCTTTATAATGTTTCATGGCATGGAACATCGCAACAAATATCCAGACGAATAAAAGAAGTGCTGCTGCTCGGTGAGACATTTGCACCCACTGATTAAAGTACGCTGGAAGTGCACCGTCTTTTGAACAAAACGGGAAGACAGAACAAGCAAGGCTTGACTTTGTATGCCTCACATAAGCACCCGTATACACCACGATATACGTATAGGTGATCAAACCATAAATATGGAACTGCATTTTTTTGCCGATATGAAGCGGCTTCACAAGCTTTGTTTCAGATCTGGTTGCTTCAAATACAAGAAGCGCAAGCAGTAACACTGAAGCAAAAGAAATGAGTGAAATACCGAAGTGCAGTGCCATCACAAGGGCGTTAGAACCAAACACGACGGCTAGAGCTCCTAAAAGCGCTTGAAGCAGTAAGAATATAATCGACATGATGACCAAAAATTTGGTTTCACGGAATACTGGACTAATCTTTTTCCAGCATAAGACCGCCAGTGCCAGAACAAGAATGGTGGAAACCCCTGTTGACATGCGGTGACTCCATTCGATGATGGAAGCAGGGTTCATTTCAGGGAAGAAACGTCCGTGGCAAAGGGGCCACTGCCGGCCGCAGCCAAGACCCGAGCCGGTTTTCGTCACAAGCGCACCGCCAATCAAAACGATCAGCATCACAAACGTTGTGATCACGCTCAATAACCTTAAAGCAAATTTCATCAAATTATTTCACCTTCTCTAAAAAACTTCTGATCTAAATGAAAAACCTCATATGCTCTCAAGTTTAAGCCAAATGCGTGTTCTGTTGCAATTCATAATGACCAAAGTTCACAAAAAAATGATATGTTAGTTCACAAAGTTTACAGATTTAGAGTGCTTGATCTTTCTTTGACAGTCTGATAGAAATAGAGGAGAGAATATTTCATTTTGCACCGCCTTCTGAAACACACATAAATCCTTATAAATTCACGAAAAGTTCACAAATAACTTCAAGATTGTCGTTTATTATTTAATAGGATGTTTTTTTACAGCTGTTTATCTTGTATGATAGAGTTGTAACGAATTTACGTTTCATTTGTTCGTTTGAAGGTTTGGGCAAGGGAGGTTATACACATTGGCAAATTCCAAAACAGCCGCGGAAGCAGCTATTCATGGACAAATAGAAGAAACAACAGCTTGGAAAGATTTTCTTGCTCTGATTAAAATGGGCATCGTCAATTCCAACTTCATTACAACATTTACTGGAATGTGGCTTGCTTTTTATTTTACAGGTATGAGTTTCCTTGGGAATCTTGATATTGTGCTGTTAACAATGATTGGTTCTTCTCTTATTATTGCCGGTTCATGCGCCATTAATAATGCGTTTGACCGTGATATTGATATATTAATGGAAAGAACAAAAACAAGACCGACGGTTACAGGTAAGATTCAGCCGGGGCAAGCGTATGCATTTGGTATTTTGCTTGTTGTACTTGGACTCATCATGCTTCTGATGACAACCATAACATCAGCAGTGATTGGTTTTATCGGAGTCTTTACTTATGCAGTTCTTTACACCATGTGGTCTAAACGTCATTACACCATCAATACCGTTATTGGAAGTGTATCTGGTGCGGTGCCGCCATTAATCGGCTGGACAGCTGTCACAGGTACAATTGACACAACGGCTTGGGTTTTGTTTATGATTATGTTCATTTGGCAAATCCCTCACTTCCTGTCACTTGCGATTAAGAAAACGGAAGATTACCGTAAGGCAGGTATTCCAATGCTGCCAGTCGTTTATGGCTTTGAAGTCACGAAACGCCAAATTATCATTTGGACAGCATGTCTTCTTCCACTTCCATTTTTCTTAGGTGGATTAGGATGGCCGATTGTCGCACTTGGCACATTGCTGAATATTGGATGGCTCGTCATTGGCCTTATGGGCTTTAAAATGAAAGACGTCATGAAGTGGTCAACGCTCATGTTCGTTTATTCATTAAACTACTTAACCATCTTTTTCGTCGCGATGATTATCATTACACTATTCTAGAGTAAAATACACTTTGATCACATCAAAACAAGGGCTATATCTTATAACACAACATTTTCTAACAACTATGAAAGCCGCCTGATATTCAGTTCTATTTAGGCGGCTTTCTGTTTATACATAGATGGTATTTTGAGTAAAAACATCATTTTTTTATGAAAAGAGGAAATGTAAGTGCTTTTATAAGAGGCGGGGGTTATGAATGGGTGAAAAGTGATTTTATAAATAAGAGGTAAAAAGCGAAAGGCAAAGGAGATCAAGCAAAAGGGGTTGGGACAAATTATGATAAGAAAATGGCGTGTTTATTCACTGTTTCTCTTACTGACGCTCGTTTTGGCGGGCTGTGGTGAACCATACTTATCAACACTCAAACCAGTTGGGGAAGTAGCAGATAAACAGTTTTTCCTAACGGTACTGAGTACACTCATTATGGTTCTTGTCGTCATTGTTGTATCGATCATTTTCTTTTACGTCATCATTAAATTCAAACGTTCTAAAGTGGGAGAAGATACGATTCCAAAGCAGGTGGAAGGGAACCGTAACCTAGAAATTACGTGGACAGCGATTCCGATTCTTCTCCTCATTATTCTCGTTGTGCCTGTTGTGGCATACACGCTTGAGCTTGGGGATACAAGCGCTATGGATAAGAAAAAACGAGATCCTGAAAAGACACTTGTTGTCAATGTAAGAGCCAGTTTATATTGGTGGGAATTCGAATACCCTGATTATGGGATTGTCACAAGTCAGGAATTGATTGTACCGACAGATCAAAAGGTGTACTTTAAGCTGAAAGCATCCGATGTGAAACACTCTTTCTGGGTTCCATCGGCTGGCGGTAAAATTGATACAAACACAGAAAATGAAAACAAGTTTTATTTAACCTTTGATTCAAAACGAACGAAAGATGCAGGAGAATATTTCTACGGGAAATGTGCAGAGCTTTGCGGTCCCTCGCATGCTTTAATGGACTTTAAAGTTAAAACGCTTTCTCAAGATGAGTTTTTGGGATGGACGAAAAAAATGGCTGATTACAAGAAGCCTACATCCACAAAAGATCTCGCACTTGAAGGTGAAAAATTATTTAAAGAGAAAAACTGCTTGAGCTGTCATGCAGTAGAGCCTGGTGACGAACGGCCGGAAGCGGCAAGGACGGCACCAAACCTTGCGACCTTCGGAGACCGAACGAAAGTAGCAGGAATCAAAGATATGAACAAAGAAAATGTGAAAGCATGGCTGAAAGATCCAGAGAGCTTTAAACCAGGGAATAAAATGACAGGGACGTACCCTAAATTAAATGACTCAGAAGCAGATGCACTTTATGAGTATTTAAAAGGACTTAAAATCGAGTAATTTCTAATGCGAATGTGCAAGAGGGTATGTGATCGATGTGAAGTTTTTGTTAAGAGCTCCCGAATATGTCTCTACAACCGAGAAGTAGCCATCTGTCAGACACAGTCTGTGTAAAGTTAAGATAGACATCTATATGAAAAGGGGCAAATGGGAGATAAGAGGGGGATTTCATGGTGAGTACAATAGCTAAAAAGCGGGGGTTTGGCGCTGTCTTATGGGATTACTTGACGACGGTTGACCACAAAAAAATTGCCGTACTATATTTAGTGGCAGGGGGATTTTTCTTTTTAATTGGCGGCCTGGAAGCGATGATTATCCGTATTCAGCTAGCCATCCCTGAAAATGATTTTGTAAGTGCAGGGTTTTACAATGAAGTCATGACGATGCATGGAACAACGATGATTTTCCTTGCAGCAATGCCGCTTTTATTTGCATTAATGAATGCGGTTGTACCCATTCAAATTGGTGCACGTGACGTAGCGTTTCCGTTTGTGAATTCACTTGGTTTTTGGCTGTTCTTTTTCGGAGGAATTTTCTTAAACCTTGGATGGTTTATGGGTGGATCACCTGATGCAGGCTGGACTGCATACGCCTCGCTCACGCTGAATTCAGAAGGGCACGGCATGGATTTCTATATTTTAGGTTTGCAGATAGCGGGTATTGGTACGCTGATTGCTGGGATCAACTTTCTTGCAACGATTATTAATATGAGAACGCCTGGTATGACGTATATGAGAATGCCGCTCTTTACATGGACGACATTTGTCGCCTCAGCACTGATTTTATTCGCATTCCCGCCACTTACAGCAGGGCTTGCGATGCTGATGCTTGATAGAATGTTTGATACGAGCTTTTTCAATCCAGAGCTCGGCGGAAATACAATCATCTGGGAGCATTTGTTCTGGATTTTCGGACACCCAGAAGTATATATCTTAATCCTGCCAGCATTCGGAATATTCTCTGAAATCATTCCAGTGTTTGCAAGAAAAAGGTTGTTTGGCTATTCGTCCATGGTGTTCGCTACTGTATTGATTGGTTTCCTTGGATTCATGGTATGGGCGCATCACATGTTCACAACAGGACTTGGTCCGATTGCCAATGCGATCTTTGCTGTAGCCACAATGGCGATTGCGGTGCCTACAGGAATTAAAGTATTCAACTGGCTGCTCACCATATGGGGCGGTAATGTGAAGTTTACAACGCCGATGCTGTATTCCGTTGCCTTTATACCGTCGTTTTTACTTGGCGGGGTAACCGGGGTCATGCTTGCAGCAGCTGCAGCAGATTATCAGTTCCATGATACGTACTTTGTCGTGGCGCATTTCCACTACGTCATTATTGGCGGGGTCGTATTCGGTATTTTAGCTGGTGTGCATTACTGGTGGCCGAAGATGTTTGGAAAAATACTGAATGAGAAGCTTGGGAAAATTGGCTTTGTGCTGTTTTTCATTGGTTTCCATTTAACCTTCTTTATCCAGCATTTTCTCGGGCTTTGGGGCATGCCGCGCCGAGTCTTTACATTCCTGCCAGGTCAGGGGCTAGACCTTGGGAACTTGATCAGTACGATTGGGGCACTGTTTATGTTTGTAGCTGTTGTCATCATGCTGATTAACATCATCTGGACTACAGCAAAAGGAGAGCGTGTATCGGGCGATCCTTGGGGAGACGGAAGAACGCTTGAATGGGCAGTGTCTTCACCTCCGCCAGAATACAACTTTAAACAGCTTCCGCTTGTCAGAGGACTAGATCCATTATGGATTGAAAAAATGGATGGTAAAACAGGAATGACAGCATCTGAACCGCTCGATGATATTCACATGCCGAATAATTCCATCTTACCTGTCATTATCTCATTCGGTCTATTTGTTTCAGCGTTTGGTTTCATGTATCGTCAAGAGCACAGCTGGGGACTTCCAGTGATTTTCATTGGTCTTGGCATTACATTTGCGACCATGCTGGTTCGCTCTCTTAAAGATGATCATGGGTACCATATTCACAAAGAAGATTTGACCGATGACGATGATAAAGGGGTGAAAGCATAATGGAACCACAAAAAATGACAGCAGAAACCTTTCCGGCTTCTCCTGAGAAAGCCACGTTAGAAGGAAAGAATAAGTTCGTCGGGTTCTGGTTGTTTCTTGGGGGAGAAACCGTTCTGTTTGCATCGCTCTTTGCCACGTATTTGGCGCTGAAAAACTCTAATGCAGGCGGAGCAAAAACAACTGATATGTTTGATCTCACACTTGTCTTTATTGCCACGATGCTTCTGCTGACGAGCAGTTTAACGAGTGTGTATGCAATGTATCATATGAAAAACTTTGCCTTTAAAAAGATGCAGCTTTGGCTTGGCGTGACTGTGCTATTAGGTGCTTCATTTCTAGGGGTTGAGATTTATGAGTTCTATCATTATGTGCATGCGTATGAATTTACAATTACCAGCTCAGCTCTTGGTTCTTCCTTCTATACACTTGTCGGAACTCACGGGGCTCACGTCGCCTTCGGACTTTGCTGGATTACCGCTCTTATGATTCGAAATATGAGACGCGGACTCGATTTATACAATGCGCCGAAATATTATGTGGCAAGTCTGTATTGGCACTTCATTGATGTTGTGTGGGTCTTCATCTTTACCGTTGTATATTTAATGGGAATGGTGGGATAAGAATGGGAAATAAAAACACAAATCAGTCTAAAGTCGATCTTGTATACCGTAAAAAGAAAAATGCCGAAGAAATGAAGCATCAGCTCATTTCTTTCGGCTTGATGATTGGATTAACCTTTGTTGCCTTTTTAACAATTGCTTCAGAAGACGTTGGGAACTGGTTCGCAGTACCATTTATTTTATTGCTTGCAGTTATTCAGGTGGCTTTTCAGCTTTATTATTTTATGCACATGAACCAAAAAGGGCATGAAACACCCGCATTGTTTCTTTACTCAGGTGTGTTTGTCGCGTTTATTACCGTATTAGCCTTTTTGACCATTATTTGGTGGTAAGCCCGCTTTGCCCTTGAAGGAGGCGCAGCAATGGAGAACTTAGAAATATTCGGATTTCGGGCATTATGGAGCCCTTACTATTTGACTAGTATTGTCATAGCAGCTGCTCTTTATTTGCTTCTTGTGACAAAGGGAAAGCACCGTGCGACGGTGAAAGAGAAAACGTTGTTTCTGACGGGGCTTGTCCTGTTATACGCCGTGAAAGGAAGCCCAATTGATTTAATGGGGCATATTATGTTTAGTGCACATATGGCGCAAATGGCGGTGCTCTATTTAGTCATTCCGCCTCTCCTTATTACAGGATTACCTGCGGCCATTTGGGAGCGGATCATACAAACACCAGGCATTCAGCAAATTTTTCGTTTGTTTTCCAAGCCTTTAATTGCATTGCTTGGATTTAACGGATTGTTTTCGATGTATCACATTCCGCTTGTGTTTGATTTTGTGAAAACAGATCCGTTTTATCATGCGTTGATGACGGTGGTCATTTTTATCGCTGCCTTTTTCATGTGGTGGCCGCTCGTTCATAAAGTCCAAAGTCAGCCGCAGATTACAGGCATTTTAAAGCTTGGTTATATCATGGCAGACGGAATATTGATGACTCCTGCGTGTGCTCTCATCATGTTTAGTGAGGCACCGATCTATGCAACCTATTCTGATGCTGGCGCTTGGATACAGGCACTGCACTTATGCGTGCCAAGTGATATGCTGGCAGGCCTTGCGCTCACAGGTCCTGAAATGTTCCATACCTTGCCTCTGCTAGAGGACCAGCAGCTAGGCGCGATTTTGATGAAAATTATTCAGGAGATTGTGTACGGCTCGATCCTTGCTGTTGTGTTCTTTGACTGGGCAAGAAAAGAAAGAGCGAAAGATGCCGTACCAGATGCGCTGATTCCGAAATATGAATGAAAAAAGCACAGCCGTATGGCTGTGCTCAGATTGTTGACAAAGGGCTAAAATGATCTTGATTTTAGCCCTTTGTCTTCTTTTATGCTTCAGCAGTCATTGCTTCTAGTTTATCTTTCAGCTGTTCAAGCGTTTTCTTGCTTGATTGGATGAGAGATTTAGGGAAATCTTCGCCTTCGCCGTATTCAACACCGTGCGGATAATAATGTTTTCCAAGTAAAGGTGTTAGAAGCTGTATGTGTGCTCTTTTGGAACCAACATCTCCTTCGGTGGCGTAGCCGGAAATCCGTAAATAAAAGGTTCCCTCTACCATGTTATACTTTCTGTCGTACGTCACACGCTCATAATCCCATTGATCGGCTCGTACAAATCCTTCACTTTCCATGATGAAATCTAATTTATTTAAGTCAGCTGCTACCTTTTCAATCCCCGTACCTTCAAACTTCACCCAAAACCCCTCCTTATAAAAATTCCCTTTACTGACAATCATAGTATGAAAGCGTTAAACTTTCAACTGTGAAAGGTATGTTCTTTTATAACCTGGTTACAGTAATAAAGAAAATAATAGATGGAGGAATCGATGTGAAAACGAAAAAAATCAAAGATATTATGACAAAAAAAGTAGTGACATGTCAGCAAGACGACAATACGTATGAAGCGGCAGTCAAAATGAGAGACGCGGACATTGGGGCCATTCCGGTGGTTGACGGAGATCAGCTCGTTGGCATAGTGACAGACCGTGACCTTGTACTCAGAGGCATTGCAGAAAAAAAGCCAAACTCACAGGAAGTGGGCTCGCTGATGACGAAGGAAGTACTGACAGCTGAAGAAGATGCAACGCTTGAAGAAATTGTCCGGCTGATGTCAGAGCACCAGCTCCGCCGCATTCCTGTTGTGAAAAATGGCGCTTTAACAGGGATTGTCGCTCTTGGAGATTTATCAGTCGAAGATTTATCAAATGATCGCGCGGGAGATGCACTGACAGAAATCTCTCAACAGGATCAAGATCACGGGCAAGGATTTCTTCATTAAGAGGGGCATATTTTAAATTCGTGTTAAATAGGCTGTATTGTCGTTGATAAATGAAGCGAGTTTTGTTTAAATGACAGTAGAAGGTACTTTTTGTACCTTGCCAATTTAACGGAGGTGTTTATTTGAAAACTGTGCTCAAAACACTCCTCATCCTCCTGATTATATCTGGAACGTACGTTCTGTTTATTCAATATGGATCTTCACCAGAAAAAGAAAACAGCAATGAACCGAAGGTGTCTAATGAAGAAACATCTAGCGATAAGCCGATCAACATCCCGAAAAAGGGGCTCATGTCCTTTATGGGGAAATCTTCAAACGAAGTGCTTAAACAGCTGGGAGAACCAGATCGCATTGATCCTTCCGCATATGATTATGACTGGTGGATATACAACCAATCGAAGAAGCACTATATTCAAGTAGGGGTAAAGGATAGTAAAGTGGTGACCCTGTTTGCAACAGGAGACGGGCTCAATGTCGAACCGTTTAAAATCGGTCAAGCCACAAGTGAAGTATTTAAAAAAACACAAATTGCACCTTACATTCATGTAGAGGATGAACAAAATTCATACCGCTTTGAATTCTCAGAAGATGATATGAATACAAGACCCACTGTGAAAGTGGGAGATGATGTGTATGTTCAGCTTTACATGGATAAGTTTGAAAGCACTCTTTCAAGTATCAGGGCGTTTAACGCAGATACATTTGTGAAACAAAAGCCATATGAGGTCGTCTATCGTGGTCAATTGATAGAACCTGAGGCAATATCAGGTGAAAAATGGAAAGAGATCGAAGCTTCCAGTCAAAAACAAATTTTTGATATGACCAATATTATCCGTCATAAGTACAAACTGCCGACCTTAAGGTGGGATGATGAAACCTCTGAAGTGGCATTCATGCATAGTGAGGACATGAAAGAGAATCATTATTTCTCCCATGAATCAAAAAAATACGGTACGCTGAAAGATCGGTTAGAAAGAGGCGAGGTGGCATTTCAGCTCGCAGGTGAAAACATTGCCTATAATTATGTAGATGGACCTGCAGCGGTAGAAGGCTGGCTCAATAGTGAAGGTCATAGGAAGGCGTTATTAAATAAAGATTACACACACCTTGGCGTAGGTGTGAAAGAAAAATACTACACTCAAAACTTCATCAAGAAAACATCTTAAACGAAAGCAGCTGCACAATCGCAGCTGTTTTTTTGATTGAAAAAGAGGCTCACCAAAATAGCTGCTGGTGTATATAGTATAGTAGGCATTTGTATGGGGGGGGTGAGGATATGACAAACAAACAAAAACAAACATCCATTGATGAATTTAAACAATTCGTCAGACGCCATCCGAAGTTAATTCAAGAAGTGCAAACGCAAGAAAAAAGCTGGCAAAGTGTATACGAAAATTGGATCATGTTTGGTGAAGAAGACGAGATGTGGTCTCCTTACCGGCAAACGCAATCTGAAGGCGGTAAAGAAGAAAAAGCCTCTAAGCCAAGTGAATTGGGAAAAGCAGATTTTATGTCTAAAATGGTTTCTGCCGTGAAAAAAATGGACGCTGATCAAATGAATGAACAAATCAACAAAATGAGCCAGTCTATTTCCTCTTTACAAAGCTTACTCGGACAATTTTCATCAAATGGCTCAAAGAAAGGTTCATCTGGAGGCAGTCAGCACCCATTCTCCTTCAGGAAAGATTAATTGAAAGGGGATGCTTTTGGTGCGGAAAGAAGTACAGGAGTTTGTCATGGCCGAAGAGGATCGAATCAAATTCATCAGACAGCGTCCTCTCTGGTACAGACAGCTGACTCGACATCCTGAAAAGCTATCGTCCTTTGAATTAGATAAAATGAATTTTTACGAAAAAACCATTCCTCATCGTGTGAGTCAGTTGAGCAACAGTGTTCAAATGGCTGAAATGATGATTCAAATGTTCCAAGCAATGCGCAATCAAAATGGAGCCGGGTGAGGCTTTTTTGAGTTGATTAAGATGTCTATTTCCTGAGCATCCTATAAAAGTAGATGAAAGGAGAATCAGAAGATGAAATGGATGCTGTCAATATGCGCATTGCTTTTTCTTGTCACCGGGTGTCAAAGTCAACATGGAGAGAAGCAAGTCATGAAGCAAGATCCAGCTGTACCAGTGATGCAGCAAGCCGAAAGCGAAATGAAGCAGCAAGGCTTTTTAAAATACAAAGTGCAGGGGTCTTCTGTCTATATAGAAAGTACACTACAAGATTTTCATCTTGAACCTTCGCGTCTAAAAAAGAATGAGAAGACGGGATATTTTACAGTGTATGTAGACGGAAAACGTGCAGGCAATGAGTATACTGCTGCATTTGTGGTCAAGCATCTTTCAAAAGGAAAGCATAAAATGACCGTTGTGCTCAATTCCCGTCATCCAGAATATAAGCAGAAAAGAGAAACATGGGATGTATTTGTCACGTAAAAGCATTTTCTGATCCATAGGTTTCGTGGTAAACTATGAATTGGAGGTGCAACATTTATGTATGCGACAATCGAATCTGTGGAGCTCCAAGAGGAAGCGAATCAATTGGCTGCCATGATTCTTCAGTCGGAGGAGGCTGAACATTACCGCAACTGCTTTAAGCGTCTCCAGCAAGACGAAGAAGCCCAACAAATTATTGCCCATTTTACAAAAGTAAAAGAGCAATATGAGGATGTGCAGCGGTTCGGCAAATACCATCCGGACTATAGAACGATCTCAAAGGAAATGCGTGAGGTCAAAAGAAAGTTAGATCTTCACGATACAGTGGTTGATTTCAAAAAAGCAGAAACAGCGATTCAATCCATCTTAGATGAGATTAGTATTGAAATCGGTCAAGCTGTATCAGCATATATCAAAGTTCCAACAGGGAACCCATATTTTGATGGTCTATCATCATGCGGCGGTGGCTGTGGATCAGGTGGCAGCTGTGGCTGTAAAGTATCTTGACGAGACTTGAATGTCTCGTCTTTTACATAATGACTGAAAAGAATTGAAAAAGCGGCAGGTGAAAAGATGGAAACCAAACGTCAAGGGATGGTCGTTTGGCTGCATTCGTTAAAGCAGTCAAAGGCGCTAAGAAAATTTGGAAATGTTCACTATATTTCAAGGAAAATGAAGTATGCAGTGATCTATTGTGATATGAATGATCTCGAGCGTCATATGGCTAAGCTCAGCTCATTGCCATTTGTGAAGCGTGTTGAGCCTTCATATAAACCTTTTATTAAATTAGAGTACGAATCCAAATTGGACAAAGCAAAAGAGTATGATTATAAAGTGGGCTTTTAAAGACACAAAAAAATCCCCGCGGCATCACCCGCGGGGTCCTTCTATTCTTAATGATTCATTAAGGAGAAGGCAAAGGGAGAGGAGAAACCGGAGGAAGAACTTATGGGGAAACGTAAGTCTTCTCCGCGGTTGGCAACAGCACCACATCAGATGCTGTTATAAATAGTATGACCCCGCATTCCTTGATCTATACATAGAAAATGAATGAAAATCCTTGCATTGTCCCCTGCGGAGTGTTGTGGTAAGATAATGTTGAATTTTTTGTCATAAACAATAACCAATAGAAGCAAGCAGAAAAAGTGGTGGGAAAATGAGAGTCATCTCTGGAACGAGAAAAGGCCGCACACTTAAAGCGGTACCAGGTCAATCAACAAGACCGACGACAGATAAAGTAAAAGAATCGATATTTAATATGATCGGCCCGTATTTTGATGGCGGATGGGCCCTTGATTTATTTGCGGGAAGCGGTGGTTTAGGAATTGAAGCGCTTTCCAGAGGATTCGATCATTGCATTTTCGTTGATCGAGATATGAAGGCAATTCAGACGATTAAAGGAAACCTCAATCAATTGTCGCTGCTCGATCAAAGTGAAGTGTTTCGAAACGAGGCAAAGCGTGCACTCTCAGCCGTTGTGAAACGAGAGGAATCCTTTCAAGCGATCTTTCTTGATCCGCCTTATAAAGATCAACAGCTGAAAGCACTTCTTGAAATGATTGACGAGCATGCCTTATTAACAGATGACGGCGTGATCGTGTGTGAGCATGATAAGGACGTCACACTGCCAGAGGAAGCTGGACAGCTTTACATATCAAGACAGGAACTGTACGGGTTGACTGGTATTACGATCTATAGAAAGCGGGGAAATTAAAGCATGGGAAACATAGCCGTTTGTCCGGGTAGCTTTGATCCAGTCACATTGGGCCATTTGGATATCATCAAAAGAGGTGCAAAGATCTTTGATGAAGTGTATGTATGTGTACTAAATAACTCATCCAAACAACCGTTATTTACCGTTGAAGAACGGTGTGAGCTCATTCGCCAGGCGACGAAGGATCTGCCAAATATCAAAGTTGAATCCTTTCACGGTCTGCTTATTGATTATGCGAAACAAAAAGAAGCCAAAGTCATTTTACGCGGATTAAGAGCTGTGACGGACTTTGAATATGAAATGCAAGGCACATCAATGAATAAAGTGTTAAACGATGAAATTGAAACGTTTTTCATGATGACCAACAATCAATATTCCTTCTTAAGTTCCAGCATTGTCAAAGAAGTAGCGAAATATCATGGATTAGTCAAAGATCTTGTCCCAAAAGAGGTAGAAGCAGCGCTGAAAGAAAAATTTAAAGGATGAGTGCACCGCACCGTGCACTCATCCTTTTTTTAATTTCTGATAGTATAGCGCGATATACAAGATCAAGCTGCATAGCGTGATCAATGGGCCAGCTGTCACAAGCTGATTCCAAAGCACACTGCTGTACACGACGACCTGCTGGCTTGCTTCAAAGGCACCTGCTGGGAGAGCCATGTCAGATCGAGAGACATAAAGAGGCTTGAACAATAAAAAGGCAAAAACAGCTGCATAAATTCCGTGAAGCAAACGAGCGAAGAAAAACGGTTTAAAGCGTATATCTGTTGCCGCCAGAATGCCAGCGACCTGAGCTTGAACAGAAAACCCGCTGAATCCTAATATAAAGCTGACGACAATCGTTTTAGCAAGAAGGGTGACTTCCTGTGACCCTGTCAGCTGACTTCCTAATGTGATTTCAAATAAACCGGCAATCATCGCAAGATCTAATTCTGGCGGAAGATGCATCGTTTGCAGCATATATCCGATCCCTATGGATAAGAGGTCCGTCACATGAACAACTGACAGCATTTTACTAAATACAGAAAATAAGATAATAAAGCCGCCAATCATAAAGAGAGTTTGGACTGATGACATCACCGCATCACTTAAAATTTGGCCGAGCGGTCTTTTCTCTGTGAGTCTTGCTGTATGAAGAGCGCTGAATGCCTCTTGAAACGGTGGGAATAAAAATCGCTTACGGCTTCTCAGATGTGCATCATGCCGCGCTTTATATCCCCGCATCGTCACACCAACAGCGAGATTCCCTAAATAATGTGCGCATGCCAAAACAATCCCTAAAGCTGGATGATGAAAAAAACCAACAGCCACCGCACCGAAAATAAACAATGGATTCGATGAATTTGTAAAAGAAACGAGGCGCTCTGCTTCGATTTGTGTCAGTTGTCCTTCCTGCCTGAGTCTTGTGGTTAATTTCGCACCAGAAGGGAAGCCTGATGCCATTCCCATTGCTAGGACAAATCCCCCTACACCAGGCACTCGAAAGATGGGGCGCATAAATGGCTCTAATAATACCCCGACAAATCTGACAATCCCGAAACTAATTAATAGCTCAGACAAAATAAAAAAAGGAAGCAATGATGGAAATACAACCTCCCACCACATTGCAAGTCCATTTTTAGACGCTTGCAAAGAGGTTTGTGGATGTGTAATCACAGTGGCTGTTAAAAAGATAAAAAAAGCAGCGATGAACAGAGTGTTCCATTTTTTCATGGAGATTTCGCCCCTTGCTGTTATGATCTATTGGCGAGCTCGTGATCAAAAAAGAAAGACACTAGCCGAGCCTGTCTTCTATTACTATACGAGCAGAAGGGGCATGTTTAGACCAATAGATTCGTATATATGCATAGAAAAGAGGAGGGTGGATTTTCATGAGGCGACCAGTCATTGGACTTGCGTTAGGCTCCGGGGGTGCGAGGGGAATGGCGCATATCGGAGTTTTATCTAGTCTTGAGAAACAAGGAATTCAGGTAGATATGATCGCTGGCAGCAGTATTGGCGCACTTGTTGGGAGCTTTTATGCGGCAGGACAAGACGTAGAAAAAATGAAAAAACTTGCACTTGTCTTCAGAAGAAAGTATTATGCTGACTATACACTGCCAAAAATCGGTCTTTTAAAAGGGAATCGAATGTTGCAGCTGATTCACACGTTTACATATGGGAAGAAATTTGAAGAATTAAGAATGCCCCTTGCGGTGGTTGCCTGTGACCTCGAGACAGGGGAGAAGGTCGTGTTTAAAAAAGGGTCTGTTTCACAAGCAGTCAGAGCAAGCATCAGCATTCCGGGCGTGTTTGTTCCTCATGAAATGGGCGGCAGACAGCTAGTCGATGGAGCGGTTGTTGACCGCATTCCTGTGTCTGTTTTAAAAGAAATGGGCGCGGACCTCATTATCGCCTCTGATGTATCAAGGGTGAAAAAAACAGAAAAGGCGACGAGATTATCGGATGTGATTATGCAAAGTTTGGACATCCTTCAAAATGAATTGGTCCGCCATCAAACCATTCACGCTGATGTCATGATCCGGCCGAGGCTTGAAACATTTAGCTCGAGTGCATTTACACAGGTGCAGGAGATGATTGAAGCAGGTGAGCTCGCTGCAGATCAACTAACAGGTAAACTGAAAGATGTCATTGATAAATGGGAGTGTTAATCGAATGAAAAAATTGAATATTCGCTGGCTCAGCTTTTTTGTCGTTATCCTTGTATTATTTGGCTTAACCTTTGTCAAACTGCCATATTACGTGACAAAGCCGGGTGATGCAACCGAGATTGCTCCCCACATTCAAGTAGACGGCGGATATGGCGAGAAGGGCAGCTTCTCACTTATGACGATAAAAGTAGGTCCAGCCAATCCGTATACGTATTTGCTTGCGAAAATGAATAAATATGACGAGATCGTCCCGGAAGAAAATATTAAAGCGGACGGGGAGTCGGATGAAGATTATATGAAAAGACAGCTACAGCTGATGAAAAGCTCTCAAGAAAATGCCATGATTGCAGCGTATACAAAAGCAGGCAAAAAAGTAGATTATACGTTTAACGGGGTATATGCTAGCTACGTGATGAAAGGAATGCCTGCTTACGGCAAAATTGAAGTGGGCGACCGAATCAAAAGCGTTGATGGCAAGACCTATGATTCTGCTGATAAAATGGTTTCGTATATCAGCAGCAAAAAAGCAGGTACATCTGTCCGTTTTGTCCTTGAACGAAATGGCAAAGACATCACGGAGAAAGTGACGTTAAAACCATTTAAAGAAGAGCCGAATCGAGTTGGAATCGGTGTATCATTATTTACAGATCGAAATGTGAAAGTCTCGCCTTCCATTAAGGTGGATATTGAAAATATCGGCGGCCCATCAGCAGGTCTCATGATGTCACTTGAAATTTATAACCAGCTCACAAAAGAAGACGAAACACATGGCTATGCGATTGCGGGAACGGGGACGATTGACGCCGATGGAACGGTCGGTCCAATTGGCGGAATCGATCAAAAGGTCGTGGCGGCAGATAAAGCCGGAAAAGATATATTCTTTGCACCAAACGATAAAGGTGATTCAAATTCAGACTACCGAAATGCTGTCAAAACAGCGAAAGATATTAAAAGTGATATGAAAATTGTGCCTGTAGATACGATGCAAGATGCCCTGAACTATTTAAACAAATTAAAAGAGAAAGCATCTTAATCAAAGAAGAGCAGCCTTCATCAAGGCTGCTCTTTTTGTTAAGACTGGAAGAGACCAGTCTCTTCATCATATCGGATCGGTGAGGTTTTAAACTCCGCTTCCGTTAAGTCCGTTTGCATTGGCTCACTAACGGGCAGGCTGAAGACGCGGGACGCGCGAATATCAAGATCAAGTGCGTGATGTGAAAAGGCAGACAGCTTGCTTATGAGCGGCACGTCCAATTCTTTTTTCACAAGAGATAAGTATTGCTGCCCTTTCTTTGACATACCAAGTAAACGAATGTAAGGCGCTTCTCTCTCTTTCAGCAGCTCATGCATGGCACTCTTTTTCACCCTCATTAAGAGATGTGTATTCATCCGCTGCAGCCTTGTCCACGTATATCGTTTTGTTTTCACAAGAGATAGATATTCCTCGTAGGAGGACGCATGTGAAATCGCCTTTTGCATGCGGTGTTCGATGCCTTCTTCGATTTCATAGATGCCTTCTAGTTCTGCTGTATCCATTGTGTGAAAGACTTGTTTTAAGAAGCTAAAGTAGGCTTCTTGCGTATGTAAAAGACCATAAGAAGAATGATAGTCATGTAATTGCTTGAGCGTAGCTTCTGGGAGATATGGGGCGACTGTTTCAAATGTGCCGTGATCTTTTAAGGCTTTTCGTATACTTGTTGCGCTTGCGATTTTCTGATTTTTAGGAAGTTCTTCATCATGATAACCAGATGAAATCCTTTGAGAGGTAAAGGGCTGCATGTGAGGGGATCTCTCCAAGATGGCTTTGACATAATGGAAACCTAAAATGTTATTTGGCTTGGACAGATCCAGTAAGTGCTTAGGATCAATCACCTCTTGAAACGCAGCTGCTGCAGCTGCTGGATAACTAAGGCCTTCTTTCACCTTTTCTTTTGTGAAAAGGTCAATTTCTCCTTTTTTCTCAAGCCAAGCATGAGCCGTTCGCTCAAATGCTTTAATGTCACCATCCTCGCTGCCGAAAAAAAGGGAGCGGCATTTTAAAGCATCTAGAATCGCCACAGCACCGTTTGCAAAGGTTTCTGCCTTTTGCACTGCGTATATGTATGGAAGCTCACACACAATGTCTACACCGTTTTGCAGCGCCATTTTTGTCCGCGCCCATTTTGAGACGATGGCAGGCTCACCACGCTGGAGGAAGGAACCGCTCATGACGGCAATGGCAACATCTGAGGAGGTATGTGTTTTCGCCTGACGAACATGATAGGCATGTCCATAATGAAATGGATTATACTCGACAACGACTCCTGTTGCTTTCAATAGATGTTCCGCCTTTCTTGCTATGGTTAAATGGTCTATGCTAAAGTAGCATAAGGGAAAAATGAAGCCCATTTTTTTCAGTGTAGGCATTCCGCGAACTGATGTCAAACAACCCTCTGACATCACAAAGGACTGTAAAGAAAAAATATTGACAAATAACATGATGAAAGCTATAATCATGTTTGTTGCTCTTAGAGGTGATACAATTGAAATGGACAGTTTATCAGTTACATCAAAAAGCTAAAAACAGCTTCGATTTTCATGAGACGGTTGACTTAAATGAACTTACTAGCCTTCATTCAGATATACGTCGAATTTCACCGGTAGAGGTGAAAGGGACTGGAGTGATCGAATCAAAGCAAGTCGCATTTGATTTAACCATCACAGGTGAAATGACATTGCCTTGTTCAAGAACGCTTGTTGATGTAAATTATCCATTTGCGATTTCAACGAAAGAACTATTTGTACTTCATAAGACAGACGATATAGAAGATGAAGACGTTTCTATTGTAGAAGACGACATCATCGACTTAACGCCTATAGTCAAGGAAGAAATTCTTCTTGAAGTGCCGATGCAAATCTTTTGCGACCAAACGGATGTAAAAGGTGCTGCACCACAAGAAGGGAATGACTGGGCGGTCATTTCGGAAGATGCACATCAAAACCGAATTGATCCGCGTCTGGAAGGCTTGAAGAAGCTCTTAGAAGAAAATAATGAATCTTAACTCTTTAAGGAGGTGGGAATAATGGCTGTACCTTTTAGAAGAACTTCTAAAATGAAAAAAAGATTGCGTCGTACGCATTTCAAACTACAAGTACCTGGTATGGTAGCTTGCCCAGAATGCGGTGAAATGAAAATTTCTCATCGTGTCTGCAAATCTTGCGGAACATACAAAGGCAAAGACGTAAAAAGCAACTAATGCTTGATAAAAAAACGTGAGGGAATCTTCCCTTGCGTTTTTTTATTTGTCTATTTTTTAGGTTTCTCTCCTGCAAATAGTCTATCTACTCTAGTAGGCGCATATGATGTGGTATTCAGATTCAGGGGGGATGATCAATTGACGATTACAAGGCAGGACGCATGGACACAAGATGAAGATTTACTTTTAGCAGAAGTCGTCTTAAGGCACATTCGAGATGGAGGAACGCAGCTTTCCGCATTTGAGGAAGTCGGGAAAGCATTGTCAAGAACAGCTGCAGCATGTGGTTTCAGGTGGAACTCATACGTTAGAAAACAATATCAGGCAGGCATAGAGCTGGCGAAAAAACAGCGGAAAGAACTGCGTAAAAAAATCGGTATTCATTCCTCTGGTTTACCACAGCATGCGTTAACCATAGAAGAGAAGACATCTTCAATTCAGGCTGAATTGACCCTTCGAGAAGTGATTCAGTTTTTAGAGCAGCTTGAAAAAGAACCTGATGGACCTGCTCATTTACGCGAGGAACTGGCAGATGCACAGCATCAATTGAAGTCACTTACAGAAGAAAATGAACACTTAAAGCGGCAATTAAAAATGACAGAAGAAGATTACCGGGCACTCATTGGTATTGTTGAAAGAGTCAAACAGAATATCAGCTTAAAAGAATATGCTAAATAAAGAGACGCCCCTCACAGAGAAAGGAGGGGCGTTTTGTGATCAGTCTTTAAGCGGATTCACCTGTATTTTTTTGAATATGAGCGGGCTCCCAGATGAGTGGATTTTCACCCTTATCGCGCTCCATATCATATTTTACTGCTTCAAAGCCCATTTTATCCCAAAAACCGGCTGATTTGACGCGCGGATTGGTCCGAATTGGCAATCCGAACGATTTGGCGAATTCAACAAGTGCTTCGCCGTACCCTTTGCGCTGATACCCAGGAAGCACTTCCAGCTTCCACAGCTCTAAATAATCATGATTGTGGTTAAAATACGTTGTCGTTGAGCCGTCCACTTGATAAAGGCTCATACGTGCCACTAGCTTATCTCCAAAATAAATCCCGTAAAATGGAGAGTTGCTGTCATTTTCAATCATATTGCTTTCAAGGTCTTCAAGCATGGATAGCTCTTGTATGCCGTATTCCTTAAATTGTTTAAATTCCTCTAAAGTTTTGTAATTAATTAGAAGTCGTTTTACTTGTGCCATATGATCTTCCCCCTTACACACATAATGTCGACAGTGATGTCATTGAAGGCGTTTTCATCCCATCCGCCTCGAAAAGTTTTTACACTTATTATTATAGTTTTTAAATTAAAAAAATTCAATCATAGCGCGCCATCTGCTTTTTGCATCACGACATGAACCTGTTACAATAATTGATATAATGAAGTAAACAGAAAAAGGGAAGTGCGGCAGTTGAACATTGGAATCATTGGCGGCGGTGCGATTGGTCTGCTTTGTGCTAGTTATTTATCACAGCATCATGACATCACGGTCTTTACAAGAAGAAAAGAGCAGGCAGAAGAGATTCGAGCATCAGGCATTCAGCGAACAGTAAAAGGAGAAACATGTCAGGCGGCTGTTCATGCACAGACAGGAATAACAGGAGTATTTGATTTGCTCATCGTGACGGTGAAATATCATCATTTGCAAGATGTGCTCGATGAATTATCGACATTACCTCGTCAGCGTATCTTATTTTTACAGAACGGAATGGCTCACTTATTAGATTTGGAGAATTGGAAAACGGCACATTCATTATATATAGGTGTGGTAGAACACGGGGCTATGAAGATGTCAGATCATGCAGTGAACCATACAGGTATTGGTGTCATCAAGTGGGGGGCATTTCAGCATGAGGAAGCAGCTGATATAAAAAATGCATTGAATGAGACATCATCTCATTTTCAGATGATCTATACGGATGAATGGAAAAAGGTGCTGGAGGAAAAACTGCTTGTCAATGTCTGTATTAATCCGCTGACGGCTTTGCTGCATGTGAGAAACGGGGAATTGATCGCAAACCCCTCATATGAATACATGATGAAATGTGCATTTGATGAAGCGGTATCCATCTTGGGATTGTCTGAAAAAGAGCGGCTCTGGCCTTATGTCATCTCTGTTTGTGAGAAAACGGCTGCGAATCAGTCGTCTATGCTTCAAGATATTGTGAAAGGCCGCCAAACCGAAAGAAAAGCCATCGTTGGCTATCTTTTAAAAAAGGCTCAAGTTCAAGGTGTTGCGGCGCCACATCTCACTTTCTTTTATCGAAGCTTGGAAGTATTGGAAAAAAAGCAAACAAAATCTTTTGAGTGAGATCATTTACATGCTATACTTTTTTCGGGAAACTAACTATTTATTGAAGAAAGGAAGTTCTAAACATGCAATTGACTGAACTTTCCATCCGAAGTCAGAATTTATTCATACGTGATTATATAGAAGAAAAAAAAGAGATGACGACTTTTTTTGATTATGATATACATTCTGAGCACACATGGAAAAAGAGATACGACGATCTCATGGAAATGAGCTTCCCGCGCGAGGCTTTAGCGGATTATATGAGCGCATACCATGCAAAGTTTGAATCGGCAGCGATGCGTCAGAACATTGAAAAGATCCGTGATGAACGGAGTGTCATGGTGGTTGGAGGACAGCAGGCTGGTCTATTAACAGGACCGCTTTATACCATACATAAAATCATATCCATCATTCAGTTTGCAAAAGAAAAAGAAACAGAGCTTGGAGTCCCAGTGATTCCGGTCTTTTGGGTAGCCGGTGAGGATCATGACGTAGATGAAATTAATTTTGTGTACACGTCTGGCGAAAAAGAACCAGTGAAACAAAAGCTGCCATTACATAACGTCAAAAAAGCGGCTGCGAAAAGAATCCCGCTTGATCAAGAAAAAACCGAGAAATGGCTCCGTGATGTGTTTTCAACATATGAAGAATCTGCGTACACCAATGACTTGCTCGATCAGCTTCTTCGATGTTTACGCAAATCACAAACCTTTACTGATTTCTTTGAATGGATTGTAAGTGACCTCTTTGAAGAAGATGGACTGCTTTTATTTAATTCAGGTGACTTAGGTGTCAAACCACTTGAGCGTGCGTTATTCAAGCACATTGTTGAGACAAATGATGCAGTCACTGCTCGCTTAAAAGACACGCAGGCCGCCATGAAACGAGCAGGATATCAGCCGATCATTGAAGCTGGTGACAGTCAGGCAAACCTATTTTACGAATATGATGAGGAACGTTTCCTAATTGAGAAAGAGAACGGCCGGTTTTCTATATCAGAAGTGGGGCTTACATGGACAAAGGAAGAGCTTCTGCAGGAAGTTGAGGAGCACCCAGAACGGTTTAGCAACAATGTGGTGACGCGTCCCTTGATGCAGGAAAGCCTTCTCCCAACACTTGCTTTTATGGCAGGACACGGTGAGGTTAACTATTGGGGAGAACTGAAAGGAATCTTTGAGCATTTTAAATTAAAGATGGCGCCTGTTCTTCCAAGACTGCATGTGACCATTCTTGAAAGGCACATCAACAAGAAACTGCCGGTTAGAGAACTGTCGGTAGAAGAAGTGCTGACAAGCGGAGTGAATGAAAAGAAAGAAGCGCACTTTGAACAAAGTCTTCCAGACAGCTTTGTTCAAGCAGTTCAACAGGCCAAACGTGAATTAGCGAATGCTCATGGTGTGATGAGACAAGAAGCACTGGAGATTGAACCAAACTTCGAGCAGCTGCTAGATAAAAATGCCAAATTTATCGAAGACCAGCTTCAATTTGTTTATCAAAAGGTGGCGCAGCGTGTGGAAGAGAAGGAAGGATATATCCTTCGGGACTTTGAACGGATTGAAAATAGTTTAAAACCACTGGACGCCCCGCAAGAAAGAATTTGGAATATCATGTATTTTTTAAACAAATATGGACCAGAATTCTTCAAAACGTTCAAAAATCTGCCATTTTCATTTCAAAACAAGCAACAAATTGTCAAACTTTGAAATAAAGTTTTAATGAACCCTGACTAGTTCAGGGTTTTTTTTTATGTAGAAACAGTGTAGAATAAGTTTTGTGGAGAGAAGTGGTGGATAGTGGAGAGTAAGGGTGAGAAAGTGGGGCTCTGATTATCATGTTCATGGGTGAATACCAGCATACGATTGATTCAAAAGGGCGCATGATCATCCCTGCTAAATTTAGAGACGGTCTCGGAGAACAGTTTGTGCTGACGAGAGGGCTTGATCAATGTTTATTTGGCTACCCTATGAGTGAGTGGAAACTAATCGAAGAGAAACTCAAAGCACTACCGCTAACGAAAAAAGATGCACGTGCGTTTACCCGGTTCTTCTTCTCTGGCGCAGTCGAATGCGATCTGGACAAGCAGGGGCGTATAAACATCGCATCAAACCTACTCCAATATGCAAAACTCGAAAAAGAATGTGTGGTCATCGGCGTTTCAAATCGAATTGAGTTGTGGAGTAAGTCGATCTGGGAACAATATACAGAAGAGCAAGAAGATTCTTTTGCTGAAATTGCTGAAAACATGATTGGATTTGATATATAATAATCCCTTGTGCAGCAAGCTTTCTACACATTCATTTCTATTTGAAAAAGGTGGGACCATAACATCATGTTTCAACATGAGACAGTATTATTAAAAGAAACAGTTGACGGTTTAAACGTAAAAGAAGACGGTACATATGTGGACTGCACGCTGGGCGGAGCAGGTCATAGCTCATATTTACTATCTCAATTATCAGAAAAAGGAACATTGATTGGATTTGACCAAGACGATGCTGCACTGGATCATGCACGAGAGAAGCTCGCGGATGCTAAAGCGAACATTCTTTTCATAAAAAGCAACTTCCGATATTTAAAAGAACGTCTGAATGAACAAGGTATTACAAGCGTAGACGGTGTGATTTTTGACCTTGGGGTTTCATCTCCTCAGCTCGACACACCAGAGAGAGGCTTTAGTTATCACCATGATGCACCTCTTGACATGCGAATGGATCAATCAGCCGCATTGTCGGCAAAAAAAGTGGTGAATGAATGGCCATTTGAAGATCTAGTTCGGATTTTCTACAAATATGGGGAAGAAAAATTCAGCAAGCAAATCGCACGCAAAATTGAAGAAGCAAGAAAAAAAGCGCCAATTGAAACAACGGGTGAGCTTGTCGACATTATCAAAGAAGGAATTCCGGCACCTGCAAGACGAACTGGCGGACATCCAGCGAAAAGAGTATTTCAAGCGATCCGAATTGCCGTAAATGATGAATTGAAAGTATTTGAAGAAGCACTAGAACAAGCAATAGAGTTACTCAATCCGAAGGGGAGAATTTCTGTCATTACATTCCATTCACTTGAAGACCGGATTTGTAAAAGTACATTTAGAGAAATGTCTTCTCTTCCAGAACTTCCGCACGGACTACCAGTGATTCCAGAAGGACTTGAACCAAAGCTGAAGCTGATCACGAGAAAACCGATCGTTGCATCAGAACAAGAGCTGGAACATAACAACCGTGCCCGTTCAGCGAAGCTCCGAATTGCAGAAAAAAAGTAAAACGACACCATAGATGATGATAAAAAGGAGGTTTCTTATGAGTAATTTGGCTTATCAAAGAGAAGTGAAGCAACATCAAACAGAGCAGCAAGGCCAATCGGTTGTCATTAAAAGAAGAGGTTCTATCACACTTGGTGAAAAAATCTTACTTGTCATGTTTGTCATGGCTCTTATGTGCAGCTCCATTCTCATCATTTCTAAAGCCTTTGCTGTCTATCACGCCAATATTGAAGTGCAGAAATTAGAACAGCAAGTATCTTTAGAATCGAAGAAGATCACTGAGCTTCAAAAGGAAAAAGACTTGCTGAGTGAACCAGAAAGAATCATCGAAGCCGCAAAAAAAGCAGGCTTAAGCATATCGAAAGATGTTAAGAAGGTCGATTAACATGGCGATGCCTAAAAAGAATAAAATGATGAACAGAGGCGCGGCAATTGCAAGTATTTGCTTCGCCCTGTTTTTCTTTATCATCCTAGCACGTTTTATCTATATTCAGATTACAGGAACGGTTGATGGACAAGTGTTAGCCGCCAAGGCTAATGAACAATATCAATCGAAGAAAACACTTGAAGCCAAAAGAGGGTCTATTTTAGACCGGAATGGAAATGTGATTGCTGAGGATACATCTGTGTATAAGCTTATTGCGGTCATGAGCAAGAAAATGACAGTGGACCCTAAGCACCCAATGCATGTCGTCGATAAAGAAAAGACGGCAAAAGAGCTCTCAAAAGTCATCGATATGAGTGAAAGCGAAATTTTAAAGCGTCTCAATACAAAAGATGCATTCCAAGTTGAGTTTGGTAAAGCGGGGAAAGATATTAGTTTTTCAACGAAGGAAAAAATTGAAAAGCTAAAGCTTCCAGGGGTCGCATTTGAAAAAGACACGAAGCGATATTATCCAAACGGCATGTTTGCTTCTAACCTGATCGGTTATGCCAGATTAGATGAGGCGACAAAGGACATGTCAGGTGCAATGGGACTTGAGAAGGCACTGAACAAATATTTAAAAGAAAAAGACGGCTATGTGACATATAACAGTGACAGAAGCGGATGGGCCTTGCCGAATAGTAAAGAAGACATTGTCGCCCCGAAAGACGGGAAAAATGTCACGCTGACCATCGATCAAAAAATTCAAGCGTTTCTTGAAGAAAGTATGACGCAGGTTGCCAAAAAGTATAAGCCGAAGAAAATCATTGCCACAGTCGTTGATCCGAAAACTGGAAAGGTTCTCGCGATGGGGCAGCGGCCAAGCTTTAATTTAAATGAACTAGACATTACGAATTATAACAATGATGTCATTTCATATGCGTTTGAACCAGGTTCAACGATGAAGATCTTTACCCTCGCTGCGGCGATCCAAGAAGGGGTCTACCAAGGCAGTGGCAAATATCAATCTGGTACTTATAAAGTAGGCGGCGGCCTTGTGAGAGACCACAACAACGGAAATGGCTGGGGGAAAATTGACTTTCATCAAGGGGTTCTCCGCTCATCAAACGTGGCCTTTGCAAAGCTGGCGAAAGAAAAACTAGGCTTCACACGATACGAACAATATTTGCAGAAGTTCCATTTCTATGACAAAACGGGGATTGACTTGCCGAACGAAGCGTCTAGCAAAATCAATTATAGATACGAATATGACAAAGCATCGACGGCTTATGGTCAAGCGTCAGCCATCACACCGATTCAACAAATCGAAGCAGCCACAGCGATAGCAAACGGCGGAACAATGATGAAGCCATATGTCATTGACCATATTACAGACCCGAATACAAACAAAACGATTTTGCAGCACGAACCAACAGCAGCAGGAAAACCGATTTCATCTGATACAGCGAAGCAAGTTCGCGACATTTTAGGTGAGGTTGTTTCCTCAAAAATTGGAACAGGTCAGCCTTACCAAATCAAAGGCTTCGACGTTGCTGGAAAAACAGGAACGGGACAAATTGGCGGTGCCGGCGGTTACCTCCAAGGAAGAAACGATTACGTCTTTTCATTTATGGGAATGGCGCCAAAAGATGATCCGAAGCTGCTTGTTTATGTAGCTGTACAGCAGCCGCAGCTGTCTGAAACAGAAACAGGGTCTGCCCCGGTTTCTCAAATCTTTAACCCTGTGATGAAAAATAGTCTGCTATATTTAAATATTGCACCAACAAAAACAGACGATAAAAAATCAGGCGCAGAAAAAGTGAAACAAGAAACGATGCCTTCATTCCTGGATTTAGAAGTGAAGCAGGCGGAAACAGAAGCCAAAAATAAACACTTAGCGCCTGTTGTCATTGGAGACGGCCTCTCCATTAAACGCCAGTGGCCGAGTGCGGGCTCTGAATTCTCTGAAAGCCAGAAAGTCTTCTTGAAAACAGCAGGGAAAACCATTAAGATGCCTGATATGACAGGCTGGTCCAGAAGGGAAGTCCTTCAATATGCTTCGATTTCCGGTGTGCATATAGAAACAAATGGACAAGGATATGCTGTAAAACAAAGTGTCAAAAGTGGAGCGGAGATTTCAGACAAAGTCGTCACTGTGACATTTAAAAGCCCAAATTAACTTTAAACCTAGCAAACCGCTTGCTAGGTTTTTTCTTTTGCTCCAGCTGAATATCACGTAGCGTTCTACAAAAGGACGGGCCTGCATATGATGAAAACAAGCCATATGTAAGGAGTGAACCGGGCGTGCGAGTGTCAAGTGTAACAGTGAGAAAACGATTGCTTTTCGTGCTGCTGTTTGGGGTGATCATTTTTTTCATCATAGATACTAGATTAGGATATGTGCAGTTTATTATGGGCGAGAAGCTGACAAGCTTAGCAAAAGATTCATGGAGCCGAAACCTTCCATTCGAACCGGAACGGGGAGATATTTTGGACCGGAATGGAGTAGAGCTTGCGACGAACAAAAGTGCCCCATCTATATTGGTCGTCCCTCGGCAAATTAAAGATCCTGCAGAAACAAGCAAGAAATTGGCAGCAGTACTGAATATGTCTGAAGAGAAAGCGTACAAGCATGTCACGAAGAAAACATCAATTGAACGAATTTCTCCTGAGGGCAGAAAGGTATCTCATGAAAAAGCAAAAGAAGTAAGAGAGCTTGATTTAGAAGGCGTGTATGTAGCAGAAGACAGCATCAGACATTATCCGTTTGGCAGCTTTCTTTCACATGTACTGGGCTTTGCTGGAATCGATAATCAAGGTTTACTTGGACTGGAAGCCTACTATGACGATGATCTAAAAGGCGAAAAAGGTTCTGTGAAGTTTTATTCCGATGCAAAAGGGCAGAAAATGCCAGATGAAGCAGACGATTATACACCGCCTAAAGATGGTCTTGATATGAAATTAACAGTCGATTCAAAAGTACAAACCATCATAGAACGGGAATTAGACAATGCGCAGGCAAAGTATAATCCAGATGGTATGATTGCGATTGCGATGAATCCGAAAAATGGTGAAGTGCTGGGAATGTCAAGCAGACCAGATTTTGATCCAGCTGACTATCAATCAGTTGACCCAAAAGTGTTTAACCGAAATCTTCCGGTGTGGAGCACATATGAGCCGGGTTCGACGTTTAAAATTATTACACTTGCAGCAGCATTAGAAGAAAAGAAAGTAAATTTAAAGCGCGATTCATTTTTTGACAGCGGATCTGTGACAGTTGATGGTGCAAGACTCAGGTGCTGGAAAAAAGGCGGGCACGGATCACAGTCATTCTTGGAAGTGGTTCAAAATTCCTGTAACCCCGGCTTTGTAGAGCTAGGAGACCGTCTTGGGAAAGATAAATTATTTTCCTATATTAAAAATTTCGGATTTGGCCAAAAAACAGGAATCGACCTTCAAGGGGAAGGGCGGGGGATTTTGTTCCCGCTTGATCGTGTAGGTCCTGTAGAGCAGGCGACCACGGCCTTTGGGCAAGGTGTATCTGTTACGCCGATTCAGCAAGTAGCTGCAGTAGCAGCTGCGGTAAATGGCGGGACACTTTACACGCCTTATATTGCAAAAGAATGGATAGATCCAATCACAAAAGAGGTCGTGAAAAAGCAATCACCGATTGCCAAAAAGAAAGTGATTTCAGCAGAGACATCTAAAGAAATCAGGTTTGCACTTGAAAGTGTAGTCGCCCAAGGAACTGGCCGAAATGCATTTGTTGAAGGGTATCGGGTCGGCGGAAAAACAGGAACAGCACAGAAGGTAAAGGACGGAAAGTATATGGAGAATAACCATATTGTGTCGTTTATCGGATTTGCGCCTGCAGATGACCCAAGTATTGTAGTCTATGTGGCTGTGGATAACCCAAAAGGCACCATTCAATTTGGTGGTACCGTGGCCGCACCAATTGTTGGTCATATTATGCGGGACAGCCTGCCAGAGATGGGTGTGAAAAAAAGAAAAGGGCAAATTGAAAAGAAGTACCAGTGGCTGGACACAAAAACCATTGAAGTACCGAATCTTGTAGGAGGATCTGTTTCAGATCTTGAAACCCTCTTGATCAACCTAAAGATCGATGCCTCAGGAACTGGCAGTAAAGTAGTGAAGCAATCACCTGCTGCTGGGACAAAGGTCAAAGAAGGCTCCACGATCAGATTATACTTAAACGATGAATAATAAAGAATGAACAGAGGGTAGCCGCACTCATTCGGCTGCCTCTTTTTGTTGAAAGAGAAGAACCGTTTGAAAAAAAGAGTCCAAAGTGTGTTTTTTCCAACAGAAACTTAAGGAATACGCTGGATGTATCCTTTTTTTTACGATAAAATATAGACTGTGTGTTTTTTTCACAAGACATGCACGTGAACGAATTTGAGAGGTTTGATATGAAAATGAAATTACAAGAACTGCTTACATACTTTAAAAGTGAAAACAACGAATTGATAAACGAAAATCCTGATATCACTTCCATTGAAATGGATTCAAGAGAGGTGAAAAAGGGAAGCCTTTTTGTCTGTATAAAAGGCTATACAGTAGATGGACACGATTATGCTGAAAAAGCGGTGAAAAGCGGGGCTGCAGCAATTGTAGCGGAACACCCTCTTAACATAACAGATGTACCAGTCATTATTGTGAAACACTCTCAAAGAGCACTTGCAAGAATAGCTGATGCGTTTTATGGACAGCCAACTCATAAGCTGAATCTCATCGGGATCACAGGCACAAACGGAAAAACCTCAACAACACACATGATCGAACAAATGATGAGAAAAGCCGAGAAGAAAACAGGCTTAATCGGTACGATGTATATGAAGGTGAATGATGACATTCTCGACGTGAAAAACACCACACCTGAAAGTGTCACACTTCAGAAAACGTTTAAACAGATGCTTGATCAAGATGTAGATACAGCCATTATGGAAGTATCATCACATGCACTCCATCTTGGCAGGGTGCATGGATGTGATTATGATATTGCTGTTTTCACAAACCTTACACAGGATCATCTTGACTACCACAACACAATGGAAGAATATAAACACGCGAAAAGCTTGCTATTTTCTCAGCTCGGAAGCGCCTTTCATCACAATAAACCCAAGCATGCGATTTTAAATGCAGATGATGAGGCTTCGAGTTATTTTGAAAAAGTCACAGCTGCTGAAGTCATGACGTATGCCTTAGAGCAAAAAGCAGATGTCATGGCAAAAAATATTCAAATCATGCCGAAGGGAACTCAATTTGATTTGGTCACTCCAATTGGCACCAAGAATGTGACGGTTGCCCTCGTCGGAAAGTTCAATGTGTATAATATCCTGGCAGCTGTATCAGTCGGGATCGTATCTGGCTTAACGTTTGAGTCGATCGTTAGTGCGATTGAAGAGTTGGAGGGAGTCAAAGGCAGATTTGAACTTGTAAACTGCGATCAAGATTTCCCTGTCATTGTCGATTACGCGCATACACCTGACAGTTTAGAAAATGTCCTCACAACGTGTAGAGAATTAACAGAGGGCAAAATTTTCTGTGTGATTGGCTGCGGCGGCGACCGTGATAAAACAAAGCGTCCTCAAATGGCCCAAATCGCTGTGAAATATGCAGATGAACCTGTATTTACATCAGACAACCCAAGAAGCGAAGATCCTTCAGCCATTTTAAAAGATATGGAAAATGGGGTGCCAGACGCGTATTATCATAGCTTTGTGAATCGGAAACAAGCCATCTTCTTTGCCATTGCCAATGCGAAAAAAGGCGATACAGTCTTAATAGCGGGTAAAGGCCATGAGACATATCAAATCATTGGCGATCAAGTCTATGACTTTGATGATGCAAAGGTTGCAGTTGACGCTATTTTAGATCTAAACAAATCTTAAAATGATGAAAAGAGTGTAATGAAATGAAGCATTTTGTACAAAAACAACATACGAAGAACGCGAATGAATACCATAATAATGAATGCAATTTTCTGATGGAAAACGGCTTTGGAAATTCGGAAGGAGTAAAGAACGATGCTTGAACAGGTGATATTGTTTACAATCATAATGGGATTTTTAATCAGTGTTCTTTTATCCCCGATTTTTATACCGTTTTTAAGAAGACTTAAATTTGGTCAAAGTATTAGAGAAGAAGGCCCGCAGTCTCACCAAAAGAAATCTGGTACTCCGACAATGGGCGGAATTATGATTATCTTTTCTATCACCATTACAACGATTGTGATGATCAACAAATTCTCTGAGATTAGTCCAGAAATGTTTTTACTGTTATTTGTCACACTTGGTTACGGCCTATTAGGATTTTTAGATGATTATATTAAAGTAGCGATGAAACGAAATCTTGGATTAACATCGAAACAGAAATTAATCGGTCAAATTGTGATCGCAGTGATCTTTTATGCAGTTTTCCATTATTATCAGTTTGCAACGACGATTCGCATTCCAGGAACAGACGTCAGCTTTGATTTAGGATGGGCTTACTTTATCCTTGTCGTTTTCATGCTTGTCGGAGGTTCTAATGCCGTGAACTTAACGGATGGACTGGATGGTCTCTTATCTGGAACCGCTGCTATTGCTTTCGGAGCTTTTGCCATACTGGCTTGGAATCAATCCCAGTATGATGTAGCGATCTTTTCAGTAGCTGTTGCAGGAGCCGTCCTTGGTTTCCTTGTGTTTAACGCACATCCTGCAAAAGTATTTATGGGTGATACAGGTTCTCTAGCATTAGGCGGAGCCATTGTAGCAATTGCGATTTTAACGAAGCTTGAAATTTTACTTGTCATTATTGGTGGAGTATTTGTTGTTGAGACGCTATCCGTTATTCTTCAAGTGATCTCCTTTAAAACAACCGGCAAAAGAATCTTTAAGATGAGTCCGCTTCACCACCACTATGAGTTAGTTGGCTGGTCAGAGTGGAGAGTAGTTGTCACCTTCTGGACAGCTGGTTTATTACTTGCTGTTTTAGGAATTTACATCGAGGTGTGGTTATAATTGAATAAGATGCAAATGTTAAAAAACGAACATGTACTAGTATTAGGTCTTGCAAAAAGCGGATATGCGGCAGCTTCAATTCTTCATGAACATGGAGTAAATGTGACGGTAAATGATCAAAAACCGTTTGAAGAAAACGAACCTGCTCAGCTACTTTCTGAAAAGGGGATTGATGTCGTTTGTGGCAGTCATCCTCTTCGTATATTCGAAGATAAAGAAATTACGATTTTAATTAAAAATCCAGGAATTCCATATGAAAATGTGATGGTTCAAGAAGCGCTTCGCCGCCAAATTCCAGTTTGGACGGAAATAGAATTAGCGTATCATTTAACCTCATCCTCTTTTATTGGGATTACTGGATCGAATGGAAAAACCACTACCACGACTTTGATTTATGAAATGCTGAAAAAAGACAGCCAAAAAACATTAGTGGCGGGTAATATTGGAACAGTTGCCAGCGAAGTCGCTGCAAATGCAGCTGGCGATGAGTGGATCGTAACGGAACTCTCTTCTTTTCAGTTAATGGGAACAGTTGAGTTTAGACCTAAAATCAGTTTAATATTAAATATTTTTGATGCACATTTAGACTATCACCACACTCGTGATGAGTATGAAAAAGCAAAGCAGAAAGTATTCGCACATCAACATGAAGATGATATCGCTGTAATTAACCTAGATGATCCATCGGTCGTAAAACTGGCAGAAGGTTCAAAAGCAAAAAAAGTGTTTTTCTCAGTGAAAGAGCCAGTAGAACATGGTGCGTTTATTCAACATGGTGCAATTTACTACATGAATGAACATATCATTGATGTAAAGGATGTTGTCCTTCCTGGTGAGCATAACCAAGAAAACATTTTGGCAGCTATTTGTGTTGTGAAAAATGCAGGCTGCTCAAATGAAGCAATCGTACACGTTCTCACGACATTTAGTGGAGTGAAGCATCGTCTGCAGTTTGTAGATACAATTCAAAGTCGGAAATTTTATAACGATAGTAAAGCAACCAATATTTTGGCAACAAGTAAAGCATTGTCAGCCTTCGAACAACCGACCATTTTATTAGCAGGTGGACTTGATCGCGGCAATGAATTTGATGAATTGAAACCTTTCATGAAAAATGTAAAAGGAATTATCACATTTGGTGAGACTGCACCTAAGTTTGTGAAGCTTGGTGAAGAGCTTGGAATACATCACGTAAAACATGTCGATAATGTTGAACAAGCAGTACCTGCGGCGTTTAACATATCTGAAGAAGAAGACGTGATTTTATTATCTCCGGCTTGTGCAAGCTGGGATCAACATAAAACATTTGAAGAACGTGGAGACATGTTTGTAAACGCCGTGCATATGCTTAAATAAGGGCTTGTCTCTCATATGACTGACAGCCCAAATGAAATTATGCTTGGGGTGTCGGTCTCTTGACGAATAAGAAAACTTCTCCGGATTTTTTGCTTGTTGTCATTACGTTACTTTTATTGACGATTGGTTTAATTATGGTGTACAGCGCTAGTGCTGTGTGGGCATCGTATAAATTTGATGATTCGTTTTATTTTGCAAAAAGACAGCTTTTGTTTGCCGGAATCGGAGTTATCGCAATGTTTTTCATTATGCGAGTCGATTATTGGACGTGGCGGACTTGGTCAAAGATATTGATTGCTGTTTGTTTTCTCCTTTTGCTGCTTGTACTCATTCCTGGTATCGGTATGGAGAGAAATGGATCAAGAAGCTGGATCGGTGTCGGTGCGTTTAGTATTCAGCCCTCTGAATTTATGAAGCTTGCGATGATTGCGTTTCTTGCAAAATTCTTATCTGAAAAACAAAAAAATATCACATCCTTTCGCAAAGGTTTTGCCCCAGCTTTAGGCATTGTATTTTCTGCATTTGCCATCATTATGCTTCAGCCGGATCTGGGAACAGGAACGGTGATGGTTGGAACCTGTATTATTATGATATTTGTTTCAGGTGCGAGAATTGCTCACTTTATATTTCTCGGTCTTATAGGACTCAGCGGGTTTGCTGCACTTGTCTTATCAGCACCCTACCGAATAAAACGAATTACATCGTACTTAAATCCTTGGGAAGATCCGCTAGGCAGTGGGTTTCAAATTATTCAATCCTTATACGCTGTTGGTCCAGGTGGTCTGTTCGGAATGGGACTTGGTCAAAGTAGACAAAAATTCTTCTATTTACCTGAGCCCCAAACGGACTTCATCTTTGCGATATTGTCTGAAGAGCTTGGCTTTATAGGGGGATCACTCATTTTACTCCTCTTTAGTGTTCTATTATGGAGAGGCATACGAATAGCACTTGGAGCCCCAGATTTATATGGAAGTTTCCTAGCAGTTGGTATTATTTCAATGGTTGCCATTCAAGTAATGATTAACATCGCAGTTGTCACTGGACTTATTCCTGTGACAGGTATCACGCTCCCATTCCTTAGTTATGGCGGCTCATCACTGACATTAATGCTGATGGCGATTGGCGTACTTTTGAATGTAAGCAGGTACGCAAGATATTAACGTGCTGAAGCTCATGAAACCATGTTGACGTTTATTTTGCAAAAGTACAAAAAAATGATTTGAAGAGTGAAAATGACAGTTTTTGTTTCGAAAACGTGTTTTTTGACTCTTCTTTACAGGTTTTAACGGAGCCCTGTTGTTTAAAACAGGGTTTATACTTTGTTCAGAGCAGAAAAAAATTGAGGGGAAATGGTATAATGCGTATAGTAATCAGTGGAGGCGGAACAGGCGGACATATTTATCCGGCCTTAGCCTTTATTAAAGAAGTGAAAAGACTGCATCCTGATGTGGAATTTTTATATATCGGTACTGAAAATGGACTTGAAAAGAAAATTGTAGAAAGAGAAAATATCCCTTTCAAGGCGATAGAAATTTCAGGTTTTAAACGAAAGCTTTCCTTTGATAACGTCAAAACGGTGATGAGATTTTTGAAAGGCGTTCAAAAAAGCAAATCTTACTTAAAAGAATTCAAACCTGATGCGGTCATTGGAACAGGCGGTTATGTGTGTGGGCCTGTGGTTTATGCGGCTTCTAAGCTGAAGATCCCGACTATTATACACGAACAAAACAGCCTGCCTGGTATTACAAATAAGTTCCTAGCGAGATATGTTAATAAAGTAGCCATCTGCTTTGACGAAGCAAAGGCACATTTTCCTTCTGAAAAGGTTGTATTTACGGGAAACCCTAGAGCCTCTGAAGTCGTCTCTATAAAAGAGGGGAAATCTCTTAAAGAATTTGGGCTCGATGAACAGAAAAAAACGGTTCTTATTTTCGGCGGGAGCCGAGGTGCTGCTCCTATCAATAGAGCAGTGATCGAAATGCAAGATGATTTAAAGGCTAAAAACTACCAGCTTTTATATATCACAGGTGAGGTTCATTATGAAAAAGTGTTGAATGAGCTAAAGGAAAAAGGTGCAGCACCTAATATGATCACAAAACCTTTCTTGCATCAAATGCCGGAGTACCTGAAATCGATCGATGTGATTGTTGCAAGAGCGGGAGCTACAACAATTGCTGAAGTAACGGCTCTTGGAATCCCAACCATTTTTATTCCGAGCCCATACGTGACGGCAAATCATCAGGAAATCAATGCAAGATCACTTGAAAAACATGATGCTGCGATTGTTTTAAGAGAATCAGAGCTTTCAGGGGATCGTCTGCTGCATGCAATTGATGAAATTGCCGGTAATGAAGAAAAACTCAACCAAATGAGCCGTTTAACGAAAGAACTCGGAGTACCAGATGCGGCTGCACGTTTATATAATGTGTTAAAAGATATTACGACTACATGATGGAATGATATTAGGTAAGGCGGAGGGTAATATGGAGAACTTGAAGAATGAATTATTAGAAGCGCAAGTTGGTAAAGTACTTGAAAATGAGCCGCTTGCTAATCATACAACAATGAAAATAGGCGGACCAGCAGATCTTTTGATCATCCCAAAAGATATCGATGCAGTTAAAACGATCATGGATCAGGTGAAAAAACACCATACGAATTGGACGATCATTGGAAGAGGATCGAATTTACTTGTACTTGATAAAGGAATTCGTGGAGTTGTCCTAAAGCTAGGTGCTGGACTGGATCACCTAACTGTAAATGATGAAGAAATTACAGTTGGCGGCGGCTATTCTGTCGTAAGGCTCGCGACATCTCTTAGTAAGCAGGGTCTTTCAGGGTTGGAATTCGCAGCTGGTATTCCAGGGTCTATTGGAGGCGCTGTTTATATGAACGCAGGTGCACATGGATCTGATATCAGTAAGATTCTTGTGAAAGCTAGAATCTTATTTGAAGATGGAAGCATCGAGTGGCTCACAAATGAACAGATGAATTTCAGCTATCGAACATCAGTCCTTCAAAAGGAACGACCTGGCATTGTTCTCGAAGCCGTGTTTAAGCTCAAACAGGATGATCGCGAAAAAATCACAAAGAAAATGCAGCAAAATAAAGATTATCGTAAAGAAACCCAGCCTTATAACCGGCCATGTGCTGGCAGTATTTTTCGAAATCCGCTGCCTGAATATGCAGGACAGCTTGTAGAAAAAGCGAATTTAAAAGGATACCAAATCGGCGGAGCTAGAATATCTGATATGCACGGCAACTTTATAGTCAACGCTGGTGGAGCTACTGCTCAAGACGTGCTGGACTTAATTCAGTACATCCAAAAGAAAATTAAAGAAGACTACAACGTAGATATGCATACAGAGGTAGAAATTATCGGTGAAGAAAATTAACAGCTAGTTTTTATGAATGATGGCATCACAGGAAAACAAACGGCATGAAAGAATGCCGTTTGTTTTCTCATCAAAATGATGACCCAAAGGTGTGGACAAGCAGCTTTGAATGAGGTGAAGAGTATATATGCGGCCTGATCATGAAAATGAAAAGATCGTCAATATAGAAGAGCGAATTCCTAAAATTAAAGAACAAAGGAAGCAAAAAGCGAATCGTAGACTGATCTCTTTTATACTACTGTTTTTTATCATGGTTTTAATTATTATTTATTTGCAAACACCAATCAGCAAAATTTCTTCTTTAACCATCACAGGTAACGAGCATGTCTCTACAAAACAGCTTGTTAAACTTTCACAAATTAAAGAAGGCGAAACAGAGTTTTGGAATTTAAATAAAGATATAACAGCAGATCATATTAAACAAAATAAACTGATTAAAAGCGTTAGGATCAAAAAGCATTTCCCAAATAAGGTCAGTATTGCTGTCAAAGAATATGCAAATATTGCGTATCTTCAAAAGGGAAATCTATATTATGAGCTTCTTGAAAATGGGACCGCTTTATCAGAAGAAGTTACACCGAGTCATGCAGGACCTATTTTTGTCGATTGGGACAATAAGGAGAAGCTGAAGCAAACCGTTAGATCTTTAAATCAGCTGCCAGCCTCTATTCAGGAACTCATCTCAGAAGTATATTATGTGCCGACAAATTCAAACCAGTGGCTAGTTAAATTTTATATGAATGACGGAAACACTGTGATTGCATCAATTAAAACATTCGGTGATAAAATGAAAACCTATCCAGCCATTGTAAAAGAACTTTCGTCTTCTGAAAAAGGCACAATCCATATGGAAGTCGCTACGTATTTTGAAGCGTTTAAATCTAAGAAAAAGGAAGATGAGCGTTGAGAGGCAAAACAGTTATATTCTCAATTGTCATGCTTGTTCTTGGTTTTCTGATTTCTTTTTCATACCAATATACAAAGCAGCATCAGGCAGATGTCATTCGAACAGAGCAATGGAAAAAAGAATACTCTCTGAAAAGTCAGCTCACAAAGCAAGAAAAGGCGAATCAGAAACTCGAAAAAGAATTATATAGTCTTCAATCAAAGGTTCAAGCGACAGAGTCCAATTTGAAAAATGAAAAAGAGCAGTATTTTAATGTACTGGAAGATGTTGAGAAATACAGAATGTTTACAGGAGAGATCGGTGTAAAAGGAAAAGGGGTCAAAGTATCTCTTGAAGATGCATCTTATATCCCGAGTGGACAAAATGTCAATAATTACATTGTGCATGAGAGCCACATTTTTCATGTGATAAACGAACTATTTATATCAGGGGCTTCTGCTGTATCTATTAATGGGCAAAGAATTACACACCAATCATACATACATTGTAACGGTCCAGTTGTCACAGTTGATGGTGTTCAGCATCCAGCACCATTTGTCATTTCTGGTATTGGAGATCCGGCTGTGTTAATACCTGCTTTAAATATTGCAGGAGGAGTGGTCGATCAGCTGACAAGTGATCACATTTCAATGACGATTGAGAAAACGGATATTCGTATGAACCCTCTTTTAAGAAACAAAGATTAAAAGTGAAAAGGTGAGTGGTGTTGAGGAAAAAGAAGCCTTTACTTAGTTTAACAGCTTTAATGATCATATTTGGCATCATGGTCTCCATCCAGTTTAATTCTTTACAAAAGCCCAAAGTTCGTGATACTCGTGATGTTTGGGAACTGAGAGAGGATTTATCTGCATCTAAAAGTAAGGAATTGGATTTGCTCAAAGAAATTGATAAATACGACGAGATGCTAAAAAAATATGGTCATCAAGGAGATCAATCAAAAGAAGCACAATTAACAAAAACGTTAAAAGATTTAAAAGAAAAGGCTGGTTTTACAGAAGTGGAAGGGGAGGGGATTGAAATTGAAATTTCTCAGCTTTTTTCAAAGGACCTTACCGGAGAAGAAGTGAAAAATATCCCGCCTGATCTTCTGAAAAAATTAATTAATGAAGCCAATATGTTTGGGGCAAAACATATTTCCATCAATGATCGCCGTGTAATTAATACAAGTGTGATTCGAGATATTAATGGCACGACAAAAATAGATGGTTACAGCTTAGATAGTGATGAAGTCAACATTAAAATGATTAGTGAGCAGGCCGACAAATTATACAGCCGTTTAAATGTATCAGATATTGGTGATTTGTTTGCTCAGGAAAACTTCAGCTTGAGTATGAGCCAGCCGAAGAAAAAAATCCATTTAAAAGCATATGACGGTGCAATTCAAGTAAACGAATTGAAGCCTCTTGAAGATGTAAAGGAGGGAAAATCTTAATGTGGCTTCCTGTACTTGGCTTAATCATAGGAGTTGCGATCGGTTTCTTAACAAATTTTACGATACCGAATGAGTATTCTAACTATCTTTCCCTCGCTGTACTTGCTGCGCTTGATACATTGATTGGTGGAATCCGAGCACATCTGCAAGGGGCATACGATGAACTAGTGTTTGTATCAGGCTTCTTCTTTAATATTATACTCGCAATAAGTTTAGCTTTTCTGGGCGTCCATCTTGGTGTAGACTTGTACTTAGTCGGAATGTTTGCATTCGGCGTTAGATTGTTTCAAAATATAGCAGTTATTAGAAGAATTCTACTAACAAAATGGACAATTTCAAGAGAAAAAAAGAAAAAAAGTGAGTCATAAAAAAGGATATACATATGATGTAACGAATATTTTCAGTAATCCTAATAAAAAATGTTGATTTTTTAAGTTTTGTTACACACTTGTAAAAACACATTCATTGTATTGTTGTTCAGCAAATAATAGAATAGAAAGTATTGATATGTGAGGAGGTGCCATAGAATGAACAACAATGAAATTTACGTCAGCCTTGACATCGGTACATCCAATATAAAAGTCATCGTCGGAGAAATGGCGGATGATTCGCTTAACATTATAGGTGTTGGAAATGTCCCTTCAGAGGGGTTAAAAAAAGGATCGATTGTTGATATAGATGAGACAGTTCATTCTATTAGACAAGCATTTGAACAGGCTGAGAGAATGGTAGGATTTCCTTTACAAAAGGCGATTGTCGGAATTAATGGAAACCACATTCATATTCAGAATACGAGCGGCGTGGTCGCAGTATCTAGTGAAAACAAAGAAATACATGCTGAAGATGTGAGACGTGTCTTAGATGCAGCACAAGTAGTATCTATTCCTCAAGAACATCTCGTCGTAGACGTGATTCCGAGACAATTTATCGTCGACGGAAGAGATGAGATCACAGATCCGAAAAAAATGCTTGGTGTTCGGCTAGAGGTGGAAGGATCGTTAATTACAGGTTCTAAAACGATTCTACATAACTGGCTCCGATGTGTAGAAAGAGCTGGAATTGAAATTATGGATATTTGCTTGCAGCCAATCGCATCGGGCTCGGCAGCATTATCGAAAGATGAAAAAAATCTCGGGGTAGCTCTTGTCGATATTGGCGGCGGATCTACAACGATTTCCGTATTTGAAAACGGGCATCTCTATTCTACTCACAGTATCCCTTTGGGCGGAGAGAACATTACAAAAGATTTGTCTATAGGACTTAGAACTTCCACTGAAGAAGCTGAACGAATCAAAAAACAATTTGGGCATGCGTTTTATGATGAGGCATCGACTGAGGAGACATTTGAAGTTTCTGTGATCGGTACCGATCAAAAACAAACGTATACACAACTTGATGCGGCTAACATTATTGAAGCGCGGCTGGAAGAAATCCTGCTCTTTGTGGCAGAGGAATTAAGAAATATGGGTGTCCATGATTTGCCTGGTGGATTCGTTCTAACAGGTGGACAGGCAGCCATACCAGGTATCCTTTCTCTTGCACAAACGGTTTTGCAAAACAATGTCAGGATTGCAAGTCCGAATTATATCGGGGTGAGAGAGCCTCAATATATGACAGGAGTGGGTCTGATCCACTTTGCTTATCGCAATGCAAAGATTCAGGGCAGACAGGTTGGATTCCAAATGCCAGATGAGGCGTTTCATGAAGTAGGCGCATCCATGGAGCCGGTTTCTTCTGCACCACAAGTGAAAGAAGCGCAGCCAAGACCGAAAGTTAAACAAAAATCACAACAAGAGACAAATAAAAAACCGGGCAAAATGAAAAAACTATTTAATATGTTCTGGGAATAGAATTAGATTTTCGACGGATTAGGAGGATTCAGCATGTTGGAGTTTGAAACAAATATAGACGGCCTAGCATCAATTAAAGTAATCGGAGTAGGTGGCGGCGGGAATAACGCTGTCAACCGAATGATCGAAAATGACGTTCAAGGTGTCGATTTTATTGCAGTCAATACAGATGCACAGGCGTTAAATCTATCAAAAGCAGAAACTAAAATGCAAATCGGTGCTAAGCTGACAAGAGGGCTTGGAGCAGGTGCGAATCCTGAGGTCGGTAAGAAGGCTGCTGAGGAAAGCAAAGAGCAGATTGAAGAAGTACTAAAAGGCGCAGACATGGTCTTCGTTACAGCTGGTATGGGCGGTGGAACTGGTACGGGTGCTGCACCTGTCATTGCAAAAATCGCAAAAGATTCTGGTGCATTGACAGTTGGAGTCGTGACTCGTCCTTTCACATTTGAAGGAAGAAAGCGTCAGCTTCAAGCAGTTGAAGGAATTGCTTCTATGAAAGAAGCAGTTGACACATTAATCGTGATTCCAAACGATCGCTTGCTTGAAATTGTTGATAAAAACACGCCAATGCTGGAAGCATTCCGCGCGGCAGATAACGTGCTTAGACAAGGTGTTCAAGGGATTTCCGATTTAATTGCAACACCAGGTCTGATTAACCTTGACTTTGCTGACGTGAAAACAATCATGTCCAATAAAGGTTCGGCTCTTATGGGTATTGGTGTCGCAACAGGTGAAAACCGTGCTGCTGAAGCAGCGAAGAAAGCCATTTCTTCACCACTTCTAGAAACAGCGATCGATGGTGCTCAAGGCGTCATCATGAACATTACGGGTGGCACAAACCTAAGTCTTTATGAAGTGCAAGAAGCAGCGGATATTGTGGCTTCTGCATCTGACGAAGATGTAAACATGATTTTCGGGTCTGTCATCAATGATAACTTGAAGGATGAAATTGTGGTGACTGTGATCGCAACTGGATTTATTGAGCAAGAGCCAGAAGTGACAAAACCACAAAGAAATCCACTAGGACAAGGATTAAAGCAAAATCAATCCATTCCTCAAAAACGTGAAGTAAAACGTGAGGAACATCAGCAGCCATCATCTCAGCCGAGACAAAATACACAATCAAGTGATGATACGCTGGACATTCCAACGTTCTTACGCAACCGCAATAAACGCTAATCGAGTATAGCTTAACCCCTTCCATTGGAAGGGGTTTTTTCATGTCTCAACGTATAAGGGGACTCTAATCAAAAAGTCTTAAATGTGTGAGAGCCACTTCATCTTTCATATGTAATTTGACTTAAGGTGCTTAAGAAAAAAGAATCATTTTTAACCCCTCTTACAAAAAACGACAAGATGATGAACTTTATTTGACTACATTAAAAAGAACACCATGAATCTTGTCATGAACAAAAGAAGGAAAGGAGTGAGACATATACTCTGTTTGGCCATTTGAGGAGGAGGGATTTGATTGAAATTGAAGTTTCGCAAGACCGCCGGCTATCGTTTGATGAGTCTTATGGTGATTGGTACTTTAACGATGACAAGCTTTGGGATGGTTCAAGCAAAATCGACTTCTACCTCATATCAGGAGGAAGCTGTTTCCTCTAAGACAACAAAAGCAAAGATCTCATCAAGATTAATGAAGCAGTTTCAGCAGGATGACAAGGTGACCTTTTTAATCAAAATGAAGGAGCAAACAAATACGCAAAAAGTGGCGAAGGAAGCTGTGTCCAGAGCCAAAAAACAGAAATTAACAGCGGCTAGAACGCAGTACACAAAAAGATCAGCTGTCGTATCAGAATTAAGAGCAACGTCTGAGGAGACGCAGCAAGCGCTGCTTACGTATTTACAAAAGGAACAAAAGAAAAAGCAAGTGAAGGAGATTCATTCGTACTATATTGTGAATGGTCTAGCGGTGACGGGAACGAAAGAAGTCATGGAAAAGGTGGCTTCCTTCCCAGAAGTAGATCAAGTGCTGCCGAATGAAACCCGTCAAATTCATCGCCCCGTTGATTTGAAGACGTCTAAGCAGGAAAAACAAATGAAAGCAGTAGATGGAGTCGAGTGGAACATTTCTCAGATTCATGCTCCAGAAGCGTGGGCTTTAGGCTATGACGGTACTGGTACTGTTGTGGCAAGTATTGATACAGGAGTGGAATGGGATCATCCTGCTTTAAAGGAAAAATACCGCGGATTTGATCCAGCACACCCGAATGATCCATCTCATGAATTCAATTGGTACGATGCTACAACAGGATCTGAAGCGCCATACGACGATTTAGAGCATGGTACACATGTGACGGGAACGATGGTTGGCTCTGAGCCAGATGGAAAGAATCAAATCGGAGTCGCACCAGGCGCAAAATGGATTGCGGTGAAAGCTTTCTCAGAAGATGGTGGTACAGATGCTGATCTGCTTGACGCAGGAGAGTGGATTTTAGCACCAAAAGATGAGGACGGAAACCCACATCCAGAAAAGGCACCAGATGTCGTCAATAATTCTTGGGGCGGTGGGCCTGGTCTTGATGATTGGTATAAAGATGTGGTCAATGTTTGGAGAGCGGCGGACATCTTCCCAGAGTTTTCAGCTGGCAATACCGATTTATTTAACCCTGGTGGTGAGGGATCAATTGCAAATCCTGCGAACTATCAGGAGGCCTTTGCAACGGGTGCAACGGATCAAGACAACAAATTGGGGTCTTTCTCGCTGCAAGGTCCGTCTCCATATGGCGTCATGAAACCAGATATTGCGGCCCCAGGGGTAAACATTCGTTCATCCATTCCAGGGAAAGGGTATGAAGATGGCTGGAATGGGACGTCGATGGCTGGTCCGCATGTTTCAGCTGTTGTGGCTCTTCTTCGCCAAGTACAGTCAGATCTTTCTGTTGAAGAGATTGAACAAATTCTCATTGATACAGCGAAGCCGTTGACTGATCAGCAATTCCCGGAATCCCCTAACAATGGCTATGGGGCAGGTTTAGTTGATGCAAAAGAGGCGATTACGGCATTAACAGATGGAATTGGCACGATTGAAGGACAGGTGACAAACGAAGATGTTAATTTAGGTGATATGAAAATAACAGATCAAGCCCTGCCTCAAAAAGAAAAGGCTGTACATCCACATAAGAAGCCTGCAAAAACAAAAGAATTGAAAAAGGAAAAAAATCTTGATGCTCCGTCCATCAAAGCTCTTCCTATGAAAGCGGAAATTAGTGTTCTTGAAAGCGGAAAATCAACGTACACAGATGAAGCGACAGGGAGATATCAGCTTACTCACAGTGCAGGGGAATTCACAGTGAAAGCGGAAGCTTACGGGTTTGAATCACGCAAACAAACAGTCAATATTTCTTCAAATGAAACGGCTGAGGCAAATTTCGCCTTACAGCCACTTAAGAAACGAACGATATCCGGTACAATTGTCAATGAAGCAACGGGTGAAAAAGTAAAGGATGCCACGGTTTATCTTGTAGAGGATGCGAAAATTAAGCCGGTGAAAACAGATGAAGCTGGCGAATTTTCTCTAGAGGCATTGAGCGGTGTCTATACCGTCAAAGTATTTGCGAAAGGGTTTAAAGGTTATTCTTTTACAGCAGATGTGACAGAAAAGCCGGTTAAAAAAGCCATTCAGCTGGAGCCATTCATCGGCTTTGCTGGTGAAATTGGCTACGATGACGGAACAGCTGAAAATGCGCGAGCCTTCTATGATCCTGGCAATGGCTGGGCTGTGAAGTTTTCATTAGAAAAGGGGAAGAAACAAGCGCAACTCACAGGGGGGCTTTTCCGTTTCTGGTCATCAGAGTGGCCAGCTCCTGGCGGGAATGAATTTGCGGTTGAGGTGTATGATGCTTCTGGGAAGAATGGAGCTCCAGGGGAGAAAATTGCAGGACCTCTAAAAGCGAATGCGCTGCGTAATGGTGAATGGACAAAAGTAGATTTAGAAGATCAAGCCATTACGGTGGATGGAGATTTCTATCTTGTCTATATTCAAACGAAAAAGAATACGGAGTCTCCAGGACTTGCAACGGACGAAGATGGTCCAAATGCTGAAAGAAGCTGGCAGCTGACAAGCGGTGCTTTTTCTCCTTCTCCAAAAGAAGAAGGGAATTATATGATTCGGGCGCTTGTTGACTATGAAGCAGATGTGCCAGAGATTATATCTCCGAAGGCCGGAACCATTTCGAACAAAGGTGAACTGGAGATTGAAGGCAAAGCCTCCCCTGGGCTTGATGTAGCGATTTATCAAAACGATGAAGAGATTGCCAAAGTGAAAGCAGATCAGTCAGGCGCTTTCAAAGAAAAGGTCACAGTTTCAAGTGGAGAGCATGTATTCACAGCTGCGACTGTTACGGATAAAGGCGCAACGAAACGATCAAAACCAGTAAAGGTCATCATTGATCAAACAGCTCCAGCACTCACCATAGATACACCTGAAAAAGGGGGAAAGTCTAATAAAGAATCACTCACTGTAGAAGGAAAGGTCACAGATGATCATCTTGATCAAGTCACTGTAAATGGAAAAAAGGCAACCGTAAAAGATGGAAAATATTCCGCAAGAATACTGCTTGAGAACGGGAAAAATACAATAAAAGTAACAGCGAAAGATGCAGCAGGAAACAAAACGACTAAAAAAGTCAATATCGATGTCCAATACGAGGCACCTGAAATTTCTAAGCTGACTCCAGCAGAGAATGTCCATCTATCATCAGGAGAGTCTGTTAAAATTTCATTTAACAGCAGGGAAAAGCTAGACGCAACGTTTGTTATTCACATGCCGCTGACAAACGCGAGATCAAAGCTTCAAAATACAACAGAGCTGCCGCTTCGCGAAGTATCTAGCGGAACATATGAAGGCTACTGGACAGCTACTTCTACCGCCAAAGCAAAAGGTGCGGTCATTGAAGTAATTGTGCGAGATGATTATGGAAATGTCACAAGACAAAAGGCTTCAGGCACATTAAACATCAATGAAAAGTAACTTAAACAAAAGACACGATTTCCAGGAGCGTGTCTTTTTTTTCGAGCAATTGTTTGAAAGCTTGTCCAGAAGAACACTCTCTTGCTTCGCGCTCTCATTCCTCGACAAAAACAATAACAATCCACCAAAAGTTCTCTATCATCCCCTACAAGAATTGACAGACTTCCATCTCTTGACTGTTTTATACTGGTACAAACAAGTGCAAGTACTGCTTTTGATTCTTTGTTTCAGATGAAAGGAGCAGAAGGTGGTCATTTATTTAGATGTGATCTGGCTGTTAAACTTTTGTTTTGATCTATTGCTTCTCTTACTCACTGCATTTATTCTCAAACGACAAGTAAAAAAAAGGCGATATATGTTAGGAGCTCTCATTGGATCGAGCATTGTTCTCTTGCTCTTTACACCATTTGCAATGGTTGTGTCACACCCTTTAGGCAAACTATTTTTTTCTGTCTTCATCGTTCTTGCAACCTTTGGTTTTCAAAGATTTCGTTCCTTTTTTCAAAATCTGTTTGCTTTTTACTTTGTAACATTTTTGATGGGAGGAGGCATGATCGGGGTTCATTCGTTTTTGCAAACCAACACAGTGATCCAAGATGGCCTGCTCATTTCACAAAATGATGGCTTTGGTGATCCCATTAGCTGGCTTTTTGTTTTAACCGGCTTTCCTGCGATATGGCTGTTTTCAAAGAAAAGATTAGGAGAGGTTGGTGCGAAAAAAAGACAATATGATGAACAAGTGCTTGTAGAGATACACATTCACGGGGAGACCATCCGCTTAAATGGACTCGTCGATTCTGGCAATCAGCTGTATGATCCTATGACAAAAACACCTGTCATGATCGTCCAGGCCGATCAGCTAACGGCCATTTGCGGAGAGCCATTTATAGAGCTCATGAAACAGTCTCATCCTGTTGAAGTGATGCAAAAGATCGATGATCAATTTCCCCTTCTTGATCGATTAAGACTTGTTCCATATCGAGCAGTCGGTCATGATCACGGTTTTCTACTATGCCTAAAACCAGATACAGTCTTCATTTATTCAAAGACGCTTATGATTCAGCCAGCCAAGTGTTTTGTAGGGTTGAGTCTGAGCGGTTTATCAGCAGATCAGGAATTTCAATCCATCATTCATCCAGATATGTTAGACGGGAAAATCATCCAGGGGGTGTCGTAGTTTTTTGTGATGTCTTTTATCTTACGAGGTCAACTTGACATTTAGAAGGGAGAAGAAGATGAAAAAATTAAAATTTAAACTCACTTACTACTGGTATAAACTCCTCATGAAGCTAGGTCTAAAGAGTGATGAAATTTATTATATTGGTGGAAGTGAAGCGCTGCCGCCTCCATTATCAAAGGATGAAGAGCAGGAACTGCTTGTCAAATTACCAAAAGGTGATCAAACCGCAAGGGCGATTCTGATCGAAAGAAATTTGCGTTTAGTCGTTTATATCGCAAGGAAATTTGAAAACACAGGTATTAATATTGAGGATTTAATTAGTATCGGAACCATTGGCCTGATCAAAGCAGTCAATACATTTAACCCTGAAAAAAAGATCAAGCTGGCAACATATGCTTCGAGATGTATTGAAAATGAGATTCTGATGTACTTGAGGCGAAATAATAAAATCCGTTCAGAAGTCTCGTTTGATGAACCGCTCAACATTGATTGGGACGGAAATGAACTGCTTTTATCAGACGTACTTGGAACAGATGATGATATTATCACGCGGGATATTGAAGCAAATGTAGATAAAAAACTGCTGAAAAAAGCGCTGGAGCAATTAAATGACCGCGAAAAGCAGATCATGGAACTAAGATTTGGCTTGGTCGGCGGTGAGGAAAAAACCCAAAAAGATGTCGCTGACATGCTTGGGATTTCCCAGTCGTATATTTCGAGGCTTGAAAAAAGAATCATTAAACGATTACAAAAAGAATTTAATAAAATGGTCTAAAAAAATTTTTTGAAAGCTCGATCCCTTTACTATCAAAGGGATAACCATTTTTTCACATGATTCTCGTCATCGCTCGTGCATATTTTTCCATCCCAAGGAGATACTGAACTTTGTACAACAGCTCCTGTAGGGAGGGAAAAAAGTGTCCAGAAATAAAGTGGAAATCTGCGGAGTCGACACCTCCAAACTGCCTGTTCTGAAAAACGACGAGATGAGAAAATTGTTCAGACAGCTGCAAGATGAGGGTGACGATACAGCAAGAGAAAAGCTAGTCAATGGCAATTTACGGTTGGTTTTAAGTGTGATTCAGCGTTTTAACAACAGAGGCGAATATGTCGATGATCTCTTCCAAGTAGGCTGTATCGGATTAATGAAATCAATTGATAATTTTGATTTAAGCCACAATGTCAGATTTTCAACTTATGCGGTTCCTATGATCATAGGAGAAATCCGTCGATACTTGCGTGATAACAACCCGATTCGGGTGTCTCGTTCACTAAGAGATATTGCCTATAAGGCACTTCAGGTCCGTGAGAGGCTGATTAGTGAGACAAGCAAGGAGCCAACAGCAGAAGACATTGCCAAAGTGCTCGAAGTGCCTCATGAGGAAATTGTCTTTGCCCTAGATGCGATTCAAGATCCTGTATCTTTGTTTGAACCGATCTATAATGACGGAGGAGATCCGATTTATGTGATGGATCAAATTAGTGATGAACGGAACAAAGACACACAATGGGTGGAAGAATTGGCCTTAAAAGAGGGCATGCGCAGATTGAACGACAGGGAAAAAATGATTCTTCGTAAACGCTTTTTCCAGGGCAAAACGCAAATGGAAGTCGCTGAAGAGATCGGGATTTCTCAAGCACAGGTCTCAAGGCTTGAAAAAGCAGCCATCAAACAAATGAATAAAAACATCTTTTAAAGCCGCCGCTTCATGTGCGGCTTTTTTCATTCTTGTTAGAGAACATGCCCCTAGTATTGACTCGGTTATTTTTTTCATTTAATCTGTTTTTAACAAATGTTATTTTAGATATCATTTGTTAGGGAACACTTAAGCGGAAAGAAGGGTTATTATGACATTCCATGATGAAAGAAGGCTGCTCATTAAGGTTGCGCATATGTATTACGAAGAAGGCGCCACTCAATCTAACATTGCAGAAGCTGTTGGGGTTAGCCGTTCGCTCATATCGAAATATTTGGCAAAAGCACGTGAAGCAGGAATCGTGGAAATCATTATTCATGATGAAGTCAATCAACAGTATGGATCGTTAGAAAGAAAAATAGAACGCAAATATGGGCTGCGAGAAGTCGTCTGTGTGGAAACACTTAGCAAAGACACAACCAAAAGCCGAATCGGTGCGGCGGCGGCGGGCTTTTTATTAAAAGTGATGAAGGATGGACAAGTTATCGGCTTTTCCTCAGGGACAACGCTGCATGAAATGGCGAAAGCGCTTACGTCTGTTCAGTACTATCCATCCGTGACATTTGTTCCGCTTGTCGGAGGTGTGGGAAATGAAGACGTCGATATCCACGCCAACTATATTATTGCGAGATGCACAGAGGCACTCAAATCTAAATGTGAGTTTTTACATGTTCCCGTCATGCTTGATACGAAAGAAGCGAAGGAAGTACTGATTAGACAGCCGTCGATCAAAAAAGTGATTGAACTAGGAGAATCATCAAATATTGCGGTTGTCGGAATTGGCGGTGTTCCGCAGCATTCAACGATGGTGAAATCTTATATGACAAGCGGCGAAGAGGACATCCTTCAAGCGAAGGGTGTAGCAGGTGACATTTGCTATAACTTTATTGATCATCAAGGGGAAGTATATCCCCACCCATGGAACGACCGGGTGATGGGCATAAGCCCGCAAAAGCTGAAAGAAATTCCGCTTGTCATAGGTGTCGCTGGTGGCGAAGAGAAAATTGAAGCGATCCGGGCGGCATTAGCAGGTGGATTAATTCATGTATTAATTACCGATGAACGAACAGGAGATGCCTTATTAAAGTAACTACCTAATATCATTAGGTAGTCAGCGTGTAGACAAACCCTCGCATTCGGTGTCAGTCCTGCGTGCCGGTGCTCACGAATGTCAAATTCGCTCCGCTCCGATACTCGTCCTTCCTAGACTGCAAAGGTTTTCTATCACGCTGAAAAGAAGACAAAAGGCTAAAATGAAGATCATTTTAGCCCTTTGTCAACAATCTGTAACTACCTAAATATCATTAGGTAGTTTTTTTTGAGTCTAAAGACTCAAAAAGATTGAAAATTTCATCGATTTTAGCTTGACACAAAGTTGACACATCATATAAACTAAGTTCATAACAAATGATAAATAAAATAACAAATGTTACAAGAAACAGATTTTTGTTAATTTTTATAACATTTGTTAAAAGTTTCAGATTATATTTCTAGCAATCTATTGAGAAGCAAGAAAACCTGAAAGGATGATTTAGATGTCAATCTATCAACAGTTGTTAGCTCGAGAACGCAGTGGAGACCCGATCAAAGTAGGGATTATTGGAGCAGGCCAAATGGGCTTTGGACTCATTTCACAAATTTCTAAAATTCCAGGCATGATTGTCGCTGGTGTTTGTGATATTCACCTTAGTGCAGCAGAGAAGGCAGCAAATTTCTACAAGCAGCATGCGAAGCCGCATCAAATGGTTGTCACAAATGATTACAGAGAAGTGATTCAATCAGATTTCGTGGAAGTTGTAGTAGATGCAACAGGTGTCCCAGAGGTCGGAGCAAACATTTCTTTGGAAGCGCTTAATTCGAAAAAACATCTCGTTCTTTTAAATGTAGAAGTTGATATTACTATCGGTTTGGTCATGCATAAGTTATTCACAAATGCAGGGCTTGTTTACTCAGGATCAGCTGGAGACGAACCAGCAGCAACACTAGAATTATATGAATTTGCGAAAACAATGGGTCTTGAGGTGCTCGTTGCCGGGAAAGGAAAGAACAACCCATTCTTCCCAGAAGCAAACCCAGATACGTGTAAAGCAGAAGCAGATAGTAAACATATGAGTGCACATATGCTGGCTGCATTCCAGGACGGCACAAAAACAATGGCCGAAATGAACTTATTAAGTAATGCGACAGGGCTTCTGCCTGATAAAGTCGGTATGCACGGAGTCGAAGCGAATTTAGAGAATGTAGCAGATAAATTGAATCAAAAACAGCAAGGCGGCGTGCTGGATAACTTCGGAGTCGTTGAATATGTAAATGGACTTGCACCAGGCGTATTTGTCATCGTCAAGAGTGATCTTGAGCCAGTGGATGAAGAACTGCGCTATTTAAAAGTTGGAAAAGGTCCGCACTACACACTTTACCGTCCTTTCCACTTAGCCAGTCTTGAAACACCTGTCACCATCGCAAAAGCGGTCTTACAGCATGATTCATCCATCCACCCAATTGGTGTACCAGTGTCAGAAACAGTAGCTGTTGCGAAAAGAGAGATTAAAGCAGGGGAATCACTTGACGGAATTGGCGGGTACTCCGTAAGAGGTGTACTTGAAACACATCAAGACATGAAAACGAACGGCCACATTCCAATTGGCTTAATCAGCGGAAAAGTCGTAGCGAAAAAAGACATCAAATTAGGACAATTCCTGACTCATGATGATGTAGAACTTGATTCAAACACAACGGTCTGGAAGCTGCGTTCATTACAAGATCATTTATTTCAATCATAAGGACGTGAAGCTATGGAAAAATTAGCAATCGTACTTTGTATCATTCTCATTGTGCAGTATGGGTTATCTTTTATTCAAATCAAGTACTACCGCAAGAGCATGGATTCACTTATTGATGACTACAAAGGGAAGCAAGGCTATCACTTGTTTTCGGGAATGGAACGGCGCAAAGTTGGCCCTGGAGCCATAGCGCTCATCATTGTGGATGAATCTTATATCATTCAAAAATGCCATGTGCTTGGCGGTGTGTCGATCTTATCTAAATTTAAAGAAGTTCCTTCATATGAAGGAAAGCATGTTGGTGCAGTGCTAGACGAGCACCATATGATGAAGCAGACATTGAAAAAACGCAAAAAGGGGCCAGCTGTCATGCACGCACTTTCCATGGCGGCTGAACAAGCACTTGTCTCGATTTCGAAAAAAAATATAACAAATGTGAACTAGAGAAAGGGGAGATGAAACATGGAATGGATTCAATGGTTTGGAGAGCACTTTATCGGAATGTTTGAAGCCGGTGGAAAGCAATTCATGGGTCTTGTTACAGGCATCGTTCCAACGCTTGTTGTGTTACTTACTTTCACTTATGCTGTCATGAAGTTTATTGGAGAAGAGCGAGTGAATAGAGCGATCCAGTTTGCAGCGAAATATACGATTTTGCGCTATACGTTAATGCCGATCTTATCTGTTCTTATTTTGACAAACCCAATGGCTTATACGTTTGGCCGCTTCTTACCTGAAAAACAAAAACCAGCATTCTATGATTCAGCTGTTTCATTTGTTCATCCGGTGACATCACTGTTCCCGTATGCCAACGCAGGAGAACTGTTTGTCTACTTAGGGATTGCGAACGGGATTAAAGAAGCAGGATATTCAATGTCAGAGCTTGCTGTTCGTTACTTCTTAGTCGGGATCGTCGTCATTTTACTTCGCGGCATCATTACTGAATGGATTACAAAATACTTAGCAGGAAAAATGAAAGCGAATTCACAATAGGGGAGGGTTAGACATGACAAACCACAAAGTATTTGTTGCAAAAGGTGCTGGCGGATGGGGAAAAGGCTTGGAGCTTGAACCGACTGGTAAAAGAAGAAAGGTTGTTTCCATTACAGGGGGAGGCATTCACCCAGTTGCTCGTAAAATTGCAGAAATGACAGGGACAGAAGCATGTGACGGCTTTAAAAACTCGATACCAGAAGATGAAATGATGTGTGTTGTCATTGACTGCGGTGGAACTGCGCGAATCGGACTTTATCCAATGAAGCGCATTCCAACTGTAGACGTTTTGGCATCCTCTCCTTCTGGACCGCTTGCAAAACATATTACAGAGGATATCTTCGTATCAGGCGTAACAGAAAAGGATATTTCCTTTGCGGAAGCATCTGATGGTGAGGCGAAAGTAGAAGGTCAGGAAAACAGTGAGCCGATTGACAAGGAGAATTTCAAAGAAACCTATTCAAAACTGAAAGAGGAAAATATCGAGCGTCAGGAAAAAGGTAATTTCCTCATGAGATTCTCAAGAGGAATTGGGAAAGTCACCGGTACGTTCTATCAGGCTGGCCGTGATTCCGTTGATATGCTTTTGAAAAACATTATTCCATTCATGGCATTTGTCAGTATGTTAATTGGAATTATCAATTATACAAAAATCGGTGACTTGATTGCTCATTTTCTATCACCACTGGCAGGATCTATATGGGGGCTCTTACTGCTCGTCGTGGTCTGTACATTGCCGTTCCTATCGCCTGTCTTAGGACCTGGAGCAGTCATTGCACAAGTCATCGGTGTTCTCATTGGTAGTCAAATTGCACTAGGGAATATCCCGCCTCAATTTGCACTCCCTGCACTATTTGCCATCAACGGTCAAGTAGGGTGTGATTTCATTCCAGTTGGTCTGTCACTTGGTGAAGCGAAGCCGGAAACGGTACAATATGGGGTACCAGCTGTTTTGTATAGCCGTCTCATTACAGGGGTTCTATCTGTTGTGATCGCATACGTTGCCAGCTTCGGTATGTATTAAACGTATTAAAGGAGGAATCGAGATACATGGTAACACAATCTGTCATAAAAGAAATTGGGATCTTAGTCCCGCAATTTAAAGAAGATAAGCTGATTGTTTTATTTGGACCCGCAGCGCCGCAGGAATTAAGAGATATGTCCGTCATTCATGAGTTCGAACATTTAGAAGAAGAGCCGCTGAAGCTGGGCGGTACCATTCAAGTGGGCGATCAAACGTACACGATCACAGCCCTCGGCAATAAAGCAAATGACAACTTTAAAGAGCTCGGCCATATTTCGATCTACTTCCAAGAGCCGTTTGATGATGTATTACCGGGAGCTGTCTTTGCATCTCCGCACACGTTTCCTGATATAAAAGAAGGCGTGCGAATTGAAATTTCGTAGCTATAAAGAAAAGCTGTTCCGTAAAAGGAGCAGCTTTTTTTATGTGAGGTTTACCAGAAAGAGCAATTGCGATATGCTGTAAACATTCATTATTTGTTTATTCAGAATTTTTACTCAGGGGGAAATGATGGTGTCACTTGAATTGAAGGATGTTTCTTTAAAACGAAATGGGAAATGGCTGCTGCAATCTGTTGACTGGCAGGTGAACAAAGAGGAGCACTGGGTGCTTTACGGTTTAAATGGTGCGGGAAAAACCGCTTTATTAAATATGCTCTGCTCATATTACTTCCCCACGTCAGGTGAGATGACCGTGCTGGGACATGTCTTTGGCAAGGAGGCGCTTGGCGAAAAGCTCAGGAAGAAAATTGGCCTCATTTCTGCGGGACTTGAAAAGAAACTGCACAGAGACGACAATGCATTTGAAATAGTTCTCAGCGGAGCATTTGCTTCGATCGGGCTTTATGAAACCCCGACAGAAGAGATAAGAGAGAAGGCCATTGATCTATTAAAAGCATTTGGTTCATTCAAATATGCGAACCGGACATATGAAACACTCTCACAAGGAGAAAAGCAAAAAGTCCTGATTGCGAGGGCTTTAATGAATGATCCGCAGCTCTTGATTTTAGATGAGCCTGTGACGGGTCTTGATTTTTTAGCAAGAGAACAGGTGCTGGAGACCATCTCATTCATTGCTTCAAAGCCTAATGCGCCCACTTTGCTTTACACGACCCATCATGCAGAAGAGATTTTGCCTGTTTTTCAGCACACCTTATTATTAAAAGGTGGGACTGTTTTTGATCAAGGAGAAACAAAAGAGATGATGACAAGCGACTTGCTTTCTTCCTTCTTTGAATGTCCGGTAGATGTGATGTGGAGAAATGGCCGTCCTCACTTAAGTAAATTGTAGATGAAAGAAACTATTGGTCTGCATCCCTGCTTTTCCAACATACATATTATAGTAGAAAACGAAAGGCGGGGAAGGACAGATGATCAGTATTTCTGAATTCCAAATCAAGGATGTCGTCGATGTGTCGAGCGGAAAAAAACTAGGCACCATTGGGGACATTGATATTAATGTCACGAGCGGTAAAATACAAGCAATCATTATCGGCGGCACAGGTAAAATGATGGGATTTTTCGGAAAAGAAGAGGAAATGATTGTGCCGTGGCGAAATATAGTAAAAATTGGCGAAGATGTGATACTTGTCCGATTGTCTTCTTAAAATTCGTATAACTCCTCAATGAATTATTCAATGATCCTTAAAATAAGCTCTCCATTCTTAGCAAACAATGTCTTTTTCGGGTAAAAAGATTACGTTTTCATATCAATTTGAAAAAAAACCTGTAGAAAGGGCACATTTGAGTGTAATATTTAATGAATCCCACTAACTGTCTACGCATGTCTTGTGGTAAAATAGGAGCGAAATAAAGAGAGATGAATGAAAGGTGGGAGGGCAGCTTTGACACACAAATATGACCCCTTTCAGCAGAAATCACCTTATGCAATGACCATTCATGATTGGACGAACATGACATGTTCTGGTAAAGAGGTATTGGCCGGATTTACGACAAAAAATGGCGGCTTCAGCCTTTCTCCATATCAATCATTGAACACTGGACTCCATGTAGGAGATGATGCTTCTAGTGTCCAAATGAATCGTCAAGTCATAGCAGATGCTACTGCTGTGCCGCTCTCTGATTGGGTGTTTGCAGACCAAACACACGATGACCGCATCAAGAAAGTCACCAAGGAGCAAAGAGGAAGAGGAAGTCTTCATTATCATGAGGCACTGCCTGGAACAGACGGCTTATATACGTCTGAACCGAACATGATGCTCGCTCTTTGTTTCGCCGATTGCGTTCCGCTTTATTTTCTAGCTCCGCAAAATGGACTCATCGGAACAGCCCATGCCGGGTGGAAAGGAACCGTCAAGCAAATTGGTGCAAAGATGGTAGATCTATGGGTCAACCAAGAAGGTGCCAAGACCGATCAAATACAAGTCGTCATTGGACCATCCATTGGCAGCTGCTGCTACATAGTCGATGACGTGGTCATGGATCAAGTGAAACAGCTTCCCTTTTCAACAGAGGATGTGTATTCCGAAATTTCACAAGGACAATATAAATTAGACTTAAAAACATTAAACAAAAACGTATTGCTTCATGCAGGGATGAAAGAAGAAAACATACATGTCAGTTCGATGTGCACAAGCTGTAGTGATCAGCTTTTCTTCTCGCACCGGCGTGATCAAGGGAAAACAGGACGTATGATGTCTTTTGTCGGGTTTAAGGAGGCATAAGAGCAATTGAATGTACGAGAGAATCTCAGACAAATAAATGAACAAATAAACGAAGCATGTAAAAGAGCCGGCCGGAACCCAGCGGATGTATCAGTCGTCGCTGTCACAAAGTATGTCTCGATTGAGCGAGCACAAGAAGCCAAGGAAGCAGGAATTTTGCACTTTGGAGAAAATCGTGACCAAGGGTTACTTGAAAAACAAGCGGCCATAACCGATGAAAGCATTAGCTGGCACTTCATCGGCAGTTTACAAACACGAAAAGTAAAATCTGTCATTCAAACAATTGACTACTTACATTCGCTCGACAGGATGTCTCTTGCGAATGAAATTGAAAAAAGAGCGGATCACACGGTTCGCTGTTTTGTACAGGTAAACACATCGCTGGAGGAGTCAAAACACGGCTTACAAAGTGAAGACGTGATTCCATTTGTGAAGCAGCTCGCTGATTTCAAAAAGATTGAAATTGCTGGACTGATGACGATGGCTCCATTTACAGATGATCACACTGTGATACGAAACTGCTTTCAAACATTAAAAAATCTTCAAGAAGAAGTAAAACATCTTAACCAAGTAAATGCACCTTGTCAGCATTTATCGATGGGCATGTCAAATGATTTTGAAATCGCAATTGAAGAAGGTGCGACATTCGTTCGGATTGGCTCTTCACTTGTTGGAAATGAAACAGGAGGTGCGTGACATGAGCATAAAAAATAAGTTTAAAAGCTTTTTCACTCTCGACGATGAAGAGTATGAGTACGAATATATTGATGAAGAAAGAGAACCAGTCCAAGAAGAAAAAGGAACGAAGGACAAAGCGGCATTTCAAGAGCGTCCGCAGACTGGAAAACAAAATGTCGTCAGCTTGCAAAGCTTGCAGAAATCCTCTAAAGTGGTGTTAAGTGAGCCGCGTGTTTATGCAGAAGCGCAAGAGATTGCAGACCATATTAAAAACAGACGTGCAGTCGTCGTGAATTTGCAGCGCATTCAGCACGATCAAGCAAAGCGAATCATTGACTTCTTAAGCGGAACTGTTTATGCAATCGGTGGAGACATCCAGCGCATTGGCTCGAATATATTCCTCTGCACACCTGATAATGTGGATGTATCTGGCACAATATCAGAACTTTTGACAGAGGAAGAACCTCAGAGGTGGTAAATCATAGTGATTCTAAATTTCATTTTTAATATTTTAGGAACGGTATTAACGATTTACTCATTCGCGATTATTATTTACATCTTTATGTCATGGGTGCCATCTGCAAGAGAAACATCGATTGGGCGTTTTCTGACAAATATTTGCGAACCGTATTTAGAACCATTTCGTAAAATTATTCCGCCAATTGGCATGATTGACATCTCGCCAATTGTGGCATTGCTTGTGATTCGCTTTGCTTCAGATTATGGATTGAGAGGTCTTTATCAAATGATTGCAGGAATCATGTAGACAGGCTGCCGGGCTTGGCGCTGCCAGGCTCTTTTACATAAGAGGGGAACAAAATGAGCGATATTTATCAACATTTTAGAAAAGACGAACAGCCATTTGTCGACCAAGTGTTAGGCTGGAAAAAAATCGCACTCGACCAGTATCGAATGAAATTAACAGACTTTCTTGATCCGCGTGAGCAGTTTATTACCCAGTCCGTCATCCAGCATGCTGATGAGCTTGGGATCATGTTTTTTGGCGGGTATGAAGGAGCGGAGCGCAAAAGAGCTCTCATTTATCCTGAATATTTAGAACCGGCTACTCAGGATGTTGAGCTGTCTTATTTTCAGGTGAATTATGCGAAAAAGTTTATTTCCTTAGAACACCCGAAGCTTCTCGGCTCACTGATTGGGACAGGCTTGAAGCGTCAAAAATTTGGAGATCTGTTATTTTCAGAGGAAGATGTGCAGTTTATTTGTACAAGTGATGTCGCTGATTTTGTGCGGGCGCAGCTGACGCATGTTGGCAGAGCCTCCGTTTCATTAGAGGAAATCACGCAGGCAGATTTAAAACCGGTTATGAGCAAGACTGACATCAAAGAAGATACTATTTCTTCACTGCGGCTTGATGCGGTATGTGCTGCAATCAGCCGTCAGTCTCGGCAAAAGGCACAGCTTTTGGTCAAAAATGGGCTTGTCAAAGTTAATTGGAAAGTCACTGAGGACCCTTCCTTTACAATCGGCGAAGGCGATCAGCTCTCTGTACGGGGATTTGGCCGATTTAGCTTGAAAACGATTGATGGGAAGACCAAAAAAGATAAATTTAAAGTAACATTTGAGCTTCTGACATAACGAACTTGAATCTGGAGGTGGCGAGGTTGCCATTAACACCTAATGATATTCACAATAAAACGTTCACAAAAAGCTTTCGCGGATATGACGAAGATGAAGTAAACGAGTTTTTAAGCCAAGTACGTAAAGATTACGAAATCGTGCTTCGCAAAAAGAACGAACTTGAAGAAAAAGTAAACGAACTTGACGAAAGACTAGGTCATTTTGCGACAATTGAAGAGACATTAAACAAATCAATACTTGTGGCGCAGGAAGCAGCAGAAGACGTCAAACGTCATTCTGATAAAGAAGCGAAATTGATTATTCGTGAAGCAGAGAAAAATGCAGATCGTATTATCAACGAAGCGCTATCAAAATCAAGAAAGATTGCGATGGAAATCGAAGAGCTGAAGAAACAGTCGAAGGTCTTTAGAACTCGTTTCCAAATGCTCATCGAAGCTCAGCTTGATCTTCTAAAAAATGACGATTGGGATCATTTACTGGAATATGAAGTTGACGCTGTCTTTGACGAAAAAGAATAAGCGCGTCATCTTGACATGACGTGCACATGTTGCATATAATACCATCATAAATTAACAAGAGATAAACGTTTGAAAGGGACACTCGCAGTTGTCATATGCGTAATAAAGCGAATCAGGGATGGTGGAAGCCTGACATTACGAGACGCTGCAATGAGATCACCCCTTTAGTTCCTTTTCTGAAATGAATGAGTAAGAAAAGGCGTCTGATCACGTTACGATTTTAGAGTGGATAAGCGGCTGTTTCATAGCGCTGTCTAAAAGGGTGGTACCGCGAGACAAGCCTTCTCGTCCCTTATGGGATGAGAGGGCTTTTTTTATTGTTTTTTAATCAGAATTTGCATATGGAGGAATGGGTATGAACTACAAAGACACCTTATTAATGCCGAAAACAGAATTCCCAATGAGAGGGAACTTGCCGAACAAAGAGCCTGAAATCCAAGAGGAGTGGGCAGAAAAAGACATCTATCAAATGGTTTTAGAGCGGACAAAAGGACGCCCGACCTTTATTTTGCATGATGGACCTCCATATGCGAATGGTGACATTCATATGGGGCACGCACTCAATAAAATCCTAAAAGATTTTATTGTCCGTTTTAAATCAATGAATGGGTTCCACGCACCGTACGTACCGGGCTGGGATACACACGGCTTGCCAATTGAAACAGCACTCACTAAAAATAAAAAAGTCAAACGTAAAGAAATGTCGACAGCTGAATTCCGTAAATTATGTGAAGAGTATGCTTGGAAGCAAATCGAGGGTCAGCGCAATCAATTTAAGCGATTAGGCGTAAGAGCAGACTGGGACAATCCATATGTCACGTTAAAGCCTGAGTACGAAGCGCAGCAAATTCTTGTCTTTGGAGAAATGGCGAAGAGAGGCTATATTTACAAAGGGCTAAAGCCTGTTAACTGGTCTCCTTCAAGTGAGTCAGCACTTGCTGAAGCGGAAATTGAATATAAGGACAAACGTTCACCATCCATTTACGTTTCATTTAAAGTGAAAGATGGCAAAGGCGTACTTGAAAACGGCGAACAATTCATCATCTGGACAACAACCCCTTGGACACTTCCTGCAAACCTTGGGATTTGTGTTCATCCAAACCTAGAGTACAGCGTTCTTCAAGTGGGTGCTGAGCGATATGTTGTCGCATCTGAGTTAGTTGAACAAGTGGCAAAAACACTTGGCTTTGAAGAGTATGAAGTCGTGAAAACATTAAAAGGAAAAGAATTAGATACCATCGTTGCAGAGCATCCGATCTATGGTAGAGACTCTCTTGTGATGCTTGGCGACCACGTGACAACGGATGCAGGAACAGGCTGTGTTCATACAGCACCAGGTCACGGGGAAGATGACTTTATTGTCAGTATGAAATACGGTCTTGATGTGCTATGTCCAGTAGACGAAAAAGGTGTGATGACAGAAGAAGCGCCTGGTTTTGAAGGATTATTCTACGAGGATGCCAATAAAGCGATCACAGAACAGCTTGAAGCAAAAGGCGCACTGAAAAAGCTCGACTTTATCACGCACTCTTACCCGCATGACTGGAGAACGAAAAAACCAACCATTTATCGTGCGACAGCTCAGTGGTTTGCATCGATTAAAGACTTCAGAGAAGCGCTATTAGACAATATTAAAGAAACGAAATGGGTTCCAGCATGGGGCGAAACACGCCTATTCAACATGGTGCGAGACAGAGGCGACTGGTGCATTTCAAGACAGCGTGTATGGGGCGTTCCAATTCCGGTCTTTTATGCGGAAAATGGCGAGCCGATCATCACAGATGAAACGATTCAGCATGTCTCTCAATTATTTAGAGAACATGGCTCTAATATTTGGTTTGAAAAAGAAGCGAAAGAACTATTGCCAGAAGGCTTTACACATCCAGGAAGCCCGAACGGTGAATTCACAAAAGAGCAGGACATCATGGATGTATGGTTTGATTCAGGTTCTTCTCACCAGGCCGTTTTAGAAGAAAGAGATGACCTTGTCCGTCCGGCAGACCTTTACCTTGAAGGCTCTGACCAATATCGCGGCTGGTTTAACTCTTCCTTATCAACAGCAGTTGCTGTTACTGGAAAAGCACCGTATAAAGGTGTTCTAAGCCACGGCTTTACGCTTGATAAAGAAGGACGCAAGATGAGTAAATCATTAGGCAATACGATTGACCCAACAAAGGTAGCGAAGCAGCTTGGGGCGGAGATTCTTAGACTTTGGGTATCTTCTGTCAACTATCAAGCCGATCACCCAGTGTCTGATGATATCTTGAAACAAGTAGCAGAGGTCTATCGTAAAATCCGTAACACGTTCCGATTCCTGCATGGAAACCTATTTGACTTTAACCCAGCAGTCAATGCGGTGCCGGTAGAAGAGCTTCGCGAAGTGGATCAATATATCTTGATCAAATTAAACAAATTGATTGATAAAGTGAAAAAGGCCTATGATGATTACGAATTTGCGGTCGTATATCATGCGATTCACAATTTCTGTACGATTGAGCTAAGCTCTTTCTATCTCGATTTTGCAAAGGATGTCGTGTACATTGAGCATGCAGATCATCCAGACCGCCGCAGCATGCAAACGGTCTTCTACGAAACATTAATGGCATTAGTGAAGCTGACTGCACCAATTCTTCCGCATACAGCAGATGAATTATGGAGCCACTTAAGTTTTGTTGAAGAGCCAAGTGTTCAGTTAACAGATATGCCAGAAGGTGTGACTGTTCCTCAAGCGGAAGCGACAGAAGTGAAGTTTGACCGCTTTATGGAAGTGCGTGACGATGTGCTAAAAGCGCTCGAAATTGCGCGTAATGAGAAAGTCATCGGACGTTCACTTGAAGCAAATGTGACTCTTTATGCGACAGAAGAAGTGAAAAATCTTCTTGCATCCATTAAAGAAGATGTGAAGCAGCTCTTTATCATCTCTGAATTAACGGTAGAAGATGAGCAAAATGCTGACGCATCAGCACCTGGATACACATCAGGACGGATTCTGGTTCAAAAAGCAGAAGGAGAACTGTGCGAACGTTCCCGCATTATTTCAAAAGATGTTGGTGCAAATCCGAAATACCCAACATTGTCACTGAAAAATGCTGAAATCGTGGAAAAATATTACCAGAATTAACAGTGTGATATGACCAACTAGCGCCCCGCCATATGCGGGGCGTTTTCTTTTTTGCGAAAATGACAGCGTTTAGAACGAAAGGAAAAATCTTATGGCTTTAAAGTGAGCAGCCGGGGCAACAATATGATTATCACGACAGGGCAGGAGTTGAAATAGCGACATGAATGGCGATCTAGAGACGATTTACACGGAACTCCTTCAAATGAAAGAAGAGCTGCAATCTAAACTGTTTGAATACGCATCATTTCGTTCACCCGCTGAGCATGACACAATGAACGAGGTCCAAACGACCACGCTTCTTTATCACATCAAAGAAGAGCTGCAAGATGTGTCTCTTGCTATTGCAAAAATTGAGCAGGGAACCTATGGTATATGTGAGGCGACAGGTGAGGTCATTCCGCTTGAACAAATGAGTATTCTTCCTACCGCCCGCACGGCTGACGACTTTCTATATCATAAGCAATACGAGAAAAAAGCCTTCACTCCTTATCCTCACGAATCAGATGATTCTCATTTTGAAGCCTTCCACATGTAGGGAGGTTTTTGTCTGTCAACTAAAGTTTCTTTACTCCTTCCTGTTTTCTTGATAAAATGCTTAAAGATCAAAGTATGAAGATGGAGGAACGTGTGTGTTCTATTACATAATCGCATTCGTGATGATTTGTTTAGATCAATTAACAAAATGGCTCATTGTCAAAAATATGATGCTCGGAGATTCTTATCCAGTGATTGATGGCTTCTTTTATATCACGTCTCACCGAAATTCAGGAGCCGCATGGGGAATTCTCCAAGGACAAATGTGGTTTTTCTATGTGATCACACTCGTTGTTATTGCGGGAATTGTTTATTATTTGCAAAAGCATGGGCAAAAGGACAAGCTGCTTGGAGTAGCGCTGGCCTTAATGCTTGGCGGAGCGATTGGAAACTTTATCGACCGCGTTTTCCGTCAGGAAGTGGTAGATTTTGCTCATTTCGTCTTTGGGAATTATCACTACCCAATTTTTAATATTGCAGATTCTTCTCTATGTGTAGGGGTTATTCTGCTCTTCATTCAAATGCTTTTAGATGGAAAGAAAACGAAGGAGTCAACTACATGAATCAAGTAAATATTGCCGTTTCAGAAGATCAAACGAGTGAACGGCTTGATAAATTTCTAAGCACGACAGAACCAGAATGGTCAAGAACCCAAGTCCAGCAGTGGGTAAAGGATGGGCTGATCGAAGTAAACGGGAAACAAGTGAAAGCCAATTACAAAGTACAAGCTGGAGATGAGATTAAAGTCGAGATTCCAGACCCAGAAGTACTAGATGTAGAAGCAGAACCAATGGATCTTGATATTTATTATGAGGATGCAGATGTGCTAGTGGTGAATAAACCACGAGGAATGGTTGTTCATCCAGCGCCAGGTCACGTCTCTGGAACACTTGTAAATGGACTGATGGCACATTGCACGGACTTATCAGGCATTAATGGTGTGATGCGTCCTGGAATTGTCCACCGAATTGATAAAGACACGTCTGGACTGTTAATGGTCGCGAAAAACGATATGGCGCATGAATCACTCGTCAATCAGCTCGTGGCTAAGACCGTCACAAGGAAATATACGGCCGTTGTACATGGCATTATCCAGCATGATACAGGCACAATTGATGCCCCAATTGGCAGAGACAAAAAAGACCGCCAAAGCATGACGGTTACAAAAGAAAGTGCAAAACAAGCAGTCACTCACTTTGATGTGATTGAACGCTTTCAGGACTTCACGGTTGTGGAGTGCCGTCTTGAAACAGGAAGAACACACCAAATTCGTGTTCATATGAAATATATCGGCTATCCGCTTGCAGGAGATCCGAAATATGGACCGAGAAAGACAGTCGATTTTAATGGACAGCTGCTTCATGCAGGTGTTCTAGGATTTGATCATCCTAGAACAGGAGAATATATCGAGTTCACAGCACCGATTCCTGCTGATATGCAAGCTTTTATCGATTCATTAAGAAATAACGATTGACAGGCAGTTCTTTTTTTGAAATAATAAACGAAGAAATGAAGATTCTTTAAAACAGTCCAGAGAGGCTGAGAAGGATAACGGATCAATTTGTGCACGTGTATGCACAAATGAACGCCCCTCTCTGCCCTTTGCAGAAGGGGCTTTTTATTTGTCAAAAAGAGGTGTAAAAGATGGAACAAAAAGCAGTCATTCTTGATGAACAAGCGATCAGACGAGCGCTTACCCGAATTGCACATGAAATGATTGAGCGCAATAAAGGGATGAAAGATGTCATCCTTGCGGGGATCAAGACAAGAGGCATTCATCTTGCAAAGCGCCTTGCAGAGCGCATCGAGCAAATTGAAGGAAATCCAGTCACAGTGGGTGAACTTGATATTACGCTATACCGTGATGACCTGACAAAAAAGACAGACAACCAAGACCCGCTTGTAAAGGGTGCAGACATCCCAGCTGACATTAATGACAAAACACTGATCGTCGTTGACGATGTCCTGTTTACAGGCAGAACCGTCAGAGCGGCCATGGATGCCCTTGTGGATGTAGGAAGACCATCTTCCATTCAGCTTGCTGTTCTCGTCGACCGGGGACACCGGGAGCTTCCGATTCGAGCGGATTATATCGGGAAGAACATTCCGACATCAAAAGCAGAGACCGTCATGGTTCAGCTGAATGAAGTAGATCAAAACGACCTTGTCGCTATATATGAAAAATAACCTTTTTAAATGCATTCCAGAGAGTTTGCAAAGAGGGCAATAACAGAGACACCGAGCACACGGCTTAAGTGACGTGTACGGTTTTTCTAGGCCTCTTTGCGCATACTCGCAAAGAGGCTTTTTTAATGAAAAAGGACACATCTAGGAGGAAAATCATGAGTCAGCAAAAAGCCAATTTAGGCATTCGAGATATCCCAAAACCGTTCACATGGCTGTCACTTAGCCTTCAGCATTTGTTTGCCATGTTTGGTGCGACCATTCTTGTACCAAAAATCATTGATATGAGTCCGGCCGTCGCGCTCATCTCAAGTGGTGTTGGAACCATTGTTTACTTAATCATTACAAGAGGACAAATTCCGGCATATCTTGGATCGTCCTTTGCCTTTATCGCCCCCATACTGAATGTCAAAGCAACAGGCGGCCCTGGAGCCGCAATGGTTGGTGCCTTCATGGCGGGTGTCGCTTATGCACTCATTGCACTATTTATTAAATGGCTCGGCACAGGCTGGCTGATGAAACTTCTGCCGCCAGTCGTCGTAGGGCCAGTCATTATGGTCATCGGACTCGGACTCGCTGGAACAGCTGTCAACATGGCGATGTATGTTGATCCGAATGCAACCGAGCTTGTTTACAGCCTTAAGCACCTAATGGTCGCCGGCTTCACACTGGCTGTCACGATTATCAGCATGATCTTCCTAAGAGGATTCCTAAGCTTGATCCCAGTATTAATCGGAATTATTAGCGGCTATCTCTTTGCTTTAACACAAGGCATTGTGAACTTCCAGCCGGTCATTGACGCGAAATGGTTTGCTGTACCAGACTTCGTCGTACCATTTGTCGACTACACACCTGCTGTGACTTTAAGCATTCTCACAGTGATGGTGCCGGTTGCCTTTGTGACAATGTCTGAGCACATCGGCCATCAAGTGGTGTTAAGTAAAGTTGTAGGGCAAGATTTTATTAAAAAACCTGGTCTTCACCGCTCCATTTTAGGAGACAGTGCAGCGACGATATTCGCTTCACTCATTGGCGGACCGCCAACAACAACGTATGGAGAGAACATCGGGGTCCTTGCCATCACAAGAGTGTTCAGTATCTTCGTCATCGGCGGAGCAGCAGTCTTTGCGATCTGCTTCGGCTTTGTCGGAAAAATTTCAGCATTAATCAGTACAGTGCCGTCCGCGGTCATGGGAGGCGTTTCGTTCCTGCTCTTTGGGATCATTGCCTCAAGCGGTCTGAGAATCCTGATTGATCATAAAGTGAATTTTGAAGAAAAGCGTAATCTCATTATCGCATCAGTCATCTTAGTCATTGGAATTGGCGGGGCATTCATTGAGGTGAAACAAATCAACCTCACACTATCTGGAATGGCACTTGCTGCCATCACGGGTGTCCTGTTAAACCTGATCCTGCCGCAGCAAAAAGCGGAGGATGACGAGTCAAATGAATCGAATACAGAAAACCTTTTAAAAGAAGTCCAGTGAGGCTGACAAGGGTTCTAAAATGAGCAGAATGCACGAAAGTGCCGCTGCTTCTTTTGGAGAACCCTAAGCTGCCGAGGCTTAGGGTTTTTTTGAACCTGAAAGTGATGAAAAACTAGAGGGGGAAGAAAAAATGAATGATCTATCGACAATGAGCAGCTTGTCTAAAGAAGAGATTTTACAGCTGATTGAAGAAGCAACGGCTCTCAAAAAGGGGAAGCAAGAACTTGGCTTAGCGGGAGAATTTGTAGCAAACCTCTTCTTTGAACCAAGCACAAGAACACGATTTAGCTTCGAAGTTGCCGAAAAGAAACTGGGGATGAATGTACTGAGCTTAGATGCGGCAAGCACCTCCGTTCAAAAAGGCGAAACCCTATACGATACGGTAAAAACGCTTGAATCCATCGGTGTGAAAGCTTGTGTGATCAGAGACAGCACTGATGAATATTACAACGAGCTAATCGGGAAGGTTGGGATTCCCATCATCAATGCTGGAGATGGCTGCGGGCAGCACCCGACCCAATCACTGCTTGACCTAATGACCATCTATGAAGAGTTTGGCGGCTTTGAGGGCTTAACGATTTCGATTCATGGAGACATCAAGCACAGCAGGGTGGCAAGGTCGAATGCTGAAGTACTCTCAAGGCTCGGAGCGACAGTCCTTTTCTCAGGGCCTGCTTCCTTCCAAGATGAGCAAAACCCTCACGGAACGTATGTCCAAGTAGACGAAGCCATTAGACAATCTGATGTGGTGATGCTGCTTAGAATCCAGCATGAACGGCACGCTGAAAAAATGGGCAATGAAGATTACTTATCGACTTATGGATTAACAGTAAACAGGGCAAACAACATGAAAGAACGAGCCATTATAATGCATCCAGCACCAGTAAACAGAGGTGTGGAGATAGATGATTCTTTAGTGGAATCAAAGCAGTCACGAATTTTCAAGCAAATGGAAAATGGAGTTTATATCCGAATGGCCGTATTAAAAAGAGCTTTTCAAAATAGCAGACTACATCAAAAAGGGAGAGATTCTGTCTATGTCATATCTCATTAAAAACGGTTTTATCTTAACAAGCACAGGTGAAAAAGTGCAGCAGGATATTAGGGTAGAAGGAGAAGTGATTCAAGCGATTGGTCACTTAGAAAGAGAAGATGGAGAAGAGGTCATTGATGCTAAAGGGCTATTTGTTTCACCAGGCTTAATTGATCTGCATGTACATTTAAGAGAGCCAGGTGGAGAGAAAAAGGAAACGATTGAAACAGGCTCTAAAGCAGCAGCAAGAGGCGGCTATACAACGATTGCAGCGATGCCGAATACACGCCCAGTTCCGGATACAAAAGAGCAAATGGAGTGGCTCATGAATCGGATCGAAGAGACCTCTTCTGTCAGAGTACTGCCATACGCCTCCATCACAACTAGGCAAATTGGGGAAGAGATGACAGACTTTGCAGCACTAAAAGAAGCAGGCGCCTTCGCTTTCACAGATGACGGGGTTGGCATCCAAACAGCAGGCATGATGTACGAAGCCATGAAAAAGGCAGCAAGTCTTGATCAAGCGATTGTGGCACACTGTGAAGATAACTCGCTCATTTACGGAGGATGCGTTCATGAAGGAGAATTTTCAAAAGCAAATGAATTAAACGGTATACCGTCCATTTGTGAATCGGTGCATATTGCAAGAGATGTTCTTTTAGCAGAAGCAGCGAACTGCCATTATCATGTATGTCATATCAGTACGAAAGAATCTGTGCGAGTCGTTCGCGATGCAAAAAAAGCAGGCATCCGTGTGACAGCTGAGGTGTCACCGCATCACCTGCTGTTATGTGATGCGGACATCCCTGGTCTTGATACAAACTATAAAATGAACCCGCCGCTCAGAGGAAAAGAGGATCGCGAGGCACTGATCGAGGGACTTTTAGATGGAACGATTGATTTCATCGCAACAGACCATGCGCCGCATACTGAAGAAGAAAAGAACGAAACGATGCAGCGTGCACCTTTTGGAATTGTCGGGCTTGAAACAGCGTTCCCGCTTCTGTATACACGATTTGTCAAAACAGGCGAATGGACATTAAAAGAACTCGTTGATTATATGACAATCAAGCCAGCAGAAGCCTTCTCTCTTCCATATGGAAAGCTGGAAGAAGGACAAACAGCTGATATCACACTCATTGATTTAAACAAAGAAATGGCAATCGATAAAAAAAGCTTCTTATCAAAAGGGCAAAATACACCGTTTGACAAATTGACTGTATCAGGATGGCCGGTCATGACACTTTCATCTGGGAAAGTCGTGTATGAAGAGGGGAGACTAGTAAAATGAAGAGACGCTTAGTGCTAGAAAACGGAACAGTATTCGAAGGAACAGGCTTTGGCAGCTTAGAATCGTCAGTCGGAGAAGTCGTCTTTAATACAGGGATGACGGGCTATCAAGAAATTTTGTCTGATCCATCATACTGCGGACAAATTGTCACACTCACTTATCCGCTCATCGGCAACTATGGCATTAACCGTGATGATTTTGAATCGATCACACCGTTTGTAAAAGGGCTGATTGTGAAGGAGCTTTGTGAAAAGCCCTCAAACTGGCGCTCTTCATACTCACTAGATGAATACTTAAAAATGAAAAACATTCCAGGTCTTAGCGGAATCGATACACGGAAGCTGACGAGAATGATTCGAAGTGCAGGGACTTTAAGAGGGGCGTTTGCAGGACCGGATGAACAAGTGGAAGACGTAGTCCGCCGCCTTCAAACAATGCAGCTGCCGACTGATCAAGTGAGTCAAGTATCTGTGAAAAATGCGTATCCAAGCCCGGGAAGAGGAAAAAGAATTGTCCTTGTCGATTTCGGCATGAAGCATGGCATTTTGCGCGAGCTCAATAAACGTGACTGTGATGTCATCGTGGTGCCGTGCAATATCACGGCAGATGAAGTGCTGCAGTTAAAGCCTGATGGGATCATGCTTTCAAACGGCCCTGGAGACCCTGTTGATGTACCAGAAGCAGTCGAGATGATTCAGCAATTGATTGGAAAGGTTCCGCTCTTTGGCATTTGCCTTGGACATCAATTATTCGCTCTTGCGTGCGGCGCAAGTACTGAAAAAATGAAATTCGGACACAGAGGCTCGAATCACCCAGTCAAAGAACTAGCCACCGGCAAGGTGACACTGACATCTCAAAACCACGGCTACACAGTCAGTGCGATTAACGAGGACGTGCTCGAAGTCACACATATCGCCCTAAACGACAATACGATTGAAGGGTTAAAACATAAAGAAGCACCAGCATTCACTGTCCAGTACCACCCAGAAGCGTCACCAGGTCCAGAAGATGCGAACTACTTATTCGACCAGTTCATGGACATGATTCATACAACTGAGAAAGAAGGGGAAGAAGTATGCCAAAACGCGTAGACATCAAAAAGATTTTAGTCATCGGTTCAGGTCCAATCATCATCGGACAGGCAGCGGAGTTTGACTATGCAGGCACACAGGCTTGCTTAGCACTGAAAGAAGAGGGCTATGAAGTCGTTCTTGTGAATTCCAATCCAGCGACCATCATGACAGATACAGAAATGGCCGATAAGGTATACATCGAACCACTGACACCAGAATTCTTAACACGAATCATTCGAAAAGAACGTCCTGATGCGATCTTGCCAACACTTGGCGGACAAACTGGACTTAACCTTGCTGTTGAATTATCAGACCTTGGCGTATTAGCTGAATGCGGTGTTGAAGTATTAGGAACAAAGCTGTCAGCTATTCAAAAAGCAGAGGACAGAGATTTATTCCGTAATCTGATGAATGAACTAAATGAGCCTGTACCAGAAAGTGAAATCATCCATAACCTTGAAGAAGCGATAGCGTTTACGAATCAAATCGGTTTCCCTGTCATTGTGAGACCAGCTTATACATTAGGCGGAACAGGCGGCGGAATTTGTACAAACGAGCAAGAGCTGAAGGAAATCGTCGAAAACGGCCTGAAGTTAAGCCCAGTCACACAATGCTTACTTGAAAAAAGCATTGCAGGTTTTAAAGAAATTGAATATGAAGTCATGCGTGATAGCGGTGATCATGCGATCGTTGTTTGTAACATGGAAAACTTTGATCCTGTCGGTATCCACACAGGTGACAGTATCGTTGTGGCGCCAAGCCAAACATTAAGTGACCGTGAATATCAGCTGCTTCGCAATGTGTCGCTCAAGCTGATCCGGGCACTTGGCATTGAAGGCGGCTGTAACGTACAGCTGGCGATTGACCCAGACAGCTTTCAATACTATATCATCGAAGTAAACCCGCGCGTCAGTCGTTCTTCTGCACTTGCGTCGAAAGCAACTGGTTATCCAATTGCCAAACTTGCAGCGAAAATTGCTGTTGGCTTAACGCTTGATGAAATGATGAATCCAGTCACAGGGAAAACCTATGCTGCCTTCGAACCGGCACTTGACTATATTGTGTCTAAAATCCCGCGCTGGCCGTTTGATAAATTCGAATCTGCTAACAGACGTCTTGGGACGCAAATGAAAGCAACTGGTGAAGTGATGGCGATCGGACGTACATTAGAAGAGTCCCTTCTAAAGGCTGTCCGTTCACTTGAAGCTGATGTGCATCACATTGAATTAAAAGATGAAGCAGATATCACAAACGAAGTGCTTGAAAAGCGGATTATCAAGGCGGGAGACGAACGATTATTCTATATCGCCGAGGCGCTTAGAAGAGGCTATACGGTTGAACAAATACATGAATTCTCAAAAATTGATTACTTCTTCCTTCATAAGCTGGAAAGCATCATCGCATTTGAAAAGACATTAAAAGAAAACAAAGGCAATACAGACGTATTAAAAGATGCGAAAGATAAAGGTTTCTCAGACATCTATATTAGCCGCGAGTGGAATATGAATGAAGCGGATGTCTACAAGCTAAGACAAGAAGCAGGCATCGTACCTGTCTACAAAATGGTAGATACTTGTGCGGCTGAATTTGAATCCGAGACGCCATATTTCTATAGCACGTATGAAGATGAAAATGAATCAGAACGCACAGACAAGAAAAGCGTCATCGTATTAGGCTCAGGTCCTATCAGAATCGGTCAAGGAGTTGAATTTGATTATGCGACGGTTCATTCTGTGTGGGCAATTAAACAAGCAGGCTATGAAGCAATCATTATTAACAACAACCCTGAAACGGTCTCAACAGACTTTAGTATTTCAGATAAGCTCTACTTTGAACCACTCACTGTAGAAGATGTGATGCACATCATTGATCTTGAGCAGCCTGAAGGAGTCGTCGTCCAGTTCGGCGGACAAACGGCGATCAACCTAGCAGATGAATTATCAAATAGAGGGGTGAAGATTCTCGGCACTTCTCTTGAAGACCTAGACCGCGCCGAAAACCGAGACAAGTTTGAACAAACATTAGAAGCACTCGGCGTGCCGCAGCCTAAAGGGAAAACAGCTACGTCTGTGCCTGAAGCTGTAGCGATTGCAAATCAGATCGGCTACCCAGTCCTTGTCCGTCCTTCCTATGTATTAGGCGGTCGTGCGATGGAAATCGTTTATCAAGAAGAAGAGCTTCTTCACTACATGGAGAATGCGGTGAGAGTCAATCCGCAGCACCCAGTGTTAATTGACAAATATTTGACGGGAAAAGAAATTGAAGTAGATGCCGTATCTGATGGGGAAACTGTCGTGATCCCAGGCATTATGGAACATATTGAAAGAGCCGGGGTCCACTCCGGTGACTCGATTGCGGTTTACCCGCCGCAAACATTGTCTGATGAGATCAAAGCGAAGATCGCAGAATACACGATCAAGCTTGCAAAAGGCCTCAATATTATTGGGCTGCTAAACATTCAATTTGTTCTCTCGAAAGGTGAAGTGTACGTACTTGAAGTGAATCCTCGTTCAAGCCGGACAGTTCCTTTCTTAAGTAAAATTACAGGCATCCCGATGGCAAATCTAGCGACAAAAGTCATTTTAGGTGACAAGCTTAAAAACTATGGCTACGAAGAAGGACTTCACACAGAGCAAGAAGGGGTGTACGTCAAAGTTCCAGTCTTCTCTTTTGCAAAACTAAGAAGAGTGGATATTACACTCGGGCCTGAAATGAAATCTACAGGTGAGGTCATGGGGAAAGATGTCACAATTGAAAAAGCCCTCTACAAAGGATTAATTGCATCAGGCATTCAAATTCCTAAAGACGGAACAGTTCTTCTAACAGTTGCTGATAAGGATAAAGAAGAAGGACTTGAGATTGCAAGAAGATTCCATTCGATCGGCTATCATATTTTAGCGACAGAAGGAACGGCGAATTACTTAAAACAAGCCTCCATCCCATCAAGTGTTGTCGGCAAAATAGGAGAAGAAGGCAAAAACCTTCTCGATGTCATTCGAAACGGGGAAGCCCAATTTGTCATCAACACTCTGACAAAAGGAAAACAACCGGCAAGAGACGGCTTTAGAATCAGACGTGAAGCTGTTGAAAATGGCGTAGCTTGCTTAACGTCGCTAGATACAGCAGAAGCCATTTTAAGAGTGCTGGAAAGCATGACATTTAGAGCGGACGAAATGCCAGAAGTGAAAACGAATGCTGAGGTGACAGTAACGATATGAAAAAAGCATACTTGACGGTCGTCTCAAACCGAGAGATCGCTGATCATATTTACGAAATGACATTAAAAGGTGACCTTGTGGACTCCTTTCAAACGGCTGGACAATTTCTTCATATCAAGGTCAGCGAGTCCATGACACCGCTGCTGAGAAGACCGATCAGTATTGCCAATATTCATGCCGAGAAACAAGAAGCAACCATCATCTACCGCGCAGAGGGAGAGGGCACAAAGCTCCTTTCCCAAAAGCGGGATGGGGAATCCATCGATGTATTAGGACCGCTTGGCAACGGGTACGATCCTTCAGTTGTTCAGCCAGGTCAGACAGCCTTACTAGTCGGCGGTGGAATTGGTGTACCGCCTTTATATGAACTGTCCAAGCGTTTAACGAAAAAAGGTGTCATCGTCAAGCATGTCCTTGGCTTTCAATCGAAAAAGGATGTATTTTACGAGGAGAAATTCCAAGCACTCGGAGATACGTTTATCGCGACAGTTGATGGGACATATGGTTCAAAGGGCTTCGTGACAGGTGTCATTGAAGAGAATGATTTGAGCTTTGATGTCATGCTTTCCTGCGGACCGACACCTATGTTAAAAGCACTAAAAGACTCTTATCCCGATAAGCCTGTCTATATTTCAATGGAAGAACGAATGGGCTGCGGAATTGGTGCTTGCTTTGCATGTGTCTGTCATACCGACCAGCACGAAAAACCTTACGTCAAAGTCTGTCTGGATGGACCTGTATTTAAAGCAGAGGAGGTGGCATTGTCATGCTAAACGTTGAGTTACCCGGCTTATCTTTAAAGAATCCGATTATCCCTGCATCAGGCTGCTTTGGATTCGGAAGGGAATTTGCTTCATTATATGACTTATCAGTGCTGGGCGGTATCATGATCAAGGCCACAACCCTTGAACCGAGATTTGGCAATCCGACACCAAGGGTAGCGGAGACAGGTGCCGGTATGCTCAATGCAATCGGTCTTCAAAATCCAGGCCTAAAAGGCGTGCTGGAAAATGAATTGCCTTGGCTTGAGCAGTTTGATACGCCGATCATTGCAAACGTCGCTGGCTCACAGGTCGATGATTATGTCGAAGTAGCCAAGCAAATCAGCCAAGCAAAAAATGTCCATGCCCTTGAACTGAATATTTCATGTCCGAATGTCAAAACAGGCGGAATTGCCTTTGGTACAGATCCTCATATGGCAGCAGCATTGACAAAAGCGGTGAAGGAAGTCTCTTCGGTACCTGTCTATGTCAAGCTGTCTCCTAACGTAGCCAATATTGTGGAGATTGCTCAAGCGATTGAATCTGCTGGAGCGGATGGACTCACGATGATTAACACGTTAATCGGTATGCGTTTAGATTTAAAAACGGGGAAACCGATTCTTGCCAATAAAACAGGCGGATTATCAGGCCCGGCAGTAAAACCTGTCGCTGTGCGCATGGTACATGAGGTCAGTCAAGCGGTTTCTATTCCGATTATTGGAATGGGCGGGGTACAAAATGCTGAAGATGTACTTGAATTTTTACTAGCAGGTGCGAGTGCAGTAGCTGTTGGCACAGCCAATTTTGTAAACCCGTTTATTTGCCCAGAAATCATTGAAGAACTGCCAAGAGTGTTAGCAGCATATGGCTATTCATCTGTAGAGGAATGTATCGGAAGGAGCTGGAAACATGAAGCACTTGCCCATCATCGCGCTTGATTTTCCGGTAGCGCAGGAAGCGCTCGCCTTTTTAGAACCCTTTGAAGGGACACGATTATTTGTGAAGGTCGGCATGGAGCTGTTTTACCAAGAAGGACCTGCTATCCTTGACGAGCTCAAAGAAAAAAATTGCCGCATTTTCCTCGATCTCAAATTACATGACATTCCAACAACGGTGCAAAAAGCAATGAACCGGCTTGCCGCACTTGGTGTTGATTTGGTCAATGTGCATGCTGCTGGCGGGAAACATATGATGCAAGCTGCGTTAGAAGGGCTTGAAAGCGGGACGCCTGCTGGACAAAAACGTCCAGGCATTATTGCAGTGACACAGCTGACGAGTACGTCAGAAGACATGATGAGGAGCGAATTGCTCATAGACCGTCCGCTGCAAGAGACTGTCATCCGGTACGGGCAATTGGCATATGAAAGTGGACTAGACGGTGTTGTTTGCTCTGTTCATGAATCCAAAGCCCTTCATGAGCACATCTCACCTGCCTTTCTCACTGTCACGCCGGGGATTCGCTTACAAAATGATCAAACCGATGACCAAAAGCGTGTGGCGACTCCTGCCTATGCAAAAGAGCAAGGTGTTTCACAAATTGTTGTCGGAAGGTCAATCACAAAAGCTGAAAAACCATTGGAAGCCTATCATCAAATTTTAAAAGAGTGGGAGTGACTGCCAGATGAAAACAAAAATCGCTAAACACCTATTACAAATCAAAGCGGTCTCATTAAAACCAGACGAACCGTTTACATGGGCAAGCGGTATCAAATCACCGATCTATTGTGACAACCGTCTTACCTTGTCCTACCCAGAAGTAAGACACGACATTGCTGAAGGTCTTAAAGATTTGATTCTCACTCATTTTGAAAGAGCGGAGGTTGTTGCTGGTACTGCAACAGCAGGCATCCCGCATGCGGCATTAGCGGCAGACCGTCTGAACGTGCCGATGTGTTATGTGAGAAGTAAGCCAAAAGCACATGGAAAAGGGAATCAAATTGAAGGAGCCGTATCAAAAGGTCAAAAGGTGGTCGTCGTAGAAGACTTGATTTCAACAGGAGGCAGTGTGCTTGAAGTGGTCGCTGCTCTTCAAGAAGCGGGCTGTGACGTACTAGGCGTTGCCGCGATCTTCACATACGGACTGCCAAAAGCTGCAGCAGCTTTTCAAGAGAAAAACATTCCATATGTCACCCTAACAGACTATGACACACTGACAGACGTGGCACTTGAGCTGAAAGCGATCGAGCCTTCTGCTATGAATAAACTAAAACGCTGGAGACAAGATCCTTCCTCTGAATCTTGGATGGAAGAAACCGTCTAAAAAGCTGTGCGTACCCGCACAGCTTTTTTATTTGGTTAAAAATAGTAAAATAGACTCAAATTCAAATAAAAACTAATCCTATCAATAAAGTCGGGTTGACTTTTGTTTGAATTGTGTTAATATTTAAGACAAATTAAAACACTTATCCAGAGAGGTGGAGGGACTGGCCCGATGAAGCCCGGCAACCTGCGATTTGCAAGGTGCTACTTCCTGCAAAATGATTCTATTTTGAAAGATAAGGAAATGAGCTTCCTCATCTTTCTTTCGGACTGAAAGGAAGTTTTTTTATTTTAACGGTGAGGAGGAAGACGAGATGGAAGTGAAGCGAAATCAGGATGAAGACTTATTGAAGCATATGCAGAAACTGATTGGGGATATGAATTCGGTTCAGTTACGCTGATTGTTCAGGACGGTCAAGTGATTCAAGTGGAAGAAAACAGAAAAATTCGGTTGACGTAGTGCGGAGAGTAGTGATACTCCGGAAGGGGAGAAACAATGTTAACTTATAAAAATTGGCAAGAGCCGTCCATTACATTTCAAGAGGATGATTTGTATAAAGGGGCCTTATCTGTGCTGAAATGGGCATACGGTCATTATGGTGATCAGCTCGTTTATGCATGCAGCTTTGGTATTGAAGGCATCGTCCTCATTGATCTTATTGCGAAAGTAAAAAAGGATGCAAGAATTGTCTTTTTAGATACAGGTCTGCATTTTAAGGAAACGTACGACACGATTGATGCGGTAAAGGAAAGATATCCAGGTTTAGATATTGTGCTGAAAACCCCTGAGCTGACAGTTGAGGAGCAAAACGAGCAGCATGGTGATCAGCTATGGAAAACGGACCCTCAAAGCTGCTGCCATATGCGTAAGGTCATTCCTTTGCAAGAAGCGCTATCCGGCTATCCGGCATGGCTTTCTGGCTTAAGAAGAGAGCAGTCACCCAAGCGAGCAGGGACGAACTTTTTAAATCAGGATGAAAAATTCAAATCAGTGAAAGTATGTCCGCTTATCCATTGGACGTGGAAGGACATATGGAGATATGCATCTAGAGAGGAACTTACTTATAATCCGCTGCATGATCAGGGATATCCAAGTATAGGTTGTGCCCCGTGTACACAGCCGGCATTTACTGCCGAGGATCTTCGTTCTGGCAGATGGTCAGGCACAGCTAAGACTGAGTGCGGATTACATGAGTAAGGGAGCATAATGTATGGAAATCGCCGCAATTTTATTTAGTTTATTTTTCGCTCTAAACATTGGCGCGAGTGGTGCAGCTGCTTCGATGGGCATCGCGTACGGGTCAGGTGCTATTCAAAAGCCTATCTATGCACTTAGCGTATGTGCAGTTGGGATTTTAGCAGGTTCAGTCATTGGCGGCGGTGAGGTCGTCAAAACGATTAGCTCTGGAATTATGCCTGAATCTGTCATTACACTTGAAATTGTTTGTATTATTATTGGTTCTGCTGCATTATCACTCTTTATAGCGAATCTGATGGCCATCCCTTTATCAACAAGTGAGGTCACAGTAGGTGCTGTCGTTGGAGTTGCAGTAGCGTATAAAGTATTGTATGTGAAATCCATTTTAGTCATTGTGTCATTTTGGGTCATCATTCCTATTGTTGCTTTTCTTTTTACATTCGTTGTAGTCAAAATCATCAGAATGTTCCCGAAACGAACCTTGTCAAAAAAAGGCACCATGATTTTATCGATCGTTTTGATCATCAGTGGATTTCTAGAAGCGTTTTCTGCTGGGATGAACAATGTCGCAAATGCTGTAGGCCCCCTTGTTGCTTCAGGCATTTTATCCGTTGGGCAAGGAACGCTTTACGGCGGACTTTTCGTTGCACTGGGTGCCCTTTTATTAGGAAGAAGAGTGCTTGAAACAAACGGAAAGAAAATCACCCGCTATCAAACAGGTGAAGGGATTTTGCTTTCGAGTACCGGTGCTGGACTTGTCATCGTCAGCTCTATTTTTGGGCTGCCAGTTCCACTTACCCAAATCACCTCCTCGTCTATCATTGGGCTTGGAATGGCAAAAGGCGGACCAAATATTTTTCATAAACATGTGGTGAAAAAAATGCTGAAAGTGTGGGTAGTGTCACCCTTTTTATCACTCAGCCTATCGTATTTGCTGGTGAGCCTTTTCTTAAAAGGAGACTATTATTCTATCTTTATCATGATGAGTGTACTGCTTGCCTCACTTGGTGCGCTGAGTCTGATGAAGGCAGTCAAAAATGAAAGCAGCTCGATTCATGAACAGGGCGGCGGGATTTAACGGCAAATCCGACTATCTACATCTAATAAATATGAACATTGAGAGGAAGATGAACAAATGAGTTTAACACCACATGGTGGCGTATTAATTAATCGAGTAAATGAAGAGTATGATCTCAGCACGGCTGCAAAGGAAATTGAACTAGATGCTATCTCCTTTGCAGACCTTGAACTCATAGCAATTGGCGGGTATAGTCCAATTGAAGGGTTTTTAACAAAAGCTGATTATGAAGCCGTTGTGAGCAGTATGCGGTTAGCAAGTGGTGTTGTTTGGTCTCTTCCTATTACACTGCCAGTGACAAAGGAAAAGGCAGCTGAGATCCATCAAGGTGATATTGTGCGTCTATCGTATAATGGAACTGTATATGGGGTGATTGAAGTAGAGGATCAATACACACCAGATAAGGAAAAAGAAGCGGTGAATGTATATAAAACTGATGACCGCAATCATCCAGGCGTGAAAAAATTATTTGAACGCGGTGACACGTACATTGGTGGTAAAATTACACTGACGAAACGCAGTGAAAAACCATTCCCTCAATTTACGTATGAGCCAGAAGAAACAAGACGGCATTTCAAAGAAAACGGCTGGAAAACCATTGTTGGTTTCCAAACGAGAAACCCTGTTCACCGTGCCCATGAATATATTCAAAAGACAGCACTTGAAACAGTCGATGGTTTGTTTTTAAATCCACTTGTCGGTGAAACAAAATCAGACGATATTCCGGCAGACGTGAGAATGAAAAGCTATCAAGTGTTATTGAACGGTTATTATCCAAAGGATCGCGTCTTTTTAGGTGTTTTTCCTGCGGCAATGCGTTATGCTGGTCCAAAGGAAGCAATCTTTCACGCGCTTGTTCGTAAAAATTACGGCTGCACTCATTTTATTGTGGGAAGAGATCATGCGGGTGTTGGTGATTATTACGGCACATACGAGGCGCAGGAGCTATTTGAACAATTTACAAGCGAAGAAATTGGCATTACCCCGTTAAAATTTGAACATAGCTTCTACTGTAATACATGTGAAGCAATGGCAACACCAAAAACATGTCCTCACGATAAAAGCGAGCATGTCATTCTTTCAGGTACAAAAGTTCGAACGATGCTGAGAAACGGTGAATTACCGCCAAGCACGTTCAGCCGAAAAGAAGTTATTGAAACATTAATCGAAGGATTAAAAACGACGGTATCTTAATGGGAGGGTATGACATGAGCAATGAACATATCGTGTGGCATGATTCATCTATTACAAAAAAAGAATATCAACAGAAAAACAATCATACGAGCGGCATTATTTGGCTCACGGGTCTAAGTGGGTCAGGTAAATCAACGATCGCAAATGCAGCGGCCAGAGAGCTGTTTGAACAAGGCTATCAAGTCACCGTTCTTGATGGCGATAATGTAAGGCATGGACTGAATAAAGATTTAGGGTTTTCAGATGATGACAGAAAAGAGAACATTCGCCGCATCGGAGAAGTGGCAAAGTTATTTGTTGAACAAGGAACGATTGTCATCACGGCTTTTATTTCTCCGTTTCAAGAAGACCGCCGCATTGTCAGACAGTTAGTTGAAGCGGGAGAATTTCACGAAGTGTTTGTGAAATGTGATCTGAACGTATGCGAAGAGCGTGATCCAAAGGGGTTATATAAAAAAGCCAGAAATGGCGAAATTCCATTCTTTACCGGAATTGATTCACCGTATGAAGAACCAGCTGCGCCTGAGCTCGTACTAGATACAGGTGAATTATCTCGTGAAGAGTCCAAACAGCGTCTTGTTGATTATGTAAAGGGAAGAGCGAAATAATCGCCTGATGGCAGGGGGAGAAAAGCACGATGGGGAAAGTATACATTGTGGGGGCTGGACCTGGGGATCCAGACTTAATTACATTAAAAGCCCATAAGGCAATACAGCAGGCAGATGTCATTTTATATGATCGCCTTGTCAATCAAGAAATACTCGCCCACGCCAAACCCGAGGCGGAATTAATCTATTGCGGCAAGCTGCCAAATCATCATACGATGAGACAGGAAGCCATCAATGAAGCCCTTGTGGCCCATGCAAAGGAAGGGAACGTTGTCGTTCGGCTGAAAGGCGGCGACCCCTTTGTATTCGGCCGAGGCGGTGAAGAAATCGAATGCTTAGCTGAGCACGGAATTCCGTATGAAGTCGTCCCTGGAATTACCTCTGGTATTGCAGCGGCCGCTTATGCAGGCATTCCCGTGACGCATCGTGAATTCAGCTCAAATGTCGCTTTTGTCACGGGTCACTATCAAAAGGATGAGCATTTTGAAGAAAAGTGGGAAGCGCTGGCTACGGGGATTGATACCCTTGTGATTTACATGGGCGTCAAAAACGTGAAAAGAGTGCAGCAGCTTCTTTTAAAAAATGGACGCGATCCTGAAACGCCAGCAGCGTTTATACACTGGGGAACTACGACGAGGCAAAAGACGACTTGCTGCACTGTGGCGACACTGTCTGAAACAGTTGAAAAAGAAGGCATCGAGCATCCAAGTTTAATTGTAGTTGGAGATGTCGTTCATTTTCACCAAAAACTGAGCTGGTTTGAACCCGCCTTAATCGAGAAATGAGAATGATAAAGAAAAGACACGTACATCGATCGTGTCTTTTCGTCTGATCAAAACAAGTAGAGGGAGGAGCCACATGAAACAAGCTGTACTTTATGTTGGGCATGGAAGCAGAGTAAAAGAAGCACAAGATAAAGCCATTTCTTTTATGAAAAGCTGTATGCCGTTAGTAGAAGCAGATATACAAGAAATTTGTTTTTTAGAACTGACAGCCCCTTCTATAGAAGAAGGATTTGAAGCCTGTGTGAAAAAAGGAGCTACACACATTGCGATCGTCCCGCTCCTCCTTTTAACTGCCATGCATGCCAAATCAGATATTCCAGTCGAGATTGAGAAAGTACAAAAGCGATATCCGCAAGTGAAGGTCACATACGGAAAACCAATCGGGGTCAATCAAGAAGTGACAAAAGCGGTTGCTGCAAGAATTGAAGAGGCAGGATATCAAGGCGGGAAAGCACGGATTCTTTTAATTGGCCGCGGAAGCTCTGACCCCGATGTGAAGCGGGATGTGTTTGGCATTGCGGACGATGTCCGGCGCCTGCTCCCTCTCGTAGAGGTCTTGCCATGTTTTATTACGGCATGTGAGCCAAATTACCGAGATGTTCTTGCGCAATTAACAGCAGATGATGATGCGCCTGTTTATCTCGTTCCTTACTTGTTGTTTACGGGTATTTTAATGAAAGAGATTGAAAATGAAGCGGCTCAGGCGAGAAAGAGGCTGAAAGATGTCCGGGTATGCCGGTATATTGGCTTTCATCCGCATGTAAAAGCGGCTTATATTGAACGCGTGCAAGAAACCATTTTAAACAAAGACGATGCGTTTCATTTCCAAGGAGAAAGCCATGCTTCCAGTCCATCTTGATTTAACCGATCAACAAGTGCTCATCGCCGGCGGTGGACGAATAGCCGCAAGAAGGGCAGAGGCGCTATGCATGGAGCCTTGCCATATAACCGTCGTGAGTCCTGACATTTCTAAAGAGATGGCACGTCTCATTGATACATACAACCTGAATTGGAAGGAAAAGAAAGTGGACGTGGAAGATTTAGAGGGTGCATTTTTCATTGTAGCTGCTACAAACGATCCAGCGGTAAATGAATGGATTGCACAAACAGCCCGGCCTCACCAGCTAGTGAATTGTGTGAGCCAATCAGAGCTTGGCAATGTGATCGTGCCAAAGGTGGTCAAAGCAGGGAAAGTGACGATTTCAGTCTCTACAAGCGGTGCGAGCCCAGCCCGGACAAAACAACTGGCTGCGGAAATTGAGGCGTTGCTAGAACAAGAGGATGTAGATGCACTTGACGCTCTCTATATCGAAAGAAAAAAACAACAAAGAAAAAGCCGATAAAATCTCTTTAAGGGATTTTATCGGCTTTTATTATTTTCGCAGCTTTAGGACCACATCTTCGTCAGGCGTGACAAATAATGTTTGCTGCTGATCATACGTCACAAATCCCGGCTTTGCTCCATTTGGTTTTTTCACATGCCGGATTTTCGTATAATCGACAGGAACGGAGCTCGACTCCTTTGCTTTCGAGAAGTAGGCAGCGATTTGAGCCGCTTCACGCAGCGTCTCTTCATCAGGTGCTTGATGACGGATGACGACATGTGATCCAGGAATATCCTTCGTGTGCAGCCAAATGTCGTCACGGGCAGCAGCCTTTGTGGTTAAATACTCGTTTTGTTTGTTGTTTTTTCCGACTAAAATCGGAATACCTTGAGACGATTCATACGTTTCAAGCTGAATGGCCGCCTGTTTTTTCTTTTTGGCGTTGCGCTTTTGTTTGGCGCGTAAATATTTTCCTTCAACAAGTTCTTCTCTCATTTCCTCTAAATCCTTCGGTGAGGCAGAGGATAGCTGCTGAATCAACTCTTCAAAATAAGCAATCTCTTCATGCGTCCGCTCAATTTGTTCATTGACCGCTTCTACTGCATTTTTTGCCTTTTGATATTTTGTGAAATACCCTTGCGCATTTTCAGAAGGGGTTTTGTTTGTTTTGAGCGGGATCGTGATCTCTCCGCCATCTTCATCGTAATAATTGATGACAGTCGCTTCTTTATCCCCTTTTTTGATGGCATATAAATTGGCTGTTAACAATTCGCCATAGAGCTGATATTTATGTGCATGTTGAGATTCTTCAAGAGTTCTTTTCAGTTTTTTGAGCTTGTTTTCATTTTTCTTTTTTTCATTTACGACAAACCGTTCAAGGTCAGACGCCTGCTGTTTAACTCTGTCTCTCTCAGCTTTTCCGAAATAAAAGCGGTCAAGCAGCTGGCTGAGAGAGTCGAATGTCTTCATCTCGCCATGGACATGCTGAAGTTCTAATAAATAGAAATATTCTTTCCCGTCTTTTCTTGTGAGCTGCGGGGTAAAGGAGTGCATGCGAATAAGCTGGAACATGTCGAGCAGTGTATTTGGAATCGTTTCCTTATTGGCAAGACCGGCCCTGTGTACAGCTTCCTTTGCAAACAGCGGAGAAACCCCAGAGAATGTATCGACAATTTGATTTGCGATCTTTCCTTCTTGAAAGCGTAAATGCTTTAAAATATCATCCTTCGTCACTTCAAACGGATTCAATTTTTGCTGCGCAGGCGGCAGAAGGTATTCGTGACCAGGAAGTACCGTTCGATAGCTGTTCACAGATGGAGAAAGATGCTTTAGGCCATCGATGATCTGCTGCGTGTCATCTTCTACAAGAATCAAATTACTATGCCTTCCCATGATTTCAATGTAGAGCTTTCGAGTCTGTTCGTCGCCAATTTCATTGCGGCTTCGTACATGAAGTACGATTACCCGGTCAAATCCAATCTGTTCAAAACGTTCAATGAATCCGCCCTCAAGATGCTTTCTGAGGAGCATACAAAACATTGGAGGTTCGCTTGGATTGTCATATTGATGCTCTGTGAGCTGAATTCTAGCGTAGCTCGGATGAGCGGATAAAAGGAGCTTATGATTTTTTCCGTTTGCCCGGATATGAAAAATCAGCTCGTGCTTATATGGCTGATGAATTTTTGAAATTCTTCCGCCAGTTAATGTCTCTTGCAATTCATTTGTCATACCATATGTAAAAATGCCGTCAAATGACATGTTGGATACACCCTCTTCTTTCACACAAATCTACTGAAAGAACCTTCCGTTTCTCGTTCTTTAGGCAGTCTTATTATTATAGCATGATTTAGGACGAGTCTGAATAAACTGGCTTATAGAACACTGCATATGAGAGAGAACAAAAGAGGAGTGGACGAGGTCAAATGAATTGGCATGAACTGAACCAAACCGATTTATTAAAAACAATGAATACATCGATAGGTGACGGACTGTCAGAAAAAGATGTACAAAAACGGCTTGAAAAACACGGGCCAAATGAATTGCAGGAAGGGAAAAAGGCGTCGGCTCTGATCATTTTTTTAGCGCAATTTAAAGATTTTATGGTGTTAATTTTGCTTGCGGCAACGATCATTTCTGCTTTTTTAGGCGAATACATTGATGCTGTAGCAATTGTAGCGATTGTTCTGATTAATGGAGTGCTCGGCTTTTATCAAGAACGCCGCGCGGAAAAATCTCTTCAAGCGCTAAAGGAATTATCAACCCCGCATGTGTATGCTAGGAGAAATAATGAATGGGTCAAGATCCCGTCTAAACATCTCGTGCCAGGGGATATTGTGAAATTTTCGAGTGGAGACCGGATTGGGGCAGACATTAGATTACTAGAAACCAAAAGTTTAGAAATTGAAGAGTCCGCTCTCACTGGCGAGTCCATCCCTGCGGTCAAACACGCAAGTCCGCTTTCACGAGACCATGTCTCGCTTGGAGATTTGACGAACATGGCCTTTATGGGGACGCTTGTCACTAGAGGAAGCGGCGTGGGCGTTGTCATTGGTACAGGGATGAATACAGCGATGGGACAAATTGCCGGCATGCTGGATGCAGCAGGGAATATGGAAACACCGCTGCAAAGACGTCTCGAACAGCTGGGGAAAATCCTAATTGTTGCTGCTTTATTTTTAACGGTTCTCGTTGTTGTTCTTGGCGTTGTGCAAGGACATGATTTGTACCATATGTTCCTGGCGGGAGTATCTCTTGCGGTTGCTGCCATTCCTGAAGGACTGCCGGCGATTGTCACCGTCGCACTTTCCTTAGGAGTGCAGCGGATGATCAAACAAAAATCGATTGTCAGAAAGCTTCCGGCGGTGGAAACACTTGGCTGCGCGTCGATCATTTGCTCAGATAAAACAGGAACAATGACGCAAAATAAAATGACTGTGACACATGTATGGGCAGAGGGCAAAACGTGGAATATTTCTGGTACGGGCTATGAGCCATCTGGTGATTTCACCTTAAACGGAGAACTTGTCCATGTAGACAAACATCCAAGTCTGCAAAAGGTGTTATTATACGGGGCGCTTTGTAATACATCAACCATCGTTGAAAAAGACGGCGAAATGAGGCTTGATGGTGATCCGACAGAGGGGGCGCTTCTCACCGCAGCACGTAAAGCAGGGTTTACTGAGCAATTCATCGAAGCCGGATTTCACGTTGTAGAGGAGTTTCCTTTTGATTCAGAAAGAAAGATGATGTCAGTCGTCGTCGAAACGAATCAAAAAGAGCGGTATGTCATTGCAAAAGGTGCGCCGGATGTCCTGATGAACCGTTCAAGTCATATCATGCACGGCGGCCGCACAGCTTCTTTTTCAACCACTCACAGGCAAGAAACAGAGGCTGCGATTCAAGGCTTAGCAAGACAAGCGCTGAGAACGATTGCCATTGCGTATAAAAAAGTCGGTCTGACAGAAAAAATCAACTCTGTCCAGCAGGCTGAAACCGATTTGACATTTATCGGGTTAGAGGGCATGATCGATCCACCTCGTCCTGAAGTCAGACGAGCGATTAAAGAGTGCAGGGATGCTGGTATAAAAACAGTCATGATTACAGGGGATCACGTGGAAACAGCCAAAGCGATTGCCAAAGACTTGAGCCTTTTACCAAAGCAAGGAAAGGTGCTCGACGGAAAAGCGCTGGATCAGATGAGTGACAAAGAGCTTGAGCAAACGGCTGAAAATGTATACGTCTTTGCACGGGTATCACCTGAACATAAGCTGAGAATTGTGAAGGCCTATCAAAAAAATGGACATATTGTGGCGATGACAGGTGACGGGGTCAATGATGCGCCTGCGATTAAGCAAGCAGATATCGGCATCTCCATGGGCATCACTGGAACAGACGTAGCCAAAGAAGCATCTTCTCTTATTTTACTTGATGACAACTTTGCGACCATTAAATCCGCCATTAAAGAAGGCCGGAATATTTATGAAAACATTCGGAAGTTTGTCCGGTATTTGCTGGCATCCAATGTGGGAGAAATTTTGGTTATGCTGTTCGCGATGCTCCTAGCACTTCCGCTTCCTCTCGTTCCTATTCAAATTTTATGGGTCAACCTTGTCACAGATGGTCTTCCAGCGATGGCACTTGGCATGGATAAGCCAGAAGGCGATGTCATGAAGCGAAAGCCGAGGAACATGAAAGAGGGTATTTTTGCTAGAGGGCTCGGCTGGAAGGTTGTATCTAGAGGATTCCTCATCGGGCTTGCGACCCTTTTAGCATTTATGTTTGTGTATCACCGCGATCCAAACAACCTGCAATATGCACAGACTGTTGCATTTAGTACGCTTGTTTTGGCGCAGCTCATTCATGTATTTGACTGCCGCAGTGAACGGTCCATCTTTGAACGCAATCCATTCGGGAATCTTTACTTGATCGGTGCGGTTTTGTCATCACTTTTACTTATGTTTGTGGTCATTTATTATCCGCCGCTTCAGCCGATTTTCAAAACGGTGGCCATTGCACCAATTGATTGGCTGCTGATCATCGGTATGTCTGCACTGCCAACTTTTTTACTGGCAGGATCACTTTTGACAAGAAAAAAATAATTCGTTATGGTATAATTTTGAGGTAATAGTGTCTGCTATTACCTTTTTCATTTTATTAATATGAAAGAATTGGGTGTTTTGACATGATACGCAGTATGACGGGATTCGGCCAAGCGAGTAAAACGGATGGAGAACTGACAGTGTCAGTTGAGCTAAAATCGGTCAATCACCGTTTTAAAGAGGTTCATGCCCGTTTGCCGAGGCCGCTTTTATATTTCGAAGACACATTAAAAAAAATCATTCTTCGTCACGTGCAGCGCGGTAGAATTGAGCTGTTTGTCACGATTGAAGGCGGTAAACTAGCAAGCCGGTCCTTGCAGATCGACTGGCCGCTGCTTGATGAATACATGAAAGCCGCAAAAGACCTCGAGAAGCGCTATCACATTTCAGGCATTCAGCATGCACATGACTTACTGGGGCTGGAGCATGCCGTTCAAGTAGAAGAGTCGGCCAGCCGAAATGAGCAGTTAGAGCAATTGCTGATGGATGCTTGTGAAACGGCTGTCAAGGAGCTTTGCTTCATGAGAGAGCAGGAGGGGACATCACTTCAAAAAGACTGTGAGCTGAGGCTTTCTGAATTAGAGGCCTATACAGAAGAAATCAAAGTCTTTGCACCAGAGGTTGTGACTCAGTATAAAGACAGGCTCAATCAGCGATTGCAAGAATGGATCGGAGAGGCGCTTGACGAAAGCAGATTGACAACAGAGGCTGCCATCTTTGCTGACCGCTGTGACATTACAGAAGAGATTACGAGATTGAAAAGTCACTTTCAACAGTTCCAGCAAATCTTGATGCAAGGCGGTACTGCCGGCAGAAAACTTGATTTTCTTGTACAGGAGCTCAACCGTGAAGTGAACACCATTGGCTCAAAAGCGAACCATCATCATTTAACAAAGCTGGTGGTTGAAATGAAAAGTGCTATTGAAAAAATAAAAGAACAAGTGCAAAATATAGAATAGTCATTGTGTATGCTGTTTACAGTACGTCTCTTTCGGCGAGACTAGAGACGTTTATATTACAGGGGGACGTTAGAAGATGACCATAAAGTTGATCAATATCGGATTTGGAAACATCATTTCAGCGAATCGGATGATTTCGATCGTCAGTCCAGAATCAGCACCGATTAAACGAATGATACAAGACGCAAGAGATCGAGGCATGCTCATAGATGCTACATACGGAAGAAGAACCCGTGCTGTTGTCATTATGGACAGTGACCATGTCATCTTATCTGCCGTTCAGCCTGAGACTGTCGCGCAAAGACTTTCTGTAAAAGAAGAAATCATAGATGAAGGGCAGGGGTAATACGCCATTATGAAAGAAAGAGGACTTTTAATCGTTCTCTCTGGACCTTCGGGAGTTGGAAAAGGAACGGTCAGACAAGCCATTTTCTCCCAGGAAGATACGAAATTTGAATACTCTATTTCTGTGACGACACGTAAACCGCGTGAAGGTGAAAGAAATGGTGTCGATTATTTCTTTAAATCCAGGGAAGAATTTGAACATATGATTGAAAACAAAAAGCTGTTAGAATGGGCAGAGTATGTCGGGAATTACTACGGCACGCCTGTTGACTATGTAGAACAGACGTTAAGCGAAGGAAAAGATGTTTTCCTTGAAATCGAAGTGCAAGGTGCACTTCAAGTAAGAGAAGCATTCCCAGAAGGTCTTTTTATTTTCCTTGCACCGCCTAGTCTTTCAGAACTTCAAAACCGCATCATTACACGTGGTACAGAGTCTGAGGAGCTCATTCGCAATCGAATGGCTGCTGCAAAAGAAGAGATTGAAATGATGGATGCTTACGACTATGTCGTGGAAAACGATGATGTCGAGCTTGCTTGTGAAAGAATCAAAGCGATCGTCCTTGCAGAACACCTGCGCAGAGACAGAGTCGCACCAAGATATAAAAAAATGCTGGGGGTAGAATAAACTATGTTAGATCCTTCAATTGACTCATTGATGAACAAACTTGATTCAAAATATACACTTGTGACAGTGTCTGCACGCCGTGCACGTGAAATGCAGATCCACCAAGATCAGCAAATCGAAAATACAAAGTCTTACAAATTCGTAGGCAAAGCACTGGAAGAAATCGATGCCGGTCTTTTGACATTTGAAAAAGAGGATCAAGAATAACACATCGCTTCTGCTATGCAGATACGATACGTTCAAAAAAGTCAAAACTATGATTGGTTTTGACTTTTTTGAATTGTAGACGAATTTGTGAAAAAGGCCGTTAAGGGGGACAAACAAATGTTACAGTCAAAAAATATTTTGCTCGGCGTCAGCGGAGGAATCGCCGTATATAAAGCAGCTGCTCTTACTAGTAAACTCGTACAGGCGGGCGCAAATGTAAGAGTGATTATGACGGAATCTGCCCGTGAGTTTGTGTCTCCGCTTACCTTCCAAGCACTGTCTCGACATGAGGTGTATGTGGATACATTTAAAGAAAACAATCCAAAAGTCATTGCGCATATTGACGTAGCTGATTGGGCCGATCTCATTCTTGTTGCCCCTGCAACAGCACATACGATTGGTAAAATGGCGGCAGGGCTTGCAGATGATATGCTCACGACGACCTTACTTGCTTCAACCGCTCCTGTATGGATCGCACCAGCTATGAATGTGCATATGTATGATCACCCGGCTGTAAAACGGAACATTCGCACATTATATGAGGACGGCTACCGGTTTATTGAGCCGAGTGAAGGTTATTTAGCCTGCGGCTACATTGGAAAAGGGCGGTTAGAGGAGCCTGAAAAAATTGTTGAGCACATCCGTGCATTTTTTGAAGAGCCAAAAAGCTTACCGCTTTCAGGTAAAAAAGTCGTGGTGACAGCAGGTCCTACACGAGAAGTCATCGATCCTGTGCGTTTCTTTACAAATCGATCGTCAGGAAAAATGGGCTATGCGATTGCAGAGGCTGCGCAGCAAATGGGGGCTGATGTCACGCTCATTTCAGGACCTGTTTCTTTAACGGCACCTGACCATGTACATGTGGTGCACGTTGAATCGGCAGAGGACATGTATCAAGCCGTATTAGATGTGTACGAGGAAGCGGACCTTGTCATTAAATCAGCAGCTGTCGCCGACTATACCCCTGTGACATCATATCCTCATAAAATGAAAAAACAGGACGGCGCCTTAGAGATTGAATTCACCCGGACAAAAGATATTTTAAAAGAGCTGGGGAAAAGAAAAGAGCATCAAGTGCTTGTCGGTTTTGCAGCTGAAACGCAGGATGTAGAATATTACGCGAAAAAGAAAATCGAATCCAAGCATTTAGATATGATTGTGGCCAACAACGTCACAAAAGAAGGTGCAGGCTTTGGCACAGACACAAATGTAGCAGCAATCATCAAAGCAGATGGTACAACAAAAGAGCTGCCGATGATGAGCAAAAAAGACCTCGCTTTTGAAATCTTAAAGGAGGCAAAACAGCTGTTGCCAAAAGAGCGTGATCGAGCATGATTGCTGAAGTCATCGTGGATGTCACAACGAAAGCCATTGACCGGCCATTCGATTACCGTGTACCAGATCGATTCAAAGATCTCGTCAAAGCGGGAATGAGGGTGGTCGTTCCCTTTGGCCCAAGGAAGATTCAAGGGTTTGTGACAAAAGTCAAAGACGAAACAGACATAAAGACAGGAAACATCAAGGACATTGTCGATTTATTTGATTTATCACCTGTTCTGACAGATGAGCTATTGGAGCTTTCCCACTGGCTGACGGAAAAAACATTGTCCTATCACATTACGGCACTTCAATCGATGCTGCCTGCAGCCATGAAGGCGAAGTATGAAAAAGAAATTCAGGTGCTGTCAGATGAAGAACTTCCGCAGTCATTGAAAGAGCTTTTCGGTCAGCGAGATAGCATCCTTTACGCTGACATCCCGGCCGAACAACTAAAACAGATTCAAAAGCATGTCCAAAAAGGTCATCTAGAGGTAAGGTATCACGTCTCGCAAAAATCTGGAAAGAAAAAGGTGCGCATGCTCCATCTAGCTGTATCGAAAGATAAGCTTGAAGAAAAACAACAGCAGCTTAAGAAAAATGCGGTGAAACAAAAGGCACTGCTCTCCTTTTTGCTTCAAGCGAGTGAGACGACCTTTTTAGCGAAAGACTTGCAGCAGCAAACAGGCGCGAGTTCTCAAACGCTTAAAACCTTTATTCAAGAAGGGCTGCTAACAGAAAGCTATGAAGAGGTCTACCGTGATCCTTATCGTGACCGGGCGTTTACACCATCTGCTTCACTTGATCTCATGCCAGAACAAGCAGAAGCGGCAAAACATATTCATCAAGCAGTCAGTGATGACCGGCATGAAACCTTTCTGCTGCACGGGGTGACAGGAAGCGGTAAAACGGAAATATACTTGCAGACGATTGATCATGCCCTTCAAAAAGGAAAAGAAGCGATCGTCCTCGTTCCTGAAATCTCGTTAACCCCTCAAATGGTTCAGCGGTTTAAAGAACGGTTCGGCTCAAATGTGGCTGTACTTCACAGCGGCTTATCGACAGGGGAAAAATATGATGAATGGCGGAAAATCCACCGCAAGGAAGTCAAGCTTGTCGTGGGCGCGAGATCTGCTGTTTTCGCTCCATTTGAAAATCTAGGCATGATTATCATAGATGAAGAGCATGAATCTTCTTATAAACAAGAAGAAATGCCTCGTTATCATGCCAAGGATGTCGCCATTGAACGAGCCAGAAGGCATCGATGCCCAGTCGTTTTAGGCAGTGCAACCCCTTCACTTGAAACCTACGCGCGTGCGAAAAAAGGCGTGTTTACATTGCTGACGCTTAAACATCGCGTCAACCAGCAGCAGCTGCCGCACGTTTCGTTAATTGATATGAGAGAAGAATTGAGAAATGGCAACAGGTCCATGTTTTCAGAAGAATTAATGCTCAGATTAAAGGAAGTGCTTGAAAGAAAAGAACAAGCCGTCTTATTTCTGAATAAAAGGGGCTATTCATCCTTTGTGATGTGCCGTGATTGCGGATATGTGGAGCAATGTCCTCATTGCGAAATTTCTCTCACCTATCACCGCTATCAAAAACGGCTGAAATGCCATTATTGTGGGCACGAAGCACCGGTGCCTGCTGAATGTCCAGAATGCCATAGTGAGCATATTCGCTATTTTGGGACGGGTACGCAGCGTGTAGAAGAAGAGCTTACAAAAGTACTGCCTGAGGCAAGAGTGATCCGAATGGATGTAGATACAACGTCTCGTAAAGGTGCTCACGAAAAGCTCCTCACGTCTTTTGGCAATAAAGAAGCGGACATTTTGCTCGGGACGCAAATGATAGCAAAAGGGCTAGATTTCCCAGATGTCACACTTGTTGGTGTTCTCAGTGCGGATACGTCTCTTCATATTCCTGATTTTCGTTCAAGTGAAAAAACATTTCAGCTTCTCACGCAGGTCAGCGGCAGGGCAGGACGTCATGAAAAAGCGGGTTCTGTGATCATTCAATCGTATACGCCTTCTCACTATAGTATTGAATTAACGAAGCAGCATGACTATGAAGCCTTTTATGAACAGGAGATGCTGCATCGCCGCCACCAGTCCTATCCGCCGTATTACTATTTGGCAATGGTGACGGTATCACACGAGGAAGTGACGAAGGCAGCGCATGTCACTGATCAAATTGTCCAGTTCCTGAAAATGAACTGTGCACCGAATACAAGAATCCTTGGTCCGGCTGCATCACCAATCGCTAAGATCAAAGATAGATATCGATATCAATGCGTGATAAAATACAAAAGGGAAAATGAACTGGCAAGTTTACTACAGAAAATACAAGATCATTATCAAAAGGAAATGGAACAAAAACAATTGATGATTTCAATAGATATGAATCCATATATGATGATGTAAAACGGAGGGCTTTAAGTGGCAGTAAAACCAATAGTCATACATCCGGCAGAAGTACTTGAACAAAAGGCAGAGCCTGTTGATACGTTCGATAAAAAGCTCAAAAAACTGCTTGATGATATGTATGATACAATGCTTGAGCTAGATGGAGTCGGACTAGCAGCACCACAAATCGGCATTTCACAAAGAATGGCTGTTGTCGATATCGGAGAAGAACCTGGCAGAATTGATTTAGTGAATCCCGAGGTTCTTGAAGTGAAAGGAAGTCAAACAGATATTGAAGGCTGCCTGAGCTTTCCATCTTTATATGGCACAGTAGAAAGACCGAGCTATGTGAAGGTAAAAGCCTTTGATAAGAAAGGCAAACCATTTACAATAGAAGCAGAAGGATTTTTAGCAAGAGCCTTATTGCACGAAATTGATCATTTAGACGGTATATTATTCACGTCGAAAATCATTCAAACCTATACAGAAAAAGAACTTGCGGAAATGGAAGGGTGAAGAAAATGGCACGTATTGTATTTATGGGAACCCCTGATTTCTCAGTACCTGTGCTGCAAACACTCATAACAGAAGGATACGAAGTTGTCGGGGTCGTCACGCAGCCAGATCGCCCAAAAGGCAGAAAACGAGTACTCACACCGCCTCCTGTGAAAGTGGAAGCCTTAAAGCACGGCATTCCTGTACTGCAGCCTGAAAAGGTGCGTCTTTATGAAGAAATTGATAAAGTGCTTTCATTAAAGCCCGATTTAATTGTAACGGCGGCATTTGGACAAATTCTACCAAAACGATTACTGGATGAACCTCAGTTTGGCTGTATCAATGTTCATGCCTCACTGCTGCCAGAACTAAGAGGCGGCGCGCCGATCCATTATGCGATCCTTCAAGGTAAAAAGAAAACAGGCGTCACCATCATGTACATGGTGGAACGACTCGATGCAGGGGACATGATCAGTAAAGTAGAAGTAGAAATCGACGAATTAGACAATGTCGGTACATTACATGACAAATTAAGTGTAGCAGGCGCCGCATTGCTGAAAGATACTGTGCCAAATGTTCTGAGCGGATCTATTTCTCCAATTCCGCAAAATGAAGAAGCGGCAACGTACGCACCTAATATAAAGCGAGAGCAAGAAAGGTTAGACTGGACAAAGACCGGAGAAGAGCTTTACAACCAAGTTCGCGGCTTAAATCCATGGCCAGTTGCCTATACTGAATGGAACGGGGCTCATCTAAAAGTATGGGAAGCGAAAAAAGTTCCACTTCAAGTGCAAGAAGAACCTGGGAAAGTGATTGAGCTTCAAAAAGAAGGTCCGGTCATTGGAACTGGGAATAAGCAAGGCCTTTTATTAACAGGTGTGCAGCCAGCTGGTAAGAAAAAAATGAGCGGCGAAGACTTCTTAAGAGGCGCAAATATCGAAATTGGACAGAAATTAGGGTTAATGAATGAAGAAAAGTAATGTGAGAGAAGTAGCGCTGGACGCTTTAATCAAACTTGAACAAAACCAAGCTTACAGTAATTTGCTTTTGCAGTCAGTCATGAAAGACAAAGACTTGGCAGATCAGGACAAACCGCTCTTAACAGAGCTTGTGTACGGTACACTGCAAAATAAGCTGGCATTAGATTATATGCTGGCACCATTTGTGAAAAAACCGCAAAAGGTGGCTCCATGGGTCATGCAGCTTTTGCGAATGTCTCTTTATCAAATGGTCTACCTTGAAAAGATTCCAGACCGTGCAGCCATCCATGAAGCAGTTGAGCTAACGAAAAAGAGAGGGCACAAGGGCATTTCTTCACTTGTGAACGGCGTTCTTCGTTCCGTGCAAAGAGAAGGTGTTCCGGCTTTTGATGACATCAAAGATCCGGTCAAGCGGCTTTCAATTGAGACAAGCCACCCATTATGGCTCGTGCAGGAATGGGTTCAGTCGTACGGATTTGAAGCGGCAGAAAGCATGTGCCGCATTCATTTAGTACCGCCAAAGCAAACCCTCCGTGTCAATCGAATGAAAACCGGCCGCGCGGCATTGCAGCAAGAACTGCTGGATGCCGGAATCGAAACGGAGCTCGGCGACTTATCTGAAGATGCACTCAAGCTGATGAAAGGGTCCATCGTTTCAACCCCTTCTTTTCAAGAAGGCTATGTGACCATTCAAGATGAAAGCTCAATGCTTGTCGCAAGAGCACTAGACCCTCAGCCGGGAGAAACAGTGCTTGACGCCTGTGCGGCTCCAGGCGGAAAATCAACACATATCGCAGAGCGTATGAACGACGAAGGACAAATTGTTTCACTTGATTTACATGAACACAAAGTGAAACTCATCAAACAAGCAGCAAAACGCCTGAACCTTACTCAGATTGAGGCAAAAGCGCTTGATGCGAGGAAAGCGAATGACTATTACAGCGAAGCTTCATTTGACCGTATTCTGATTGATGCGCCGTGTTCTGGTTTTGGTGTCATCAGACGAAAACCAGATATGAAATATACTAAGTCTCCAGAAGACTCAGCAAGGCTTGCTGCTATTCAGCAGGCAATCTTAAAAGAAGCAGCTCCGCTTTTAAAGCCTGGCGGATCCCTTGTATATAGTACATGTACAATGGACCCAACAGAAAATCAACAAGTGATTCATGCGTTTTTACAAGAACACCAAGACTTCGAACCCGATCTATCTCTTAATGAACGGCTGCCTGAGCAGGTTGCTCCGTTTGTTCAAAACGGAAGTGTACAAATTCTTCCTCATTATTTCGGAACAGATGGTTTCTTTATTTGCAGCATGAGAAAGAAGGGATAAAAAATGACAGAACAAAAAGTAAGAAAAGAACTGAAAACAGATATGCCGTCGATTTATTCATTTGAGCTTCACGAAATGAAAGAATGGTTAAAAGAACAAGACGAAAAGCCTTTCCGCGCAGCTCAAATTTTTGAGTGGCTTTATGAGAAACGTGTGACATCCTTTGATGAAATGTCTAACCTCTCCAAAGATTTAAGAGAAAAATTAAAAGATCAATTTACAATCACAACTTTAAAAACCGTGATCAAACAAACGTCTCAGGACGGAACGATCAAGTTTTTATTTGAACTGCATGATGGCTATACAATTGAAACAGTGCTTATGCGTCACGAATATGGAAACTCTGTCTGTGTCACGACTCAGGTTGGCTGTAGAATTGGCTGTACATTCTGTGCATCTACACTTGGCGGTTTAAAACGAAACCTTGAAGCGGGAGAAATCGTTGCACAAGTATTAAAAGTGCAGCAGGCACTTGACGAAACAGATGAGAGAGTCAGCTCTGTTGTCATCATGGGAATTGGCGAACCGTTTGATAACTTTGAAGAAATGCTTGCCTTCCTTAAAATCATCAACCATGACAACGGCTTAAATATTGGTGCACGTCATATTACAGTTTCGACAAGCGGAATCATTCCAAAGATTTATCAATTCGCTGATGAGCAAATGCAAATCAACTTTGCTGTATCTCTGCACGCACCGAACACAGAGATCAGAAGCCGCCTGATGCCGATCAATAAGGCATATAAGCTGCCAAAATTAATGGAAGCCATTGAATACTACATTCAAAAGACGGGTAGACGTGTCAGCTTTGAATACGGCCTGTTTGGCGGAGTAAATGATCAAGTTCACCATGCGGAAGAACTTGCAGACCTTTTAAAAGGAATCAAGTGCCACGTAAACCTCATTCCGGTGAACTATGTACCAGAGAGAGATTATGTGAGAACACCTAGAGAACAAATCTTCCTATTTGAAAAAACGCTGAAAGAACGCGGCGTAAACGTAACGATTAGACGAGAGCAAGGCCATGACATTGATGCTGCTTGCGGTCAGCTAAGAGCGAAGGAGCGTCAGGAAGAGACGAGGTGACGAATGTTGATAAGGGCAGCCTTTCTAACCGATACAGGAAAAGTCCGTCAGCATAATGAAGATGATGCAGGTATTTTTGAAGCAAAAGAAGACTCACTTCTCGCTGTTGTAGCAGACGGCATGGGAGGTCATCTTGCTGGTGATGTCGCCAGCAAGATGGCAGTCTCTTCTTTGAAAGAATACTGGGAAAAAACATCTTCAATTCCAGAAAAGCCAGCCGATCAAGAAAGCTGGTTAATCTCAAAAATCAGTGACATTAATGACCAAGTATATGAACATGCGAAAAACAATGAGGAGTGCCAAGGAATGGGGACGACCATTGTGTGTGCGCTCGTTCATTTGCAAACGGTCACAATTGCGCATATTGGAGACAGCCGCTGCTACCTGCTAAGAGAAGGAGCGCTGACCCAATTAACGGATGATCATTCACTTGTGAATGAACTTGTGAAAACAGGTGAAATTTCAAAAGCGGATGCAGAATATCATCCAAGAAAAAATGTGCTCACGAAAGCATTAGGAACAGATAAACGTGTTCAAATTGATGCACGCACCTTTGAAGTGGACCCAGGAGATCAAATCCTGCTTTGCTCAGATGGTCTATCGAATAAAGTAGAAGAAGAGAATTTGATTCATATTTTAACGCAAACGAACGCACCAGAGGAAAAAGTAACAGAGTTAATTCAAACAGCGAATGACAACGGCGGTGAAGATAACATTACAGCAGTACTGTTAGAAATCTCCTCCCAGCCAGAGGAGGGTGACAGCAAGTGTTGATCGGAAAAAGGATCAGCGGCCGTTATCAGATTCTTCGCGTCATAGGCGGAGGCGGAATGGCAAACGTCTATTTGGCGGAGGATATGATTTTAGATCGCGAAGTAGCGATTAAAATTTTGCGGTTTGACTTTGCGAGCGATGATGATTTTATTAGACGATTCCGACGGGAAGCGCAATCAGCTGCAAGCTTAGATCATTCGAATATTGTCAGCATCTACGATGTAGGGGAAGAAGATGATATTTATTATATTGTGATGGAATATGTCGAGGGGATGACGCTGAAAGAATACATACACGCCAATGGCCCGCTTCATCCGAAAGAAGCCGTTCGCATCATGGAGCAAGTCGTTGCGGCGATGGAAGAAGCCCATGCGAAACAGCTCGTCCACCGTGACATTAAGCCTCACAATATATTAATAGACAATATGGGGAATATCAAAGTCACTGATTTTGGGATTGCCATGGCACTCAGCTCAGCGACCATTACCCATACAAATTCTGTCCTAGGCTCCGTGCACTATTTGTCTCCAGAACAAGCACGCGGAGGTCTTGCAACGAAAAAGTCAGACATCTATTCGCTTGGGATTGTGCTTTATGAACTCATCTCAGGACGCATGCCATTTGAAGGGGAATCGGCTGTCAGTGTCGCACTGAAGCATTTGCAATCAGAGCCTCCATCTGTGAGGAGATGGAATCCTTCTGTTCCACAAAGCGTGGAAAACATCATTTTAAAGGCGATGGCCAAAGATCCATTTTATCGATATGAAGATGCATCTGAAATGCAAAAAGACTTAAAAACCGCTTTCGATCCAGCCAGATTAAAAGAAAAACGCTTTGTCATTGAAGAAGACCATGAAGCAACGAAAGCGATCCCAATCATTCAAGATCATCTAATCGATCAAGACAATGAAAAAACAGCTGTCCACCCGGCTCAAAAACCGAAGAAAAAAGAGAAACAAAAGCCGAAAAAGAAACGAAAAAAATGGCCATGGATTGTGGCATCCATCTTATTTATTTTGACCGCTGCGACGATTTTAGCCATCACTGTGTTTCCAGGGCTGCTTTTTCCAAAAGATGTTGAGGTCACGGATGTATCTGGCATGACGGTTGAAAAAGCAGAAGATACCTTGAAGAAAGCTGGGTTCACCGTCGCTTCGGAACCAATTGAGATCGCTGATGAGAAAATTGAAAAAGGGCTTGTCGTCAAAACAGATCCGAAAATCGGCACAAAGGTAAAAGAAGGGACAGAAATTCAGCTTTACGAAAGTACTGGCAAGGAAAAGACCGAATTACCTGATGTTACAGGCGAAAAGGTCGATAAAGCAAAAGAATTATTAGAGAAAAAAGGGTTTAAACAGGTCGTTGTGGAGGAAGTGAATGATAATGACACCGAATCTGGGATTGTCATGGAACAGAATCCTTCAGCGAATACAGAGCTTGTAGCAGCAGATGAAGAAGTCACGTTGACTGTCAGCATAGGTCCTGCCGATATTACATTACGTGATTTAACGACGTATAGTAAGCAGGCGGCATCGAATTATTTAGAGGATAACGGATTAAAGCTTGATGAAAAAGAAGCGCATTCTGACGAAGTACCAAAAGGCGAGGTCATGAAGCAGGAACCAGGAGCAGGAACTGCTGTTAAACCAGGTGATACGGTCAAGATTACATTCTCTCTTGGACCGAAGGAAAAACCAGCCAAAACGGTGACTGAAAAGATTGCGATCCCTTATGAACCAGAAACGGAAGGGCAGGAGATGAATGTCCAAATTTCCATTGATGATGCGGAGCATAGCATCTCTGATTCATATGAAAGCTTTAAAATCACTGCGCCGACTGAGCGGACCATTAAGTTTAAGATTGAACCAGGTCAAAAAGGATATTATCAAGTGACGGTTGATGATAAAGTCGTAAGCTCTAAAACGATCGAATACCCTGATGATGAATAAAGGAGGGACTTTATGCCTGAGGGCAAAATTATTAAAGCATTAAGCGGATTCTACTATGTGCTGGATGAGTCAAAAGAAAGTGGAAAAGTGGTTCAGTGCAGAGCAAGAGGCATTTTTCGAAAAAACAAAATCACACCTCTTGTTGGAGATTATGTCGTGTATCAAGCAGACAACGATAAAGAAGGCTACTTATTAGAAGTAAAAGAACGGACAAACGAACTTGTTCGTCCCCCTATTAGTAACGTCGATCAAGCGGTACTTGTTTTCTCAGCAGCAGAACCAACCTTTAGCACATCACTCTTAGACAGATTTTTAGTGCTTGTTGAAGCCAATCATATTGAGCCGATTATCTGCATCACTAAAATGGACTTATTGAAAACAGATCAAGAGCGTGAAACTATCGAGGCATATGCAGACGACTATCGGCAAATTGGCTATGATGTTCATTTAACCTCTACGATGGAGGGAGACGGAATTGAGAAGCTGACCCCGCATTTTCACAATAAAATTACGGTATTTGCCGGTCAGTCTGGTGTAGGCAAGTCCTCCCTTTTAAATGCGATGAGTCCTGAATTGGCGCTGAAAACAAATGATATCTCATCCCATCTCGGACGAGGAAAGCATACGACAAGGCATGTTGAACTTATTCGAACAGCAGACGGGCTCATTGCAGATACTCCTGGCTTTAGCTCGCTCGAATTTACTGGCATCGAAGCAGAAGATCTAGGTCTATACTTTTTAGACATCAGAGAGCGGAGTGCAGATTGTAAATTTAGAGGCTGCCTGCACGTGAAAGAGCCTGGCTGTGCGATAAAAGATGCGGTCGAGCATGATCAAATCAGAGAGTATCGCTATCAGCATTATTTAGAGTTTTTAACTGAAATCAAAGACAGAAAGCCGAGGTACTAAATCATGGTTTATATTGCCCCTTCCATTTTATCAGCAGATTTTGCCAATTTGGAGAAAGATATCCGTGATGTGGAACAAGGCGGTGCGGATTACATTCATATCGATGTCATGGACGGTCATTTTGTACCGAATATGACATTTGGGCCGAATGTTGTCGAAGCGATCAGACCGCATACGCGTCTTCCGCTTGATGTTCACTTAATGATTGAGCAGCCAGACCGGTATATTCCTGCATTCGCAAAAGCAGGCGCTGATATTATTTCTGTTCATGTGGAAGCTTGTCCGCACTTACACCGAACAATACAGCACATTAAAGAACAAGGTGTAAAAGCAGGGGTCGTCTTGAATCCTCACACACCTGTTTCTCACATTGAGCATGTATTAGAGGATGTGGACCTTGTGTTATTCATGACGGTAAATCCTGGTTTTGGGGGACAAGCATTTATTCCATCTGTTCTCACGAAGGTAAAAGAAGTAAAAGCACTGAGTGAACAAAAGGGCTTAACCGATTTACTGATAGAAATAGACGGTGGTGTCAATGTAGAAACTGCAAAGGATTGCAAAGAAGCAGGCGCTAATTTACTTGTAGCGGGCTCAGCGGTATACAGTAAAGACAACCGCGCAGCAGCGATCCAGGCAATTCGAGAAGCGTAAAGAAAGGAACCAAAGTCATTGTGATCTTTGGTTCTTTTTATATAGAGAGGAGCGTATATCATGCACATACATATCGTAGCCGGCGGTCCTTTTGGATACATTCCGCCACTTGAACATGAAGCATCACAGAAGGATATTCTCTGGATTGGCGTAGACCGTGGAACCCTCTTCTTACTAGAGCAAGGCATCATCCCTGCCAAAGCCTTTGGTGATTTTGACAGTGTGACAGAAGAAGAGCTTCGGGAGCTGAAAGAAAAATTGCCTGCCCTGAATGTATTTCAAGCTGAAAAGGATGAAACCGATTTAGAGCTTGCACTGAACTGGGCATTGAGTCAGCATCCAGCACATATTTACATCTACGGTATTACGGGAGGAAGGGCTGATCATTTTCTAGGAAATATCCATCTTCTTTACAAAGGGATTCAGCACAAGCAGAATATCACCCTTGTAGACAAACAAAATATCATTCAAATGTTTGAACCTGGTACATACGAAATAAAAGAAGATCAGGATAAACAATATGTGTCGTTTCTACCCTTTGGAACACCGGTTGAAAAGCTGACATTAAAAGGTTTCAAATATCCTCTGAAAAATTGTCATATTGAGCCTGGTTCCACACTATGTATTAGTAACGAACTCATCCACTCAAATGGTACTTTTTCTTTTCATGAAGGCATATTAATAATGGTAAGAAGCAAAGATTGACCAACCTATCAATGTGGATGGCTGATTAAGCTCAATTGTGCTGCAAGCGGTACTTTTAGGAGGGGGACAAAATGAAATTTTATACAATCAAACTGCCTAGATTTCTTGGCGGCATTGTCCGTGCGATGCTTGGTTCATTTAAGAAAGATTAATGAGTAATCTCCTTTATTTCCACATAAAAACGCCTGCTACAATTAATTGTAGCAGGCGTTTACTCTTGCTTATACACGCTCAACTTTACCAGATTTCAAAGCTCGAGCTGATACATATACTCTTTTAGGCTTACCGTCCACTAGAATACGAACTTTTTGAAGGTTCGCGCCCCATGTACGTTTTGTAGAGTTCATTGCGTGAGAACGGTTGTTCCCAGCTTTTGTTTTTCTGCCTGTAATAACGCATTTACGTGCCATTTGTTTCCCTCCTAACTGCGAAAACATCATCATATTCTTCATATACGTACTTAGAGATGCCTCAAGATACTTTAATAATTTACCACAGCTTCAAGGGGTTTGCAAGGATTGTTTACTCCTCTTTCAAGAAAAATACCTTGACATCTTGATAAAAAATCTAGGCTATAGTATAAGTAGGATTGGGTCGGATTGAATGATTTCTTTTAAAAAGAAGGGTCTTATAGTAAAATAGTGATAACTCAGGGCAATTTCTCAAAAAGGGGGAACCAATGTGTCCATTGAACTTAGAACGAAATACGGACAAATTGATATATCAAATGAAGTCATTGCAATGGTGGCAGGAGGCGCTGCGATCGATTGTTATGGTATTGTTGGGATGGCGTCCAAAAATCAAATCAAGGACGGCTTGACGGATATTCTCCGCAAAGAGAACTTCAGCCGGGGTGTTCTTGTGCGTCAAAAAGAAGACCGCATTCATATTGATATGTACATCATCGTCAGCTACGGTACAAAAATATCAGAAGTCGCACATAATGTTCAAACGAAAGTCAAATATACGATTTCTCACACAGTTGGACTTTCTGTTGATTCGGTCAACATTTATGTACAAGGAGTAAGAGTTACGAACCCGTAGTAAGGAGGAAATATATTGTCTATTAGAAATCTTGATGGCCGCTCATTTGCAAAAATGATTCTTGCAGGTGCTCACCATCTTTCTCAAAACGCACAAATTGTTGATGCGTTAAATGTTTTTCCAGTGCCAGACGGAGACACGGGGACAAATATGAATTTGTCGATGACTTCAGGGGCAAAAGCAGTTGAAGAAACAAATACCGATCATATTGGGAAGGTCGGCGTGGCCCTGTCAAAAGGGCTGTTGATGGGCGCAAGAGGAAACTCAGGCGTGATCCTTTCACAGCTCTTTAGAGGTTTCAGTAAACATATTGAACAAAAAGAAACGATTGATGCAAAAGAATTTGCCCTTGCCTTACAGGCAGGTGTTGATACAGCATATAAAGCCGTGATGAAACCGATTGAAGGGACCATCTTAACGGTTGCAAAGGATGCAGCAAAGAAAGCGGTTGCTGTTTCAGCAGCAGAAAATGACATTGACCGCGTTCTTGAGTTAACGATTGAGGAAGCGAGAGCATCACTTGATCGAACGCCAGATCTGCTTCCTGTTTTAAAAGAAGTGGGCGTTGTCGATAGTGGGGGTAAAGGACTTCTGTGCGTATATGAAGGTTTCCTTGCTTCATTAAGAGGAGAGGACCTCCATCTGAAAGCGGCCTCTTTGCCAACGTTAAAAGAACTTGTCAGTGCAGAGCATCATAAAAGTGCACAAAGCCATATGAACACTGAAGATATCGAATTTGGTTATTGTACTGAATTTATGGTGAAATTTGAAGAAGACAAACAGTCCTTTGATGAGAATGCCTTCAGAGAAGACTTAAGCGAATTCGGAGATTCACTTCTTGTGGTGTCTGATGAAACGCTGGCGAAAGTTCATATTCATGCAGAGCAGCCTGGAGATGTCTTATCCTATGCACAGCGCTACGGCAGCCTGATCAATATGAAAATTGAAAATATGAGAGAGCAGCATAGCTCGATTGTGAACGAAGAAAGAGAACACGCGCCCGCTGCACCAAAGGCACCTGCTGCTGAAAAACAGCGCTTTGGAGTAGTCAGTGTCGCAATGGGAGAAGGAATTGCTGACTTGTTTAAAAGTATCGGAGCTTCCGTCGTCATTGAAGGCGGACAGACGATGAACCCGAGCACAGAAGACATTGTCACAGCAATTGAAAGCGTACATGCCGAAACCGTCTTTATCTTACCTAATAATTCTAATATTGTCATGGCAGCGAAACAGGCGGCAACTGTCTCAAGTCGTGAGGTCGTTGTCATTCCGACGAAGACCGTTCCCCAAGGAATGTCGGCACTTCTTTCTCTAAATGAAGCAGCTTCAAATGAAGACAACGAAGCAGCGATGCTAGAAGCGATTGACCACGTGAAAAGCGGCCAAATTACCTTTGCAGTGAGAGATACCCAAATTGATGGTATTGATATTGCCAAAGGCGATTATATGGGTCTCTTTAACGGGAAAATTACCTTAACCGCGAAAAATCAATTAGATGCAGCAAAAGAGCTTTTGACCAAAATGGTGACAGAAGATGATGAGATTGTCACGATCATTAAAGGGGAAGATGCATCATCTGAAGAGATGGAGGCGTTAGAAGCCTTTATTGAAGAAACATTTGAAGAGGTAGAAGTTGAAGTCCACGATGGAAAACAGCCGCTTTATTCATATATTTTGGCTGTTGAATAACGAAAGAAGGGCAAATAAAGCCCTTCTTCTTCTTTTGCAATTTTTTACTAGTGATTCAACGATGAAATGAGTTGCGGGAAACGAATGAATCCATTAGTCTAAAGAAAGAACCAAACCAATATGTGAGTGGTTATGAGAGGGGAAGACCTATGAAATTTAGAAGTGTGTTTGATATTATTGGACCCGTCATGATTGGTCCATCAAGTTCGCACACAGCGGGTGCGGCTCGTATAGGAAGAGTGGCTCGCAGCTTATTTGGAAGAGAACCGAAACAAATTGTCGTTTCATTTTATGGCTCTTTTAAAGATACGTATAAAGGACACGGTACAGATGTCGCCATTATCGGCGGTGTTCTTGACTTTGATACATTTGATGAACGCATCAAAACAGCGATTGATATTGCAAAAAGCAAAGAGATCGACATTGAATTTAAAGAAGAAGATGCGGTGCCAGCGCATCCGAATACAGCAAAAGTAGAGATATCAGATGCAAATGGAAAGCTTGAATTAATCGGGATTTCCATCGGCGGTGGTAAAATTGAAATCACTGAACTGAATGGCTTTGAGCTCAGGCTTTCAGGAAATCATCCTGCCATTCTTGTGGTTCATAACGATCGCTACGGCACGATTGCAGCAGTGGCCAATGTGTTAGCGAAATTCGCCATCAACATCGGTCATATGGAAGTGGCACGTAAAGATGTCGGGCAAGAGGCTCTGATGACCATCGAAGTGGATCAAAATATTGACCCAGCTGTCCTATCAGAGCTTGAAACGCTGCCAAACATTATTCAAGTCACACAAATTGCAGAGTAACAACAAGGAGGTTATGAATGATGTTTAAAAACGTCAAAGAACTCGTGCAGCTAACAGAAGAACGGAATACCTCCATTTCAGAAATAATGATCGCGCAAGAAATGGAAGTGACAGGGAAGTCACGTGAAGATATTTTCTCCCAGATGTACCGCAACCTAGAAGTGATGGAACAGGCCGTAGAAAACGGGCTGAAAGGTGTGAAATCATTATCAGGTTTAACAGGCGGAGATGCGGTCAAACTTCAAGCATATATCGCATCAGGCAAAACGCTGTCTGGACATACTATATTAGATGCTGTCAGTAAGGCAGTGGCAACGAATGAAGTCAATGCCGCAATGGGGACGATTTGTGCAACGCCTACAGCAGGCTCAGCAGGTGTTGTGCCGGGTACGTTATTTGCAGTAAAAGAAACATTAAAGCCAACTAAGGAACAAATGGTCAGATTCCTATTCACCTCTGGCGCATTTGGCTTTGTTGTGGCCAATAATGCGAGCATCTCTGGTGCAGCAGGCGGCTGTCAGGCAGAGGTAGGTTCAGCATCAGGTATGGCGGCAGCAGCCATTGTCGAAATGGCAGGCGGTACACCTCAGCAATCTACTGAAGCGATGGCGATTACACTGAAAAATATGCTTGGACTTGTTTGTGACCCAGTAGCTGGACTTGTCGAGGTACCGTGCGTAAAACGAAACGCAATGGGTGCATCAAATGCGATGATCGCAGCAGATATGGCACTTGCCGGCATCACAAGCCGTATTCCATGTGATGAAGTCATTGATGCGATGTATAAAATCGGTCAAACCATGCCAACGGCACTTCGTGAAACAGCACAAGGCGGACTTGCTGCAACACCGACAGCAAGAGAGCTTGAAAAGAAGATTTTCGGAGGTGTGACCTCATCTCGTGATACAGAAACTGCAAGATAATGTCTCTGTCCTCAAAGGGATTGGAGAAGAAACCGAAAAAACACTCAATGAACTTGGAATCTATACAGTAGCCGATTTGCTTGGCTACTTTCCTTATCGATATGACGACTATGAGCTTCGTAATTTAGAAGAAGTTAAGCATGATGAACGTGTCACAGTTGAAGGGAAAGTGCACAGTGAGCCCGTCCTCACCTATTATGGAAAAAAACGAAGCAGGCTGACATTCAGGCTGCTTGTCGGGCGTTTTCTCATCACAGCGATTTGCTTCAATCGCCCTTATTTAAAACGAAGCCTTGTTTTAGGTGATACAGTATCCGTCACTGGGAAATGGGATAAAAACCGTCAATCCATCATGGTGCAGGAATTTAAAAAAGGGACGCACGAGCAAGATGGCAGTATAGAGCCTGTTTATTCAGTAAAAGAAAATGTAACCGTGAAGATGATGAGGCGTTTTGTAAAACAAGCCCTGTCACTTTATGTAGACAAAGCCGAAGATCCACTGCCAAAGCAGCTTGCCTTTGCCTATAAACTCATGTCCTATCAGGAAGCATTAAAAACCATTCACCTGCCAGAAACAAGAGACTCGCTCAAGCAAGCAAGACGCCGCTTTGTGTACGAGGAATTTCTCATCTTTCAGTTGAAGATGCAGGCAATCAGAAAGAAAGAGCGAGAAAAAACATCAGGCATCCAGCATCCGTTTTCCAAAGAGGCTGTTTTTGAGTTTGTTCACAGCCTGCCATTTCCGCTGACAAAGGCACAATCAAGAGTGCTTGATGAAATTATGTCTGATATGGCATCCCCGTACCGGATGAACCGTCTGCTTCAAGGGGATGTAGGCTCAGGGAAAACAGCTGTTGCAGCCATTGCGCTTTATGCCGCTCATTTATCCGGCTATCAAGGTGCATTAATGGTCCCAACAGAGATTTTGGCAGAACAGCATGCAGATTCACTTTACCAGCTGTTTGAAAAATGGGGACTGAATATCGCCCTTCTGACAAGCTCTGTGAAAGGAAAGCGCCGCAGAGAATTGCTGGAACGTCTAAAAGAGGGCGAGATTGATATATTAGTCGGTACGCATGCGCTCATTCAAGACGAAGTCGAATTTCAGCAGCTCGGTCTTGTTATCACAGATGAGCAGCACCGGTTTGGCGTAGAACAGCGAAAAAAACTAAGAAGTAAAGGGCAGGACCCAGATGTCTTGTTTATGACTGCCACACCTATTCCGCGAACACTTGCAATCACTGTCTTTGGAGAAATGGACGTATCCGTCATTGATGAATTACCAGCCGGCAGAAAACAGATCGAAACGTATTGGGTCAAGCATGACATGCTTGAGAGGATTCTTGCATTTGTGGATAAAGAGCTGAGAAAAGGAAGACAGGCGTATATTATTTGTCCGCTCATAGAAGAATCAGACAAGCTGGATGTGCAAAATGCGATCGATGTCCACAGTATGCTGACAGAGGCTTACCGCGGTAAGTGGTCGATCGGCTTAATGCACGGGAAACTGGCGAGTGACGAAAAAGATCAGGTGATGAGAGACTTTACAGCAAATGAAGTTCAAATTCTCGTTTCAACCACAGTCGTTGAAGTCGGGGTCAACGTACCGAATGCGACCATCATGGTCATTTATGATGCAGACCGCTTCGGACTGTCTCAGCTTCATCAGCTCAGAGGCCGGGTTGGACGCGGAGAGCATCAATCATTTTGTGTTTTAATGGCGGATCCAAAATCAGAAACGGGGAAAGAGCGGATGCGGATCATGTCCGAAACAACCGACGGTTTTGAGCTGTCTGAAAAGGACTTAGAACTAAGAGGACCCGGCGATTTCTTCGGTAAAAAACAAAGCGGAATGCCTGAATTTAAAGTAGCAGATATGGTTCATGACTACAGAGCGCTGGAAACCGCTAGAAAAGATGCGGCAGAACTTGTGCAATCAGACGCATTTTGGACAGACCCCGAATACAAAGAACTTCGGCAAACACTTGTAGACAGCGGGGTGCTGGGCGGAGATAAATTAAGCTGATCAAGCGCTGGAGGAATTTTCTTGTCTTTTTGAAACAAGGATTGATTTATCATCTATGAGATTATATACTACTATTAGTACCTAGTCATAAATGTACGGATGGTGTCTGCATATGAAACTAAATAAAAAAGAACGTCAAAAGCTTCTCCAGCAAACGATCAGCTCGACTCCGTTCATTACTGATGAAGAATTGGCAAGTAAATTCGGTGTAAGCATTCAAACGGTTCGTCTTGATCGTTTGGAACTGTCGATTCCTGAATTACGCGAAAGAATTAAGCATGTGGCCGAAAAGACATTAGAGGATGAAGTGAAGTCACTTCCGCTGGATGAAGTGATTGGAGAAATGATTGATGTAGAGCTTGATGACCAAGCCATTTCCATTTTAGAAGTGAGAAAAGAGCATGTATTTAGCCGAAATCAAATTGCCAGGGGACATCATCTCTTCGCCCAGGCTAATTCGCTCGCAGTAGCCGTCATCGACGATGAACTGGCGCTGACAGCAAAAGCGAATATCAGATTTACAAGGCAGGTTAAACAAGGCGAACGAGTCGTCTCAAAAGCTAAAGTAGCCTCACATGATAAAGAAAAAGGCAGAACTGTAGTTGAAGTAAACAGCTATGTCGGTGAGGAAGTTGTCTTCTCAGGTGACTTCGTCATGTATCGCTCAAAACAAAAGTAAAAGGTGGCACGTAATATGAGAATTGCAGTCGATGCAATGGGGGGAGACCATGCCCCTAAAGCCATTATTGACGGTGTGCAAAAAAGCTTAACGGCATTTTCAGATATCGAGATTACACTTGTCGGCGATGAAAACAAAATCAAACCATACATAACAAATAACGAGCGCATCACGATTTTAGATGCAAAAGAAGTCATTGAACCGACAGATGAACCAGTGCGTGCAGTTAGACGTAAAAAGGATTCATCTATGGTGAAAATGGCGCAGGAAGTATCCGAGGGACGTGCAGATGCCTGCATCTCAGCAGGAAATACTGGAGCTCTCATGACAGCAGGATTGTTTATCGTAGGCAGAATCGACGGCATAGACAGACCGGCACTTGCTCCAACACTGCCAACACTTGATGGCAGCGGGTTTTTATTACTGGATGTCGGCGCAAACGTTGATGCGAAACCAGAACACCTAATGCAATATGCCATGATGGGATCAATCTACGCAGAGCGTGTCTTTCCAAAGAGCAATCCGCGCGTTGGATTGTTAAATGTAGGAACAGAAGATAAAAAAGGTAACGATCTCACGAAAAAAACCTTTGAATTATTAAAAGCATCAGACTTGAATTTCGTAGGAAATGTGGAGTCTCGTGATTTACTAGAAGGTGTTGCTGATGTTGTTGTCACAGATGGTTTCACAGGAAATATCGCCTTGAAAACGATTGAAGGCACAGCCCTTTCTGTATTTAAAATGCTGAAAGAAACATTAACATCCAGCTTCACAGCAAAAATAGCAGCTGGCATGATGAAGCCGAAATTGATGCAGATGAAGTCTAAAATGGATTACTCCGAATATGGCGGTGCCGCTTTATTTGGTTTAAAAGCACCTGTCATTAAAGCACACGGCTCCTCTGATGAAAACGCCATTTTTCATGCAATTCGTCAGGCACGTGATATCGTAGAAAAAGACGTTTCAGCCATCATTCATCAAGAAGTCCAAAAAGAAACCACGAACGAGTCTTAATGGAGGTAAAGCAGCATGACTAAAATTGCATTTTTATTCCCTGGCCAAGGCTCTCAAAAAATTGGCATGGGAAAAGATTTATTTGACCAAGAAGCGGTATCTAAAGCTGTATTTGAAGAAGCAGACAAGACCCTCGGTTTTGAATTATCTTCGATGATTTTTGAAGGAGATGCAGAAGAACTGACGCTCACTTATAATGCGCAGCCAGCTCTTTTAACGACAAGTATCGCCATCTTAAAGAAATTTGAAGAGAGCGGAATCAAAGCAGATTACGCAGCAGGACATAGCCTTGGTGAATATACGGCCCTCGTTGCAGCAGGCGCACTTTCGTTTCAAGGTGCTGTCTATGCAGTAAGAAAGCGCGGCGAATTAATGAACGAAGCTGTTCCAGCAGGAGAAGGCGCCATGGCAGCGATTCTTGGCTTAGATCAAGCGGCGCTTCTAGAAGTGACAAAAGAAGTGACAGAGAGCGGTCACCTTGTAGAACTCGCTAACCTAAACTGTCCTGGTCAAATCGTCATCTCTGGTACAGCAAAAGGTGTAGAACTAGCTTCAGAGAAAGCGAAAGAAAAAGGCGCAAAACGTGCGATTGCCCTTGAAGTGAGCGGACCTTTCCATTCTGCCTTAATGAAACCAGCCGCTGAAAAATTCACAGATGTTCTGTCAAAGCTAGACATTTCGGATGCCAAAACACCAGTGATCTCAAATGTAACAGCAGACATCGTCACATCTCGTGATGCTATTGAGACAAAGCTCATTGAACAATTGTATTCTCCTGTTCGATTTGAAGAAAGTGTGGAACGCCTCATTGATTTAGGCGTGACAACGTTTATTGAAATTGGTCCGGGCAAAGTACTTTCAGGCCTTGTGAAAAAGGTCAATCGCCGCTTGACAACCATTTCTGTTTCAGATCAGGAAACAATTGAAGCAGCTATTCAAACATTGAAGGAGGATTCTTGATGCTGACAAATAAAACAGCCGTTGTAACAGGTGCATCACGCGGGATTGGCCGTTCCATCGCGATCGATTTAGCGAAGAATGGTGCAAATGTTGTCGTCAACTATTCTGGAAACGAAGCAAAAGCAAATGAAGTCGTAGACGAAATCAAAGCACTTGGCCAGCAGGCATTTGCCGTTAAAGCTGATGTTTCAAATGCTGAAGAAGTACAAGCGCTCATGAAACAAGCAATTGACACATTTGGTTCAATTGACATCCTTGTCAATAATGCAGGGATCACAAAGGACAACCTGCTCATGAGAATGAAAGAAAATGAATGGGATGACGTCATTAACATAAACTTAAAAGGGGTCTTTAACTGTACAAAAGCCGTGACACGTCAAATGATGAAACAGCGCAGCGGAAGAATCATCAACTTGGCTTCAGTGGTTGGCGTATGTGGAAACCCTGGACAAGCAAACTATGTTGCAGCAAAAGCTGGCGTCATCGGGTTAACGAAAACAACAGCAAAAGAGCTGGCAACCCGTCATATTACAGTCAATGCAGTAGCACCAGGCTTTATTTCGACAGATATGACAGACAAGCTTGATGAGAATGTGCAGTCTGAAATGCTCAAACAAATCCCGCTTGCACGCTTTGGTGCACCTGAAGATATTAGCAACGTCGTTGTCTTTTTAGCTTCAGAAGGAGCAGGTTATATTACAGGCCAAACCATCCAAGTAGATGGCGGAATGGTTATGTCCTAAGAAATATCAAAATTTCATTAGGTTTTCTCTAGTTTTTTAAAAACGAATCAACTATAATACTTTGAGGGGAGGTGAAAGGCAATGGCAGACGTATTAGAGCGTGTATCAAAAATTATTGTAGACCGCCTTGGCGTTGATGAGGCTGACGTGAAAATGGAAGCTTCATTTAAAGAAGATTTAGGCGCTGATTCCCTTGATGTAGTTGAGCTAGTTATGGAACTTGAAGATGAGTTCGATATGGAAATTTCTGACGAAGATGCTGAAAAAATTGCAACAGTCGGTGACGCTGTGAACTACATAAATAGCCAGCAATAAGCGTAACAAAGTCCCGTCTATTTTCATGACGGGACTTTGAAAATTTATGTTAGTTTCAACACATTCAGCTGATCAATTGTCAGCCTTTTTCAGATGCTAAGGAGCAATGTTTCCTTGCATGTAGAAAGAGAGACTCCATATAATCAGTATCCTTAAAGGCGATTAAGCCTACCTGGAGGTTGCTATGCCAAAACACTATAAAGACAAACAGAAACAGAGCAAAAAACTAGAGCAATTTAGAGAGTTCCAGCAGCGCATTTCTGTACACTTTCAAAATGAAAAACTTCTATATCAAGCCTTTACGCATTCCTCTTATGTGAATGAACACCGGAAAAAGCCATACGAGGATAATGAAAGACTTGAATTTCTAGGAGATGCTGTTTTAGAATTGACGATCTCTCAATTCTTATTTGCGAAATATCCAGCGATGAGCGAGGGAGATTTAACGAAACTGAGAGCGGCAATCGTATGTGAACCGTCACTTGTGTCACTGGCACATGAGCTGTCCTTCGGAGACCTTGTTCTTTTAGGAAAAGGCGAAGAAATGACAGGCGGGAGAAAACGCCCAGCACTCTTAGCGGACGTATTCGAGGCGTTTATCGGAGCACTTTATTTAGATCAGGGGCTGGAGCCAGTGGAACGATTCCTAGTTGCCTATGTCTATCCGAAAATTAACGATGGAGCGTTCTCGCACGTCATGGACTTTAAAAGCCAGCTGCAAGAATTCGTTCAGCGCGATGGAAAAGGTGTACTGGAATACCACATCCTGCATGAAAAAGGACCAGCACATAACCGGGAATTTGAAGCAAATGTATCCCTTCGCGGAGAAGTGCTCGGAATTGGAAATGGCCGCTCTAAAAAAGAAGCAGAACAGCATGCTGCACAGGAAGCACTTGCTAAATTGCAGAAACATCATATGAACCAATAAAATCCCCCTCGTCATTCAGGGGGATTTCACTCTGTTTTCCATCATCTTTTTTCACTTCATATGGTAAGATGATAGTACTTTAAATACATAAGGAGGATCACTCTCATGTTCCTCAAACGTTTAGACGTGATAGGATTCAAATCTTTTGCACAGCGAGTGACCGTGGACTTTGTCAAAGGGGTCACAGCTGTTGTTGGACCAAACGGAAGCGGCAAAAGTAATATTACCGATGCCATCCGCTGGGTACTTGGAGAACAATCAGCGAAAAGCCTCCGCGGAGGAAAAATGGAAGACATCATTTTTGCAGGAAGCGACTCAAGAAAAAGAGTCAATCTAGCAGAGGTGACTTTAACATTAGATAACGAAGATCACTTTTTACCGATCGATTTTCACGAAGTCAGTGTGACAAGAAGAGTCTATCGTTCAGGAGAAAGTGAATTTCTCATAAATAATCAATCTGTCCGCTTGAAGGATATTATTGACCTTTTCATGGATTCAGGTCTTGGAAAAGAAGCTTTTTCGATCATCAGCCAAGGAAAGGTAGAGGAAATTCTATCAAGCAAGGCAGAAGAGAGGAGAAGCATCTTTGAAGAAGCGGCTGGTGTTTTGAAATATAAAACAAGAAAGAAAAAAGCCGAGAATAAACTGTTTGAAACGCAGGACAACTTAAACCGAGTAGAAGATATTCTGCATGAACTAGAAGATCAAGTAGAACCATTAAGAATGCAGGCATCTATTGCAAAGGACTATTTGCAAAAAAAAGAAGAGCTTGAAAATGTCGAAATTGCCTTAACTGTCCATGACATCGAAGCACTTCATGAAAAATGGACAACACTTGGTGAAGCTGTCGAGCGCTTCAAACAAGATGAAATGAAGCAGTCCACAGATATTCAAGCAAAAGAAGCCAAAATTGAAGAGTCAAGAGACCGCATTCAAGCGCTTGACGAATCAATTAATGACCTGCAAGAAGTTCTTCTTTTCACAAGTGAGGAATTAGAAAAGCTTGAAGGAAAAAAAGAAGTATTAAAAGAACGGAAAAAAAATGCAGCTGCAAACCAAGGACAGCTAGAAGAAACGCTCATTCGCTTAACTGAAAAGCAGACGCAGTTAACCGAAAAGATTCAGCAGCAGAAAATCACGCGGGACAGCCTTCAAAAAGAAGTGCAGCAGCTAAAAGATGAAGTGAAAACAAAGCAGCATCAACTGTCGCTCCATAGTGAAGATGTGGAAGGTCAAATTGAACAGCTGAAAAGCGATTATTTTGATCTGCTTAATGAACAGGCTACCATCCGCAATGAACGTAAATTACTAGAAGAACAGCAGCGCCAAGCGGCCATGCAGCTGGAGCGGCTCACGCAAAACAACCAAAAACACATCGAAGAACGTGTGTCTGTCAAAGAAAAGAAAATAGAAGCTGAGCAGCAGCTTTCCGCACTAGAAGAAGACATACTGGGTCAGGTCAAGCGCTTTAGGGAAGCGGAACAAAAGCTTGAGCAAATGAAACGTCAATACGAGAAAAAAGAAACGGCTCTTTACCAAGCCTATCAATATGTGCAGCAGGCAAGATCAAAAAAAGAGATGCTAGAATCCATGCAGGAAGACTTTTCAGGCTTTTTCCAAGGAGTGAAAGAGGTCTTAAAGGCAAAAGAGCGTTTAGGCGGTATTCACGGTGCCATTGCAGAGCTGATTCAAACAGATCAGCAGCATGAGACAGCGATTGAAATCGCGCTAGGCGCAGCAACGCAGCACGTAGTCACAGAAAATGAAGCAGCTGCGAGACAAGCAATTGCATACTTAAAGCAGCACTCCTTTGGACGTGCGACCTTCCTGCCAATGAATGTGATCAAAGAACGAACCATTCAGCATAGAGACGTCCAAACAGCTGAGAAGCATGCTGCATTTATCGGTGTAGCAAGTCACCTTGTTTCCTTTGATGAAAAGTATCAAAAAGTCATTCAGAACTTGCTTGGAACGGTACTTATCGTTAGAGACTTAAAAGGCGCCAATGAACTGGCAAAAATGCTTGGTCATCGTTATCGCATCGTGACCCTTGATGGAGATGTCGTGAACCCCGGCGGTTCAATGACCGGTGGCGGTGTAAAGAAAAAGAACAACTCCCTTCTTTCAAGAAACCGGGAGATCGAAACATTAACAAAGCAGCTCGTTGAAATGGAAGAAAAAACAACGATCCTTGAAAAAGAAACAAAAGAAACGAAGCAATTGATTGCAGCAAACGAAAGCCAATTAAACGAACTGCGTCAACGCGGAGAAACCCTTCGAGAAAAGCAGCAAGAGCTCAAAGGGAAGCTATACGAACTGCAAGTAGCCGAAAAAAATATTAATGCTCACCTTGAACTCTATGATCAAGAAAAAGAAGAATTGCAGCAGCGTTCTACTGAACTTACAGATAAGGACAAAACGCAGGCAGCCCTTGAAGTTTCAATAGGGGAGAAACTGACCACGCTTGATCAAGAGATCAATACATTAACAAAGCGTAAGCAGACTCAAAGCTCAACGAAAGAAACCATTTCTGCCGAATTAACAGAGCTGAAAATCTCGCTGGCCAAAAAAGAGCAGTCCTTAGCGAATGAACAAGAAAAGCTTTCGAGCTTAATGGCCGAATTAGAAGAGGCTGAACAAACGCTGATGGAAACAAAAGAAGACCTGTCACTCTTAACAAGTGAAATGACGTCTAGCTCAAGCGGAGCAGAACAGCTGGAAGAAGCGGCGAAAGAGAAACTGGAAAACAAAAACAAAACAACCGCACTTATTTCAGAGCGTCGTAAACAGCGCCTGGCTCTTTCTGAAACGTTAGAATTTGCTGAACATGAACTGAAAGAACAAAAGCGCCTTTACAAGCAGCTCACCACAAGCTTAAAAGATGAAGAGATTAAGCTTGGCCGTATGGAAGTTGAGCTCGACAACCTCATCGCTTATTTGAACGAAGAGTATGCTCTTTCGTTTGAAGGGGCAAAAGAGATGTATCATCTGACGTTATCACCAGATGAAGCAAGAAAACGAGTGAAGCTGATCAAATTAGCCATTGAAGAGCTAGGAACAGTGAACTTAGGCAGCATTGATGAGTATGAACGAGTAAATGAACGCTATCTCTTCTTAACAGAACAGCGAAACGATCTGACAGAAGCGAAAAATACATTATTCCAAGTGATCGAAGAAATGGATCAAGAGATGACAAAGCGCTTCTCTGAAACATTCTCGCAAATTCGCGGGCATTTTGAATCAGTTTTCCAAGCGTTATTTGGCGGCGGAAGAGCAGATCTTAAGCTGACAGATCCAAACGATTTACTAAACTCTGGCGTTGATATTGTCGCGCAGCCGCCAGGGAAAAAACTGCAAAACTTAAGCCTGCTTTCAGGCGGAGAGAGAGCATTAACAGCGATTGCTTTACTATTCTCTATTTTAAAAGTCAGACCTGTTCCATTCTGCGTGTTAGATGAGGTCGAAGCGGCGCTTGATGAAGCAAATGTTTTCCGCTTTGCGCAATATTTAAAGAAATACAGCCAGGAAACACAGTTCATTGTCATTACGCACCGTAAAGGAACAATGGAAGAAGCAGATGTGCTCTACGGCGTTACTATGCAGGAGTCAGGTGTTTCTAAGCTTGTATCCGTCAAACTAGAAGAAACGAAAGAGCTTGTCCAGTAATTAAAGGAGGTTTTTGAACCAAATGAGCTTTTTTAAGAAATTAAAAGAAAAATTTACGCAGCAAACCGATTCAGTATCAGAAAAGTTTAAAGATGGACTTGAAAAAACGAGAAACTCCTTTCAAGGAAGAGTAAACGAACTAATTTCTCGCTACCGTAAAGTCGATGAAGACTTTTTTGAAGAATTAGAAGAGGTTCTGATCGGCGCGGATGTCGGTTTCACAACGGTGATGGAACTGATTGATGAGCTGAAAAAAGAAGTGAAACTAAGAAACATTCAAGACCCAAGTGAAGTACAATCGGTCATCTCTGAAAAACTGGTTGAAATCTACAATAGCGGAGAGGAACAAATCTCTGCGCTGAACATCGAAGAGGGCCGATTAAATATCATTTTATTTGTAGGTGTCAATGGCGTTGGGAAAACAACGACTATCGGCAAACTTGCGAATAAGCTGAAAAATGAAGGGAAATCCGTCATTTTAGCAGCAGGTGATACGTTCCGTGCCGGTGCGATTGAGCAGCTTGAAGTATGGGGAGAGCGTTCAGGTGTCCCTGTTGTCAAACAGACGGCTGGCTCTGACCCTGCAGCGGTGATCTATGATGCCGTTCAATCAGCAAAAGCGAAAAATGCGGATGTCCTTATCTGTGATACAGCAGGAAGACTGCAAAACAAAGTGAACTTGATGAAAGAGCTAGAGAAGGTCAAGAGAGTCATTGAACGCGAGGTTCCAGATGCACCGCATGAAGTGCTGCTCGCTCTTGATGCAACAACGGGTCAAAATGCGATGGCACAAGCGAAGGAATTTTCTAAAGCGACGAATGTGACAGGAATTGCTTTAACAAAGCTTGACGGGACTGCAAAAGGCGGGATTGTCCTTGCAATTCGAAATGAGCTGAACATCCCCGTGAAGCTTGTCGGTTTAGGTGAAAAGGTAGACGATCTGCAAGAATTCGATGCAGAATCGTATGTGTATGGATTATTCTCAGACGTGATTGATCAAGAGGACTAACAAAAATGCCGGCAAAACTGCTGGCATTTTTATTTATACGCCGCTTTATGGAGTGACAAGATAAAAACTTGACACACAGTAGAGAACCGTGTAAACTTAGTTGATGTAAAGGGAATGAACTTAACAAAGGGGAGAGAGCCCATGACGCTTGAAAAAACAACGAGAATGAACTACTTGTTTGACTTCTATCAATCGTTGTTAACCGCAAAGCAAAAGAGCTACATGTCGCTTTACTACCTAGACGATTTTTCCCTCGGTGAAATTGCGGATGAATATGAAGTATCAAGACAGGCTGTTTATGATAATATTAAACGGACTGAAGCGATGCTTGAACAATATGAAGAAAAGCTGCTCTTGTTTAAGAAATTTAAAGAGCGTAAAGAACTTCTCAAAAAAATGAGAGAGCTCGTAGCAGATTCCGCTCAGACGGAAGAAGCAGAAGCTTTAATTGAATCGCTTGAGAAATTAGATTAGGAGGCGGCACAGTATGGCATTTGAAGGATTAGCCGACCGACTGCAGCAGACGATTTCAAAAATCCGCGGCAAAGGAAAAGTGTCAGAGCAAGATGTAAAAGAAATGATGCGCGAGGTACGCCTTGCCCTTCTTGAAGCTGACGTCAATTTTAAAGTAGTCAAAGACTTTGTGAAAAAAGTAAGCGAGCGGGCAGTTGGACAAGAGGTGATGAAAAGCCTTACCCCTGGACAACAGGTCATTAAAGTTGTAAAAGAAGAACTCACTGAATTAATGGGTGGGGAAGAGAGTAAAATCGCTGTAGCGAAAAAATCTCCGACAGTCATTATGATGGTTGGTCTTCAAGGGGCAGGTAAAACAACCACAACTGGGAAGCTTGCCAATTTACTTCGCAAAAAACATAATCGCAAGCCGATGATGGTGGCTGCAGATATTTACAGACCAGCAGCGATCCAGCAGCTTCAAACGCTGGGGAAACAGCTTGATATGCCTGTGTTTTCATTAGGTGATCAAGTCAGCCCTGTCGACATTGCCAAACAGGCAATCGAAAAAGCGAAAGAAGAACACCACGATTATGTCATTTTAGATACAGCAGGACGCCTTCATATCGATGAAGAATTGATGGATGAACTTCAGAAAGTAAAAGAAGTAGCGAGTCCAGAAGAAATTTTCCTTGTTGTTGACTCTATGACAGGTCAAGATGCTGTCAATGTAGCAAAAAGCTTTAATGAACAGCTTGGTTTAACAGGTGTCGTTCTAACGAAACTAGACGGGGATACACGAGGCGGGGCAGCACTTTCCATTCGAGCTGTCACCAATACGCCGATTAAATTCGCCGCACTAGGAGAAAAGCTGGATGCGATTGAACCATTCCACCCGGAGCGGATGGCATCAAGAATTCTTGGCATGGGAGATGTGCTTACACTTATTGAAAAAGCACAGGCAAACGTTGACCAAGATAAAGCGAAAGAGCTTGAACAAAAAATGCGGACCATGAGCTTTACGCTCGATGATTTCCTCGAGCAGCTTGGGCAAGTTCGTAATATGGGTCCACTTGATGAATTGATCCAAATGATGCCGGGAGCCGGTAAAATGAAAGGGCTCAAAAACGTCCAAGTAGACGAAAAGCAGCTCAATCACATCGAAGCGATCATTAAATCAATGACGACCGAGGAAAAAGAACAGCCAGAGGTCATCAATGCAAGCCGAAGAAAACGGATTGCAAAAGGAAGCGGAACATCTGTACAGGAAGTCAATCGCCTTTTAAAGCAATTTGACGAAATGAAAAAGATGATGAAGCAAATGACCAACATGTCCAAAGGGAAGAAAAAAGGCTTTAAATTACCATTTATGTAATTGGTTATACATGATAAAACCGTTGTTAAGAAAAAACACTTTACAAACCCTTTTATCATTGTTAATATACTATCTTGTTGAAATATTTTCGGAGGTGCTAGTAAAATGGCAGTAAAAATTCGTTTAAAACGTATGGGATCAAAAAGATCTCCTTTCTATCGTATTGTTGTAGCAGATTCTCGTTCACCACGTGACGGTCGTTTCATCGAAACAGTTGGAACATACAATCCAGTGTTATCACCAGCTGAGGTGAAAATCAACGAAGAATTAGCGCTTAAATGGCTTCAAAATGGTGCGAAACCATCTGATACAGTTCGCAACCTTTTCTCAAGCCAAGGAATTCTTGAAAAATTTCATAATGCGAAAAACAGCAAATAATGAATGAGCTGTCCTTGGAAGAATTGATTGTGTCCATCGTCGAGCCACTTGTTGATTTCCCTGAAGATATTCACATATCTTCATTAGAAAAAGATGAGCAAGTGATTTACACACTGTCTGTCAATGCTGAAGATACCGGAAAAGTGATCGGAAAGCAGGGACGTACAGCAAAAGCGATACGAACAGTCATGTTTGCAGCAAGTGCAGAGTCTTCTAAGAAAGTTCAACTTGAGATTGCTGACTAAAAAGGGAGAGGGCTTAGGACCTCCCCTTTTTTTACACGTTTAAATCTATTTTTCGTTATACTGTAGAGGACAAATGCCTTCGGATAGGGGGACAAAAAGGAAGATGCAGATCATTCAACATGTCACCGTCATGCAAGTATTAACTGAAAGCAGTAAGGACAAACTGTTAACGACTTTTTTGGAGAAAAAAGAAAGACTAGAACGTGAGTGCAATCAACTATATTTTCAACTGAAAAAACATGAAAAAGAACCACATCAGCAAGAAGCCATCCCTCAATTTCAAAAAGCCATCGATAAACGGCAGGAGAAGATCCAGCAAATTGACTTTCAAGTAGAGCAGCTGCATATTTTGCCGCTTGGGAGTGAAATGAAAGAGACAGAAGTGGATGCGCTGGTTGAAGTGAAAATAGGTGATAAATGGGATGACAAGATGCAAGATAATGTCATCGTCGTGAAAGACGGCACCATTGTGGAAATACGTCAGGGGTGATTGAGAACATGGAACAAGAATGGTTAAATGTTGGAAAGATTGTTAATACACACGGAGTTCGCGGAGAAGTACGCGTCGTGTCAAAGACAGATTTCCCAGAAGAGCGATACAAAAAAGGAAGCGTCCTCTATATTTTTAAGCAAGGTCAAGGGGAGCCGCTGAAAGTCACTGTCGCATCACATAGGCAGCACAAACAGTTTGATTTGCTCACATTTGAAGAAATTAGCTCATTAAATGAAGCAGAGCTATTGAAAGAATCAATCTTAAAAGTAGAAAAAGAACATCTCGGCTCTTTAGATGAAGGAGAGTTTTATTTCCACCAAATCATTGGCTGTGAAGTATACGATGAAGATGATCAGCTTGTCGGTCAAATCAAAGAGATTTTAACACCAGGGGCAAATGATGTCTGGGTTGTCGGAAGAAAAGGTAAAAAAGATGCCTTGATTCCTTATATCCCATCTGTCGTCAAAAAGATCGATATCTCATCCAAAACCATACACATTGAAGTGATGGAAGGACTCATTGACGAATGAAAATCGACTTCTTAACACTTTTTCCTGAAATGTTCGAAGGTGTGCTCCACTCATCGATCTTAAAAAAGGCACAGGAGAAAGAAGCTGTCTCATTCAATGTTGTCAATTTTAGAGAGTATTCGGATCATAAGCATAAAACAGTAGATGACTATCCGTATGGCGGCGGTGCTGGTATGGTACTGAAAGCACAGCCCGTATTCGATGCGGTAGAAGATTTGACGAACAAAGCAAGCAAGAAGCCCCGAATTATTCTTGTCTGTCCTCAAGGAGAAAGATATACGCAAAAGAAGGCAGAGGAACTTGCAAAAGAAGAACACCTTATGTTCATTTGCGGCCATTATGAAGGCTACGATGAGCGCATCAGGGAGCATCTTGTCACAGATGAAATCTCAATCGGAGATTTCGTTCTCACAGGCGGAGAGCTGCCAGCGATGATGATTGCAGACAGTGTGGTCAGGCTTTTGCCTCATGTGCTTGGAAAAGAAGCGTCTCACATTGAAGATTCATTTAGTACAGGTCTGCTAGAGCATCCTCACTATACAAGACCAGCCGATTATAAAGGACTAAAAGTGCCGGATGTGCTCCTTTCTGGAAATCATGCCAAAATAGAAGAGTGGCGGCGCAAAGAATCTTTGAAGCGAACTTATACAAGACGGCCAGATTTGATCGATTCTTGCAAAACGTTAACAGAAGAAGAAAAAAGATGGCTTTGGCAGCTTCATAATGACTAGATTGTATTGCACACTGCATATAGGTATGGTATGATACTACTTGTGACTTGGACGGCTTGCCGATTCAAGTTTGAAAACGATGTTCCGCTGCAATGAAGAAAGAGGACATGAGCATCTGTTGGAAGGAGTTGAAAACGATGCAACATTTGATTGAAGAAATCACAAAAGAACAATTACGCACTGATCTTCCTGCGTTCCGTCCTGGTGACACTTTACGTGTACACGTTAAAGTTGTCGAGGGTACTCGTGAGCGTATCCAGATCTTTGAAGGTGTTGTAATTAAGCGTCGTGGTGGTGGAATCAGCGAAACTTTCACAGTTCGTAAGATTTCTTACGGTGTAGGCGTTGAGCGTACATTCCCTGTACACACACCAAAAATCGCTAACATCGAAGTTGTACGTCACGGTAAGGTACGTCGTGCGAAACTTTACTACCTACGTGAACTTCGCGGTAAAGCGGCTCGTATCAAAGAAATCAGACGATAATGATATCAAAAGAAAGAGCTTGTTACCTGTAACAGGCTCTTTTTTTGTACAATGTATAGAGATAATCGATAGAAGAGAAGGTGCACATATGACGATTCAATGGTTTCCAGGCCATATGGCAAAAGCAAGACGTGAAGTCACAGAAAAATTAAAGCTCATCGACATCGTATTTGAATTAACCGATGCTAGAATTCCGATGTCCTCTAGAAACCCAATGATCGAAGAAATCCTTCAGAACAAACCCAAAATCATGCTATTAAACAAAGCAGATAAAGCGGATCCTCGTGTGACAAAGGAGTGGCAGGCGCACTTTGAGCAGCAAGGTGTTCGGTCACTTGCTATTAACTCTGTCGATGGACAAGGGTTAAATCAGATCATCACAACTTCAAAAGAAATCTTAAAAGAAAAATTCGACCGCATGAAAGCAAAAGGTGTCAAACCGCGTGCAATCCGGGCGCTGATTATCGGAATTCCCAACGTCGGGAAATCGACCTTAATCAATCGTTTAGCGAAAAAGAACATTGCCAAAACAGGAGACCGGCCTGGTATTACCACCTCACAGCAATGGGTGAAGGTAGGTAAAGAACTTGAACTGCTTGATACACCTGGAATCCTCTGGCCTAAGTTTGAAGATGAGCAAGTAGGACTCAGGCTAGCGGTGACTGGAGCGATCAAAGATTCTATCATCAACTTACAGGATGTCGCTGTGTATGGACTTCGCTTTCTAGAAGAGAACTATCCAGAGCGATTAAAAAAACGCTATGACCTGGCGGAGATCCCTGAAGATACGGTTGAGCTGTTTGATGCAATAGGTACAAAGCGCGGCTGTCTCATGAGCGGTGGATTTATTAATTACGACAAAACCACCGAAATCATTATTCGGGATATTCGAACAGAAAAATTTGGTCCCCTCACTTTTGAGAAGCCTGAAAGCTAAAAGACACGCAGCTCATGCGGGTCTTTATTTTTTGCGGAAAACTGCCGATATAAAGAAGGAGGCTGACGAAAAGCTGATGTACACGGTGAAACAAATAAAAGAACTGATAGAAAAGCATTCGCAAGACGAGTCATACATTCGTGAGCTGGTAAAAGATGATACGAGAAAAAGTGTCCAAAAACTGATAGAGAAGTGGCACAAAGAGAGAGAAAAGCAGCAGCAACTTCGTGCAGCATGGAATGAAATGCTGCAATTTGAAAACAAAGCTAAGGCGCAGGGATACACATGTATTGCTGGAATAGATGAAGCAGGAAGAGGACCGCTGGCAGGCCCCGTTGTCGCAGCCGCTGTCATATTAAAGGAAGACACAGTCCTGCTCGGTTTAAACGACTCAAAGCAATTATCTGAGAAAAAAAGATTGGCGTATTATGACCTGATCCAAAAAGAAGCACTTGATATCGGAATCGGCATTGTTGATGCGGCTACGATTGATGAAATCAATATTTACGAGGCATCAAGACTGGCGATGGTGAGAGCGGTGGAGCAGTTAACTCATATACCTGATTATCTACTCATAGATGCCATGACGCTCCCGCTTCCTATTCACCAAGAGAATATCATCAAAGGAGATGCAAAAAGTGCGTCCATCGCAGCTGGTGCATGTATTGCAAAAGTGACAAGGGATCAGATGATGGAAGAATACGGGCGTAAGTACCCTGAGTATCAATTTGAAAAACATAAAGGGTACGGAACAAAAGAGCATCTGGCTGCCATTCAAACACATGGAGCTGCCCCAATCCATCGATTATCGTTTGCGCCAGTGAAATCCGTTATATCATAAATTTTTGACCTAAGGAGGCTGCCTGTGATGACAAGAGTTGAGGACATACATACAGCACTGAATAGCCGGTTAAGTGCGGCAGAATCTGTTACATTAAACACCGAAGGAAAGGAAAATGTGCATCGGCTGATTCTCGGTAAAGTACTGAAAATGCTTGGAGATGATACAGCCCTTGTTCAAATAGGCTCAACAAAAATAAAAGCACAGCTAGCGGCTCAGCTCAAAGCAGACGCATTTTATTGGTTCCAATTTGAACAAGAGGGTGGAGGCAGCCTCAATAAACTAAGGCCAGTACAGCAATTTGATCAAGACCCTAAGACATTAAAGGATGCAGCTGCCAAACTATTAGAAGGTCTCTCACTTAAAAACGGACTTGAAAACATCCTAACAGCCACAGCTTTTTTAAAAGAAAAATCCGTTATCAACGAAGCAGAGTTAAAAACGGCAGTGAAGTGGATCGAACAGCTTCAAGGAGCTGATGTGAAAAAAGGTCTTCAGGCACTCCTATTTGCTTTAAAAAAAGACTTGCCGATCCAGGAAGGAGTGCTTCAATCAATTTTAGCCGTGAAATCATCCTCTGCTCTTCATCAGGATATGACAGCGTTGCTAGAACGATTAACACAGCTCCCGAAGCACTCAGACGCCACACAGGCCCTTACACAAGCCATTCGATCAGTCATAGATGCTGAGACGACCGTCCATGCAGAAAAGCTCTTATCGGTCCTTCTAGCAGCGAGAGAAGGGGCGGCGAAGCAAGGAGGCAGTCTACCTGTAACGCCTCAGCCCAATCTGTCTCAGCCAAAAGAAAATAGCCAAACTCCAATCGCTCAAGAGCGTCAGACGACCCAAGTTCTTCAAACTAACGTGCAGCAGTCAACAAGTCCAAAAGAGCTGCAAATCCCGCTTCAGCAAATTGAGCGGATAATGGCAAGTTTGACGAAGCAAGGTGCAGACGGGCAGCAAGAGCCTAGCTTAAAACAGCTCACGTCATTGCTGCAAGGGCTTCAGCAGGCAGGATCTCAGCCTGACGCAAAAGCATCCGTGCTTCAAAAAGAATTTCCGTTCCTGTCAAAAACAGAGGCGAAAGCATTGGCTCAGGTGGTGCAGCAGACGGAACCCGCATTAAGCAATAAAACCGATGTGCTCGATTTACTCATGACGATGAAAAAGGCAATAGGTGTACGAGATGAAATCGGTATGCTGAAACTACTCGAAAAAGGCAGCCAGGATGTAAAAAGTCAGGAGCTTCACCAATTAAAGCTCGTCTTAAATGATGTGAGGCAGGCTGATTTACCAGAACCCGTAAAAAAAGAAGTCGATCAATTGTTTCATAGATTGAACGGGCAGTTATTTGTGCAGCAGGAGAACCAAACCATCAGCCAAATGATGGTCTCTTATCCGCTCTTTTCAAAACATAGTGTTCAAGATTTAACCTTTATTCTAAAAGGACATAAGAAAAAAGATGGCTCTATTGATATTTCTCAGTGCCGTCTCATGTTTTACTTAAACATGGAAAACCTCGAAGAGACATTAATCGACTGTACGATTCAGCAAAAGGTCATGTCAATTACAGTTGAAACCGGTCATGAACTTCAAGGAACCATTAATCCGATGATTCCAGCTGTTCGGGAGAATTTAAATGCCTTAGGATACAGTCTAACGGGAATTACAGCAAAGAAGAGACAAGAGCCAGTAGATCCGTCTCACTTTCTAGATGAACACTTTCATAAAATCAGCGAGAAAGGGCTGGACTTACGAGTATGAAGGATTCAAAACCGCTTAGAAGGGCGGTCGCTCTACATTATGATGAAGAAAAACAAAAGGCGCCAAAAGTCGTCGCAACAGGGAGCGGCTATGTGGCAGACCATATTATTGAAGAAGCAAAAAAGTCGGGAGTTCCTATCCAAGAAGACCGTAATTTAGTCGAACTCATGCGCCATTTAACACTTGATGAGGAGATCCCTGAAGCGTTATACGATACTGTAGCAGAAATATTTTCGTTTATCTATAGGTTAGATCAAAAAATGAAAAAATAAGGAAAAATAAGTGATTTGGCTGAAAAATTTATATTTTTAATAAAATAAAAGTTTGAATGTTTAGAAGGATTTTACGATTTTACATAGAACCCTAGACATTCTCTTTTTTATTCTTTAAAATGAAAGCGCAGTCTATTTTATAATTTTTGTTTCTACATATGTTGGGAGGATGGGAAATGAATATCCATGAGTACCAAGGAAAAGAAATCCTAAGAAAATATGGGGTTTCAGTTCCAAATGGTAAAGTAGCATTTACACCTGATGAAGCAGTGAAAGCATCAGAAGAGCTAGAAAGCTCTGTATATGTCGTAAAAGCACAGATTCATGCAGGCGGCCGTGGTAAAGCAGGCGGGGTAAAAATTGCAAAAACAAAAGATGAAGTGAAAGGGTTTGCAGAGGAATTGCTCGGTAAAACACTTGTCACACATCAAACTGGGCCTGAAGGGCGCGAAATAAAACGCTTACTTATTGAAGAAGGCTGCGATATTCAAAAGGAGTACTACGTTGGACTTGTTTTGGACAGAGCGACATCAAGAATTGTATTGATGGCTTCTGAAGAAGGCGGTACTGAAATTGAAGAAGTAGCAGAAAAAACGCCAGAGAAAATCGTCAAAGTGGTCATCGACCCAGCGATTGGCTTGCAAGGCTATCAGGCAAGAGAAGTAGCGTTTAAAATTAATATTCCAACAAAATTAGTTGGCCAAGCTGTTAAGTTTATGACAAGTCTTTACAATGCGTTTATTGAAAAAGATTGTTCAATTGCTGAGATTAATCCACTTGTTGTAACAGGCGATGGAAAAGTCATGGCACTTGATGCGAAATTAAACTTTGATAGCAATGCTTTATATAGACAAAAAGATATATTAGAATACCGTGACCTTGATGAAGAGGATCCAAAAGAAATTGAAGCATCTAAATATGATCTAAGCTACATTTCTCTAGATGGAAATATTGGCTGTATGGTCAATGGTGCAGGTCTTGCGATGTCTACAATGGATATCATCAAGCATTACGGCGGGGACCCTGCAAACTTCCTGGATGTTGGGGGCGGTGCAACAGCTGAAAAAGTAACGGAAGCATTTAAAATCATCTTATCTGATCAAAATGTAAAAGGGATTTTCGTGAACATTTTTGGCGGTATCATGAAATGTGATGTCATTGCAGAAGGTGTCGTTGAAGCGACGAAACAAGTCGGCTTAACATTACCACTCGTTGTACGTCTTGAAGGAACAAACGTTGAATTAGGGAAGAAAATCCTGAGTGATTCAGGCTTAAATATCACTTCTGCTGAGTCTATGGCTGACGGGGCAGAAAAGATTGTATCTTTAGTCAAGTAGAGCAGAAAGGCAGGGAACCTAAATGAGTGTATTTATTAATAAAAATACGAGAGTAATTGTTCAGGGGATTACCGGTTCAACCGCATTGTTCCATACAAAACAAATGATTGAGTACGGAACAAATATTGTTGGCGGTGTCACACCTGGAAAAGGTGGAACTGAAGTAGAAGGAGTTCCTGTATTTAATACAGTATCTGAAGCTGTTCAAACAACTGGAGCAAATGCTTCTGTTATCTATGTACCAGCACCATTTGCAGCAGATGCCATTTTAGAGGCTGTTGATGCAGAAGTCGATCTAGTTATTTGTATCACAGAACATATTCCAGTGCTTGACATGGTCAAAGTGAAACGGTATATGGAAGGGAAAAAGACAAGACTTGTTGGCCCTAACTGCCCAGGTGTCATTACACCTGAAGAATGTAAGATTGGGATCATGCCTGGCTACATTCATAAAAAAGGTCATGTGGGTGTTGTTTCTCGTTCTGGAACGCTTACATATGAAGCGGTACATCAGCTTTCAGAAGCTGGCGTTGGTCAATCGACAGCTGTAGGAATCGGCGGAGACCCTGTCAATGGGACGAACTTTATTGATGTATTAAAAGCATTCAATGAAGACCCTGATACACATGCTGTGATTATGATCGGTGAAATCGGCGGTACGGCTGAAGAAGAAGCAGCTGAATGGGTAAAAGCAAATATGACAAAGCCAGTCGTTGGCTTTATTGGCGGTAAAACGGCGCCTCCAGGAAAACGCATGGGACATGCTGGTGCCATTATTTCTGGTGGTAAAGGAACAGCTGATGAAAAAGTAAAAACAATGCGTGAATGTGGAATTGAAGTGGCAGAGACACCATCTGTCATGGGAGAAACATTGATTAAAGTGTTAAAAGAGAAGAATCTCTTCGAAGCTTGTAAAACGCATTAATGACACAAGAAGACTTGTTCTTTGACAAGTCTTCTTCTTTCTATCTTAAACTGGAGGAATGGTATGTACAACGTGTCCGAAAGAATGATTTTTCACCGCTTAAAAGGCCTCATCTCACCCTCTTTGTTAACAAAATGGTGGAAAGTCGATCCTGAGCTATATATAAATGAAGAAACACAACATTTCAAACAGGATCGATCATTACAAACGATCGACTTTACCCGCTTAAAACAAGCCGAAGAAAATGAATTCCCCATTTTTCAACACATCGTTCAAGCCTATTTAAAGCAAAACATTCACATGATACCCATCACATCACCCTTATATCCCAGCACACTAAAACATATTTATGATCCTCCCCCTGTGTTATTCCTAAAAGGAAACATATCATATTTAAATGAAGAAAAAAGTTTAGGTGTAGTAGGCACACGAGTTCCATCGTCTTATGGAGAAGCATGTGTGAAGAAAATTGTTGGTGAGCTTGTAAAGGAAGATTGGACGATTGTCAGTGGCTTAGCAAAAGGAATTGATGGACTTGCACATAAAGAGTGCATTCGGAATAAAGGGAAAACCATCGGTATTATAGCAGGCGGATTTCAGCACTTATACCCAAAGGAACATGTGCAAATGGCTCAATACATGGGAGAGCATCATTTGCTTTTATCCGAGCATCCGCCTTATGTGAAACCAGAAAAGTGGCATTTCCCAATGAGGAATCGTTTAATTAGTGCGCTGACAAGTGGAACCATCGTGATTCAGTGCAAAGAAAAGAGCGGTTCGCTCATTACAGCGTATCAAGCACTTGAGCAAGGTAAAGAGGTATTTGCGGTTGCAGGATCTATCTTTGATCCTAATTCCACAGGACCAGCCAGACTTATACAGCAGGGAGCAAAGCTTGTTCATTCAACGAAGGATATTTTAGAGGAATTCTCCTTCCGCAGCGTTCAATATACTGAACTCTCATAAAAATATCGTTTGACAAAAGACATAGGAATATTTAATAATAGTGAGGATTTAAGTTTACACTTTGTTTTTCGTGTTTATAATGATGTTCATCATAAAGAATTTTTAATGATTGCCTGTTAGATAAGTGCAATTAACATAAATATGAATTGTGAAATGTATAAAGAGAGAACACCTCTTAAGGGGGATTTTGAGTATGGCTGATTATTTAGTCATCGTTGAGTCGCCAGCCAAGGCGAAAACGATTGAGCGTTATTTAGGTAAAAAGTATAAAGTAAAGGCTTCAATGGGGCACATAAGAGATTTACCGAAAAGTCAGCTTGGTGTTGACACTGAGCATGACTTCGAACCGAGATATATTACGATTCGCGGGAAAGGCCCCGTTTTAAAAGAATTAAAAACAGCTGCGAAAAAAGCAAAGAAAGTCTATCTCGCAGCTGACCCCGATAGAGAGGGAGAAGCGATTGCTTGGCATTTAGCGCATAGCCTTGACCTTGACCTCTCTTCTGACTGCCGCGTTGTCTTTAATGAGATTACAAAAGATGCCATTAAAGATTCCTTTAAGCATCCACGTATGATCAACATGGATTTAGTTGATGCACAGCAGGCAAGACGGATCTTAGATCGTCTCGTCGGGTATAAAATCAGTCCGATTTTATGGAAGAAAGTGAAAAAGGGCTTAAGTGCCGGTCGTGTTCAATCAGTTGCACTCCGCCTGATTATTGATCGCGAGAATGAAATTAATGAATTTAAACCAGAAGAATACTGGACAATTGACGGTACATTCCTAAAAGGAAAAGAAAGCTTCGAAGCGAGCTTCTTTGGCGTCAATGGCAAAAAGCATCCACTGAAAACAAAAGAAGATGTAAAAGAAATCCTTTCGAAACTAAAAGGGAGCAAATTCTCTGTAGAGAAAGTGACGAAAAAAGAGCGTAAACGCAACCCAGCTGTTCCGTTTACAACATCTACTTTACAGCAGGAGGCTGCAAGAAAATTAAACTTCCGTGCGAAAAAGACGATGATGATTGCACAGCAATTATATGAAGGAATAGATCTTGGTAAAGAAGGTACAGTCGGACTCATTACATATATGAGAACGGACTCAACACGTATTTCCAATACGGCGATTGAAGAAGTATCTGCTTTCATTGATCAGACGTACGGTAAGAATTTCTTAAATACAACAAAACGAACCGCTAAAAAGAACGAAAATGCACAAGATGCTCACGAAGCCATCAGGCCGACTTCTACGCTAAGAAAACCAGCAGATGTCAAACATGTCTTAAGCCGAGATCAGCTTCGTCTGTATAAATTGATTTGGGAACGATTCGTGGCAAGCCAAATGGCGCCGGCTGTTCTTGATACAATGAGTGTAGACCTTGACAATAACGGGCTTACATTCCGTGCTAACGGGAGCAAAGTGAAATTCCCTGGATTCATGAAGGTATATGTAGAAGGGAAGGACGACCAGCTAGAAGAAAAGGACAAAATGCTGCCTGATCTTAAAGAAGGTGATACGGTTCTTTCAAAAGATATCGAACCTGAACAGCACTTCACGCAGCCGCCTCCGCGCTACACTGAGGCAAGACTTGTCAAAACACTTGAAGAGCTGGGTATAGGCCGTCCGTCTACGTACGCACCAACATTAGATACGATTCAAAAGCGCGGCTATGTCGCACTTGATAATAAACGGTTTATCCCAACAGAGCTTGGGGAAATTGTTCTTAACTTAATCATTGAATTCTTCCCTGAAATCATTAACGTGGAATTCACAGCGAAAATGGAAAAAGAACTTGATAGCGTTGAAGAAGGTACGATCGAATGGGTTCGCATTATCGACAGCTTCTATCAAGACTTTGCAAAACGGGTAGAAAAAGCAGAAGCAGAGATGCAAGAAGTTGAGATTGAGCCTGAATACGCCGGAGTTGACTGTGAAGAGTGTGGACATCCGATGGTGTACAAAATGGGTCGATACGGTAAGTTCATGGCTTGCTCTAACTTTCCTGACTGCCGTAACACAAAACCAATTGTGAAAGACATCGGTGTGAAATGCCCGACTTGTCATGAAGGAAACATTGTTGAACGAAAATCTAAGAAGCGCCGCATTTTTTATGGCTGTGATCGTTTTCCAGAGTGTGAATTCGTCTCTTGGGACAAACCAATTGAAAGAAAGTGTCCAAAATGCGAAAATATGCTTGTAGAGAAAAAGCTGAAAAAAGGCATTCAAGTTCAATGTGTGAACTGTGATTATAAAGAGGAACAACAAAAATAGCGGTGAACAGCCTTGTTCACCTGCTTTTTTATGTCATCAAACAGAACTTACGAAATAGGAGAGTTGTACAATGAGTCAATTTGTAAATGTGATCGGAGCAGGTTTAGCCGGAAGTGAAGCGGCATGGCAAATTGCCAAACGCGGAATTAAAGTCAACTTGTATGAAATGAGACCTGTCAAACAAACGCCAGCTCACCACACAGATAAATTTGCAGAGCTTGTATGCAGTAATTCACTGCGTGCCAACGCTTTGACGAATGCGGTCGGTGTATTAAAGGAAGAAATGCGTCATTTAGATTCAGCGATTATCGCAGCAGCAGACGAAAGCTCAGTCCCTGCTGGCGGAGCGCTTGCAGTAGATCGTCATGAATTTGCAGCAAACGTTACCGATCGCGTGAAAAATCACCCGAATGTGACGGTTTTTCAAGAAGAAGTGCAAAGCATTCCTGAAGGTCCGACAATTATTGCAACGGGCCCGCTTACATCTGAAGCACTTTCAAAAGAATTAAAATCGTTAACTGGTGAAGAATATCTTTATTTCTACGATGCAGCGGCACCTATCCTAGAGAAAGATAGCATTGATATGGATAAGGTGTACTTGAAATCACGTTATGACAAAGGAGAAGCCGCTTATTTAAACTGTCCAATGACAGAAGAGGAATTTGATCGTTTTTATGAGGCGCTCATTTCTGCTGAAACTGTGCCATTAAAAGAGTTCGAAAAAGAAATCTTCTTTGAAGGCTGTATGCCAATTGAAGTCATGGCGAAAAGAGGAAAGAAAACGATGCTGTTTGGTCCGATGAAGCCAGTAGGACTTGAAGACCCGAAAACAGGAAAAAGACCTTACGCTGTTGTTCAATTAAGACAAGATGATGCAGCAGGTACTTTATATAACATCGTCGGCTTCCAGACACATCTGAAGTGGGGCGACCAAAAGGAAGTATTCCGCTTGATTCCAGGTCTTGAAGAAGCAGAAATCGTTCGATACGGCGTAATGCACCGCAATACATTTATTAACTCACCAAGTCTTTTAAAACCAACGTATCAGTTTAAAAATAGAGAGGATCTATTCTTTGCCGGACAAATGACAGGCGTTGAAGGCTATGTCGAGTCCGCAGCTTCCGGACTAGTGGCTGGAATTAACGCCGCTCGTTTTGTCAAAGGAGAAGAGCTTGTGACACTTCCGGAGGAAACGGCGATCGGCAGCATGGCTTATTACATCACATCGACAAACAAGAAAAGCTTCCAGCCGATGAATGCGAACTTTGGCTTGCTGAAAGATCTTGGTGTTCGGATTAAAAACAAACAAGAGCGTTATGCAGAGTACGCTAAGCGCGCAATCGAAACTATTCAAACTATTTCGAAATCTCTGTAGTAAAACATTGCACGGAAAGCAAGATATGTGATACCATTTAAAAGCCTTAAAGAGGTGTAAAAATGACGAATAAACAGCGTCTTGTCCACTTATTCATTGAATATCTGCAAATTGAAAAAAACTATTCTGCTTTAACAATCTCAGGATATACAGAAGCGATTGAAGAGTTTGTCAGATTTATGAACATTCAAGGAATAGACGGTTTTGAAGAGGTATCCTATCAAGATACGAGAATTTATTTAACAGAAGCTTATGAAAAAGGCCTGACAAGAAGAACGATTAGTAAGAAAGTCTCTGCGCTTCGCAGCTTTTATAAATTTCTATTAAGAGAACAGCTTGTGAAAGAAAATCCTTTTTTACTCGTTAGCTTACCAAAGCAGGATAAGCGAATTCCTTCATTTTTGTATGAAGAGGAACTTAAAGAGCTTTTTACAGTTTCTGATGTCAGCACACCGCTTGGGCAAAGAAACCAAGCGATTTTAGAACTTCTTTATGCAACAGGTATGAGGGTCAGTGAGTTATGTTCATTAAAAGAATCTGATCTTGATTTATCGTTGGATACAGTGCTTGTTCATGGGAAAGGCAGCAAGCAGCGGTATGTTCCTTTCGGTTCATATGCTCATGAAGCGCTCATCACTTATTTAGAGGATGGAAGGCAGAAGCTGAAAGCTAAGGGGAATGATCGTGCTGATGCATATGTGTTTTTGAATCAGCGCGGGGCGCCTCTTACAGACAGAGGCGTTCGATTCATTCTCACTGAATTAATGAAAAAGGCGTCAGGCACACTACATATCCATCCTCACATGTTAAGGCACACCTTTGCCACACACCTCTTAAATGAGGGGGCAGATTTGAGAAGTGTTCAAGAACTTCTCGGTCATTCGAATTTATCATCAACTCAGGTGTACACGCATGTATCAAAAGATTCTTTAAGGAAAACATACATGTCTCATCACCCAAGGGCTTTTAAACGATCCTAAAAGGAGGTTTTTTCATGTCATCATTTCATGCAACAACCATCTTTGCCGTTCAACATAAAGGAAAAAGTGCGATGGCTGGAGACGGTCAAGTCACTTTCGGGCAGGCTGTCGTGATGAAACACACGGCAAAAAAAGTGCGCCGTCTTTTCGGAGGCAAGGTGCTTGCAGGTTTTGCAGGTTCAGTAGCAGATGCATTTACACTCTTTGAAAAGTTTGAAACGAAGCTTGAAGAATATGGTGGTAACTTAAAGCGGGCAGCCGTAGAACTAGCGAAAGAATGGCGAAGTGACAAGATGCTCAGACAGCTTGAGGCCATGCTGATCGTTATGAACAAAGACAGCATCCTGCTTGTCTCTGGGACAGGAGAGGTCATTGAACCAGATGACGGTATTTTGGCCATCGGCTCAGGCGGCAATTATGCGCTTAGCGCCGGGAGAGCACTCAAAACACATGCAGGTGATCACCTCACAGCGAGAGATATTGCAAAGGCTGCTCTTGAAACCGCCGGAGAAATCTGTGTCTACACGAACGATCAAATCACTTTAGAAGAGCTTGAATAGAAAGGACATGAGACGTATGGAGAAAAAGCCGTTCACCCCAAGAGAGATAGTTGAAAAGCTTGATCAATATATTATTGGTCAGCTTGATGCGAAAAAAGCAGTGGCGGTGGCTTTAAGAAACCGTTACAGAAGAAGCCTTTTACATGATAAGCTAAAGGATGAAGTCGTTCCGAAAAATATTTTAATGATCGGCCCAACAGGTGTGGGGAAAACAGAGATTGCCCGCAGAATTGCAAAAATTTCTGGTGCGCCTTTTATTAAAGTGGAAGCGACGAAGTTTACTGAAGTTGGTTATGTCGGCCGTGATGTAGAATCGATGGTCAGAGATCTAGTTGAGACAGCGATCAGAATTGTCAAAGAAGAAAAGATGAAAGAAGTTCAAGAAGAAGCAGAAAAACAAGCAAATAAACGTCTTGTTCATTTACTTGTTCCTGGCAAGAAAAAAAGCCAGTCTGTGAAAAATCCTTTTGAGATGCTGTTTGGCGGTTCTGATGAAGATGACCGTGATCGAGATCAATCAAGTGAAGAAGTTGAACTTGAATCGACAAGAAAGCGAATCACTCATCAGCTGGCTATGGGAGAACTTGAAGATCATTACGTCACGATCGAAGTGGAAGAGCAGCAGCCATCCATGTTTGATATGCTTCAGGGCTCGGGTATGGAGCAAATGGGCATGAACATGCAGGATGCGCTCGGCAATCTCATGCCTAAAAAGAAAAAACGCAGAAAGCTGACCGTCAGAGAAGCAAGAAAGGCGTTAACTGCTGAGGAAGCTTCAAAACTAATTGACATGGATGAAGTCAGTCAGGAAGCCGTTTATAAAGCAGAACAGCAAGGGATTATTTTTATCGACGAAATCGACAAAATCGCCAAAAGCGGTGGTGCATCATCTGCAGATGTTTCTCGTGAAGGTGTTCAACGTGATATTTTACCGATTGTAGAAGGTTCAACTGTGATGACGAAATATGGGGCAGTGAAAACAGACCATGTGCTTTTTGTAGCAGCAGGTGCATTTCATATGGCGAAACCATCAGATTTGATTCCAGAGCTTCAAGGGCGCTTCCCAATCCGTGTAGAATTAGATAAATTAAGTATCGAAGACTTTGTGAAAATCTTAACGGAACCAGATAATGCATTATTAAAGCAATATAAAGCTTTACTTGAAACAGAAGGTATATCTCTTGAATTTTCTGACGATGCTATTCATAAGATTGCCGAAGTGGCTTATCATGTCAATCAGGAGACAGATAACATCGGTGCAAGAAGGCTTCATACCATACTTGAAAAGCTGCTTGAAGAGCTTTCATTTGAGGCGCCTGATATTACACTGGAGACAGTGACCATTACCCCTCAGTATGTAGAAGAGAAGCTAGGAAAGATTGCAAATAACAAAGACTTAAGTCAATTTATACTTTAACAAATGAATAAAGTAATCTAGGAGGATCATTAATATGGCGTTACTACAAAAAACAAGGATTATTAACTCAATGCTGCAAGATGCAGCGGGGAAACCAGTTAATTTTAAGGAAATGGCAGAAACGTTGAGAGATGTCATTGATTCAAACATTTTCGTGTTAAGCAGAAGAGGGAAGCTTCTAGGCTACTCGATCAACCAGCAGATTGAAAATCCGCGTATGAAGAAAATGCTTGAAGACCGTCAGTTCCCTGAAGAATATACAAAGAGTCTATTCAACATCCCTGAAACATCTTCAAACCTTGACATTAATAGTGAGTATACAGCTTTCCCGATTGAGAACCGTGATTTATTCGAATCAGGTTTGACAACCATTGTTCCAATTATCGGAGGAGGAGATCGTTTAGGCACGTTAATCCTGTCTCGTTTGCAAGATACATTCAAAGATGATGATTTAATTCTTGCTGAATACGGTGCAACAGTTGTTGGAATGGAGATCCTTCGTGAGAAAGCAGAGGAAATCGAAGAAGAAGCAAGAAGTAAAGCCGTTGTCCAAATGGCGATTAGTTCTCTATCATATAGTGAGCTTGAAGCCATTGAGCACATCTTTGAAGAACTTGATGGCAACGAAGGGCTTCTTGTGGCAAGTAAAATTGCTGACCGTGTAGGAATCACTCGTTCAGTGATCGTGAACGCCTTACGTAAGTTAGAAAGTGCAGGCGTCATCGAATCTCGTTCTCTTGGAATGAAGGGAACGTATATCAAAGTGTTAAACAACAAATTTTTAATCGAACTTGAAAATTTAAAATCTCATTAATCAAAACCCCTTTTCGGCCAAAATTACAAGCTGAAAAGGGGTATTTTTTTATAAAAAAGAGGATTTGTCCGAAAAATGACACTCTTTTTTCCAAGAAAACCCTTACAATTCTTAGTTCTTTGAATCTAGGTCTTTATACCTATTCATAAAATAGATATATATTACGAGTTTTTTTTACATATACATCATAGACTTTAATCCTATTATTTCTTACAATGAACATATGGTTTTACAAATCTCGACATGATTAAATGGAATGAAATACATATGATTGGAGGTATATGGTTTTGGATATATTTTCTGGAACGATAAGCAACCTTGAGAATGCCTTGGGCAGAGCGAATGTTAAGCAAAAAGTCATAAGCAATAATATCGCGAATATAGACACACCGAACTACAAGTCGAAAAACGTCGCTTTTCATGATATGCTAAACGATGCGTCGATCAAGTTAGATGCTAAAAAAACATACCAAGGTCACATTGATTTTTCTAAAACAGGGTCTAATTATTCAGTTGTTTCGAGCAACCGTACTTCATATCAAGAAAACGGAAATAATGTCGATATTGATCAAGAGATGAGTGAACTCGCTAAAAACCAAATTCAGTATAATGCGTTGGTTGAAAGAATGAGTGGAAAATTCAATTCTCTTAAAACAGTTTTGACAGGAGGTAAGTGATGTCAATTTTTTCAGGCGTTAACGCTTCGGCCTCAGCATTAACAGCTCAGAGGCTCAGAATGGACGTTGTATCCTCTAACCTTGCAAATATGGATACAACAAGAGCGAAACAGGTTGATGGCAACTGGGAGCCTTATAGACGTAAGCTCGTCACATTACAGCCGTCAGGTGAATCGTTTTCATCTATATTGAACTCAAGCATGAATTCGAGCGGCAAATTAGGAAACGGCGTGAAAGCAACGAAGATTACAGAAGACGAAACTCCATTCAACCTTCAATATGATCCTACAAATCCCGATGCCAATGAAAATGGATATGTTCAAACACCTAATGTTGATCCATTAAAGGAAATGGTTGACCTCATCAGCAGCTCAAGGTCATATGAAGCAAACGTGACCGCACTAAATGCGAATAAAAGCATGTTGATGAAAGCTTTAGAAATAGGAAAGTAAGGTGAAAAGAATTGGTTAACGCAATATCTCCTTTCCAGCTTCAAACCGCTCAGCAAGCAAGTGAATTGACGAATGCATCGTCCGTTCAGGCGGCTGCACCTAAAAGTCAAACGAATTTCTCTGATGTGCTGAAGAATTCCATTGAGGCATTAAATCAATCACAGCTGAAATCAGACCAGTATACAAATGCTCTTGCACAAGGAAAAGATGTCAATCTCGATGAAGTCATGATTGCCTCGCAAAAAGCGAGTGTGACACTCACAGCTGCAACGGAGTTTCGAAATAAAGCAGTCGAAGCGTACCAAGAGATTATGAGAATGCAGATGTAGGAGGTGCTGACGGACAAAAAAAGACTGAATGGAATGACCGGGGGTTAAGATGAATCGTACTTTAATGCAATTAAGAACAAAAACAGTTGAGTTTTGGCGAAATCGATCAAAATTACAAAAAATACTCATGATTGGCGGCGTTGCTGCCCTAGCAATCATTATTACGGTTGTTAGCATCTTTGCTTCTTCTGAAAAAATGGTTCCATTGTTTAGAGATTTGTCTGAGGCAGAAGCTGGGCAAATCAAACAGGAACTGGATGGCAAAAACGTTAAATCGGAACTTGCGAATAATGGAACAACGATTCTCGTTCCAGAAAAGCAGGCCGACACTTTAAAAGTAACACTCGCATCTGAGGGTCTCCCTAAGACAGGGAATATTGATTATTCCTTCTTTGCGAACAATTCCGGCTTCGGTTTAACAGATAATGAATTTGATGTTCTGAAAGTAGACGCAACTCAGACAGAACTATCCAATCTGATCAACACGATTGATGGGATTAAAGATTCAAAAGTTATGATTAACCTGCCAAAAGATTCCGTTTTTGTTGGAGAAGAGCAAAGTAATGCATCAGCATCCATTGTGCTGCAAGTTGAGTCTGGCTACACGCTCGCGCCGCAGCAAGTAAAAGGCCTTTATCATCTTATTTCAAAAAGTGTGCCGAATTTAAAGACAGAAAACATTGTCATTATGGACCAAGATTCCAACTACTACGACTTAAACAGCAGTTCCGATTCTTATGCAAGTGGAATGGATGCACAGCAGCAGAAAAAAGAAGAGATTGAAAAGAACCTTCAAAGAAAAATTCAACAGCTGCTCGGAACAATGATGGGTCAAGAAAAAGTGGCTGTATCGGTCACAACAGACATTGATTTTACTGAAGAGAAAAGAAAAGAAGATCTTGTAGAACCAGTTGATAAAGAAAACATGCAAGGCATTGCTGTCAGTGCTGAAAAGATTGCTGAAACTTATTCAGGAAATGGTGCAGCAGCTGGAGGCACCGCTGGAACAGGCGACGATGATGTCACAAATTATCAAGGCGCCGATGGAGCGAACGGTAGCGGAGATTACGAAAAGAGCGAAGATCGTATCAACTATGAAGTCAACCGCATTCATAAAGATATCAAAGAGAGCCCTTATAAAATTAGAGATGTTGGCATTCAAGCATTGGTCGAACCACCAACTGCAAACGATGTGAACTCTTTAACACCTGAAAGGCAAGATGATATCAAAAAGATTCTTTCAACGATCATTAGCACTTCAATTGATAAAGAATACACAAATGGTCAAGCGCTCACTCAAGCGGACTTAGATAACAAAATTGTTTTATCTGTATCAAAATTAGACGGTAAACAGCAAACTGCAGCAGAAAACCCATCAAACAATATTCCAATCTGGGTTTATATTGTAGGCGGTGTGCTACTACTTGCAATTATCGCTCTCATTATTCTTCTTGTGCGTAAACGCAGAAAAGAAGAGGAAGAAGAGTTTGAGTTTGATGAACGTACACCAATCCATGTTCCTGATATCGACACTGAACCAGAAACAGAAGAAATGGTGAGAAAAAATCAGCTTGAAAAAATGGCAAAAGAAAAACCAGAAGACTTTGCTAAATTGCTACGCAGCTGGCTGTCCGAGGATTAGGAGGAATACACATGTCGAGAAAAGATCCAAATCGACTAACAGGCAGACAAAAAGCAGCAATCCTAATGATTTCCTTAGGGCTAGACGTGTCAGCATCTGTATACAAACATCTGTCTGAAGACGAAATAGAAAAATTAACATTAGAAATTTCCAATGTACGAAGTGTAGATACTGCTAAGAAAGATGAAATCATCGAAGAGTTTCACAGCATCGCCATCGCGCAGGACTACATATCACAAGGCGGTCTTATGTACGCAAGACAAGTGCTTGAAAAAGCGCTTGGTGAGGACAAAGCGGACAGCATCTTAAACCGATTAACATCCTCGCTTCAAGTGAAACCGTTTGATTTTGCTCGAAAGGCTGACCCAGAACAAATCTTAAACTTTATCCAGCATGAGCATCCACAAACCATCGCGCTCATCCTTTCCTACTTAGATCCAGTCCAAGCTGGGCAGATTTTATCTGAATTAGGAGAGGAAGTACAAACAGAGGTTGCGAGACGTATTGCTTTAATGGACCGCACATCTCCAGAGATCATCAATGAAGTGGAACGCATTCTTGAACAAAAGCTTTCTTCAACCTTTACGCAGGACTATACGCAAACGGGCGGGGTCGAAGCGGTTGTAGAAGTACTAAATGGTGTAGACCGTGCGACCGAGAAGACCATTTTAGACACACTTGAAATTCAAGATCCTGAGCTTGCTGATGAAATTAAGAAACGTATGTTTGTCTTTGAAGATATTGTCACTCTTGACAGTAGAGCGATTCAGCGCGTGATCAGAGATGTTGAAAATGACGACTTATTGCTCGCGCTCAAAGTGGCAAGCGAAGAGGTCAAAGAAATTGTCTTCCGCAACATGTCACAGCGAATGGTCGAAACGTTCAAAGAAGAAATGGAGTTTATGGGACCTGTCCGGCTTAGAGATGTCGAGGAAGCACAAACTCGTATTGTCAGCATCGTAAGACGACTCGAGGAAGCTGGAGAAATCGTCATAGCTCGAGGCGGAGGAGACGATATCATTGTCTAGGATTATCAAACATGAAACATCTGTTATTCCTGAGCAAGGCCGGCAAACGATTCCTTTGCAGCAAGTGGAGTTTAAAAAAGAACATCACGAAGAAGAGCTTGTCAATGAAACAGAAGCATCGCAGCTTGTACTAAGTGATGCTGAAGATCAAGCAAGCCGTATAGTAGAACAAGCAAATAGTGAGCTTGAAAAAACAATGGCTGAAATCAATCAGCGCCGCGCTGCTTTTGAAGAAGAAAGAATGCAGCTCATTGAAGAAGCGAAACAAGCAGGTTACCAAGATGGCTTCCAAAAGGGTGAAACAGATGCGAATATGCAGTACCAATCGATTCTTGATCAAGCGAATGACATTGTCAGTCTTGCCAAGCAGGATTACGAAGAAAAAATTGAAAGCTCCGCAGAAAAAATTGTGGAACTGGCTTTCGAACTCGCCAAACGCGTTTGGTACTCGGCTGAGGACACGAAAGATCAATTTTTGGCTCTCGTGAAGCAGGTCATTTCAGAAGTGAAAGAATATGACGATATTTCCATCTATGTTGACCCTGAACATTACGATCATGTGATGGAGTATAAAGACGAATTAATCAGAATCCTTCAAAAGGATACACACCTTGCCATTTACTCGGATGAAAAAGCGCCAAAAGGGACTTGTTACGTAGAAACAAGCTTTGGAAAAGTGGAAGCGAGTGTTGATACCCAAATGAATCAGTTGAAAGAAAAGTTACTAGAAGTCATTGATTCAGGTGATCACAAATGAACATTGATGTGTTAAAAGAAACAATTGAAACCGCCGATCCTTATAAACGATTTGGCAAAGTCAATCGAGTTGTTGGGCTGATGATTGAATCTAAGGGGCCGGAGAGTTCTATCGGAGACGTGTGTCTCATTCATAAAAAAGGGCGTAGGCACGATCCGATAAAAGCAGAGGTCGTAGGGTTTAGAGATGAAAACATTCTGCTCATGCCTTATGTAGAAGCATCCAATATTTCACCAGGAAGTCTAGTTGAAGCGACAGGTGAGTCGCTGAAGGTCAAAGTTGGGACTGGATTAATCGGCGAAGTCGTTGATGCCTTCGGTGATCCGCTGGACGGCAGTATGCTTCCAAAGGGACTTGCGCCTGTTTCGACAGAACAGTCTCCCCCAAATCCGATGGACAGGCCGCCGATTCGAGAAAAGATGGGCGTTGGTGTCAGAGTGATCGACAGTCTGCTCACAGTTGGCACTGGTCAAAGGATCGGGATTTTTGCTGGAAGTGGTGTTGGAAAAAGTACCTTAATGGGGATGATTGCAAAGCAGACAGAAGCAGATCTGAATGTCATTGCCCTTGTAGGAGAGCGTGGCCGTGAAGTTCGTGAGTTTATTGAAAAGGATTTAGGTGCCGAAGGACTGAAGCGATCGATTGTTGTTGTCGCAACTTCTGACCAGCCTGCACTGACGAGAATGAAAGCTGCTTATACAGCAACAGCTATTGCGGAATATTTTAGAGACAGAGGGAAAAATGTCATGTTCATGATGGACTCTGTTACACGGGTCGCTATGGCACAAAGGGAAATCGGTCTTGCAACTGGCGAACCGCCAACGACAAAAGGATATACGCCTTCGGTGTTCGCTATACTGCCTAAATTACTTGAACGAACTGGAACGAATCAGCTTGGTTCCATCACAGCGTTTTACACAGTGCTTGTTGATGGTGACGATATGAATGAGCCAATCGCTGATACAGTCAGGGGGATCTTAGATGGCCACATTGTACTTGATCGTGCTTTAGCCAACAAAGGACAATTTCCCGCTGTCAATATTCTGAAAAGTATCAGCCGCGTTATGAGCAATATCGCAAGTCATGATCACAAGGAGGCGGCCAACCGGTTCCGCCAGCTTTTATCCACTTATCAAAACGCTGAAGACCTCATTAACATTGGGGCTTATAAAAAAGGCTCCTCGAAAGACATTGATGAGGCCATGCAGGCTTATCCTCATCTGATTTCATTTTTGAAGCAGGATGTAGAAGAAGCTGTATCTATTGAAGACAGTGTGAATTTATTGCTCCGTTTGATGAATAGAGAGGATTGACAAAAACAGTGAGATATCAATACAAATTTCAAAAGCTCTTAGAACTGAAAGAAAGTGAGAAAGACAAGTCACTTGCAGCGTACCAACAATCCGTTTCAGCATTTGAGCAAGTCGCTGAAAAACTCTATGAAAATATGAGTAAAAAAGAATTAATGGAAAAAAGCAAAGAAGAAAAGCTGAGAAGTGGTATGAGTGTTCAAGAAATGCGTCATTACCAGCAATTTGTGACCAATTTAGATAACACCATTCAGCACTATCAGCAGCTTGTGATCATGAAACGCCATCAAATGAATGAAAAACAATCTGATTTAACTGAAAAAAACATTGAGTTTAAAAAGTTTGAAAAAATGAAAGAAAAGCAGTATGAAAAGTTTTCCCTTGAACATAAGGCCATTGAAATGAAAGAAATGGATGATATCTCTATCAGCCAATTCATGTTTCAAGGACATTAGGAGTCGAGATGAATGCCTAAGAAGGAAAAAACGAAGGAATCAAGCGGCGGTAAATTTCAATGGATCTTGTTTATTGTCATTATCCCATTGATTGTGCTTGTGATTGTGACTGGCACAATCCTTTATATTGCGGGTTTTGATCTAAAGAAACCGCTCCAAAACATTCCGGTGATCAGCAGTTTGGTTGGTTCAGATGACACCTCAAAAACGTCATCTTCACATAATGATCAAAGCGATGCAGAATTGAAGGAACTGAAAAAGACCATTAAAGAGCAAAAAAATGAACTTGAAATTGCGCAAAAAGATTTAAAAACAAGTGATGAAGAGATTAAAAGACTGAATCAAAAAATCAGTTCGCTTGAAAAAACATCTAAAAATGATGCGAATAATACGTCAGCGAGTGATAGTTCAACAAACAACACCTCATCAAGCGATACATCAGGTAATAATGCGTCAGGGACAACTTCTGATGGGGCAGGAGCCTCTAACCAGAAACCTAAAGGGAAGATTGTCAGTATCTATGAAAGCATGGACGCAGGGAAATCCGCCAAAATTTTATCAGAATTAAGTGATAAAGAGGCATTGAAGATCCTCGAAGAGCTGAGCAAAAATAAACTAACAGACATATTAGCAAAACTAACACCTCAGAAGGCAGCTACGTTTACGAAAGAGCTTTCTAAAAAAGAAAGTGAAAATGGGGGTGGACAATAAGTGAAGCTATTGGATATTGGAGCCTTACAGCAATCGTCTCAAGGTCTCTCGGGACCAAAGGGGAGCGGCGTGGCCTCTGCAAGCGGGTTGTTTAAACAATTACTTAGCGGGGCAGGCGCTCAAAGCGACCTTGTGAATACTGAGACAGCGGGTGCCACTCTTTCCATCAATGATGCGATGCAAATCATTGAAAAATGGATGCAATCACCTGAAGAAGGCATCAACGGAGACCTTCTTAGCGCGCTTCAAACACTTCAAGGTCAAACGCTTGATTCGTCTGATCTCAAGTCACTAGAAGAGCTATTTAAAAAAATGGAATCATCCATTTACGGTGATCAAGCTGATAAGCCAGCTTCTGAACATAGTGAGCAGCTCATACAAGTCCACTTTTTCTTATATCAACTGCTCAATCAACAGCCGCTCAGCTTTGATGCAAAGTTAGTGGAGGATATTGAAGCAAAGGGTCAAGACTTCATTCACTTTCTTTCAAAAAATGGGGTAGATGAGAAACTGATTCAGCAAGTAAAAGAGCAGTTTTTCTCGCAGGGTTCAGCACCAAAGCTGAATTCGATGTCTCAAAGTGAGCTGAAACACTTTAATCAGTTAATCGACCATATGATGGCAAACGCAAAAGGATCAGACAAAGAGTTGAAAATTGCTTTAGGAGAGTTAAAAGAATTGGTCTCTCCAAGACAAGAATCTACTCTTGCTTCTCCGGCAAAAGGTGCTTCCTCCCTTGAATGGCTCATCAAAAAGGAAGTTGTCAAAGGACAAAGCACTGCTGCACCTGCTTCTGAAAAAAACATCACTCATACGCTTTTGCCAGGTCATAAGCAGTTTTTTCAACTGCAATCAGCAGCTCCTGTTCAGCAGACACAAACAACTGATGAAAAGCCAGGAACGGTTGATCAACAAATACTAAATACGTGGAAGCAAATGAAATTCACGCCATTTGGAAACTCAAGCGGACGCTTCACAGTTCGATTAAATCCAGAAAATCTCGGATTTATCACGATTCAGCTGACGAAGCAAAACGGCATGTATGCGAGTAAAATTACAGCTTCGACACAAGCAGCGAAAGAGCTGTTAGAGCATCACCTGCCGCAGCTCAAACAGGCGCTTCCGAATATGTCGGTTCAAGTGGACCGTTTCCATATACCGCTTCAATCAAATGAGCAGTCGTTATTTGGACAGTTTAATGAAGAAAACAAGCAGCAGCAGTCAAAAGGGCAGAATTTCCAGAAGCCTGATGAACAGGAAGCAGAATTCCAAGATGTACTGGATGCTCTTGTTGGGTCAGATGAAGAAGAGGAGGAGATCTAATGGCAACAGTTGATGCTACAAATAGAACAGTCGCACAAACAGACACTTCTTCAAAGGCAGAAAAGAAAACAGATACGCTCGGTAAAGATCAATTCTTGAAAATATTGCTTACACAGCTTCAAAACCAAGATCCGACAAACCCACTAGATGACCGTGAGTTTGTCACACAGCTTGCAACATTTTCATCTTTAGAACAACAAACCAATATGAATGATTCTATCACCAAGCTGAATCAGCTCATGTCTACATTTGTTGCTCACCAAGATCCGTTTACGACGTATGTAGGATGGATTGGTAAAGAAGTATCCGGTAAACAAGATGATAAAGAGATATCAGGCACTGTGAAGTCTGTTAAAAACATAAACAATGAATACTTCTTGTATTTAGAAGATGGAACGAAAATCAGCCCTTGGGATGTTACAGCAGTTGGAGAAAAAACGAAGTAATTCGAGGAGGAAAATAAATGTTACGCTCACTTTACTCAGGAATTAGCGGAATGAAAAACTTCCAATCAAAATTAGATGTTGTAGCCAACAACGTAGCCAACGTCAATACACACGGATACAAAAAAAGCCGTATCACTTTTAAAGATATGGTCAGCCAAACCATTGGAAGTTCTGGTGGACCAACGAACAACTCTGGTTCAATCAACTCAAAACAAATTGGTTTAGGATCATCTTTATCTTCTATTGATAAAATCATGTCAGCGGGATCTTCTCAAAATACAAATGAACCTTACGACTTCTATATCAATGGAGATGGGTTTTTCCGGATTGAAAGTCAAGGAGAAATTCTTTATACAAGAACAGGGAATTTCGACACTGATTCAGAGGGAAGCTTAGTCACCCCTGATGGAAATTATCTGCTTGGAATGAATGGACAAAAGATAACGATTCCAGACGGCGTTTCGAGTGTGAGTGTTGGTCCAGATGGAACGGTTTCGGTTGTTGAAAACAATGTATCAAGAACCGTTGGTCAAGTATCACTCGTATCTTTCCGTAACGCAGGAGGGTTAGACAAAGTTGGTGACAACCTTTACCGCCAGACCTTAAGCTCAGGTGCTCCAAGTAACCCTATCGTACCTGGTGAACAAGGAACGGGCGTCATCCAAACAGGTAAACTTGAAATGTCAAATGTTGATTTAACAGACGAGTTTACTGAAATGATTATCGCACAGCGTGGTTTCCAATCGAATGCAAAGACGATCACAACATCTGATGAAATCCTGCAAGAGCTTGTGAATCTGAAACGATAGGAGGTAGGGGGAGCGGTTTATCGCTTCTCTGCTTAATATGATTGAAGTGACAAGATTAAATGGCAAAGGATTTATGCTGAACGCTCTCCATATCGAGCAAATCGAAAGCTTTCCAGACACGACCATTACATTAGCCAATGGAAAGAAATTCGTTGTGAAAGAAGATAAAGAGCAGCTTCAAGAGAAAATCATTTCTTTCTACAGAAAAATCCAAGTCATTTCATTGAATCAAGGAATAGAGGAGTTTGAATGAAGAAGAAATTAGTCGTAGTAATGCTAATCATGATTATTGCCATCGTCGGAATTGGAGCAGGCATCTTTTTTCTGCTGAATGGGTCAGACGAAGCAAAAGCAGAAAAAGAGCCAACAGCAGATGAAGTCGTAAAAGCTTCTGTTGAAATTCCTGAGATCATTACTAATTTAAAGTCTGAAGGAAATGCTGTCAAACTTGTATTGAATATTGAAACGGACTCTGAAAAAGCAAAAGAAGAGCTCGAGAAAAGAAGTTTTCAAGTGAAAGACGCCGTAATCGACATTTTATCAGACACGAATGCAGATGAACTTGATGGCAAAAAAGGCAGAGAACATTTTAAAACACTAGTCAAAAACAAAGTGAATAACTATTTGCAAGATGGCAAGGTGAAAGAAGTATATATAACCTCCTTTAATCTGCAATAGAGGCGATTAATTGACACGATGGAGGTGAAGAAATGTCAGGAGAAGTGCTTTCCCAGAATGAGATCGATGCATTATTATCCGCCATATCTACAGGCGAAATGGATGCAGAAGAGCTGAAAAAAGAAGAAACGACGAAAAAAGTGAAGGTGTATGATTTTAAACGTGCACTGCGCTTTTCGAAAGACCAGATTCGAAGTTTAACAAGGATTCATGATAACTTCGCTAGATTGCTCACCACGCACTTTTCAGCTCAGCTAAGATCATATATTCAAATTACTGTCAGCTCGGTTGACCAAGTACCATACGAAGAATTTATTCGTTCGATTCCTAATATGACATTATTAAACTTATTTTATGTCAGCCCGCTTGAAGGAAGAATCATGCTTGAAGTGAACCCAACAATCGGCTATGCCATGATGGACAGGCTGATGGGCGGGATTGGCATTAGTCATAATAAGACAGAATCACTTACAGAAATCGAAACAAAGATTATCTCAAACATGTTTGAGGGAGCTTTGGAAAATTACAGAGAAGCGTGGCAGTCCATAACCGACATCGAGCCTGAAATGGCAGATTTCGAGGTAAATCCCCAGTTTGTTCAAATGGTGTCACCAAACGAAACAGTTGTCGTCATTTCTCTTAATACACAAATTGGTGAGGTCAGCGGGGTTATTAACCTATGTATTCCTCATGTTGTATTGGAGCCTATTATTCCGAAGCTGTCTGTACACTACTGGATGCAGTCTGAACGAAATGAACCAAAACGACAAGAAACAAAGGCCATTGAAAAACGGATTATGACGGCAAAAATACCGGTAGTCGCAGAGCTAGGGGAATCGGAAATGACGGTGGAAGAGTTTTTGAATTTGGAAATTGGTGATTGTATTGCCTTGGACAAACCAGTAAATGCGCCTCTTACTGTTATGGTCGGAAATAAACCGAAATTCTTGGGACAGGCCGGCCGCGTGAATCGGAAACAGGCGATTCAAATTCTAGATCACGACATAAGAGGTGAAGAAGATGGAGAATAACGGAAGTAAATTATCACAAGACGAAATCGATGCGCTCCTTAAAGGAGGCAGCAATGACGATATAGAGCCTGATACAATCCTTTCTGCAATGGAGCAAGATGCCATTGGGGAAATCGGAAACATTTCATTCGGTAGCTCTGCAACAGCACTTTCAACCCTATTAAATCAAAAAGTGGAGATTACTACTCCAACTGTTACAGTGATTCAAAAAAGTATGCTGAATGAGGAATTTCCTCATCCGTATGTCGCTATTGAAGTGAATTATACAGAAGGCTTCAGCGCAAGTAACTTGCTTGTCGTCCAGCAAACAGATGCAGCAGTCATTGCGGACTTAATGATGGGCGGAGACGGGACAAATGCTGACCCTTCTTTAAGCGAGATTCACTTAAGTGCAGTGCAAGAAGCAATGAACCAAATGATGGGTTCTGCTGCGACATCCATGTCGACGGTCTTTAATAAAAAGATTGATATTTCTCCGCCGCGCGTCGAATTACTTGATGTGAAAGAAGGAGAAGGGACAGACCGCATTCCAGCTGAAGAAATGCTTGTCAAAGTATCCTTCAGATTAAAAATAGGTGAACTCATCGATTCAAATATTATGCAGCTTTATCCTATTACATTTGCGAAGGATTTAATCGCAGAATTAACAGACCCTGCGCAAGAGGAAGAGCCGGTTCAAGACACGCAAGTGAGCACACCTGAACCTCAGCCGGCAGCTCCGCAAACGCAGTCTGCACCAGCGCAGCAAGCAGCTCCGGCGAAAAGACAGGCGAAGCCAAAGCCGGCAGCACCTGTAAATGTAGCGCCTGTTGAATTTGAAGCGTTCAGTGAGCCTCAGCATACAACAAGCCAGCTTGGAAATCTTGATATGCTGATGGATATTCCGCTTTCCATTACGGTGGAACTTGGAAGAACTCAGCGCAGTGTAAAAGAAGTCCTTGAGCTTTCAGCTGGAAGTATCATTGAACTGGACAAACTTGCTGGGGAGCCAGTAGACATTCTGGTGAACAAACGAATCGTCGCCAAAGGGGAAGTCGTTGTCATTGATGAGAACTTTGGTGTTCGTGTGACTGATATATTAAGTCAGTCAGAAAGACTTTCTAATTTAAAATAAACAAACATATAGGGAGAGAATAAGTAAATGGCTACTAAGGTATTAATCGTAGATGATGCAGCATTCATGAGAATGATGATAAAGGATATTCTTGTAAAAAACGGATTTGATGTCGTAGGAGAAGCAGAAAACGGCGCTCAAGCAGTTGAAAAATACAAAGAAACTTCTCCAGACCTTGTCACAATGGATATCACAATGCCAGAAATGGACGGGATCACAGCGCTAAAAGAAATTAAACAAATCGACGCTTCTGCAAAAATCATCATGTGTTCTGCAATGGGGCAGCAGTCAATGGTTATTGACGCGATCCAAGCAGGTGCAAAAGACTTTATCGTGAAGCCGTTCCAGGCAGACCGTGTACTTGAAGCAATTAATAAAACGTTAGGCTAAAAAAGGGTGTAAGACTTGTTGAAAAAACGTTTGATATGTATAGCAATGATCAGTTTTATGCTTTTCTTGACGATGCAGCCTGCCTCACTGTTTGCTGAAACGAAAGATCCTGAAAATGGCACAGTGAATGACTGGATCAAAGAAGAGAAAAGCAGCAAAAAGGATACAGAAAAGACAACCACTGACAATCAAACGAATCCGGCAGAAGAAGTTCCCTCTTCTTCTGTCTCCATTATGGATTTTGTCAAAATGATTGGTGCTTTACTTTTTGTCATCCTGCTCATATATGGATTGGTGAGATTTGTTGGTAAGCAAAACCGCTTACTCAAACCATTTCGCTATGTTGAAAATATTGGCGGAACGACGGTTGGCCAAAACCGTTCAGTCCAGCTTATCAAAGTGGGCAAACGAGTATTAGTTGTCGGTGTAGCGGACTCAATCCAGCTGCTAAAAGAAATTGATGATGAACAAGAATGTGAAGCGATCGTGAAACAATATGAAGAAGCGATGGAAAGCAAAACAGATTTACCAAAAATCGTTCAAAAATTCACATCGCAGGTAAAGAAACAAAATCAGCCAACCACTTCTTCTTTTTCAGCCAATTTGAAGGCGCAGCTAGCCGAATTGAAAAAGACCCAAGCAGAAGTCAGAAAGAAAGGCCCGAAACAAAATGAATGAGTTTATCGATTTATTTAATTCCAGCGGTGCAGGGAACATTAGCACGTCTGTCCGTCTTCTTTTACTTTTAACCGTATTTTCGGTTGCACCAGGCATTCTCATTTTAATGACATGTTTTACACGAATAGTGATTGTACTTTCATTCGTTAGAACGTCACTTGCAACCAACTCAATGCCGCCAAACCAAGTGCTTGTAGGGCTTGCTTTGTTTCTCACATTTTTTATCATGGCACCCACGTTCTCAGAGATTAATAAAGAGGCACTGACGCCGCTTTTAAATGATGACATTACGCTAAATCAGGCATATGAAAAAGCCGAAGTGCCAATTAAAGAGTTTATGAGTAAACATACGAGACAGAAGGATTTGGCTTTATTTCTTAGTTACGCAAAAATGGATACACCTGAATCGATAAAAGATATTCCGTTAACGGCGATGGTACCCGCTTTTGCGATTTCAGAATTAAAGACGGCATTTCAAATTGGTTTCATGATCTTTATTCCATTTTTAATTATTGACATGGTGGTCGCAAGTGTCCTGATGTCAATGGGGATGATGATGCTTCCTCCGGTTATGATATCGCTCCCTTTCAAAATATTGTTATTTGTTTTAGTCGATGGATGGTATTTGATTGTTAAATCTTTGCTGCAAAGCTTTTAGAGTAGGTGCTTAAAACATGAGTTCAGAATTTGTCATTACGATGGCTGAAAGATCAGTGTATGTGGTATTGCTTGTCAGTGGGCCGCTTCTAGCGCTCGCTCTTATTGTGGGACTGATTGTCAGTGTGTTTCAGGCGACAACCCAAATTCAAGAACAGACGCTTGCGTTCATTCCTAAAATTGTTGCAGTTCTTATTGGGCTTGTTGTGTTTGGTCCATGGATGCTGTCAACCATTGTGTCCTTTACGACAGAGCTGTTCTCGAATTTAGATCGATTTGCAGGTTAACCAGCGATGTCAATCATAGAATTATTCCCTGCTTTTCTGTTAGTTTTTATTCGGATCACCGCTTTTTTTGTGACAGTACCGCTTTTAGCGCATAGAACAATCCCAGCTGTACACAGAGTTGGCTTCTCACTGTTTTTAGCCGTGATTAGTTTTAGCACGATTAAGGAACCGCCAGCACTCGACGTAGACGGTCTTTATATGATGCTTGCAGTGAAAGAAGCAATGGTCGGACTTCTGCTTGGACTGATTGCATATATCATGGTGTCCGCTGTTCAAATTGCCGGCTCATTCATTGATTTTCAAATGGGTTTTGCGATCGCCAATGTAATTGACCCGCAAACAGGGGCACAAACGCCGCTGATGGGGCAGTTTTTTTATACGGTCACATTGCTATTGATGCTGGCAACCAATGCACACCACCTGCTGCTTGATGGAATCTATTATAGCTTTCAATATATTGCAGTTGATCAGTACGCACTGAATTTCGGCAGTGAATCCTTTGCTTACTTTATTGCAAAGAGCTTCAACCAAATGTTCATCATTGCCTTTCAAATCTCAGCACCGGTTGTCGCCAGCTTGTTTTTGGTCGATTTGGCACTGGGCATTGTGGCACGAACAGTTCCGCAGATGAACGTTTTTGTGGTCGGACTTCCTATTAAAATGGGTGTGAGTTTTATTATGATCATCATCTGTATGGGCGTCATCTTCGGTGTTGTCCAAAATACATTTGATACGATTGTACTCACCATGAGGAATTTCTTAGCATTGGTCGGTGGTTCGTCATGATGACAAGGCTTAGACTAGACTTGCAATTTTTCGCAGGTGAAAAAACAGAAAAAGCAACGCCGAAAAAGAGACAAGATTCACGTAAAAAAGGTCAGGTTGCCAAAAGTACCGACGTCAATACAGCCATCTCATTTCTATTAATCTTTTTATCATTCTTTTTTATTGGGCCTTTTATGAAAGAGCGTATTATTGCGCTTATTGAACGTTTTTATTCAACAACCATGCTAATGAAGGTTAGCACATCTAATATTCATCAACTATTTGTGGAATTGCTTCAGGAAACAGCGCTCCTTCTCATGCCAATCCTTGGTGTTGGTATGCTGGCAGGCGTCATCAGTAACTATTTACAAGTTGGCTTTCTCTTTTCAACAGAAGTCATCAAACCGAAATTAGAAAAGCTAGATCCTATCAAAGGATTTAAACGGATATACAGTATTCGAGCCCTCGTAGAGCTGTTAAAATCCATTTTGAAAATTGGTTTTGTTGGTTTTGCGACATTTATTGCACTTTGGATGCACTTTGATGAAATTCTGCGGCTTCCTTTATTAACAGCAGAGGAAACCCTTCATTTCGTCGCAAATATGACCTTGATTATGGGTCTATATGCAGCAGGTGCTCTCATGATCTTAGCAGGGCTTGATTATATGTACCAGAAATTTGATTATGAAAAAAACTTGCGGATGTCCAAACAAGACATCAAAGATGAGTATAAAAAATCTGAGGGTGACCCGCTCATAAAATCAAAGATTAAACAGCGCCAGCGGGAAATGGCCATGAGACGGATGATGCAGGAAGTCCCAAAAGCGGACGTCATCATTACAAACCCAACCCACTATGCAATTGCTTTAAATTATGACGAAGAAAAGATGGACGCGCCCTTTGTTGTGGCAAAGGGAACAGATATTTTGGCTTTGAAAATTAGAACGATTGCGAAAGAGCACGATATCATGACCGTAGAAAACCGGCCGCTCGCTCGTGCACTATATGATCAGGTCGACATCGACCAAGCGGTGCCAGAGGAATACTTTAAGGCGATCGCAGAAATTTTAGCTTACGTATATAAAACGAAACAAAAGATTTTATGAATTTTTGGTTTTAAAAGGAGAGAACAGGCATGGCAGCAAGAGATTTATCTGTTTTATTCAGTGTTATTTTAATTGTGGCGATGCTGGTCATACCATTTCCGCCAATGCTATTAAGTATTTTAATCATTATTAATATTTCTCTTGCGCTTATCGTGCTTCTCACCACAATGAACATGCAAGAACCACTGCAATTTTCAATATTTCCATCATTGCTTTTGCTCTTAACGCTGTTCCGCTTAGGGCTTAACATCTCTACAACACGATCTATCCTATCAACTGGAGACGCTGGAAAGGTTGTAGAAACGTTTGGTTCATTTGTTGTTGGAGGTAATGTACTCGTGGGTCTGGTGGTCTTCCTTATTCTGATCATCATTCAATTTGTTGTAATCACCAAAGGGGCTGAGCGTGTTTCAGAGGTTGCGGCAAGATTTACCCTCGATGCAATGCCAGGGAAACAAATGAGTATTGATGCAGATTTAAATGCAGGGATGCTGACAGAAAGTGAAGCAAGAAATCGCCGTGAAAAAGTAGCGAGAGAAGCAGACTTTTATGGTGCAATGGATGGTGCAAGTAAGTTCGTCAAAGGGGATGCCATCGCAGGTATTATCATCGTCATTATTAATATTATTTTTGGCATTATTATTGGGATGCTTCAGCAAGGAATGTCGATTCAAGAATCAGCTTCCCACTTTACACTATTAACGGTAGGAGACGGGATTGTTTCACAAATTCCTGCACTTCTCATTTCAACAGCGACAGGGATTGTCGTCACAAGGGCTGCTTCTAATGGGAACCTTGGTTCAGATATCACTGAACAGCTGTTTGCATTCCCGGCTATGCTTTACGTCACATCAGGTACGATCTTCCTTCTTGGGTTGTTTACTCCAATCGGCGTACTTTTGACAGGACCGATCGCAGGTTTACTTGCCCTCGGCGCATACTTGATGTCGAAAAACAAACAGGATCAAGAAGAAATCGAAGAGGTACTAGAGGAACAGGCAGAGGTAGAAGAGATGAAAAGTCCAGAAAGCGTCATTCACCTTCTGCAAATGGATGCCATTGAATTTGAATTTGGCTACGGCCTGATTCCGCTAGCCGATGCAAATCAAGGCGGTGACCTGTTAGACCGAATTGTGATGATCCGAAGGCAGCTTGCCCTCGAACTAGGTCTTGTGATTCCAGTTGTCCGAATTCGAGACAACATTGCACTTAACCCAAATGAGTATCGGCTCAAAATAAAAGGGAACGAAGTGGCAAAAGGTGAGCTGCTGCTTGATCACTACTTAGCGATGTCTCCTACGCCTGATGATGATCCGATTGAAGGGATTGAAACAATCGAGCCATCCTTTGGTCTTCCGGCTAAATGGATCTCAGAAGCAGAAAAAGATCAGGCTGAGATGCTTGGCTATACGGTTGTAGATCCTGCATCTGTTGTGTCTACTCACATCACAGAGAAGATTAGACAAAACACACACGAACTGCTCGGACGCCAAGAAACGAAGCAATTAATCGATCATCTGAAAGAAAGTTATCCTGTCTTAGTGGATGAGGTGACGCCAAATCCACTAGCAGTTGGTGATATTCAAAAAGTATTGGCAAAACTGCTGAAAGAAAAGGTTTCTATTCGAAATCTTGTCACCATTTTTGAGACGCTTGCAGACTACGGAAAATTAACGACGGATACAGATTTGTTAACAGAGTATGTCAGACAGGCGCTGGCAAGACAGATTACCGCACAATATGCAAGAGAAAATGAATCGCTCAAAGTCGTGACATGCTCAGGTCGAGTCGAAAAGGTAATTGCTGACAGCGTACAGCAAACAGAGCATGGCAACTACTTATCATTAGATCCAGAATCCTCTGAAAGTGTGATTCAATCAGTGGCGAGAGAAATTGAACAGCTTTCGCTTCGTCAGGAAACGCCGGTTCTATTGTGCTCACCTCCTATAAGAATGTACGTCAAGCAGCTGTTAGAAAGATATTTCCCGGATTTACCGGTACTATCTTATAACGAACTAGAAGCAAATGTGGAAGTACAGAGCATCGGAGTGGTGGATATCTAATGAAAATGAAAAAAATCACAGCGAATTCAATGCAGGAGGCAACGATTCAAATTAGGCAGCAGCTTGGGAAGGATGCCGTCATTTTAAATTCCAAAACCGTTGTTAAACGAAAGCTATTCGGTTTAAAGAAACAGCAAATGGTTGAAGTAATAGCTGTGCTGGATCAAGATTTTGAAGAAAGAGCGGGTAAAGGTGTACATCCTGCGCCTCCTCTTCCAGTAATTCCGAAAAAGGAGCAGGTTCAACACTGGCCTGCAGAGCCATCCCTTGCTCCTGAGGCAGTGAAACCAGTACCTTCTCATGCTCAGCCTTTAGAATATGCGAGGAATGAGCGGCATGCTGGTATTCTGCCCGATCCTCTCATGGCAATCGATCAAAAGCTTAAGGATCAAGGTCTTGATGATTCAATTCGAGACGAATGCCTAAAAGGTCTTTTAACGAAGGGTGCTGTCAAGGAAGATCAAATTCAAAAAGAACTTGAACAACTGCTGACAGGTATGCTGCCGGCTCATACCTCTGATGAGCCGATGATTCGTTCAAAATACATTGTGCTGTTTGGTTCAACTGGGGCTGGTAAAACAACAACAATTGCAAAGCTGGCTGCCAAAACTGCCATTCAGAAGCAAAAGAAAATCGCTTTTATTACAACAGATACGTACCGAATTGCAGCGATCGAACAACTGAAAACATACGCGGAACTGCTCAATGCACCGCTTGAGGTTTGTTATTCGAGAGAGGATTTTGTGAAAGCTCAAGAGACCTTTAAAGAGTATGATCATATTTTCGTAGACACAGCCGGTCGTAACTTTAAAGAAGAAGCGTATATCAAAGAGCTGACAGACATTATTCCATTTGATGAAAGCTTTCAAAGTTTCCTAGTGATGAGTGCGACCTCGAAGTATCAGGACATGAGAGCCATGGTTAAACGATTTGAACACGTTCCAATCGACCAATTCATTTTTACAAAGGTAGATGAAACAGACACGATGGGAACAATCTTTCAAATCATTACAGACTCTCAAATCGGACTTGGATTTTTAACAAATGGTCAAAATGTACCTGAGGATATTCTTGAGGGCTCTCCTCTTGAATTAACAAGGATGGTCTTACAATGATGAAGCCCGACCAAGCGGAAGGTTTAAGAAAGCTCGTTCAGCAGAATCAAACGATCACACCGGCTCCTCTTGGTATAAGCAAACAGGCAAAAACCATTGCTGTCATGAGCGGTAAAGGCGGGGTAGGAAAATCGAATTTGACGCTGAATATGGCACTGTCTATCGCAAATGCAGGCAAGCGAGTGTTAGTCATCGACCTTGATTTTGGTATGGGGAATATTGATATTTTACTAGGAAAAACATCGACTAGCTCTATATTAGATGTTCTTGTCAGGAAGAAATCCTTCCAAGCAGCTATGACACAAGGAACGAACAACCTTTATTACATTTCTGGCGGAAGCGGACTTGAACAGCTGTTTTCTTTAGATAAAGATCAATGGTCTTTCTTTCTAGAGGAAATGGAAAGAATGATGCACGACTTTGATTGTATCTTCTTTGATATGGGTGCCGGCTTGTCAAAAGATCAACTGCCTTTTGTTTTATCAGCAGGAGAAGTTGTGGTTGTGACAACGCCAGAACCAACATCGATCATGGATGCTTACAGCGCAATTAAACACTTAGCTATTCATCAGTTTGAACAATCTGTGCAAATCATTGTCAACCGGTGTAAAACCCCGTCAGAAGGGTCTGAAACCTACCGGAAATTAGCAGGAGTGGTCACATCATTTCTACACAGAAAGCTAGTATTTGCTGGTGCTGTGCCAGATGATCCTGCGGTTCCTAAAGCAGTGGCTGAACAAATTCCATTTTATATCAAGCAGCCTCACTCAAGGCTGAGTAAAACGATCAAGATGCTGGCAGAAACACTTTATCAACAGCAGATAAGAGAGGCACAGAGAGAGCAGCATACGTTTATAGATAAGTTGTCCTCTTTTTTTAAAAGGAGGAAGGTGGACTCATGATTAGAGTGCTTGTAGTAGATGACTCGGCCTTTATGCGAAAGCTCATTAGTGATTTCCTAAGTGCCGAGCAAGAAATAGAAGTCGTCGGAACGGCGCGAAATGGGGAAGATGCCTTAAAACGGATCAAGGAACTGAATCCAGATGTTGTCACACTAGATGTGGAAATGCCTGTTTTAAATGGAACAGAAGCATTAAAACAAATTCTGGCTGAACATGACCTTGCCGTGATTATGGTGTCAAGCCAGACAAAGCAAGGGAAAGATTTAACTATCCATTGCTTAGAACTTGGTGCGTTTGACTTTGTGACAAAGCCTTCAGGAAGTATTTCCCTCGATTTGCACAAAGTAAGAGGCCAAATTGTAGAGCGGGTGCTTGCGGCAGGGATGTCAAGGAAACGCACAGAAGTGCAGATTTCTCCTAAGCCGGTGATGAAGACGCCAAGTCCAGTGGCTTTTCCTCGCCCGCAAGCAGTAAAAAGCAGCTCACTCCGAAAGATTATTTCAATCGGAACATCGACGGGAGGGCCAAGAGCACTTCAGCGAGTCGTCACGAAGCTGCCAAAGGACATAGAAGCACCCATTTTGATTGTGCAGCATATGCCGGCAGGATTTACGGCATCACTTGCTACTAGGTTAGACCATTTATCTCAAATTTCGATTAAAGAAGCACAAGATGGAGATATCGCTAAAAATGGAGTGGCTTACATAGCTCCTGGTGGAATGAATATGTCACTTCATGAACAAGGGGCATCCTTAGTCATCAGGCTGTCTCCAGAGGACACGGAAAGCCGGCACAAACCTTCTGTTAACTATTTATTTGAATCCATCAGCAATATAAAGGGTTACGAGAAAATTGCTGTCATTATGACAGGCATGGGTAGTGACGGCACAGAAGGTGTCAAAAAAATGGTCGCAAGCGGTCATACGAAAGTCATTGCAGAAAAAGAAGAATCATGTGTTGTTTTCGGAATGCCTAAATCAGTCATTAAAGCAGGCCTTGCACATGAAACAAGGCATGTGGATGACATCGCACATGCAATTATAAGCTCCATGAAAAAAGAGAGGGCGTGAACACGTTGGATGTAAACCAATACTTAGATATCTTTTTAGATGAAAGCAGAGAACACTTACAAACTTGTAATGAAAAACTTCTTGATTTAGAAAAGAACCCAACCGACTTGCAGCTAGTGAATGATATATTCAGAGCGGCTCACACATTGAAAGGCATGAGTGCAACGATGGGCTACGCTGATATGGCTCAGCTAACACATCATTTAGAAAACATGTTTGATGCCATTCGAAATGAACAAATGATTGTCACACCTGAGTCAATGGACACGATGTTTGAAGCACTTGATCACCTTGAAGCAATGGTTCAATCAATTGCAGAAGGCGGAGATGGGAAACGCGATGTCACAGAGGTTAGTAAAAAGCTAGATGTGACAGGAAGCCATGCTGAGGCAGCTCCTAGTGTTGAGACAGCGGATGTATCAGCTGCGGCTGCTAACGACTTAGACTATAACGAATTTGAACGAACAGTGCTTGATGAAGCGAGGGAACAAGGCTTTAAATGTTATGAACTCAATGTGACATTAAGTGACGCATGCTTATTAAAAGCCGTTCGTGTCTATATGATCTTTGAAAGACTGAACGAAGCAGGCGAGGTCGTCAAAACAGTTCCAAATGCAGAACTTTTAGAATCAGAAGATTTCGAATCTGAATTTAGTATTTCTTATTTATCTAAACAACCGATGGATGAAGTGAAAAAAATCGTGATGGCGATCTCAGAAGTTGAACATGTTGAGATCTCAGAAGTCTCTGCATTTGAAGAAGCGGCTCCAGCTGAAAAACAAGAGGCAAAACCTGAACAGGAAAAAGAAGAAGTATCTGTGTCTGCTGCGAAAGCACCAGCAAGCGATGCGCCAAAAGCAAATGGCAATAACGGTGCAGCTGCCGGCGGAACAAAAACGATTCGTGTCAACATTGACCGTCTCGATTCTCTCATGAATCTATTTGAAGAACTGGTGATTGACAGAGGCCGTTTAGAGCAGATTGCCAAAGAATTAGAAAATAATGAACTCACAGACACCGTTGAAAGAATGACACGTATTTCTGGAGACCTGCAATCGATCATCCTGAACATGAGAATGGTCCCTGTGGAAACAGTGTTTAACAGATTCCCGCGTATGATTCGTCAATTGACAAAAGAGCTGAATAAGAAAATTGAACTAATCATTGAAGGTGCTGAGACAGAGCTTGATCGAACAGTCATCGACGAGATTGGAGATCCGCTCTTACACTTACTTAGAAACAGTCTAGATCACGGAATTGAATCGCCAGAAGAACGTGTGAAAAAAGGCAAGCCAGAAAAAGGCACCGTTCTATTAAAGGCGTATCATAGCGGAAACCACGTCTTCATTGAAGTAGAAGATGATGGCGGCGGAATTAACCGTAAGAAAGTGCTTGAAAAAGCATTAGAGCGCGGGGTTATTACTGAAAGAGAAGCGGAAACGCTTGAAGATCATCAAATTGATTCATTGATCTTTGCAGCAGGTTTCTCTACAGCTGATACGATTTCTGACATCTCAGGCCGCGGTGTAGGCCTTGACGTTGTGAAAAACAAGCTGGAATCACTAGGCGGATCTGTGAGCATCAACTCAACAGAAGGACAGGGCTCACTATTCTCGATCCAGCTTCCGCTTACATTATCGATTATTTCCGTTCTTCTTGTGAAATTGGAAGAGGAAACATTTGCGATTCCGATTTCTTCTATTATTGAAACGGCTGTCATTAAGAAAAGCGACATCCTTCAAACGCATGATCGTGAAGTGATTGATTTCCGCGGATTTATCGTACCGGTCGTGTACTTGAAGAAACAATTCCACGTACCAAATGCGAATGAATTAGAGGAAGAACTGCACATCATCGTTGTTCGTAAAGGAGATAAGCTGACAGCATTTGTGGTCGATTCATTTATTGGTCAGCAAGAGGTTGTATTGAAATCACTAGGAGATTACCTGCCAAACGTGTTTGCGATCTCAGGCGCAACAATCCTAGGCGACGGTCAAGTTGCACTCATCGTTGACTGTAATGCACTGATCAAGTAAAAAACAATAGAGGAGCGGTCTGAAATGAGTACAGATATCAAAACTGGCGAAAAAATGATTGTGTTTATCGTAAACAAAAAAGAATACGCCATTTCAGTATCAGAAGTAAAGTCCATTGAAAAATGGCAGCAGCCGACAAGAGTCCCTGGCGTTGCCCCTTATATATGTGGTGTTATTAATCTGCGCGGTGTCGTGACACCTGTCATCGACCTTAGAGTCAGACTTGGATCAACTGACAACGACATTACAGATGAAACAAGAATGATTATTGTACAAGTTGGTGACATTGAAGTCGGCTGGATTGTTGATGAAGCGAATGATGTCATTACAGTCCATCAAGAAGAAGTAGAATCTTCTCCTGAATCAGCTGAAAAAGAAGGACAATCATGGGTGACAGGTATCATTAAGCATGATCAGCGTCTATTTAATATCATTCATCCTGGTGCCGTCCTCGACAAGAGCGTTCAAGATGCACCTGTTCATTAAGGAGGATGTGAAATGAGCATTTTCAATGAAATAAAAGATGAACAGCTGGATGTATTAAGAGAGGTTGGGAATATTGGAGCAGGCCACGCCGCGTCTGCTCTTGCCAGCCTATTGGATCGCAAAATAGATATGGCTGTTCCGTTTGTCAAGGTTCTCTCGTTTGAAGAATTAATGGATTTCTTTGGCGGTGCAGACCTCCCAGTTGCAAGTATTTTCCTGCGGATGGAAGGAGATTTATCCGGCTCTATCTTTTTCATTATGCCATTTGAGCAAGCAGAGCAATTTGTAAGAGAGCTTGTACAGGATCCGGCATTTGATATTGATACCATTCACGAGCATGTGATGGGGACGTCAGCACTACACGAGCTGGGAAATATTTTAGCAGGCTCTTATTTATCAGCCCTTGCCGATTTAACAAAATTGCAGCTTCACCCAAGTGTTCCAGATGTTACGCTCGATATGTTCGGGGCTGTCATTAGTGAAGGGTTAATGCAATTCAGCCCTCTAGGGGATCAGGCAATTGTGATTGATACATCGATTTTTGATGATCAAAATAAGCAAGAGCTGAAAGGAAATATGTTTCTATTACCAGACTTTGAATCGTTTGAAAAACTATTCAAAGCATTAGGTAACCTGTAATGAACGTTCAGATTCCGGCAGTTGTAAAGGTTGGTATAGCGGATGTTCAGCTTGTGAAAACACCGGACCGCATTCGGACATCCGGACTTGGTTCTTGTGTAGGACTTGTTCTGTTTGATCAAGAAAAAAAACTGGCAGGTCTTGTCCATGTCATGCTTCCAGACTCATCCCTTGCAAAAGGGGCAGTGGAGAACTTGGCTAAATATGCAGATACAGGTGTCAAGCATACAATTGATCTGCTTCTTAAAGAAGGAGCGCGCAAACATGCGCTAAAGGCAAAACTTGCTGGCGGCGCAGAAATGTTTAAGTTTAAGTCAACCAATGATCTGATGAGAATTGGACCTAGAAACGTATCAGCTGTTAAAGAACATCTGTCTCTTTATCGCATCCCGATCATTAGTGAGGATACGGGCGGGAACAATGGCCGTACGATTGAATTTGATCCGCTTACGACAGAGCTTGAGATCCGCACTGTGAAGCAAGGCATTATGAAGATATAACTAAGGAAGTATAGGGGGAGAAAGATGCAATCCTTAAATTACGAAGATCAGGCGCTATGGGCTAGATGGAAAGAGTGGAAGGACCCAGCTGCTGGAGATGATCTTATGCGCCGCTATATGCCGCTCGTCACATATCATGTTGGAAGAATTTCCATCGGACTCCCGAAGTCAGTGCATAAAGAAGACTTGATCAGTCTAGGGATGCTCGGTTTATATGATGCCCTTGAAAAATTCGACCCCGGAAGAGATCTGAAGTTTGATACATATGCATCCTTCAGAATCCGCGGGGCCATCATCGACGGTCTTCGTAAAGAGGACTGGCTGCCTCGTACATCAAGAGAAAAAACAAAAAAAGTAGAAGCGGCTATTGAAAAGCTTGAACAGCGCTATTTACGAAATGTGACGCCGACAGAAGTGGCAGAGGAACTTGGCATGAGTGAACAGGATGTTGTCACAACAATGAATGAAGGATTCTTTGCGAATCTGCTTTCAATCGACGAGAAGCTGCATGATCAAGAAGACGGTGAAAACGTCCAAGTCATGATTCGCGACGAGAAAACAGTGACACCTGAAGAGAAGATGCTGAAAGATGAATTAATAGAACAGCTTGCTGAAAAAATGACCGAGCTATCAGAAAAAGAAAAGCTCGTGATCAGTCTTTTCTATAAAGAGGAACTGACGTTAACAGAAATCGGTCACGTGCTCAATTTATCGACCTCGCGCATTTCGCAAATTCATTCAAAGGCATTGTTCAAGCTTAAGCATCTGCTTGATAAAGCCATTCAATCTTAAAGAGTTAGTGAGTGAAAAAATATGTTATGGCTGATTAGCTTCATGCTTCATGCTGCACTTATTTATTTTGTGATCATTTTATATACGAGAATGAATTCGCTGAAGGCAACTGAACAAAAGCAGCGAGAACTTCTAGAAGAAACGGAAAATACCCTGGCTGCATTTTTGATGGAAGTCAAAGAAGAGAATGACAAACTATTAAAAGTGGCAGCCGCTTCCCCTGATTTTTCTGCTGAAGAGCTGAAATCGGATTTTCAGACACCACAGCAGCCACAACCACCAATTGAAACCCAGCAATCGGTAGAAAGTGAAGATCCAGTACCAGAGCACTTGTCGGCTCTCCTTAGTGAAGTTGAAGTGCAGGAAGAGAAGGTAAACGAACCCGTTCCACATCTTGAATCAGAAGCTTCTGTGCCTTCTGAAAGTGAAATAGAAGAAACATTCGAGGACCAAGTGAAGACCTTATATGACAAAGGGCATTCGCTAGAAGAAATAGCGAAAGAACTGAAAACTGGCAAGACAGAAATCGAGCTTTTATTAAAATTTAGCGGAAAGCTGTAAAGGATTCTTGATTGTCAGTCCATCATGTGTTATATTATTTCTTGGTGTTAAATACACACGCTTAATGATTCGTATGAAGGTGCTGCCGTGGCGCAGTTTTATGTGAACATGACTTGAGCGGAGGAAAAAAAACCATTATATTAGGAGGCAACAAAATGTCAGTTATTTCTATGAAACAATTGCTAGAAGCTGGTGTTCACTTCGGTCACCAAACGCGCCGTTGGAACCCAAAAATGAAGCGTTACATCTTTACAGAGCGTAACGGTATCTACATCATCGATCTTCAAAAAACGGTGAAAAAAGTAGAAGAAGCTTACAACTTCACGAAAAACCTTGCTGCTGACGGAGGAAAAATCCTTTTCGTTGGTACGAAAAAGCAAGCACAAGATTCAGTGAAAGAAGAAGCAATCCGTTCTGGTATGTTCTATGTGAACCAACGCTGGCTTGGTGGAACTTTAACAAACTTTGAAACAATCCAAAAACGTATCAAACGTTTAAAAGATATTGAAAAAATGCAAGAAAACGGTACATTCGATGTTCTTCCTAAGAAAGAAGTCGTTCAACTGAAAAAAGAATTAGAGCGTCTTGAAAAATTCCTAGGCGGAATCAAAGACATGAAAGGTCTTCCGGATGCACTTTTCATTATCGACCCTCGTAAAGAGCGTATTGCAGTTGCAGAAGCTCGTAAATTGAATATCCCAATCATCGGTATCGTTGACACAAACTGTGATCCAGACGAAATTGATGTTGTGATCCCTGCAAACGATGATGCAATCCGTGCTGTAAAACTTCTAACTGCTAAAATGGCAGATGCGATTCTTGAGTCTAAACAAGGCGAAGAAGAAGCTGTTGTAGAAGAAACGACAGAAACTGAAACAACAACTGCGTAACCTATTCAAAAGGTGATAAGAGGGAAATGCCTTTTATCACCTTTTTTTCACCTAGTAATCCGTGTTTTAACATAGAAGGAGGAAATGTAAAATGGCAATTACTGCTCAATTAGTTAAAGAACTGCGTCAAAAAACTGGTGCAGGTATGATGGACTGTAAAAAAGCGTTAACAGAAACTGATGGTGACATCGACAAAGCAATCGATCTTCTAAGAGAAAAAGGAATTGCAAAAGCTGCGAAAAAAGCAGACCGTATTGCTGCAGAAGGATTAACTCTTATCAAAACTGACGGCAACACAGGCGTGATCCTAGAAGTGAACTCTGAGACTGATTTCGTTGCGAAAAACGAAGGATTCCAATCTCTTCTTAACGAACTTGCTGATCATTTGCTTGCTGCTAAACCTGCAACAATTGAAGAAGCTCATGCTTCTAAAATGGAAAACGGTTCAACAGTTGAAGAGCATATCACATCTGCAATTGCAAAAATCGGAGAGAAAATCACTCTACGTCGTTTCTCTGTTATCACGAAGGAAGATAACGCAGCATTCGGTTCTTACTTACACATGGGCGGACGCATCGGTGTGTTAGCTGTTCTTAACGGAACAACTGACGAAGAGCTTGCAAGAGACATTGCAATGCACGTTGCTGCTGTAAACCCTAAATACATTTCTCGTGACCAAGTGTCAGAAGAAGAAGCAAACCGTGAGCGCGAAGTATTAACACAGCAAGCGCTTCAAGAAGGAAAGCCTGAAAATATCGTAGCTAAAATGGTAGAAGGCCGTCTAAATAAATTCTTTGAAGAAATTTGCTTACTTGACCAAGCATTCGTTAAAAACCCAGATGAAAAAGTGAAACAAGTAGTAGCTGCGAAAAACGCAAGCATTCAAACTTATGTTCGCTATGAAGTGGGCGAAGGTATTGAAAAGCGTCAAGACAACTTTGCTGAAGAAGTTATGAGCCAAGTGAAAAAATAATGTTTGAAAAGCTCTCTGGGGCTTTTTTAGGGAGCACAAGCACTGTGTTCCCTATTTTTTAGAGGATATTGATTTACAAAAGACAGTTTCTTACGCATAATAAGAGACGGTATAGTTTACACTTGGAGGTTATCATGAGCAAACCGAAATATAATCGCATTGTACTGAAGCTAAGTGGCGAAGCACTAGCAGGTGATGCTGGAAATGGAATTAACCCAACTGTCATTCAATCAATTGCAAAGCAAGTAAAAGAAATTGCAGAGCTTGATGTTGAGGTTGCAGTTGTTGTAGGCGGAGGAAACCTTTGGCGCGGTAAGACAGGCAGTGACTTGGGAATGGACCGTGCAACAGCAGACTACATGGGCATGCTGGCAACAGTGATGAATTCACTCGCGCTACAGGACAGCCTAGAAACGCTTGGCATTCAGTCTAGGGTACAAACCTCTATCGAAATGAGACAGGTTGCAGAGCCATACATAAGAAGAAAAGCGATCCGTCATCTTGAGAAGAAACGTGTCGTGATTTTTGCTGCAGGTACTGGTAACCCTTATTTCTCTACAGATACAACGGCAGCACTTCGTGCAGCAGAAATTGAAGCAGATGTCATTTTAATGGCGAAAAATAATGTAGACGGTGTCTACAGTGCTGATCCTCGTACAGATGCGGATGCAGTAAAATATGATAAGCTTTCATATCTTGACGTGTTAAAAGAAGGGCTTGCTGTAATGGATTCTACTGCGTCCTCATTATGTATGGACAATGACATTCCATTAATCGTATTCTCCATTATGGAAGAAGGAAATATTAAACGTGCCGTAAATGGCGAATCAATTGGAACGATTGTGAGGGGGAAATAACGTGTCAAAAGAAGTATTGAACCAAACGAAAGAAAAAATGGAAAAAGCTGTTCAAGCATACGGACGTGAACTAGCAACTGTTCGTGCGGGCAGAGCAAATGCTTCATTGCTTGATAAAGTGACGGTTGATTATTACGGTGCACAAACACCACTCAACCAAATCGCGTCAATCACAGTGCCAGAAGCACGTATGCTGATTATCACACCTTATGATAAAACAGCCATCGGTGATATCGAAAAATCGATCCAAAAGTCTGATCTTGGCATCACGCCAACAAGTGACGGAAATGTGATCCGCATTGCGATTCCTGCACTAACAGAAGAAAGACGTAAAGAGCTTGTGAAAGTGGTAAGAAAATATTCAGAAGAAGCAAAAGTAGCTGTTCGTAATGTTCGTCGTGATGCAAACGATGAGTTGAAAAAGCTTGAGAAAAATGGTGAGATCACTGAAGATGAATTAAGATCATCGACAGAGGATGTTCAAAAATTGACAGATGAATATGTCGCTAAAATTGATGACGTGACGAAAGATAAAGAAAAAGAAATCATGGAAGTTTAAGAAAAAACTATGTACAATAGATAATAGTGAAAAACCCTCTTCATGTTTACAGGGGGTTTTTTTGTTAATACTGTTGGTGACTATATTATTAGCGGGAACGCAACCTTTTTGGGTGATGGAGGAATCTCATGCTCAATATACTCAAAAATTGGAAGAATCAGCAAACTGCTGCTTCCAACTTAGAAAGCCTGACAAAAGAAGACATATTAAATGGAGAAATTCCTGAACATATCGCCATTATCATGGATGGGAACGGAAGATGGGCGAAAAAACGTGCTCTTCCACGGGTAGCAGGACATCATGAAGGAATGAAAGTCGTCAAGCGCATGACAAAGCTTGCAAATGAGCTGAATGTCAAAGTGCTGACTTTGTATGCTTTCTCTACGGAAAATTGGAAACGTCCAAAACTAGAAGTAGACTTTTTAATGAAGCTTCCTGAAGAATTTTTGAACATCTACCTGCCTGAACTCATCGAGGAAAATGTCCGTGTGCGCTTAACAGGTGATCCAGACGGCCTCCCGCAGCATACGAAAAGAGCGGTAGAGAACGCAGTAAAGAGTACGGCGAATAACGACGGACTCGTTTTGAATTTTGCGCTCAACTATGGAGGGCGCACAGAAATCGTCTCCGCATGCAGACAAATTTCTGAAAAAGTCAAAGAAGGTAAGCTTCAAGCAGAAGACATCACAGAAGAGATGTTTTCAGCTTATTTAATGACAGAATCTCTTCAAGATCCGGATTTGCTTATTCGCACAAGTGGAGAAATTAGATTAAGTAACTTTATGCTTTGGCAAATTGCATACAGCGAGTTTGTCTTTACGGATGTGCTTTGGCCTGACTTTTCTGATGAGCATCTTATAGGCGCTATCGGAGAATACCAGCGCCGCGGCCGGAGGTTCGGTGGAATTTAGAGGGTGGTGCAGATGAAACAAAGAATTTTGACGGGTGTTTTGGCAGCTGCAGTCTTTTTACTTGCGGTTATATATGGACAGATGCCATTTACCCTGCTGATTTACTTAATGGGAAGTGTCGCTCTCTTTGAGCTTCTAAGAATGAAAAAGATATCGATTTTCAGCTTTCCTGGTATTGTCAGCTTAATATTGCTTTGGCTTTTAATGGGCGGAGAGAACAGCTTCTTCCCGAACGTAGACGCATCAAAAATGCAAATTGCTTTATTTGCAGTCTTAATCCTTTTAACTTATACAGTGTTGAGCAAAAACTCTTTCACATTCGATGAGGTTGCTTTTGTTGTATTAGCGACATTATATATTGGCGTCAGTTTCTATTATTTCATCCAAATTAGAGGCTTATATGGCATGAGTGCGATCTTCTTCGCAGCAGTGATTATTTGGTCCACTGACTCAGGTGCTTACTTTATTGGGAAATCTATGGGGAAACGAAAGCTCTGGCCAGAGATCAGTCCAAACAAAACAGTAGAAGGATTTATCGGCGGAATCGTCACAGCGGTCGTGTTGTCATTTGTGTTTCAGGCGGTTACAGGATTTTTGCCATCATATCTGCTTGTTATGTTTATTACTCTTTTGCTCAGTATCTTTGGACAGCTTGGCGACCTTGTGGAATCTGCTTTAAAGCGTCATTATCACGTAAAGGATTCAGGGACAATTCTCCCTGGACATGGCGGGATTTTGGACAGGTTTGACAGCTTTTTGTTCGTTCTGCCGTTTTTATATTTACTGCTCGCAACGTTTGCCAGCTAACCTCATAGAAACTTATTGAACGAGAGAAGGAGTGGCAATTTGAAATATATTTCGCTATTAGGCGCAACAGGATCAATTGGAGAACAAACATTAGATGTGATTAGGCAGCACCCAGACAAATTTAAGCTGAAAGCCATGACATTTGGCCGAAATGTAGATAAGGCCATTCCAATCATAGAACAGTTTCAGCCTGAATTTGTTGGATGTTTAAGTGAAGAGACTTATCAGACGCTAAAAGGTCATTCATTTGAATACGATGTCAAGATGGCTGCTGGTGATGAAGCCAACATCGAGGCAGCGACCTATGATGCAGTGGACGTTGTGGTCAATGCACTTGTAGGAAGTGTTGGGCTTGTTCCAACATTAAAGGCCATTGAACAAAAAAAGACGATTGCACTCGCAAATAAGGAAACACTTGTCACAGCTGGTCATATAGTAAAAGAGTACGCGAAAACATATGATGTACCTTTACTTCCTGTCGATAGTGAGCATTCCGCTATTTTTCAATGCCTGCAAGGTGAACAAGCTAAAAACATTGAACGCTTAATCGTGACAGCTTCAGGTGGTAGTTTCCGAGATAAAAAACGAACTGAACTTGAAGGTGTTACGGTTGAAGAAGCGCTGAACCACCCAAACTGGTCAATGGGAGCGAAAATTACCATTGATTCAGCGACGATGATGAATAAAGGGCTCGAGGTGATTGAGGCACATTGGTTGTTTGATATACCGTATGAACAAATTGATGTGCTGTTACATAAAGAGAGCATTATCCATTCGATGGTGGAATTTCACGACAAAAGCGTCATGGCTCAGTTAGGGACACCAGACATGAGAGTGCCCATTCAATATGCACTCACATACCCTGACAGGGCGCCATTACCAGAAGCGAAATCATTGAACCTTTGGGAGATTGGACAATTGAATTTCCAAAAAGCGGATTTTGACAGGTATCGCTGCTTACATTTTGCTTATGAATCAGGTAAAATAGGAGGGACAATGCCTGCTGTGCTCAATGCAGCAAATGAAATGGCAGTTGATGCATTTCTGAAAGGCAAAGTAACGTTCCTGCAAATTGAAGAATTGATTGAAAAGGCACTAAATAGACATCATGTGATTTCAACGCCTAGTTTGCAAGATATCCATGAAGTGGACAAAGATACACGAGACTTTGTTCAATCAATCCTCACATAAGGTGGTATGTTCGTGAATACAGTGATTGCGTTTATTATTATTTTTGGAACGCTCGTTTTTTTCCACGAGCTTGGCCATTTAATTATGGCGCAGCGAGCGGGGATTTTATGCCGCGAGTTCGCAATTGGTTTTGGGCCGAAGATTTTCTCCTTTAAACGAAAGGAAACCGTTTATACCATTAGACTGCTCCCTATTGGCGGATTTGTTAAAATGGCAGGAGAGGACCCTGAAGTCATTGAAATTAAACCAGGTCATACAGTGGGGCTCTTATTCAATGAGCAAAATGAAGTAGAAAAAATCATTTTAAATGACAAAGAAAAATATCCTGATGCACTTGTCATCGAAGTTGAGCAGATTGATTTAGATCATGCCATGAGAATCTCAGGATATGAAGCTGGAAATGAAGATATTTTAACTGGCTACAATGTCAGTCAAACAAGCTTTTATATTGCAGATGGTGAAGAAATTCAAATCGCACCATACAATCGTCAATTTGGATCAAAAACGGTATGGCAGCGTATTAAAGCGATCGCAGCTGGACCGATTATGAACTTTATCCTGGCGTATGTGATTTTGGTTGCTTTAGGCTTTATTCAAGGGGTAACCGTTGATGATCCTATACTCGGCAAGCTGACGAAAGACGGCCGAGCGGCAGAAGCTGGACTCATGCAGGGAGACCACATCGTGTCCATTAACGGGGATAAAATGAATTCTTGGACAGACGTCGTTCAAACCGTTCAAAAGAACCCTGAGAAAAAAATGAATGTCGTCATTGACCGAGACGGCAAAGAAAGCACTGTGCAGGTTGTACCAGAAGCTGTGAAAGCAGACGGAAAAAGCATTGGCCGTTTCGGATCTTATCCGCCAACTGAAAATGGATTTCTGAAGGTTATTTCATCCTCAGGAACGACTGTGATTTCAACAGCAGGACTGATTTTAACGAACTTGCAAAAAATTGTCACAGGACAATTTTCACTAGATATGTTAGCAGGTCCTGTTGGGATCTATGACATGACAGGAGAAGTAGCCAAGCAAGGTGTGTTAACATTAATGCAGTTTGCGGCGTTCCTTAGTATCAACTTAGGCATCGTGAATTTATTACCGATTCCTGCACTAGACGGAGGACGTTTACTATTCTTGTTTGTTGAAGCCATTCGTGGTAAACCAATTAATCGTGAGAAAGAAGCACTTGTTGTCTTTATCGGTGTTGCATTCCTCATGCTGTTAATGCTAGTGGTTACGTGGAATGACATCCAGCGATTATTTTTATAAAAACCAATGTCTCTTGTTTCTCATTACGGGAAACAAGAGTTTTTGTGAGTAGTCCTATTTCATAAATGAGGTGTAACGACATGAGACAATCCCTGACTTTCATTCCAACTCTTCGAGAGGTGCCGGCAGATGCTGAGGCAAAAAGTCATCAGCTCTTAGTAAGAGCTGGGTTCATTAGACAAAATACAAGCGGAATCTATCATTATCTGCCGCTTGCTCATAAAGTCATCCAGCATATTCAATCCATTGTTCGCAAGGAAATGGAAAAGGCAGGAGCAGCTGAGCTGTTAATGCCAGTGCTGCAGCAGGCAGAAATGTGGCAAGAGTCAGGAAGATGGTATACATACGGTCCAGAATTGATGCGTATGAAAGATCGTCATGGCCGCGAGTTCGCACTTGGCCCAACGCACGAAGAGGTGATCACATCACTCGTACGCAGCGAAGTAAAATCGTATAAGAAGCTTCCTTTAACTCTTTATCAAATTCAATCAAAATTCCGCGATGAACAGAGACCGCGTTTTGGGCTGCTGCGCGGACGTGAATTTATTATGAAGGATGCGTACTCATTCCATTCTTCACCAGAAAGCCTTGATGACACATACAACAAGATGTTTACAGCTTACTCCAATGTATTCTCAAAAGTAGGTCTTAATTTTAGACCAGTCATTGCAGATTCTGGTGCAATGGGAGGAAAAGATACACATGAGTTTATGGCACTGTCAGAAGTAGGAGAAGATACAATTGCATACTCTGACACATCTTCCTATGCTGCGAACATTGAAATGGCTGAAGCTGTTTATCACGGAGAAGAAGCAAATCCTGCGGACTTCAAAGAACTTGAAAAAGTCCACACACCGCAAGTGAAAACGATTCAAGACATCGCTGGATTTTTAGAAGTTGATTCTTCTCTTTGTATCAAATCTGTTTTGTTTAAAGCAGATGATGCGTATGTTCTAATCCTGACTAGAGGCGACCATGAAGTAAATGATGTGAAAGTGAAAAACTTGGTAGGAGCACAGCTTGTAGAGCTTGCTACTCGCGAAGAAGTACTAGAAGTCATTGGAACAGAGCCTGGATTTGTTGGTCCTGTGAAGCTGGAAGCAGAAGTCGATATTTATGCAGACCTTGCGGTTAAAGGCATGACAAATGCTGTCGCAGGTGCAAACGAAGCGGATTATCACTATGTCAATGTCAATCCTGCGCGTGATGTATCAGTGAAAGAATTCACAGATCTTCGTTTGATTCAAGAAGGAGATGTTTCTCCAGATGGAGAAGGCACAATCCAGTTTGCCAAAGGGATTGAAGTAGGACAAGTCTTTAAACTAGGCACTCGTTATTCTGAGTCAATGGATGCGACGTACCTCGATGAGAATGGACGAGCGCAGCCAATGATTATGGGATGCTATGGTATCGGTATCTCTAGAACTCTTTCAGCAATTGTTGAACAGCATCACGATGAGAAAGGAATCATTTGGCCCGAAACTGTTGCGCCATATGACCTTCATCTCCTTGCATTAAATATGAAAAACGATGCTCAAAAAGAGCTGGCTGAAACGTTATACGAGCGCTTAGAAGATGAGGGCTTTGACGTACTTTTCGATGACCGCCAAGAGCGTGCCGGAGTAAAATTTGCAGACAGTGATTTAATTGGGCTGCCAATTCGCATTAGCTGCGGAAAACGTTCAGAAGAAGGCATTGTTGAAGTGAAGTTTAGAAAATCAGGTGAATCACATGAAGTATCTGTTGATGAGCTGATTTCATTTATACGCCAAGCATAAAAACGAACAAAAAAATGAAGGTACCTCCTGTAGAAAAGAGGTACCTTTCTGATTGACAAAAGGAGGGTTCTGTCTTGGATGAACAATTACCGATCACACGGCGGCAATTTCATATATTACTCAATCAGATTCAAATGACAGATGATGACCTCAGTCGTTACTTTGAAGAAGGAGAAATCGTCAAATTGACGGTGCATAAGGCGACGAAAACTTGGCATTTCCTTTTTAAATTTAAGGCGCTTCTGCCTTACAAGGTATATGCGATGTTTCTCAGCAGGCTGACAAATGCATTTTCTCATATTGCACAAGTCACTTGTACGATTGAAGTCAATGATCCGAACATCTCTGAAGAGCTCGTTCAATCGTATTGGTCACATTGTGTGGAAGAGCTTCAAGGAATTTCTCCTCCAATCATCAGCTTGCTTCAGCAGCAAAAACCATCGCTGTCTGGACATAAAATCATCATCAAAACGAAAAGCGAAACAGAGGCTTTGGCCATCAAGAAGAAGTACAGCCCAATGCTCCAGGCTGCTTTTAAACAAGTGGGCTTTCCAGAGCTGCAATTCGATACAGAAATTTTTGTATCAGATCAAGAGATTCAGAAGTTCAGAGAACAAAAGCTTGCTGAAGATCAAGAAAGAGCGATGCAAGCCCTCACTGAGATGGAGAAGAAGGAAAGTGAGGAGCAGGATGAAGCTCCGTCTGGCCCTCTCATGATTGGCTATCAAATTAAAGACAATGAAGAAATTCGTACGCTTGATAGTATTATGGATGAGGAACGAAGAATCACCGTTCAAGGCTACGTATTCGATGCAGAAACGCGTGAGCTGAAAAGCGGCAGAACGCTTTGTATCTTTAAGATTACAGATTATACAAACAGTATTTTAATCAAAATGTTTGCAAGAGAAAAAGAAGATGCCCAGCTGATGAAATCATTGAAAAAAGGCATGTGGGTCAAAGCAAGAGGAAGCATTCAAAACGATACGTTTGTCAGAGACCTTGTCATGATTGCCAATGACGTCAATGAAATGAAACCTCAGCTGAAAGAGGATACGGCACCTGAGGGTGAGAAACGTGTCGAGCTTCATTTGCATTCCCCAATGAGCCAAATGGATGCTGTCACTGGCATTGGCAGGCTGGTGGAACAAGCAAAAAAATGGGGACATGAAGCGATTGCCCTGACGGATCATGCGGTTGTACAATCCTTCCCAGATGCGTATGCAGCAAGTAAAAAACATGACATCAAAATGATGTACGGTGTGGAAATCAACTTGGTCGACGACGGAGTACCCATTGCCTATAATCCGGAGCACCGTTTGTTAGATGACGCGACGTATGTCGTATTTGACGTAGAGACAACTGGACTTTCAGCCGTTTATGACACGATCATTGAGCTGGCAGCAGTGAAAATAAAAGGCGGGGAAATCATTGACCGCTTTGAGGCATTTGCAAATCCTCATCACCCATTATCAGCGACAACGATCGAATTAACGGGTATTACGGATGATATGGTCAGAGATGCTCCAGATGTCGTCGATGTCGTGCGCGATTTCAAAGAATGGATTGGACAAGATATCCTTGTTGCGCACAATGCAAGTTTTGATATGGGCTTTTTAAATGCAGCGTACAAACGCCTGTTAAAAACAGATAAAGCGTCAAACCCTGTGATTGATACACTTGAACTTGGCCGATTCCTTTACCCTGAATTTAAAAATCACCGGCTCAATACACTTTGTAAAAAGTTCGATATAGAACTGACGCAGCATCACCGGGCCATTTACGATGCAGAGGCGACAGGCTACCTCATGCTGAAGATGCTAAAAGATGCGGCTGAAAAAGAAATTGCCTATCACGATCAATTGAATGAAAACATGGGTCAGTCTAATGCCTACCAGCGCTCACGTCCTTACCATGCCATTCTGATCGCACAAAATGAGACCGGTCTGAAAAATTTATTCAAACTTGTTTCTCTTTCTCATATTCATTATTTCTACCGGGTGCCGCGCATTCCGCGCTCACAGCTTGAGAAATATCGAGAAGGTTTAATTATCGGGTCTGCCTGTGATAAGGGTGAGGTCTTTGAAGGGATGATGCAAAAATCACCTGATGAGGTGGAAGACATTGCAGCATTTTACGACTATTTAGAAGTTCATCCGCCAGAAGTGTATCAGCATCTGCTGCAGCTGGAGCTTGTTCGAGATGAACGTGCGTTAAAAGAAATCATCACAAACATTGTGAAGCTTGGCGAAAAGCTCAATAAACCAGTCGTGGCAACTGGAAATGTGCATTATCTGCATCCAGAAGACAAAATTTATCGTAAAATCTTAATTTCATCACAGGGTGGAGCAAATCCGCTTAACCGTCACGAACTGCCAAAAGTTCATTTTAGAACGACAGATGAAATGCTTGAAGCATTCTCCTTCCTAGGAGACGAAAAAGCGAAAGAGATCGTCGTGGCGAATACGAAAAAAGTATCTGAGATGGTCGAAAGCATTAAACCAATCAAAGATGACCTATACACACCAAAAATTGAAGGTGCAGATGAAGAAATACGGGAAATGAGCTATCAAATGGCGCGCAGCATCTACGGAGATGATTTGCCGAAAATTGTAGAAGACCGTATTGAGAAAGAATTAAAAAGTATTATCGGCCATGGATTCGCCGTTATTTACTTAATCTCTCATAAGCTTGTAAAGAAATCACTTGATGATGGATATCTTGTTGGTTCAAGGGGATCTGTCGGCTCATCTCTTGTTGCAACATTAACAGAGATTACCGAAGTGAACCCACTTGCCCCGCATTATGTATGTCCAAGCTGTAAGCATTCGGAGTTCTTTAATGACGGATCTGTTGGTTCAGGCTTTGACCTTCCTGACAAAGACTGCCCAGAATGTGGTACGCCGTACAAAAAAGATGGACATGATATTCCGTTTGAAACGTTCTTAGGTTTTAAAGGAGACAAAGTCCCTGATATCGACTTGAACTTCTCAGGTGAATATCAGCCGATTGCACATAACTATACGAAAGAGCTGTTCGGTGAAGAGTATGTATACCGAGCAGGTACGATTGGTACTGTTGCAGAAAAAACAGCATATGGTTACGTGAAAGGCTACGCTGGAGATCATAATCTTCATATGAGGGGCGCAGAAATCGACCGGCTTGTCCAAGGCTGTACAGGGGTCAAACGGACAACGGGCCAGCATCCAGGCGGTATTATCGTAGTGCCGGATTATATGGACATTTATGATTTCTCACCAATTCAATATCCAGCAGATGCGACAGGTTCTGATTGGAAAACGACGCATTTTGATTTCCATTCAATCCATGACAACTTGCTCAAGCTGGATATACTAGGGCACGATGATCCAACGGTTATTCGTATGCTACAGGATTTAAGCGGAATCGATCCAAAAACGATTCCAACAGACGATCCAGAAGTGATGAAAATTTTCCAAGGAACAGAGCCTCTAGGTGTAACAGAAGAGCAAATTGGCTGTAAAACAGGTACACTCGGTATTCCGGAGTTTGGGACAAGGTTTGTTCGGCAAATGCTTGAGGATACAAAACCAACGACCTTCTCAGAGCTCGTTCAGATCTCTGGACTATCACACGGGACGGATGTATGGCTCGGAAACGCGCAAGAACTCATTCACAATAAAACGTGTGAACTAAGTGAAGTGATTGGGTGTCGTGACGATATTATGGTCTATCTCATCTATCAGGGCTTAGAGCCGTCACTCGCATTTAAAATCATGGAGTCTGTTCGTAAAGGAAAGGGACTTCCCCCTGAATGGGAAGAAGAAATGAAGAATAATAATGTACCGAACTGGTATATTGATTCTTGTAAAAAGATCAAATACATGTTCCCTAAGGCCCACGCAGCTGCTTACGTATTAATGGCTGTACGGATTGCCTACTTCAAGGTGCATCATGCACTTTTATACTATGCGGCTTACTTTACCGTTCGTGCAGATGACTTTGATATCGAAACGATGACAAAAGGATCGAATGCGATTCGAGCAGTCATGGACGATATTAACTCAAAAGGTCTAGATGCATCACCGAAAGAAAAGAACCTATTAACTGTACTAGAGCTTGCACTTGAAATGTGTGAAAGAGGCTACCATTTCAAAAAAGTGGACCTCTATCGATCAAGTGCAACAGAGTTTATCATTGATGGAGATGGATTAATTCCGCCATTCAACTCGATCCCTGGACTCGGAACAAACGTTGCGTTAAATATTGTTCGCGCACGACAAGACGGGGAATTCCTTTCAAAAGAAGATTTACAAAAACGCGGAAAAGTGTCGAAAACGATTCTAGAATATTTAGATCGTCAAGGCTGCTTAGAAGCACTTCCCGATCAAAACCAGCTTTCTTTGTTTTAATGCGATTCATGAAGAGCGTCCTTAAAGGGGCGTTCTTTTTTAATATACAATAATTTTATTATGTTAACTAATAAAGATTTTCCACCAAATGGAATCATTTTCTTATTCATTCATATAACTTGATTTAACGTGATGTTTTAAGAGAAGAGATTGTATGTCATTCTTTCTACCCAAATAGAGCAAAAAAGAGAATTTCGCCGTCTGAAATGTTCTCATGCGACATATGATCATTCTGGGTACAGTCACAAAAAGAATCAAGAGAAAAAACCTTCGATGAGCGTAAAGCTGATTGCTGTTTACTATGCTTATTTTTGAAACGTATTTGATTCTTTTCAAAACTGTTCAAATCACGTTCTGAATAAAAGGAGGTGGCTTGTCTATTCATGTTTGACTAAAAAGAAGGAGTGAGTCATACGGAAATGGCATCTTATAACTATGTAGAGGTTCTTCAAAAATCCTTGTTGTTTTATGAAGCGCAGCGGTCTGGAAAGCTTCCCGAAAGCAGCCGTCTCAACTGGCGGGGAGATTCTGGACTAGAGGACGGGAAGGATGTAGGGCATGATTTAACTGGCGGCTGGTATGACGCAGGTGATCATGTGAAATTTGGGCTTCCGATGGCCTACTCAGCAGCTGTGCTTGCATGGACAGTATATGAATACCGAGAAGCCTATGAAGAGGCAGAACTGCTTGATGACATCCTCGATCAAATCAGGTGGGCAACGGATTATTTTTTGAAAGCACATACAGGTCCGAACGAGTTTTGGGCGCAGGTAGGTGATGGGAACGCTGATCATGCTTGGTGGGGACCGGCAGAAGTGATGCCGATGAGCCGGCCAGCTTTTAAAATTGATGAAAATTGTCCAGGAACAGAAGTAGCCGCACAAACTGCTGCAGCTTTAGCAGCGAGTTCTATCATTTTTAAAGAGACAGATGCCCCTTATGCAGCAAAGCTTCTGACCCACGCGAAACAGCTTTATGCATTTGCTGACAGGTATCGCGGCGAGTATACAGATTGTGTCACAAACGCTCAGCCGTTTTACAACTCCTGGAGCGGCTATATTGACGAACTCATTTGGGGCGGAATCTGGCTGTACTTGGCAACAAATGAAGAGACCTATTTAAATCAAGCACTAAAAGCAGTAGAAGAATGGCAAAAGGATTGGGATTATACGTTTACCATGTCATGGGACAATACTTTCTTCGCTTCACAAATCTTACTCGCAAGAATCACGAAGGAGAATAGATTTATAGAATCGACAGAGCGTAACCTCGATTACTGGACCACAGGTCTTGTTCAAAATGGAAAAGTCGAAAGAATCACTTATACGCCTGGCGGTTTGGCATGGCTAGATCAATGGGGATCGCTTCGTTATACAGCAAATGCAGCATTTTTAGCCTTTGTCTATGCTGATTGGGTTTCAGATGAAGAAAAAAAGAATCGATATCAAACGTTTGCGGTCAATCAAACTCACTATATGCTTGGTGATAATCCGCTCAATAGAAGCTATGTCGTTGGGTTTGGCCAGAACCCGCCGAAGCATCCACACCATCGAACTGCACATGGCTCATGGTCTAACCAGCTGACAAATCCTCCGTATCATCGGCACACTCTTTATGGAGCGCTTGTTGGCGGGCCTAATGCACAGGATCAATATGACGATGACATCTCCGATTATGTATCAAACGAGGTGGCGACGGACTATAATGCCGCCTTTACTGGAAATATAGCCAAAATGGTGCAGCTGTTTGGAAAGGGGCAATCTAAGCTGCCAAATTTCCCGCCTAAAGAACAGGCTCAGGATGAGTTTTTTGTAGAGGCAGCTCTGATGAATAACGATACAACATCAACTCAGGTGAAGGCGGTTCTATACAATCGGTCCGGCTGGCCGGCAAGAAGCAGTCAAACGCTGTCCTTTAGATATTATGTCAATCTGAGTGAGGTCTTTGCAAAGGGATTCACTGAAAAAGATATTCAAGTGACAGCAGCCTACAATGAAGGCGCTTCCTTATCTCCGCTGAAGGTATATGACGCATCAGCCCACGTATATTATGCAGAAATTGATTTTACGGGCGTAGCGATTTTTCCTGGAGGAGAATCAGAGCATAAGAAGGAAATACAATTTCGATTATCTGCACCAAATGGGGCGAATATATGGGATGCCTCAAATGATTATTCCTTTCAAGGCTTAACTTCCAATATGCAAAAAACAGCGAGGATTCCTGTTTTTGATGATGGTGCTTTGGTATTTGGTGCACTTCCAGACAAATAAAAATCAAGATGTATTGAAAGGGTGAAGAACTTGTCAAACAAAGAACGGTTTTTAACGCTTTATCATCAAATTAAAAGTGATGCGAATGGATATTTTTCATCAGAAGGAATTCCGTATCATTCAATCGAGACGCTCATTTGCGAAGCGCCTGATTACGGGCATATGACAACTTCAGAAGCGTATAGCTATTGGCTGTGGCTTGAGGTGTTGTACGGACATTACACAGGGGATTGGAGCAAATTAGAGGCAGCCTGGGACAATATGGAGAAGTACATCATCCCAGTAAATGAAGATGGAAATGATGAGCAGCCGCATATGAGCGCCTACAATCCTTCTAGCCCAGCCACATACGCAGCAGAAAAACCATACCCGGATCAATACCCTAGCCAGTTAAGCGGTGCTCGTCCTGCGGGTCAAGATCCGATTGATGGTGAATTGAAATCAACCTATGGAACGAATGAAACGTATTTAATGCACTGGCTGCTTGATGTCGATAACTGGTATAAATATGGAAACTTGCTCAACCCATCACATAAAGCTGCATATGTGAACACGTTCCAGCGCGGGCCGCAGGAATCCGTATGGGAGGCCATCCCTCATCCTTCACAAGATGATAAATCTTTTGGAAAGCCGAATGAAGGCTTTATGAGCTTGTTCACAAAAGAAAATCAAGCACCAGCTGCTCAGTGGCGCTATACCAATGCGACGGATGCTGATGCGCGTGCAATACAAGTGATGTATTGGGCGAAGGAACTCGGCTATAATGAGTCAGCCTATCTTGATAAAGCGAAAAAAATGGGGGATTTTCTTCGTTACGGTATGTACGATAAATATTTTCAAACGATTGGAAGCGGCAAACAGGGGAATCCGTACCCTGGAAACGGAAAGGGTGCCTGTCATTACTTAATGGCGTGGTATACCTCTTGGGGCGGAGGACTTGGCGACCATGCCAACTGGTCATGGCGTATTGGAGCTAGCCATTGTCACCAAGGGTATCAAAACCCTGTCGCCGCTTATGCTTTATCCTCAGACAAAGGAGGCTTAAAGCCATCTTCCGCTACTGGTGCAAGCGATTGGGAAAAAACATTAAAAAGGCAGCTTGAATTTTATGTATGGCTTCAATCTAAAGAGGGAGCGATTGCAGGAGGTGCAACCAATAGCTGGAATGGAGACTATAGTGCTTATCCGGCGGGAAGAAGTACTTTTTACGATATGGCATATGAGGATGCACCTGTTTATCTTGACCCGCCTTCTAATAACTGGTTTGGGATGCAGGCATGGCCGATGGAGCGCGTAGCAGAGCTTTATTACATTTTTGTGAAAGATGGAGACAAAACATCTGAAAATGTCCAAATGGCCAAATCTTGCATCACAAAATGGGTCAACTATGCATTAGATTACATTTTTATCGGCAGCCGTCCTGTGTCGGATGAAGAGGGTTATTTCTTAGATGACCAAGGACAAAGAATTCTAGGAGGAACAAATGCTGCTGTTGCTACAACGAGTGCACCTGGCGAGTTTTGGCTTCCTGGAAATATTGCTTGGAGCGGACAGCCTGACACTTGGAATGGGTTCCAGTCTGCAACAGGAAATCCAAACTTAACAGCTGTAACAAAAGATCCAACTCAGGATACGGGCGTACTAGGGAGTCTAGTCAAGGCTTTAACTTTCTTTGCTGCTGCCACTAAGCTAGAAACAGGGGATTATACAGCGCTTGGTGTCAGAGCGAAAGATGCTGCCGCACAGCTCCTTGAGGTTGCGTGGAATTACAATGATGGCGTGGGCATTGTAACAGAAGAAGAAAGAGAGGACTATGACCGCTTCTTTAAAAAAGAAGTGTATTTCCCAAATGGTTGGAACGGGACATTTGGTCAAGGGAATCAGATTCCTGGAGCCAGCACTATTCCTTCTGATCCGCAGCGAGGAGGTAATGGGGTCTATACGAGTTTTGCTGATCTTCGTCCGAACATTAAACAAGATCCAGCATGGTCTTCACTCGAGAGTAAATATCAGTCTTCATTTAATGAAGCAACAGGCAAATGGGAGAATGGGGCACCGGTTTTCACCTATCACCGTTTCTGGTCTCAAGTGGATATGGCCACTGCCTACGCTGAATATCATCGTCTCATCAACTAGCAGGTCAAATTTAAGCTGCCGGTTTCTTTGAGCCGGCAGTTTGATTAGGAAATATAAATCCAGTGAAGATAAGGGTGTTTTTACATGGTCAAAGAAAGAAGTTTTCTTCATCAATCATTAAACAAGGGCGAAAATGGGCAGATAAATCTGATGTGGAAAAAAGAGGCGAATGATCGAATTTCAGAGCATAGACAAAGAGATCTTGAAATAAATGTCACAAATCACGAAAAAAAGCCAATAGCAGGTATAGAGGTTGAGATTAAGCAAAATAGGCATGAATTCGCATTTGGTTCAGCGATGAATGACCAAGTGTTGTTTAATCAACAATATGCCGATTTTTTTGTGAAGTATTTTAATTGGGCTGTTTTTGAAAATGAGGCAAAATGGTATGCGAATGAGCCTGAAAGAGGGAAAATCACTTACGAAAAAGCAGATGCGATGCTGAATTTTGCAGATAAACATCAACTTCCAGTGAGAGGGCACGCTTTATTTTGGGAGGTAGAGGATGCGAATCCAAGCTGGCTGAGGTCACTACCGAATCACGAAGTGTATGAAGCCATGAAAAACCGGCTTGAGCATGCGGGTAATCATTTTAAAGGGAGATTCCGTCATTGGGATGTAAACAATGAAATGATGCATGGTTCATTTTTTAAAGATCGCTTCGGGAAAAATATTTGGAAGTGGATGTATGAAGAAACGAAAAAAATTGACCCTCAAGCACTATTGTTTGTGAATGATTATAATGTGATCTCATATGGTGAGCACCACGCTTATAAAGCGCATATCAATGAACTGCGTCAGTTAGGCGCACCTATTGAGGCGATAGGTGTTCAAGGACATTTTGAAGAACGGGTCGATCCAGTCGTTGTAAAAGAGAGGCTCGATGTGCTTGCTGAGCTTGGTCTTCCTATATGGGTTACAGAGTACGATTCTGTTCACCCTGACGCTAATAGAAGAGCGGATAACCTAGAGGCTTTATATCGCGTCGCATTTAGTCATCCAGCCGTAAAAGGAGTGCTAATGTGGGGATTTTGGGCAGGTGCCCATTGGAGAGGTGAGCATGCGGCCATCGTGAATTATGATTGGTCTTTAAATGAAGCAGGCCGACGTTACGAAAAGCTTCTAAATGAGTGGACGACACAAAGAGTTGAAAAAACAGATGCTAATGGCAATGTGACATGTCGAGCATTTCACGGGACATATGAGATTCGAATCGGTAAAGAAAGTAAACTGTTAAAACAACAGACAATTGAACTTGATTCAAATGAACAAGCACCGCTTCGGCTAGATGTGATCGTACCTGAAGAAGGCTAGATTGTGAGGGGAATTTAAATGAAGAAATGGACTCAAAGAGTGTCTTGCTTCATACTTGTGGCCGCTATATGGGCCGGGTGGTTTTCACTTACAATTAAGGCCGCCTCTTATGTACAGACGTCTGGTACACAATTTACGCTGAACAATCAACCATTTTACTTCGCTGGCACAAATAATTACTATTTCCATTACAAATCTAAAAAGATGGTAGATGCTGTGTTCGATGATATGAAAGCAATGAATTTAAAGGTCATACGTATTTGGGGATTTCACGATGGGGCCCCTCAAGAAAACTCAGTCTTACAATCTAGTCCAGGGGTCTATGAAGAATCGGGTTTTCAAAAACTAGATTATGCGATTTATAAAGCGGGACAGGAAGGAATAAAACTTGTCATCCCACTAGTGAACAATTGGGATGATTTTGGCGGGATGAATCAATACGTAAAGTGGTTCGAGGCAGGAGCGCATGATGCCTTTTATACAGATCCTCGTATACAAAAAGCTTACAAAAATTATGTGCGCTATGTATTAGAAAGAACCAATACGTACACAGGTGTTCAATATAAGGACGATCCAGCTATTATGACTTGGGAATTAGCTAATGAGCCGCGTGTGCAGTCAGATCCAACGGGAAATATACTAGTCAAATGGGCAGATGAAATGAGTACGTGGATCAAATCGCTGGATCGTCACCATCTTGTTGCAGTAGGAGATGAAGGGTTCTTTCGCATACCAGGACATGAAGACTGGTTTTATGGAGGCGGAGAAGGCGTTGATTGGGATCGTTTGACGGCTCTCTCTAATATCGATTATGGAACCTATCATCTGTACCCAGATCACTGGAACAAGTCAGCTGCTTGGGGAGTGAAATGGATCGAAGACCATATCACCCGCGGGAAGTCAATCGGAAAACCAGTTGTGTTAGAAGAGTTTGGCGTTCAAAATCAATCAGCGCGTCCTGACGTATATCAAAGCTGGCTGTCAGCGGTTGAGCGGCTCGGAGGAGCTGGCAGTCAATTTTGGATTTTAACAAGTATTCAGGACGATGATTCGCTCTATCGGGATTATGACGGTTTCCGCATCATAAAGGGGAGCAGGGAGGCAGCACTTATCAGTGAACATGCGAAAAGAATGAACGAAAAGAACTGATGGCGAATGCCTGCTGAATAAGGAACTTCATTTGCTGTTTATATTGCTTAAACCAAGTTTTCAGAAAGGATCAAGAGACAGAAGGTATTTATGAGATTTCGTTCCCCCTAAAAAAAGGAGGTGGTTATTTTTTTATCTTAATTTGTAAAAAAACATTTCCATTAACTTGACTAAATGGAAATTTAACTCTATACTCTGTAGTACAGAGTTCTTTGTGGAAGAGGAGTTTATTTATGCCGAATGAAAAATCGAATAATTCAGAAATATTAGAGAATTTATCTCATATCAAGACGATTACAAACTATAAAACAGAGTATTGTAAACAAACAAGTATTTATTTTATCATTTGGGGCCTTATTTGGATAATGGGATATTCAATACCTTTACTTTTTGCTAATTCAATAACTATAGGTGTCTTTTGGCTTGTTTTAGGTATTGTGGGCTGGGTTATCACTTTAACTACATATTTTAAACAAAGGAAAATGATACCAATGCCCTTGTTTTTAAGAACTCAATTGCAATACACATGGCTTGGTCTTGGAATCATTTTAGGTATCTTTATTTTTTTAATATGTGTTGGTTTATTACCATATACAGTAGATAATTTACCTTTTTATATTGTTTTATTGGTATCCATAATGTATTTACTTTTAGGTATTGTTCTAGCTAAAGAGATTTTTATTATGGGGTTCTGGTTAAGTGTTTTAGGTGTAACTACATTTTTATTATTTCCTAGTTTAATGAACATTATCTTTGCTTTTATTGGTGGAGGAAGTTTGTTATTAACTGGTGTGATTTTAAAAAGAAAAGGACAAGGAAATGAGTAATGTCAATAGTTTAAATGATTTAATCCATCCAAAAGTCCGGTTAGGGATTATGAGTTTATTAATGATTTATGAAACATGTGATTTTACCTTCTTAAAAGGTTCTTTATCTGTAACAGACGGGAATTTGGGCTCGCATTTAAAAAAATTAGAAGAAGCGGGCTATGTGCTAATTAAAAAGACCTTTGTGGATAAAAAACCAAAAACAATAGTTAGTATAACAGATTTAGGAGAGCACGCTTACAAAGAATATTTGAGAGTTATTGAAGCCATTTTAAAAAATAAATGAGATGAAAGGAAAGAATGCCGAATGTTGAAAATAGAGAACGTCAGTAAAAAATATGGAACTTCCCAAGCATTAAGAAGTATTACATTAACGATTCCAGAAGGAGTTTGTTATGGATTAATAGGTCCAAACGGCTCTGGTAAATCAACCTTGATGAAAATTATATCTCATATAATTAAATCTTATGAAGGAAAAGTTGAGCATGTTGGTGAGTCTAAAAGTGCGCTTGGCTACATCCCGCAAGACATCAGCTTAGAGGAAAAATTAACAGCTAAAGTAAATATGGAGTTTTTTGGACAGATTTATGGTTTAAAAGGGAAAACATTAGATGAAAGAGTAGAAAAAACACTAAAAGATGTAGGATTGTGGGAAAGAGCAAATGATATAGTTGAAAATTTTTCAGGAGGAATGAAACGCCGTTTGAATATTGGCTGCGCTCTCATGCACGCCCCTGAGTTAATTCTTTTAGATGAACCGACAGTGGGGGTAGATCCTCAATCAAGACGTTATATTTTTGACATAATCAACAAATTGAAGGAAGAGGGAAGAACTATTATCTATGTTAGTCATTATATGGAGGAAATAGAGAGTTTATGTGATTATGTGGCTTTCATTGATAAAGGAAAAATTATTGAAGAAGGAAAAATAGGTGAACTTTTGAATCGTTATGCAGAAACATCTGTCTTTTTTGAATCTATGATTCCTAATAAAACATTAACTAGTCTCGGGTATGATTTTGTAACTTATCAAGGCGGTGTGTTAGTTAAAACAACAAAACCATTAGAAACTTTAGAAGGTTTGGCTAAACTGAGTAAAAAAGAATCATTGGTACCCGAACAATTATCTTTGTACAGACCAAGACTTGAAGATGTATTTTTTCAATTAACAGGAACGGATTTGCGTGATCAATTCCAATAAAAATGTCTTTATGAATGAAAACCACTCTCATATTTCAATTCATATAACTTATAAGAGTGACTGACATAGTGAAGAGGCATAAATCAAACGAACAGAATTACCTTGTGTGAACCTTCTATTTAAAATAATAAGTAGGTTAGTTAAGATTATTTGACTAATTATAATTAAACACATCCATAAATGGTAAAATAATTAAAAAATGTGATTATTTTAAAAGTGATATAAGAATTTGAATTAAATTAATATAACGGGAGTGATTTTTATGTGGCCATTAGTCCGCATCGAATCTATAAAACAGGTGAAAGATCGATCTTTGTTGTTCTGGACCATTTTGTTGCCAGTTGCTTCAATTATTCTTTTAATAGAATTATTTACATCAGGTAGTTCACAAGCACAAAAAACATTAGTTGCTTCTCAATCGGTTACAGGAATGAGCGTGTTTTTTTCCACATTTGTTATTATTTCAATTGTAATTAGCTTTGTAAAAGATCGAGAGAAAGGAATTGTGGCAAGGCTGGCAAGTACTCCCTTACAGCCGCATAATTTTTTTCTTGGAAAGTGCGTTCCGTTTTTTGTCATCATTTTATTTCAAGTTTTGTTGTTAACCATTTTGGGTGTTTACTTATATGGTATTGAAATAACACAATACAGCTCGTATTTCTTAGTAGTTGTCCTATTATCAATGCAAGTCACTTCATGGGGAGTAGCCATCGCCGCATTTGCTAAAACTGAGAATACAGGCTTAGTGATGACGAACATGATTGCTTTAGGGACAGCGGTTGCTTGTGGTTTATGGACTCCATTTGATCAATTACCTAGTTATTTAAAAATAATTGGTATGCTCTTCCCGCAGTATTGGGCACATCAAGGGTTAGTGCAATCAGTATCAACACTACCCGGGGGGGAGAATTTGATCTTAGTAACAGTAGTCCTTATAGGTTATACACTGTTAGGATTTATTCTTTCGTTGGTTGGCTATAAAAAATATATAAAGAGAGCCAGGGGCTAGGCTATAAAAATTTCAACTGAATGTTATGCACATAAACTAACTTAAATTTTAATGATTTATCTAAACTTCAAGTAGTCTAATTTCTAGAACGTTGACCGAAAAATCAATACTTGTAAGCCGTCTTTTTATAAAAGGAGTGGGGCAATGTTAAGTGAAAAGTTAAAATTATATGTTGAAAGTTGTTTTCGGCCATATAAAAAAGACAAAACATATGAAGAAAAGAAAAAAGAATTATTAGAGATGCTTGGAAATGTTAAATTAAAACTGAAAAATGCTGGAACAAAAGATGAAGAAGTTCAGGATATGCTTATTGAAAAGCTGAAATCAGGTGAAATAAGCATTGATGTCAATACATTAGTTATTGATGATCATAACCGAGTAGAGCATGTGAAAAAAATATTTGTTAATGCTGATTTAGATTGGCTGACTTTTATAAATGTTAAGTATAAGTTGTGCGATTTTAAAGGGCTATCGATCGTACAAAAAGTGATGAACCATTCAGAATTTAATGGGTGTTATCTAAGAAAAATGAATGTTAGCAATTCTAAAATTTCCACATCAACTTTTGAAAAGAGTGATTTGACTCAATCTCATTTTGAACATTGTGAGATAACGAATTCATCTTTATATGGCTGTCATTTACCCAATGTTCGTATTGATGAATCATCTTTAATAAATGTTTCATTTGAAAATTGTTATTTTAAAAACATCTCTTTTGAGAATTCTAAATTAATAAATGTTAATTTCAAATCATGTACGTTTAAAAAATTAAATTTTATTGGAGTGACAATGGATAAAATGACTTATCATATCTTAGAAGGAGAAGGGGCTGATTTAAGCAGTGTGAAAGTAATCGATAGTTAATGTAGTAGGCTGTTGAGAAAAATCTCAATAGCCTTTTTTTGTTTTATCCACTATCCATTAGTGTGCCTTTGGGTTAAACATTCAAATATACGTAAGAGAAACAGTCATATAGAGAATTTAAATTGAAGTACAAGTATTAGTTTAATTATAAGATGAAGCTTTACAAATGCGAGTTAAATGCAAGGTTTTCGTTAAGGAGAATAAGTATGGGAAATTTTTTTTCAAATAAAAGATGCCCACACACCTAGCTAAGTCTGCTTCGCTAAGTGTGTGGGAGATCTTTTCAATCATATATTGCGAAAAAACCTAAAGTTGATTAGAAAGTTGAAGAACTTGAGATGATTGTTGTGCAAGTGCAACGCGCAGCCATTGGTTCGAATAAATGTTGACCTTCCCCATGTACCTTAGCAGACAAAGCAGTTGGAATTGTAATTTTAGTCATCTTTAAACCTCCTTAAATAAAATTTATCAACATAGATTATGTAGTTGATATATTACATATGATGGTTCATAAGTCTTTATTTGTCAATAATTAAGTGTGAAAGTTTTATATTTTCTGAAAAGTACATTGATAACACCAGAAAAGTGTGGTTTAATATGACCATGGAAAATAATACTATAATTAAAATTTTATGTATTTAAAGTCATTATATGGTCTCGATGTTGTTTTTTAATTGAGAGGTGATGTTAATTTGGATCAAACGTTTTGGGTATTTAGATATTAAGTTAATAAATGTATGAAAAAAGTCGAGGTTAACTATGTTATGAAGAACTCAAAAAGAAGATTACTATTTTTGTTAAAAGTTTAACCATTTTATTTAACTGAGAGTCAAGAAAGAGAAAAGAGGGAAGTGCTGTTTATGAGTATTCATTATGTCGGTATTAGAGAACCAATAAAAGTCTATTTAGAGAAGATGAGAGTTGATTATGACGACTACCCTGTTCAAATAATTGATTTGGGCGGAGCTGTAAGTTATGACAAAGAATACTTTATAAATAATACTGATTTTCAAACGGAAACAATTATTTTATCTAATAGAAGGCATAATGTCGAGGATGAACTAGGTTCTCTTGAAAGTGAATTATTGGAAATTTATCAGAATAGTATGCTTTATAGGACTTCACCGCTTGATATCAATATAGAACTTTATAGAGGATGGGCAGGTGCTACTGGAAAATTAATAACTGCATTTTCTCCCGAGGGAGTTAATTGGATCAATACAAGAGATGTTGTAAAGGCATGTTTGATCCCTAAAAAAGATGTTAGAAAGCGTGCTGGAAAAGCTTATGATTTAACAGGACCAGAGTTAGTAAGTATGAGTAGGCTGAAGGATATCTTTGAAGAGGATTTAGACATGAAAATTGAATTATATTGTAAAAGTAAAGAAGAGGTTATAACAATTTTATCCCAGAATAATATGCCTTTAGACGTATTAGAATGGTTAGTCGGGTTTCAGGAATATTCTTCTTCAAAACATTTAAAGCCATTTACGAAAACGCTAGAACAAATAATTGGTCACCCCCCAACAAGTGCACAATTATCTAAAAATACAAATTAGTTATTCTTAAAGGAGGAATAATGTATGTTTGTCAAAGAACAAGAAAGCACGAGATATAAATTAGCACCACACGTTACGCTAGGTAGTTTAGAAGGCAGTTTGATTGGTTTAAAAGCGCAAACTGTCACCAAAATTGAAGGTGAAGGAATTATTGAATTTATTCAAGAGATTTTTAATTATCTCACGAAAGATAATGGGGTTTCAATTAAAGAGCTAGAGGAGAATTTTGAAATTGAGAGTGATCAATTAAAACATGTCCTCGAATTTTTAGTTGTGAATGGAATATGTGTTAAGACTGATATGAACTTTGATTTGACTGCGCTTTTGTCTTATGAAAGAGCCGGTAGCCAAGTATTGGTTGAAGATATACTTGATCGTTTAAAAACAGGGATTGTTGAAGTGATTACGCAGGATTATAACCCAGTTGCTGTAGAATTCATTCGTCATTTGCAAGAGGCAGGGCTCAATGTAGCACTTAAAGGAGAATTAACCAAGCAACCAGATGTGAGAGTGGCTATTGGTAATTCTCATCTAGATCCAATTTTTGAAGAAATAAATGATCTAGCATTAGAAGACCATATACCTTGGTTAAGCATTGTGCCATATGACGGACAGACATCTTGGGTAGGTCCATTTTTTATACCACATCAATCAGCTTGTTTACATTGCTATAACCTTCGAAAATCAGCAAACTTTTCTGACGAAGTATTGCGTTCAGACTTAATGAAAATTAAACCTGTAAATCCTGAAAAGAAACCGGTTTATCATATGCCGATTAATTTAGTTCAAATCGGGATTGCAATTAATTTAATTCTAGAATGGCTCACTTTAAAAGATTACGCACCAAGTGCAACACCAGGTGGATTTACAACAATTAATTTAGATGATAAGGGAGTATCTGTTCATAATCATCGTGTTTATAGAGTACCAAGATGCCCTAAGTGTTCTCCAGCTGCAGATACCGGTTTTCCTCAAGTTTGGTTTCATGGTGAGGTGAATAATTAATTATGGTTAATAAATGGACAACATTAGAAGAGTCATGGAAGATACTTGACCAATTGGCGGATCCTTATGTTGGGATAGTCCGTAGAGAGTATAGAAAACTCAGAGACGTTGATGATATATGGGGTCATTCATATGGAGCGCATGGTACAGACAGCAATATTTTATTTGGAGTACCATCTAATTCTTATAATGGGGGAGGATCTGCTAATCCAGCAGCAGCCAGATTAGCAGCTATAGGTGAAACGGTAGAAAGATATAGTGCAGCTTATTTACCTTTAAACTCTGATGTTGTATGTTTTGGAACACAAAAGGACTTAATCAATGAAGGCAAATCAGTAATTGGCTTTGATAAGTGGGAAATGTATGCTGTCACTCAATATGAAGATCCGAATTTTCCTCATAATGTATGGAATGAAGATACAAAATTATGGTGGAGAAAAGGTCATATTGCTGAAAATAATGAAGAAGTTTGGACGCCTGCTCAATTAATTCATATTGCAAACTATACTGAGTGGCCAGGAGACCCAAATATTGGTCATGCAACTAGTAATGGACTAGCTTGTGGTATTACATATCAAGAAGCGGCAATCTCAGGTTTATTTGAAACAATTGAAAGAGATGCATTTATGCTTACTTGGTACAATAAGTTAAGTTTACCGCAGATCGATATTAATACTTCACCTAGATTAAAACATTTCTATGAACGATATATTAAACCTACATCTCTTGATTTGCATTTAGTAGACATGACCGTTTTTTCTGGTGTACCTACTATTTTGGCAGTGATAAGAAATCCTCATACAGATTTAGCTCCATTTGCTATTGGCGCTGCCTCTGCTCATTCAATTGAAAGAGCATGTGAGAAAGCTGCAATAGAGGGAATGTATACAAGAACTTGGGTAAAAACAGAACAACGATTAGGGAATGCGCTAGTAGATGTAGATTATCATCGTGATATAAATAGTTTTGAAGATCATATTAAACTCTATGCGGGAACAGCTATTGTGAAAGAAGCTGATTTTTTAACTGCGAGTGAGAAATTAGTGGACGTTAAAGATTATACACCGTTTGATGATGGTTCTCCAGACATCTTATGGACTAATCTCGTCAGTCATTTATCAAAACAAGGATATCATGTAGCAACTTTTGATTTAACCAGTCCTGATATAAAAGATGCTGGTGCCTATGTCGTAAAATCAATTGTTCCTGGATATAAACCAATTGACGTTCTATATAGAGGTAGAATGTTGGGTGGAGAACGAATTTTAAAACATTCTTATCATTTAGGTTTAGTAGATAAACCTTTTAAGTTAGAAGAACTGAATCCAATACCGCATCCATTTCCTTAATTTCGTAGAAAGGTGATTAAATATATGAATAGTATTGAAAGACATGCTACTAATTTGGCTGATGTTGTGTATGGAAACGAAGCATTACGGTTTGATGATCCTTCTGAAAATTGGTTTGAGGCAACAAAAATCTATAGAGGTTCAATGGCATGGGACGCACCTGGTGTTGCAGGGCTGCTACGATCTCAAACTTTGCAAAAGATTGCAACACATGCAAGTAAAAGATTTGATGATCTACCTTTAATTTCACTACCTAAACCATTAAATACAAATATATCTTTAGACGATGTCATTAAGGGACGAAGAAGTGCAGATTATTTTAGCGGCGGGAGTGTTTCATTAGAACAACTCTCAACAGTTTTACAGAAGAGTTATGGATTGGTAGAGCGCAAAGAAGGGCCTAGACGTCCTATACCATCTGGGGGTGCGCTCTATCCTCTAGATCTATTTATTGTAGCCAACAAAGTGGATACTTTAGACAAAGGTGTTTATCATTTCGATCCGTATAGAAGAGGATTGACTAAAATGGGTGATTACTCCGAAAAAGAATTTGAGAAAATAATGTTACAAGAAGAATCAGTTCAAGATTTTGCATTTGCTGTAGTCATTTCAGCTAATTTTTGGCGTTCTCGATTTAAGTATGGACATCGTTCTTATCGCTTTGTTTTTATGGAGGCAGGACATGTCATGCAAAATATGATCATGCTATCTACTGCAGAGAAGATTAATAGTCGACCGTTCGGAGGGTTTATCGATGATGAGTTGATGGAATTGATCGGTGGATTTAATGGGGTAGATGATGCCCCAATTTATACATTGATTGCGGGTACTTAAATAAATGATTTCAATGATAGCAGCTTTAGGGATCCTCATTCACTTTTTGGGTCCCTTAAGCTCTAAAATGGTTGTTAAAATCATGAGAGCTAAATCAACACCCGATCGAAGGCTAACAACATATATCACACCTCAGAGGAGCTATGATGGACTCACCATTGTCGGAGCTTCTATATGCTGTGGAGCATTTTCTCAAGAACTCTTTGTTGAATTCTCGAATAGTAAAAATGTATTTGGCATTTTATTTTTCTTTTTGTTAGGAGTACTTTTACCATCAGTGCTATGGAAAGTAAAAAACAAAGTGATTGTATTTAAAGGTAGATATGTTGTCAATGTTGATTCAATCGTTTTTCTTCCTTTAACGGCTTTATCAGAAGAATTGATTTGGAGGTTCGTCCTTCCGGTTTTATTACTAACAAATTTTTGGGAATCTGTTGCGGTATCAATCTGTATAAGTTCAATAGGATTTGTATTGCTACATATACCATTAGGCAGTGCTAAGTCAACTGCTTATATGTCGCTTTTTACATTAATTACAGTTATTTCATACTTTGCATTTGGGATTTTAGCAGCAATAGCATTTCATGTTTCTCATAATCTATTCATTCATTTTTTTCACCCTCTCAAAGTAAAGGAATTCAAAACGAAACCTCCCGTATTATCTGAAACTGACTGGTGAGGCTTTTATAAAGGTGGTAAACCCTGTGATAATACAAGAAAAGATCAAAGAGCTTGAAGTAAAAAGAGCTCTGGCTCAGTCATGGTTTTTGGATCCAGATAAAAGAAAAATAAGTTCAAATTATGATAATAGAGAAACACCATTTACTCGATTTCTATCAGCTGAAACTTTCATTTCTTATTATCAACTAACATTCAAAAAAACACCTGTCTCTATTTTAGATATAGGATGTGGACAAGGTCAGATGCTTGAGTATATATCTAAGCAATTACCTCTAGCTGATTTGACTGGGATTGATTCATCTGAAGAAGCCATACATTGTGCAAATAAATTAAATATAAAAGCCGATTTTATTTGTACAGATATAAAAAAATTTTCATCACATGCTAAAACTTATGATGTGATTTTAATACATCTGTGTTTTGGGCTATTTGAAAATCCGATCGAATTATTAGAACAGTTACTTCCTTATTTATCAAATGAATCTATTATTTATATTGTTGATTTAAATCGAGATAGTATAGAAAGTGGATTGAGTTCAGTTCAGAGCAAAGAAGAAGAACTGTATTTATATGATCAATATCATGCCTCGTTGACATTATCTGAGTTTGAACAGTTACTCACCTATATTACCAAACCGAGAAAAGATATGATGTATAAGATTGGTACTTCTATAATTGGAGGATTTAGCCCATTTAGTATGGAATTTTTATCGTTAATAGGAAATGAAAATTTACAACAAACGTTAAGACAGGTTCCAGATGAATATAGCAGTTCAACACAGAAAGCACCTGTACTATTACATGCATGGCTTATTAAAAATTCTGGCTAAATAACTCCATATAAACATGGTCCTTTCTTTATGTGTAATTGAAAGGTTATCAGTACAGTATTCCGACTACTCTCCAAGGAGTTCGATGTGAATTTTTTCTCAATTTTTTATTCGCTAGAAACAAGTTAGAAGGGTTTTCTTTGAAGTGAGGGAGCAAAGGCAAAGGGATTAAAATGGAAGACTGCTTATTTCTTTAACGTTTACACTCTTTTCTTCTATATTAAGTATTAACCATTCTGTTTAATACAAAATGCTTTTTCGACATAGAAATGACTTAGTATAGATGGGGATCATCTTTCTAGGGAGTTCTGTTCTTCTCTCATAGTATACAGCTGCGATTATCATCAGCCCGTTCTGTTCATATTGGCTTTTCGTTTATATATAAAGGAAGAGAGAGGTACTAAAGTAAACGGTTGACGAGTACCTGTTATAAGGAGGAACTTCATTTGCATAAAAAAATTGGATATGGTATAGTTTTTATGGAAATGCTAACGATTACCGAGACAAGAGTGGGGAAACCCGCTCTTTTGTATTGAACAGGCAATTTTTGTCTCGACATTATTCATCCGTTTTCTGCTCCCCCTGCTCACATAAAGCAGGGTTTTTATGCAGAATGATTGATAAGAGCGTTTATCGAAAGCACAAGGAGGAAGAGAATGAGCAAAAAAGTAGTGGATGTCGTAAGCGAAATGGTGCAGCCAATTTTAGATGGCTTACAGCTTGAACTCGTTGATGTTGAATTTGTCAAAGAGGGTCAAAACTGGTTCCTTCGCGTGTTTATTGACTCTGATAAAGGCGTCGATATCGAAGAATGTGCCAAAGTGAGCGAAGCCTTGAGCGAAAAGCTTGATGAGGCAGATCCGATTAGCCAAAACTACTTTCTTGAAGTGTCCTCTCCTGGAGCGGAGCGCCCATTAAAGAAAAAAGCTGATTTTGAAAAAGCACTTGGAAAAAATGTTTTCATGAAAACATATGAACCAATTGATGGTGAAAAAGCATTTGAAGGTGAGCTTACAAGCTTTGATGGTGAGATTGCAACAGTGACAGTGAAGATCAAGACAAGAAAGAAAGAGATCAATATTCCATACGAAAAAATAGCTAACGCAAGATTAGCAGTTTCGTTCAATTAACCTTTTCATTGATATAAGGGGGAACCATAAAAATGAGTAGTGAGTTGTTAGATGCCCTGACTGTTCTTGAGAAAGAGAAGGGTATTAGTAAAGAAATTATTATTGAAGCGATAGAAGCTGCACTCATTTCTGCATATAAGCGTAACTTTAATCAAGCACAAAATGTTCGTGTTGATTTAAACCGCGAAACGGGAACGATTCGTGTATTTGCAAGAAAAGATGTTGTAGATGAAGTGTATGATTCTCGCCTTGAAATCTCTGTAGATGATGCAGCCAATATCAACCCGAATTACATGGTAGGTGACGTCGTTGAGATTGAAGTCACACCAAAAGACTTCGGACGCATTGCAGCTCAGACAGCGAAACAAGTGGTGACGCAGCGAGTGAGAGAAGCAGAGCGAGGTGTGATCTACACTGAGTTTATCGATCGCGAGGAAGACATTATGACGGGAATCGTTCAGCGAATTGACAGTAAATTCATTTACGTGTCACTTGGCAAAATCGAAGCCCTTCTTCCGGTCAACGAACAAATGCCAAATGAGGACTACAAACCACATGACCGCATTAAGGTGTTTATTACAAAAGTCGAAAAAACAACAAAAGGACCACAAATTTATGTGTCTAGAACACATCCAGGTCTTTTAAAGCGTTTATTTGAAATTGAAGTGCCAGAAATTTATGATGGTACTGTAGAGCTTAAATCGGTTGCTAGAGAAGCTGGGGACCGTTCTAAAATATCTGTTCGTACAGATGATCCTGATGTTGACCCAGTTGGTTCTTGTGTTGGACCAAAAGGTCAGCGTGTACAAGCAATTGTCAACGAGCTAAAAGGCGAAAAAATTGACATTGTCCATTGGTCTAATGACCCGGTTGAATTTGTTGCCAATGCATTAAGTCCATCAAAAGTACTTGATGTCATTGTAAATGAAGAAGATAAGGCGACAACAGTGATTGTCCCTGATTATCAGCTGTCGTTAGCCATTGGTAAAAGAGGTCAAAATGCTCGTCTTGCAGCAAAGCTGACTAGCTGGAAAATTGACATTAAAAGCGAAACAGATGCAAGGGAACTCGGTATTTTCCCAAGAACTGAAGACTCTGAATCTCTTTTCTTAGAGGCTGAACCAGTAGCTGAGGAATCTGACGAATAAGAGGTGATGTAAAAGGTGAATAGCCGAAAAAAAATCCCGCTTAGAAAATGTGTCGTGACGGGAGAAATGAAACCAAAGAAAGAACTGATCCGTGTTGTTCGTTCTAAAGAAGGTGAAGTCTCTGTTGACGCAACCGGAAAAATGAACGGACGCGGAGCTTACCTTTCTCTCGATAAAGAAACCATTCTTGCGGCAAAGAACAAACGCAGTTTACAGCAGCAATTTCAGACACAGATTGACGAACACATATTTGAAGAATTACTAGAACTAGCTGAAAAGGTGAAAAAACCAAATGACTCAATCTGAATGGTATCCTTTGCTTGGTCTAGCAAATCGAGCTCGTAAAGTCGTGTCAGGAGAAGATCTTGTGATCAAAGAAATTAGACATGCGCGTGCTAAGCTGGTTCTTCTTGCAGCAGATGCCTCATCGAACACAGAGAAAAAGGTATCTGACAAATGCAAATTTTATAATGTTCCGGTTAGAAAAGTTGAAGACCGCTCCGTTCTCGGACGTTCTATTGGGAAAGAAGCTCGCGTAGTTGTCGCTGTCACTGACCAAGGCTTCGCTAAGAAGCTGATAAGCTTGCTCGATTAATTTATTTGGGGGTGAACGAATGGCTAAAGTGAGAGTATATGAATACGCAAAAGCCATAGATGTTTCAAGTAAAGATATTATAGCAGCGCTTAAGAATATGAACGTGGAAGTGAACAACCACATGGCGACGCTTGAAGACGACACTGTGAAAAAGCTAGACGCTATCTACAAAAAAGCCAAAGCAAAAGAGACAGCTAACGAGAAACCCGCAGAACAAAAAAAACAATCATCTAACAAAAACAATGATAGAAAGAAGAATGACGTGCAGAATAATCAATTTAATAAAAACAAAAAAAACAACAACCAAAACAAAAACAAAAATAAACGCGGTGGGAATAACAAACCGCAGCATCAGCAAGCTAGACCTGTGAAGCCTAAGAAAGAGCTTCCTGAAAAAATTGAATTTACAAATTCAATGACAGTCGGCCAGTTGGCTGAAGAGCTTGGAAAAGAAACAGCTGAAATTATCAAAAAGCTGATGATGCTTGGTGTTATGGCAACCATTAACCAAGAGCTGGATAAAGATACAGTTGAATTAATCGCTTCTGAATATGGCGTTCCAGTAGAGGAAGTCATTATTTTAGAAGAAACTGAACTTGAAAAGTATGAAGTTGAAGATAAAGAAGAAGATATGCAAGTACGCCCTCCAGTTGTGACGATCATGGGACACGTTGACCACGGGAAAACAACGCTTCTTGACAGCATTCGTAAGACGAAAGTCGTCGAAGGCGAAGCTGGTGGAATCACGCAGCATATCGGTGCTTACCAAATTGAAGAAAACGGCAAGAAAATCACGTTCCTTGATACACCTGGACACGCAGCATTTACAACGATGCGTGCACGTGGTGCTGAGGTAACAGATACGACAATTCTGGTCGTTGCAGCAGATGATGGCGTGATGCCGCAAACGATTGAAGCCATTAACCATGCGAAAGCGGCAGAAGTGCCAATCATTGTCGCTGTCAACAAAATTGACAAACCAACAGCGAACCCTGACCGTGTGATGCAGGAATTAACTGAGCATGGTTTAGTACCAGAAGCTTGGGGCGGCGAAACGATCTTCGTTCCTCTATCTGCAAAAACAGGTGAAGGCATTGACGAATTGATCGAAATGATCCTTCTTGTCAGCGAAGTAGGAGAACTGAAAGCCAACCCAAGTCGTGCGGCAAAAGGGACTGTCATCGAGGCTGAGCTTGATAAAGGAAGAGGATCTGTTGCAACCCTTCTTGTTCAAACTGGTACACTTCATGTAGGTGACCCAATCGTTGTCGGAAATACATTTGGCCGCGTTCGTGCAATGGTTAATGACATCGGACGCCGCGTGAAAACAGCAGGACCATCTACACCTGTTGAAATCACTGGTTTAAATGATGTACCGAATGCAGGGGATCAGTTCCTCGTATTCAAAGACGAAAAAACAGCTCGTCAAGTGGGTGAGGCGCGTGCTTCGAAACAGCTTGATGAACAGCGTTCAGACAAAGCAAAATTATCTCTAGATGACCTATTTGAGCAAATCAAACAAGGTGAAGTGAAAGATATCAACTTGATCGTGAAAGCAGACGTACAAGGTTCTGCTGAAGCACTGACGGCCGCTCTTCAAAAAATTGAAGTAGAAGGCGTAAAAGTGAAAATCATCCATACGGGTGTTGGAGCGATTACAGAATCTGATATTATATTAGCAAGTGCTTCTAATGCGATCGTGATCGGATTTAACGTACGTCCTGATGGAAATGCGAAGAGCACAGCTGAAACAGAAAACGTAGATATCCGCTTACACCGCATTATTTATAAAGTCATCGATGAAATTGAAGCTGCGATGAAAGGGATGCTTGACCCTGAATATGAAGAAAAAGTCATCGGTCAAGTTGAAGTTCGTCAAACGTTCAAAGTTTCTAAAATCGGTACAATTGCTGGTGGCTATGTCACTGAAGGAACCATTACAAGAGATAGTGGTATCCGCTTAATCCGTGACGGCGTTGTTATATTTGAAGGCGAAGTCGACGTATTAAAACGATTCAAAGATGACGTGAAAGAAGTTTCACAAGGCTATGAATGTGGTATTACCATTAAGAAGTACAATGATATCCGTGAAGGTGATGTCATGGAATCATTCGTTATGCAAGAAATCGAAAGAAAATGATCGGTTATACCGAATGTGAGTGCATCATCTATGATGCCTCCTCACTGAAGGAAAAACGTGCGGTTCTTCAGCGTATATTGACAAGAACGCGCCATAAATTCAATGTAACCATGGCTGAAATGGATTACCAGGACACATGGCAGCGTACATCAATTGGAATCGCCGTGATTTCCTCCTCTCGGGTTCAAGTGGAAAAGGAATTGCAGCGTGTTTTAAGCTTTATTGATTCTTTTCCTGAAATTGAACGAACGATCACGAAAACTGAGTGGTTTTAATTAGAGGTGATAAGATCATGAGTATGAGAGCAACCCGCGTGGGTGAGCAGATGAAAAAAGAATTAGGTGACATCCTAGGCAGAAAGCTAAAAGATCCAAGAATTGGCTTTTTGACTGTAACCGATGTTGAAGTATCCGGTGATTTGCAAATTGCGAAAGTTTACATTTCTGTTCTCGGTGACGAGAAAAAAAGAGAGGAAACCTTAAAAGGCCTTGCAAAGGCTAAAGGGTATATCCGCTCTGAAATTGGCAATCGAATTAGACTTCGCAAAACACCAGAACTGCACTTTGAATTCGATGAATCCGTAGATTATGGAAATCGAATTGAAAGCCTGATTGCTGAACTAAACACAAAAGATCATGAATAAGACGTTGAAATAAGGATAGGCGATGATCGTCTGTCCTTTTTCATCGTTTATGAAAGGAGAGAACGCAGATGATAAATGGTGTTCTTTTATTACATAAAGAAAGAGGAATGACCTCTCACGACTGTGTGTTCAAAGTGAGAAAGATCTTGCATACCAAAAAAGTCGGACATACAGGCACTCTCGACCCGGAGGTATCAGGTGTTCTGCCCATTTGTATCGGAAGAGCAACGAAGATTGTCGAATACTTAACAGATAAATCGAAAACGTATGATGCAGAAATCACGATTGGCTTTTCTACAACAACAGAAGACCAAACAGGTGAGATCGTAGAAGAAGAAAAGGTGCAAAAACCCATCTCAGAAGAAGAAATTGATGCTGTGCTGAAACAGTTTCAAGGAACCATTGAACAAATTCCTCCCATGTTTTCTGCTGTGAAAATTGGCGGAAAAAAACTCTATGAATATGCAAGAGAAGGCATTGAAATTGAGCGGCCGAGCCGTGAAATTACGATTCACCGTATCGAGCGGACAACACCTGCTTTATTTGAGAATGGGAAGGTATCATTTAGATTCACCGTTTTATGCTCAAAAGGAACGTATGTCAGAACCTTAGCGGTTGATATTGGAAAGAAACTAGGGTTTCCAGCCCATATGTCACATCTCATTCGCACAGGGTCAGGTGATTTTACACTAGATGAATGCATCACCCTTGATGAGCTCCGAAATATAAGCGAGGAAGGAGCAGTAGATGAGCACCTTGTCCCGATCGAGCGCGCGCTCAATCATTTGCCGAAATGGGAGATAAATGATACATTAGCAAGTAAAGTGGAAAACGGTGCAGTCCTGCCAATGCCTGATGAATTCGCTCATTTCGCAGAGGAAGATCGTGTCGCTGTCTTTGCTCCTTCAGGCCGCTGTATGGCGATATATATGAAGCACCCGACCAAACAGAATCTGATGAAGCCGGCGAAGATCTTATCTCAGGACAAGCAATCTTAAAGAAAAGGTGACCATCTCGTGAAGACTATACATATCTCACACCCACATACATTGAATCAAAAGGATCAAGACCCGTCTGTTATGGCTTTAGGGTATTTTGACGGTGTTCACCTCGGACATCAAAAAGTTATTGACGCAGCGAAAAGAATTGCGAGAAAAGAAGGATTGGCTTTAGCAGTCATGACCTTTCATCCGCATCCATCACATGTTTTGCAAAAAGCACGTGAACCAAAGGACTTAATTACACCGCTTGAGGATAAAATTGATTTCATCGAACAGCTGGGCGCTGACTATTTATACATTGTGCAATTCAGCGAAAGCTTTGCAGCGCTGTCTCCTCAAGAGTTTGTGGATCAATATTTGGATGAGCTGAATGTGAAGCACGCAGTAGCCGGTTTTGATTTTACGTTTGGCCGTTTTGGTGCAGGCACAATGGAAACATTCGATGAGTACGGAAAAGGGCGTATCACGGCCACCATCGTTCCTAAGTTGTCCAATCAAGACCGAAAAGTCAGCTCTACACTCATACGTTCCGCATTGAAAAATGGGGATGTTGAATATGTGAGTGAGCTTTTAGGAAAACCTTATCAGCTGCGCGGTATTGTCATTCATGGAGATAAGCGAGGACGGACGATCGGCTTTCCGACTGCAAATGTCGGTTTATCTGCTGAATACATTATTCCGCCAACAGGGGTTTATGCAGTAAGAGCAGAAGTCAAAGGCAAAGTGTATGACGGTGTTTGTAACGTTGGCTATAAACCAACCTTTTATGAAAAGCGCCCTGATCAGCCTGCCATTGAAGTAAACCTCTTTGATTTTAACGAAGAAATATATGGTGAACCGATTAAATTACAGTGGTTCAAACGCATTCGCAGTGAACAAAAATTTAACGGAATCCAGGAGTTAACGGCTCAAATCAGTCAAGATAAAGAAGAAGCGATTCAGTTTTTTCAAGATCAGCTAAGGCAAACAAAAAATTCTTAGAAAAACAGCTCTACCATTTGCAAATTCAGCATATTTTTAGTATGATTATTCCTGTAGCTTTAAAACCACTTACTTGGCAGGCCGACTTCACCGACGGTTGCGAGGTAGATGGGGCTAACATGATTTGGAGGTGAAACAGGATGGCTATTACTCAAGAGCGTAAAACTCAATTAATTAATGAGTTCAAAACACACGAATCTGATACTGGATCTCCAGAAGTTCAGATCGCTGTCCTAACAGAATCAATTAACAACTTGAACGAGCATTTACGTACTCATAAGAAAGATCACCACTCACGTCGCGGTCTTTTGAAAATGGTAGGTAGACGTCGTAATCTTCTTACGTATCTACGTAATAAAGACGTAACTCGTTACCGTGAGTTAATTAACAAACTAGGCTTACGTCGATAATCGTAAAAAGCGGGAGGATTCCCGCTTTTTTATCGTATAATCACTAATATTTTATGGTTAAAATGTTGAAAGAATGGCAAAAACCCTTCTACATACACCTTTCACATTGATATGTGAAAATCATTTTGTTCATAATAAGAATTAACTAAAATTTCAAGATAAGAGAGGAGTTTTTCTCAGAATGGGACAAGAGAAACATGTCTTCACCATAGACTGGGCTGGACGTCAACTGACAGTTGAAACTGGCCAGCTTGCAAAGCAAGCAAACGGAGCGGTCCTCGTACGCTACGGAGATACAGCTGTGCTTAGCTCAGCAACAGCTTCTAAAGAACCAAAACCACTTGATTTTTTCCCGCTCACTGTGAACTACGAAGAAAGATTATACGCAGTAGGTAAAATTCCTGGAGGCTTCATTAAAAGAGAAGGCCGTCCAAGTGAAAAAGCGATCCTTGCGAGCCGCTTAATTGACAGACCAATCCGTCCATTATTTGCAGATGGATTTAGAAACGAAGTACAAGTCATTAGTATCGTCATGAGTGTGGATCAAGATTGTTCATCTGAAATGGCTGCAATGTTTGGCTCATCTTTAGCATTATGTGTGTCTGACATTCCATTTGAGGGACCAATCGCCGGCGTTACAGTAGGACGAGTTGATGGAAAGCTGATCATCAATCCAAATGTAGAGCAGCTTGAACAAAGTGACATCAACCTTGTAGTCGCTGGAACAAAAGATGCGATCAACATGGTCGAAGCTGGTGCTGATGAAGTACCAGAAGAAACAATGCTTGAAGCCATCATGTATGGTCACCAAGAGATCAAACGCTTAATCGAATTCCAAGAGGAAATTGTCAAGGCAGTCGGTAAAGCAAAAATCGATATTCCTTTATATGAAGTAGATCAAACGTTAGCAGACGAAGTAAAAGCACTTGCTGAAACAGACCTGCTGAAAGCGATTCAAGTACATGAGAAGCATGCACGTGAGGATGCAATCAGTGCTGTGAAAAAAGCTGTGGTTGAGAAATTTGAAGAAGAAGATCGCGACGAAGCGACGATTAAACAAGCGAAGGATGTATTAAACAAGCTTGTCAAAAATGAAGTTCGCCGTCTGATCACTGAAGAGAAAGTACGTCCAGATGGACGCGGTGTAGATCAAATCCGTCCACTTTCTTCAGAAGTAGGACTTCTGCCAAGAACGCACGGTTCAGGTCTATTTACAAGAGGACAAACACAGGCGCTCAGTATTTGTACATTAGGTGCACTTGGCGATGTGCAAATTCTTGACGGTCTAGGCGTTGAAGAATCGAAACGCTTCATGCACCATTACAACTTCCCGCAATTCAGTGTTGGTGAGACAGGTCCAATGCGTGGCCCAGGCCGCCGTGAAATCGGACATGGAGCGCTAGGTGAACGTGCATTAGAACCAGTGATCCCATCTGAAAAAGATTTCCCTTATACGGTTCGCCTTGTGTCTGAGGTACTAGAATCAAATGGATCTACTTCACAAGCAAGTATTTGCGCAAGCACACTTGCGATGATGGATGCGGGTGTTCCAATTAAAGCACCAGTTGCAGGGATTGCAATGGGGCTTGTGAAATCTGGTGAATACTACACAGTGCTGACAGACATTCAAGGAATGGAAGATGCACTTGGCGATATGGACTTTAAAGTTGCCGGTACATCAAAAGGTGTAACAGCGCTTCAAATGGATATCAAAATCGATGGTCTATCAAAAGACATCTTGGAGGAAGCTCTCCAACAAGCGAAAAAAGGAAGAATGGAAATCTTAGAAAGCATGCTGTCAACGATTCCTGCTTCTAGAGGAGAATTGTCTCGTTATGCACCAAAAATCTTAACGATGAAGATCAATCCTGATAAAATTCGTGATGTCATTGGACCAAGCGGTAAACAAATCAATAAAATCATTGAAGATACCGGTGTGAAAATCGATATTGAACAAGATGGTACAATCTTTATCTCTTCTACAGAAGAAGACATGAACCAAAAAGCGAAGAAAATCATTGAAGATCTTGTGAGAGAAGTTGAAGTGGGGCAACTTTACTTAGGTAAAGTAAAACGCATTGAAAAATTCGGTGCTTTCCTTGAAATCTTCAGCGGCAAAGATGGACTTGTTCATATTTCTGAGCTTGCGCTTGACCGTGTAGGCAAAGTAGAAGATGTCGTGAAGATTGGCGATGAATTACTTGTCAAAGTCACTGAAATCGATAAACAAGGCCGTGTGAACCTTTCTCGCAAAGCTGTTTTACGTGAAGAAAAGGAAAAAGAAGAAAAACAGTCTTAATGAAATGTGTTAGAAGCCAGGTATCCGTACCAGGCTTCTTTCTTTTCTTGCGCTAACAATAGTTCTAGCTTGTTTCTCCCCATCATAATTTGTGGTAAAGGGGAGGGACAGCCATTGAAAAAAACGTTACCATTCATTGTGTTTGTATTTTTACTGCTCGTGTCATATCAAACGATGAAGCAGCCGGCTGCTGTTACATATATTGAATCAATGAAAGAGCATGCTGAGGTTGCATCTGTTTCAAAAGATATTTTATATCAAGAGATTGAATCGAAGTCTTCTGACTATGAAGTGAAGGCGCAAAATGCTAAGATTGATAAAGTGTGGAAAAAGATGCCTGGTCTAAATGGACAGACAGTCAATATCGATGCCTCTTATGAAAAAATGAAAAAACAAGGGTCATTTGATGAAAAGCTGCTTGTTTTCAATGAAACAAAACCTTCTATTCATTTACACGAACTTGGTGCTGAGCCCATTTACAAGGGACATCCAGATAAAAAAATGAATGCTTTCCTCATCAACGTGGCTTGGGGTGACGAGCATTTAATCAAGATGTTAAAGACACTGGAAAAGCATCAGGTCAAGGCGACCTTTTTCTTAGAGGGCAAATGGGTGAAAAAAAGCACGGATCTTGCTAAAAAAATCGTGGCAGATGGTCATGAAATTGGAAACCATTCATACAATCACCCGGATATGCGCACACTGACAAGAGAACGAGCATTAGAGCAAATTACCAAAACGAATCGTCAAATTGAAGAATCCCTTGGAAAAAAACCGAAGTGGTTCGCCCCTCCTAGCGGCAGCTTTAAAGAAGAAACAGTGAAACTCGCTGCTGAAGAAGGAATGGAAACCATTATGTGGACGGTAGACACCATTGACTGGCAAAAACCGTCACCAGACATATTACAAAAACGGGTGCTTGGGAAAATTCACAATGGGGCGATGATATTAATGCATCCAACAGATTCGACGGCGAAAAGTCTTGACGCACTTATCACTCAAATTAAGGAAAGAGGATATGAATTAGGAACGGTTTCAGACCTCCTAAGTGAAAAAAGACATCCGTGATCCGATCTGTTTGTTGAATAGGAGGAGCAAAACTTGGTCAAAACGTATACATGCCAAAACGGAGTAAGAATTGTACTTGAAAACAATCCCACTGTAAGATCTGTCGCAATTGGCGTCTGGATTGGAACTGGTTCTAGACATGAGACACCAGAAATTAATGGAATCTCACACTTTCTGGAGCATATGTTCTTTAAAGGGACAAAGACGAGATCTGCACGTGATATCGCAGAATCCTTTGACCGCATTGGTGGTCAAGTGAATGCCTTTACGTCAAAAGAATACACTTGCTACTATGCAAAGGTGCTTGATTCACATGCTGGCTACGCCCTCGATGTATTAAGCGACATGTTCTTCCACTCCGCTTTTGATGAAGAAGAGCTGAAAAAAGAAAAAAATGTAGTCTATGAAGAAATCAAAATGTATGAGGATACACCTGATGATATCGTTCATGATCTGTTGAGCAAAGCGATTTATGGTGATCATTCTTTAGGCTTCCCGATTTTAGGAACAGAAGAAACACTTTCTACTTTTAACGGAGGCTCTCTTAGAGCTTATATGGATGAATTCTACACGCCGGACCGCGTTGTGATCTCTGTTGCAGGGAATGTGGATGACACCTTCATTCGAGAGGTTGAAAAGTTGTTCGGTTCGTATGAAACGAAAGGGAAAAAACAGCCTTTAGAAGCGCCGCAATTTCACTATGACAAGCTCACACGCAAAAAGGAAACAGAGCAAGCGCATCTATGCATGGGCTTTAATGGCCTCCCAGCTGGAGATAAAGGCATCTATGACTTAATCGTCTTAAACAATGTTCTTGGCGGAAGCATGAGCAGCCGCTTGTTCCAGGATGTAAGAGAAGACAAAGGACTCGCTTATTCCGTTTTCAGCTATCACAGTTCATTTGCAGATAACGGCATGCTGACGATTTATGGCGGGACTGGAGCGAAGCAGTTAAACCTGCTCTCTGAAACCATCTTACAAACATTAGACGTCTTAAAACGTGAGGGAATCACGCAAAAAGAGCTTGAAAACTCTAAGGAGCAAATGAAAGGGAACCTCATGCTCAGCCTTGAAAGCACAAACAGCAAGATGAGCCGAAACGGTAAAAATGAACTGCTCCTTGGCAAACATCGTACACTCGATGAAATTATTGACGAAATCAACCACGTCACATTAGACGGCGTGAATAACTTATCAAAACGAATCTTTACAGAAGATTATGCGCTCTCGCTTATTAGTCCGACGGGTGATCAGCCATCATAATGTAAACAACACGGCAGGCTTCTAAGAGGTCTGCCGTTTTATTGTATATAAAGAAGAAGGGAGCACTGCTTTCATGGAACATGAAAAACTGAAACGCCTCTCTCCGCTTCTGACACAAGCCATCTCCTTCCAGCCGATGACATCTGGCTTTTCAGGAAACCGTACTTATCTCGTCACAACATCCTCTAGTGAAAAGCTAGTGCTCAAGCTATCAAACCTCAAAACGTATTCCAGCTTTAAAAGAAAAGCGTCAGTTCAGCGAAAGTTAAAAGATCGAGGGCTTCTATGTTCTGAAGTGATGGAGATTGGAATGAATGCTGAACTTAACTGTACCTATCGTATTTTCTCCTTGATTGAAGGAGAGAATGCTAGAGCATCCATCCATCTGCTCACAAATGAAGAGCAGTATGAAATCGGGAGGCGGGCAGGCAGAGAGCTGAGTTTCATGCATACATGTCACGCACCTTCTCATGTCGCGCCATGGGATGAGAGAGTCATGGCGAAACATGAACGGTATGTACATGCCTATCAATCAAGTGGAGTAACTTTTGCTCAAGATCAATTCGTATTAGATTTTATCAAATCACATGCTGATGCGGTAAAGGCGAGACCGAACCAGTTCCAGCATGATGATTTTCATTTAGGGAATATTATCATTCAAGGAGGTGAGTATGCCGGCGTGATTGATTTTGATCAATCTGACTGGGGTGACCCGGTTCATGACTTTTATAAATTGTCCTTATTTAGTCGAGAAAGCAGTATTCCGTTTTCAGCAGGGCAACTGGATTACTATGTAAGTACGCAGGCCACAGACGATTTTTGGCTTCTTTTTTCCATCTATACAGCAATGAGCTGCTTTTCTTCTATTGTATGGACGCTTTCTTATGACCCTAAACATGTAAAAGAAATGGTGAACCGAGTGGAGAGAATGCTGGCAGACCATGATCGCTTTCATCTACTGAAACCAGCTTGGTATTCAAATTGGCATCATTCATAACTTGAAAAAGCGGGACGGTCTATTTCTTCTTGTGGCTGCATATATGATACGGAAGGGAAGTGATGCGATTTTGAGGCTAAGTGAGCTGTCAGGAAAAGAGATCGTCGATATCAAAAGAGCGGAGCGGCTTGGCGTGCTTGGACAAACCGACCTTGAAATCAATGAACTGGACGGTCAAATAACAGCACTCATCATACCTTCGGTGAAGTGGTTTGGCTTTCGAAAGCAAGGAAATGACATCCGCGTCCCGTGGAATCACATTCAAAAAATAGGATCAGATATGATCATAATCGATGTGCCTGAAGCACTTCAGCCACCCGGAGAAAAAGAGCATCCATCATAAATGGGTGCTCTTTTTCTTTTCTCTCTCCGATTTGTTCACAGGCTGAATCCTCTCCTCATATGCTAGAAGGGAGATTCAGAAAATATTACAGACTTTTTTAAATAAAGAAGGTGAACGGTCAGTATGTTGAGCGGTTTAACGGTTGCGGTGATCGGGGGAGATGCAAGGCAGCTTGAAATTATTCGCAAGCTGTCACAGCAGCATGCCAAAGTGTTTTTGGTTGGATTTGATCAGCTGGATCACGGATTTATTGGGGCTGAAAAGCTAAAAATGTCAGAACTTCCATTCGAACAGGTAGACAGTATGATCCTGCCAGTATCAGGGGCAACGGATGAAGGTGTTGTCGCGACAGTTTTCTCAAATGAACAGGTTTTACTAGAAGCAACATATTTAGAAAGAACCCCTGCCCATTGTACCTTGTACTCAGGTATTTCTAATACGTACTTAGACAATCTGGCAAAGCAGGTGAACCGAAAACTTGTGAAGCTGTTTGAGCGAGATGATATTGCCATATATAACTCTATTCCAACAGTTGAAGGGATTATCATGATGGCCATTCAGCAAACGGATTATACGATTCATGGATCACGTGTTGCTGTCCTCGGGCTCGGAAGAACAGGACTCACCATTGCCCGCACATTTCGGGCACTCGGTGCGGACGTAAAAGTAGGGGCAGCAGATACAGCGCATTTAGCGCGGGCCTTTGAAATGGGACTCGATCCATTTTCAATGGACCGGTTAAAAGAAGAAGTAACGGATGTAGATATCATCATCAATACCATTCCAAGCCTTGTATTAGATTCATCTGTCATCGTCAGTATGACACCAAAGACACTCATTTTGGATATCGCCTCCCGCCCAGGGGGAACAGACTTTGACTTTGCACAAAAACACGGAGTGAAGGCGCTTCTTGCACCAGGACTCCCGGGAATTGTTGCACCAAAGACAGCAGGGCAAATCATTGCAAAAGTGCTTTCTGGGCTCTTATGTGAACTTGCAGAGGAAAAAAGGGGGATGGAATCATGACAACATTAAAAGGGAAAAGAATCGGCTTTGGCTTAACTGGTTCCCACTGTACGTACGAAGCTGTTTATCCGCAAATCGAAGCACTTGTAAAAGAAGGAGCAGAAGTGCGTCCAGTGGTGTCATATACGGTCCAGAGTACGAATACAAGATTCGGAGATGGGGCTGACTGGATTGAGCGGATTGAGAAGCTGACTGGTTTTAAGGCGATTGACTCAATCGTGAAAGCAGAGCCGCTCGGACCTAAGCTGCCACTTGATTGTATGGTCATTGCTCCATTAACAGGGAACTCGATGGCGAAATTCGCAAATGCCATGACAGACAGCCCTGTTTTAATGGCTGCAAAAGCAACCATTCGAAATCATCGTCCTGTCGTTTTAGGAATTTCAACAAATGATGCGCTAGGCTTAAATGGTACAAATCTGATGAGGCTGATGTCGACAAAGAATATTTTCTTTATTCCATTTGGCCAAGATGATCCATTTAAAAAACCGACCTCCATGGTCGCAAACATGGATTTGCTTTCTCAAACAGTAGAAGAGGCGCTCCAGCATAGACAAATTCAGCCGATTTTAATTGGAGCAAACGAATAATAGATTCACTAGAAAATCATGAAAGATTCAAAAAAGATGCTTCAAGCCTTGCTTTTCTATGGTAAAATAAAATGTAAAAAGTCATAGGATGGCCATCCGAAAGAAAAGAATCATGGATGGGTCGGAAGGAGTTTTACTGATGGGAAGAGGATTGCATGTAGCTGTAGTTGGAGCGACTGGAGCTGTCGGTCAACAAATGTTAAAAACACTAGCTGACAGAGATTTTGAAATGGATACACTGACTCTACTATCCTCAAAACGTTCTGCTGGAACAAAAGTGACATTCAGAGGTCAAGAGTATACCGTTCAGGAAGCAACACCTGAAAGCTTTGAAGGAGTGAACATTGCATTATTCAGTGCTGGAGGAAATGTTTCCAAGGCGCTAGCTCCTGAAGCAGTCAAACGAGGTGCGATTGTTGTAGACAACACAAGTGCTTTTCGTATGGACGAAAACATCCCTCTTGTCGTACCAGAGGTAAACGAAAAAGACTTGCATGACCATCAAGGAATCATTGCAAACCCTAACTGTTCAACGATTCAAATGGTAGCGGCATTAGAACCGCTTCGTCAGGCGTATGGCATGAAAAAAGTCATCGTGTCCACTTACCAAGCCGTATCAGGTGCAGGACATGAAGCCATTGACGAACTATACAGCCAATCACAAGCCATTTTAAATAAAGAAGATGTAAAGCCGGAAGTCATGCCTTATCAAATTGCATTTAATGCGATTCCGCAAATTGATAAATTCCAAGACAATGGCTATACATTTGAAGAAATGAAAATGATCAACGAAACGAAAAAAATTATGCATATGCCAGAGCTAGAAGTAGCGGCAACATGTGTGAGACTTCCAATTGAAACAGGACATTCAGAATCTGTCTACGTCGAACTAGAATCAAATGACGCAACAGTTGACGACATTAAGTCAATTCTTAAAGATGCACCAGGCATTACACTGCAAGATGATCCGTCTCAGCAAATTTATCCAATGCCTGCAGATGCTGTTGGAAAAAACGACGTATTTGTCGGCCGCATTCGGAAAGATTTGGACCGTCCAAACGGGTTCCATATGTGGATTGTATCTGATAACCTGCTAAAAGGCGCTGCATGGAACTCAGTTCAAATTGCAGAAAGCTTAAAAGCATTAAAATTAGTTTAACATTCAATGGATGATGAGGACGAACAGAAGAGAGTTAGGCATCTTTCGCCTGCTCTCTTCTGTTACGTCAGAATGAACTTGGAGTGAAAACAGTGAAAATAATTGTCCAAAAATTTGGCGGTACATCTGTCAAAGATGATCAAGGTAGAAAAAGGGCACTTGCACATATCTTATCGGCAAAAGAGAAAGGCTATAAGTCGGTTGTCGTCGTTTCCGCAATGGGACGAAAAGGCGACCCTTATGCGACAGATACGCTGCTTGGTCTGCTTTATGGCAGCGCGCAGCATATGACAAATCGAGAAAAAGACTTGCTCGTTTCCTGCGGAGAGAATATTTCAGCTGTTGTGTTTTCAAGTATGCTGAATGAAAACGGGCTAAAGGCTGTAGCAATGACAGGCGCACAGGCGGGCTTTGTGACAGATAAGGAGCATACGAGTGCGAAAATTATTGATATGAAGTGTGAACGTCTCGAGGCGGCACTGTCTGAACATGATGTTGTCGTTGTTGCTGGGTTCCAAGGAGCTGCGAAAAATGGGGACGTGACCACAATCGGACGAGGCGGCAGTGATACGTCCGCAGCTGCTTTAGGTGCTGCATTACAGGCAGACTTCATTGATATTTTTACAGATGTAGAAGGCGTCATGACAGCAGATCCCCGCATTGTTGAAAATGCAAAGCCGCTCAGAGTCGTGACATATACGGAAATTTGCAACCTTGCATATCAAGGGGCGAAAGTCATTCACCCGAGAGCTGTCGAAATTGCGATGCAAGCAAAAGTACCAATGAGGGTCCGTTCAACATACTCTGATGATGAGGGCACACTCGTCACGTCACACTACTCAGATAAAATGAGCCATGATGTGTACGACCGCCTCATTACGGGTATTGCACATGTCAATGATGTGACGCAAATCAAGGTCCCGGCAAAAGAAGGGCAGTACAGCGTCCAAACAGAGGTCTTCAAGGCTATGGCTAACGCACAAATCAGTGTCGACTTCTTCAACATTACACCGAGTGAGATTGTGTATACAGTGACAGGTGCAATGACTGAAAAGGCAACATCGATCCTAAAAGATCTTGGCTATACGCCAATTGTGACAACAAATTGTGCAAAAGTATCAGCTGTTGGCGCAGGCATCATGGGTGTACCAGGTGTCACATCTAAAATTGTATCGGCTCTATCCGAGCAAAACATTCCGATTTTACAATCGGCTGACAGCCATACAACCATTTGGGTGCTAGTGAACGAAGAAAACATGAGAGCGGCTGTCAATGCCCTGCACGAAGTGTTTGAACTTTCAAGATAAATGTGATTGAATCATGATGAGGTGAAAAAAATGAATTTCGGAAATATCGCAACAGCTATGATTACACCTTTTGATAAAAAGGGCAACATTGATTTCCAAAAGCTATCAATTCTCATTGATTACTTATTAAAAAACGGCAGTGACTCTTTAGTCGTTGCAGGGACAACAGGCGAATCGCCAACTTTATCGACTGAAGAAAAAGTCGCTCTTTTTCAGCAATCGGTGAAATTAGCAAATGGTCGTTGTAAAATCATTGCAGGAACAGGCAGTAATAATACAAATGCGTCTATCAAACTAACGAAAAAAGCAGAAGAAGCGGGCGTTGATGCAGTGATGCTTGTCGTACCTTACTACAACAAGCCATCACAGGAAGGCATGTATGCACACTTTAAAGCCATTGCCGAGTCTACATCTCTTCCTGTCATGCTTTACAATGTACCAGGGAGAACGGTTGCGTCATTAGCCCCAGAAACAACCATTAAACTTGCGCAAATACCTAACATTGTCGCGATCAAAGAAGCAAGCGGTGATCTTGATGCCATGACAAAAATCATTGCAGAGACACCAGAAGATTTCGATGTATATTCAGGTGACGACAGCTTAACACTTCCAGCTGTATCTGTTGGTGCAAAAGGAGTGGTCTCTGTGGCGTCTCATATCGTAGGGCTTGATATGCAGCAAATGCTGAAAAGCTATGCTTCAGGTCAAACGGCCAATGCCGCATTGATCCATCAAAAGCTGCTCCCAATCATGAAACAGCTTTTCACAGCGCCAAATCCAACGCCTGTCAAAACAGCTCTTCAGCTGAAAGGACTAGATGTCGGATCTGTTCGTCTTCCGCTTTTACCTTTGTCAGAAGAAGAGAGACTGGATTTAAGCAGCGTCTTAAACAGCTGATCAAAACAAAAGATTTCGTAAGCGGTCATTCTCAGATGTCCCTGAGTATGACCGTTTTTTATACATAAACACTTTCTTAAAATGTGACTTCATCTTGTTTTCTAAAATTAGATTCAGTTATAATAGCATTAAGCGATGATGGACGGGCTTGAGACTAGGAGGATAAGAATTTTGAAAAAGAAAAATACAGAGAACGTAAGAATTATTGCACTGGGAGGCGTTGGAGAAATCGGGAAAAACCTATATGTCATTGAAATTGATTCCGACATATATGTGGTAGATGCAGGCTTGATGCATCCAGAAAACGAAATGCTAGGCATTGACGTCGTTATTCCTGATATCTCTTATTTAACAGAACGTGCTGATCGGGTGAAAGCAATTTTTCTTACCCACGGACATGATGAAGCAATCGGAGGCGTATTCCATTGCTTAAGCAAATTGTCTGTACCAGTTTACGGAACGAAGCTGACCCTTGCGTTACTTCGAGAAAAATTAAAGCAGTATGGCTTCAATCAAAAAGCTGACTTGCGTGAGGTACATGCAAAATCAGTCATTACGTTTGAAACAACAAAGGTATCATTCTTTAGAACGAATCACAGCATCCCTGATTCAGTTGGGATCAGCTTTAAAACCTCTCTTGGTTCAATCGTATGCACAGGTGATTTTAAATTTGATCAAACCCCAGCGCTTAACCAAGCCTGTGACATCGGAGAGATTGCGAAAATTGGAAACAATGGCGTTTTAGCACTTCTTTCAGACAGTGCGAATGCTGAAAAACCAGGTTATACACCTTCTGAGGCGCTCGTCCAAGACGAAATCTCAAATGCGATGTACAATGCTGAAAATCGAGTAATTGTCGCTGTATCTTCATCTAACATTAACCGCGTGCAGCAGATCATTAATGCAGCGAATCAAAATGGCCGTAAGCTTGCCGTAGCAGGGAAGAATATGATGACGACTCTTCAGCTGGCGATCAAACTTGGTTATGTCACAGCAGACGAAGAATTATTTGTACCAGTTCAAGAAGTGAAGAAAATGGCGAAAAACGATGTGGTCATCCTGACAGCTGGAAGCCACGGAGAGCCTCTTGCTGCTTTAACAAAAATGGCAAAACAAAATCACAAACAGCTTCATATTGAAAAAGATGACACTGTTGTGATTGCATCTACACCTCTTCCAGGACAAGAACTCACATATTCAAAAACAGTGGATTTCCTCACAAGAAGCGGCGCACAAGTCATTTTTGCGCAAAAACGTGTGCATGTCTCTGGACATGGCTGCCAAGAAGAGTTAAAGCTGATGCTGAACTTACTAAAGCCAAAGTATTTAATTCCGGTGAATGGCGAATATCGTATGCAAAAAGCACATTCTCGTATTGCTGAAGAAGTGGGAATGAAACGAAGTGACATTTTCTTGATTGATAAAGGGGATGTTGTAGAGTTTAGAGGACAGAACGTAAAAATCGGTGAAAAAGTTCACCAAGGCAATATTTTGATCGATGGTCTTGGCGTTGGTGATATCGGGAACATTGTGTTACGCGATAGACGCCTATTGTCTCAAGATGGTATCTTAATTGTCGTTATTACGCTTGATAAACAAAAGAAACAATTAATTTCTGGACCTGAAATCATCACAAGAGGATTTGTGTATGTCAGAGAATCCGAAGAGCTGATTGTAAAAGCGACAGAAATGGTCAAAGGAATTGTCAAAGAGCAAACGGAAAACTCAATTGTTGAATGGTCAACATTGAAACAATCCATGCGCGATGTACTCAATCAATTCCTATATGAAAAAACAAAACGTAAGCCGATGATCATTCCAATTATTATGGAAGTGTGATGTGAAAGCCCAAGGAGCATAAGCTCTTTGGGCTTTTTTGATGTGGCACTAGGAATGCGGATTGAATACGGCCTTCTTGTTCATAATAGAAGGAGAGTTTGAGGAAAGGATGGAGACAAATGGACGAAAAGAATGAACAGCAGCCTGAGCGAAAGCCAGAAGAAAAAGACAGCATTATGAGCAAAATACAGCAGCTTGGTGAAACAGCCATACCACAGCTGCCGCAAGATACAAATATACATTGCCTCACCATTATTGGACAAATTGAAGGCCACATGCAGCTTCCGCCACAAAATAAAACAACCAAATACGAACATGTCATTCCGCAAATCGTCGCAGTTGAACAAAACCCGAAAATTGAAGGTCTTTTGATCATCTTAAATACAGTAGGCGGCGATGTTGAAGCGGGACTAGCGATTGCAGAAATACTTGCATCTTTATCGAAACCGACTGTATCGATTGTACTTGGCGGCGGCCACTCTATTGGTGTCCCGATTGCTGTATCGTGTGACTATTCCTATATTGCAGAAACAGCCACGATGACCATTCATCCTGTGCGTTTAACTGGTCTAGTGATTGGTGTCCCGCAAACCTTTGAATACTTAGATAAAATGCAGGAAAGAGTCATTAACTTTGTAACAAGCCACTCCAATATTACAGAAGAGAAGTTTAAAGAGCTCATGTTCTCAAAAGGCAATTTGACAAGAGACATTGGAACAAATGTTGTTGGTCATGAGGCAGCAGAATACGGACTCATGAATGAAGTAGGCGGCGTAGGACAAGCGATTAAAAAGTTGAACGAACTGATTGGAGACAGGGCATCTCAAAACGAGGGGCTGATCCAATGATTTTATATACACCTATGCCATATGAAGCCATTTACGCGGAGGAACAAGGAGACCGCAAACTTCAGCAGGTAAACATCCAAGGCGTGCCAGTTATGGTTGAAATGAAAGAGGATGAAGCAGAAATCGTTCAAGTCATGAGTACCAATCCAATGGACTTTCTGAATCAAGAGCTTGCACCAGGCAAGCGATTGAAGTTACAATTAGGCACCAATCAAACCGACTCATATGAATGATTCTATGCTATAATAAAGGGAAAACTTACAACAAGATGCAGCCAAAACCAGGCTGCTTTCTTTCTGATCTTTTCGGTAGGTTATATTTTCTTTCGTAGTAAGGTGATGAGTATGGCTAAAAAGAGAAAACGGAAAACGAGAAAAAAACAAAATAAACAGCTAAAACTGAAATATGAATTAAATGGGTTAGTCTGTATTGCCATAGCGATCATTGCCATTTTACAGCTAGGCGTCGTTGGACAAACCTTCGTACATTTATTCCGATTTTTTGCAGGTGAATGGTTCATTCTCTGCCTTATCGGATTATTTCTTTTTGGCGTGACCATCTTCTGGAAAAAACAAATCCCAGATATGTTGACAAGGAGAAAAGCAGGGCTATACTGCATCATTGCGAGTATCTTGCTTTTGTCTCATGTGAAGCTCTTTCAGCACCTTTCATCTGCGGGCGCAATAGGCTCTCAAAGTGTGATAAGAAATACATTTGAGCTTTTCTTAATGGATATGAAAGGTGAGACTGGGTCACCTGATTTAGGAGGCGGCATGATCGGTGCCGTATTATTTGCTGCTTCATATTTCTTATTTGCGCAAGCAGGCTCTCAAATTATGGCAATCGTTCTGATGCTGATTGGAATTGTGCTGATTACAAATCGTTCTCTTCAAGAAATGGTGAAAAAAGTGACACTGCCTGTCTCACAATTTATGGTGAAGCAGTGGAAAGCGTTTGTTGAAGATATGAAAGGAATCAGGCAGGCGAAAAAGAGCGCGCCCCCTCAAAAAACAGGTGAAAAGAAAAAACGGTCTCGTATTCAGGAAGAGGACGATGATGACCAGATCTTGATCGAAGAGGAAACGCCGGTTTCAGACAATAGCCAGCCAATCATCTCAAGCTTTGCTGATAGAGATGACATTCTCACCCCGCTCGTTCAAAAAGAGCAGACGGCAAAAGAGACAGAGCCTCTTCAAGAGTCTGTGCAAAGTGCACCAGTTCCATCAGATACACCCGATGAACCAAAAGAGGCGCCGCCGATGACATTTACTGAACTTGAAAACAAAGATTACGAATTGCCGTCACTTGATATTTTGGCAGAGCCGCAGCACTCAGGGCAGCAAACAGACAAGAAAAATATATACGAAAATGCAAGAAAGCTTGAAAAAACGTTTCAAAGCTTTGGTGTAAAAGCAAAAGTCACACAGGTTCACTTAGGACCGGCGGTCACAAAATATGAAGTCTATCCAGATGTCGGCGTGAAGGTAAGTAAGATCGTCAATCTTAGTGATGACTTAGCCCTTGCTCTCGCAGCAAAAGACATTCGGATTGAGGCGCCGATACCTGGTAAATCAGCCATCGGTATTGAGGTTCCTAATGCAGAAATCGCGATGGTTTCTTTAAAAGAGGTATTAGAATCGAAGCAAAATGACCGTCCTAATGCGAAGCTGCTGATTGGACTGGGCCGAAATATTTCTGGTGAAGCCGTTCTGGCTGAAATGAACAAAATGCCGCATTTACTTGTAGCAGGCTCGACTGGAAGCGGAAAAAGTGTGTGCATCAATGGTATTATCACAAGTATTCTTATGAGAGCGAAACCTCATGAGGTGAAAATGATGATGATTGATCCGAAAATGGTTGAACTAAATGTGTATAATGGCATTCCGCATCTGCTCGCTCCGGTTGTAACGGACCCTAAGAAAGCCTCACAGGCACTTAAAAAAGTAGTCAGCGAAATGGAACGCCGCTATGAATTGTTTTCCCATACGGGGACAAGAAATATTGAAGGATACAATGATTACATTAAACGAATGAATCAATCAGAAGAGGCCAAACAGCCAGAACTTCCTTATATTGTCGTCATTGTAGACGAGCTTGCAGATTTAATGATGGTCGCTTCCTCTGATGTAGAAGATTCCATTACAAGACTTTCGCAAATGGCTCGTGCTGCCGGGATTCATTTAATTATTGCTACACAAAGACCTTCTGTCGATGTCATTACAGGTGTCATTAAAGCCAACATCCCATCCCGCATCGCCTTTAGCGTGTCCTCGCAAACAGATTCAAGGACGATCCTTGATATGGGTGGCGCAGAAAAACTGCTGGGCAGAGGGGATATGCTGTTTCTACCGGTAGGTGCAAACAAACCGGTTCGTGTGCAAGGCGCCTTTTTATCAGATGAAGAAGTGGAGCATGTCGTTGAACATGTGATCACCCAGCAAAAAGCACAATATCAAGAAGAAATGATTCCAACTGAAGAAACGCAGGATCAGCTTAGAGCTGTGGATGACGATTTATATGATGAAGCAGTGGAACTCATCATCGGCATGCAGACGGCTTCTGTCTCTATGCTTCAAAGAAGATTCCGCATCGGCTATACCCGAGCGGCCCGCCTGATTGACGCAATGGAAGAGCGAGGCGTTGTCGGCCCTTATGAAGGAAGTAAACCGAGAGAAGTCCTGCTCTCAAAAGAACAATATGACGAGCTCTCTTCATAAATCGAAGAGAGCTTTCCTAAAAAAGAAGTAAACGATAGTATGATTATGTTAACTGGAAGTCAGACTATTTATTTATTTGCAAAAACATGATATAGTTGTGTTCAACTTATCTCGGAATAGAGATTTCTCATCTTATCATTTGCATTGATTAGACGGAGGGAAAACATGTCGACCAAAACAGACAATCGCCATTTATATTTGAAAGTGATTGACCGTATTAAAGAAGATATACAAACAGGCGTATATGCAGAAAAAGAAAAGCTGCCTTCTGAGTTTGAGCTCTCAAAGCTTTTAGGCGTGAGCAGAGCGACACTGCGTGAAGCCCTTCGTGTATTAGAAGAAGAGAAGTATTTAATTAGAAGGCATGGTGTGGGAACGTTCGTCAACTCAAGACCACTCTTTTCAACAGGCATAGAACAGCTGGCAAGTGTCACGAAAATGATCGAGCAGGTCAATATGACGCCTGGTACCATCTTTTTATCCTCGCAAGAAGGGGAGCCGACAGAGAATGATGTGATTCGTTTTCAGTGTGATGAATCTGATGAGATTTTTTCAATGGAACGCGTTCGAACGGCAGATGGACAGCCAGTGGTATATTGTTTAGATAAAATTCCGGTCAAGCATCTTCCCGCTTCTTTTACACATGAAGAAGAGTCTCTTTTTGAGCTGTTTGGAAGAGAACCACACAGCGGAATTAAATATGCAGTTGCTGACATCGAACCAATCGGCTACCACGATCAGGTTTCACCGATACTCGAATGTGACCCTGAAACAGCATTATTATTACTGAAACAAATGCACTATGATCAGGATGATCAGCCGGTCTTATACTCGCTTAATTATTTTCGAGCGGATAAATTCAGCTTTCATGTGATACGTAAACGATTTTAACAAGCAGTCGCTTCCATAAGCGGTTGCTTTTTGTTTGCCCATACATAATACCCGTAAAACTTGCCACACTAATACGTAACAGTATATAGAATTGGGTGAATGATGTTGGGCGAGAAAACAGTCAGTAAAAAGAATATTATTGCATTATCATCAGTGCCTCTAATCATGACACTTGGGAACTCGATGTTAATACCTGTATTGCCAGAGATAGAAAAGACACTCTCCATCACTTCTTTTCAAGTCTCCCTCATTATTACGGTATACTCTGTTGTAGCGATCTTATGTATTCCAATCGCCGGCTATTTATCGGACCGAATCGGGCGTAAAAAGGTACTCCTGCCGTGTCTGTTAATCGCAGGTCTTGGTGGGGCTGTGGCAGCAGTTGCCTCAACGATCATGAAAGAACCTTACATGTGGATTCTATTTGGAAGGGTCCTTCAAGGCATTGGCTCAGCCGGGGCAGCACCTGTCGTGATGCCGTTTATAGGAGATTTGTTTCATGATGATGAAGAAGTAAGTGCGGGACTTGGCGCCATCGAAACCTCTAACACAGCTGGAAAGGTATTAAGCCCGATTATTGGGGCGCTTCTAGCTTCATGGTTTTGGTTTGTGCCGTTTTGGTTTATTCCGTTCTTTTCAATCATCAGCTTTCTCATGGTACTGTTCATGGTAGAGTCCGCGAAAAAAGAGGAGGACCCGCCTACATTCAAAGAATTTTTAAAATCAACAAAGACCATTTTTAAGCATGAGGGACGCTGGCTTTATGCCATTTTTGCAATTGGCGGTTTTATTATGTTTCTTCTTTTTGGTGTGCTTTTTTACTTATCTGATAACCTAGAGGCAGCTTATCAAATTAAGGGTGTCAAAAAAGGGCTCCTGCTTAGTATCCCGCTCCTTTTTCTATCCATCAGTTCATACATTGCTGGGAAAACGATTGGAAAAGAAAAAGGGAAAATGAGAATCTTTATAATCGTAGGCATGGCCTTGTTATCACTTTCCTATATGTTTTTATGGTGGAATCACAGCTTTTACGTATTGTTTATCTGTTTAAGCATTGGCGGTGTTGGCATCGGTATTGTACTGCCTGCACTTGATGCCCTGATCACAGAAGGAATCGAAAAAGAGCAGTGCGGAACCATTACGTCATTTTACAGCAGTATGCGTTTTATCGGTGTCGCTTTAGGACCTCCGATTTACGCCTATCTCATGGATAAAGGGGACTCCATCGTTTTTATTCTCTCGACCATTTGCAGTCTTATTTCACTATTTTTGGTCCTCTTCTTCATCCAGCCAGATGAAAAGGATGAAAGTGAACAATTAAAAACGGTTTAATCTAGAAAAAAGACGGTATTTTGCCATCTTTTTTCTTTTTTATAAATTGACATGTAAAATTTTGATAGTTAAACTAATGTATAGTAATATCTTTTAAATTATCCCAAATAGGAGGTGTTCAAAAACATTCATTTTCTGTCTTTCTTCAGGCAGAAATTGAGCTCGCGTGCTGATGATGAATATGTGTTTCTTCAACACGAAAAGACAATTGAATAGGTCATCCTGCCATTAGCACGTTGAAGGAGACGCAGTCAGCACTTCAGACACGCTCAAATACAGCAAATTGATTGATGAACTAGAAGGAGCTTGAAGCAGCTATGTTGCAAATAATTAAAGCAAGATGGATTGTATTAGTGGTGTGGATGATAACAGCTGTGATTCTGTTTATTACTGCGCCTAATTTAGAGGAATTAACAAGAGAAAAAGGGCAATTAAAGGTTCCGGAGGGGACACCAACAGCTGAGGCACTTCACTTATTGGATAAGCTATCAGATCATAACGGGAAAAAAGATACGGGTGTCATTGTATTCTCCGAACAACATCTGTTCCCTGAAAAAGAGCAGGAATTAAAAAAGGCTTTATCTGCACTCATGACTCATGCCCCAGACCTCCACATTGACGGAATTACTTCGTATTTTCATGTAGATCCGGACATTCAAAAACAACTTTTATCAAAGGATAAAAGTACACTTCTTGTTCCATTCAAATTCGACCACTACGAAACAAAAGCTGTGAAGATTAAAGAACAAATTGAGGAAGTTTTAAAGCCCTATCATGTCTCATATGAAATGACGGGTCAAAAATTTGTGGATTCAGATGTCATTAAAAGCTCTCAACAAGGTCTGAAGAAAACTGAACTTATTACGATGATTTTTATTTTCTTTATTTTAATCATTGTTTTCAGATCGATTTTGGCACCTGTTGTTCCGCTCATTACGATCGGCATTTCTTATGCCGTCAGCCGGTGTATTGTGGCTTTTCTAGTAGAATATATGCAATTTCCTCTATCTAATTTTACTCAGATTTTTATGGTAGCTATTATGTTCGGTATAGGAACAGATTATTGTATTTTGCTGTTAAGCCGTTTTAAAGAAGAGATCGGTCAAGGTCGTGATGTCAAAGAGTCGATTATCATCACATATAAATGTGCAGGGAAAACGGTCTTTTTCAGTGGCTTAGCCGTATTAGTCGGCTTCTCAAGCATTGGGTTTGCCAAATTTCAATTGTATCAATCAGCTGTTAGTGTTGCTGTTGGAGTTGGCATACTGCTGATTGCCCTAGTCACCATCGTTCCCTTTTTTATGTCTGTTTTCGGAAAATCCCTTTTTTGGCCATCTAAAAGAGAAAACATTCGCCACCCGCAAAGTAAAATGTGGGAATGGGCTGGGCGTTTTTCATTTAAAAGGCCGCTGATCAGTTTAGGTTTAGTTGCACTAATTACTGTGCCTCCTATTTTGATGTACGACGGAACTCTTTCTTATAACAGCTTAAATGAGATTGGGACAAAGTATGAATCAGTGTCTGCATTTAATACGATATCAGAGCAATTTGGCTTTGGGGAAGCGCTGCCCCTGAATGTACTTGTTGAAAGTGACAATAAGTTAGATAACCAAGAAAAGATTGTCATGATTGAAAAACTGACCCGTAAATTAAATGACATTGACGAAGTAAAAACAGTCCGCAGTGTCACTAGGCCTGTTGGAGACGGGCTAAGTCAGCTTTACGTCACCTCTCAAGCAAAAGAGCTGGGAGGAGAACTTGGCAAAGGCCACGAAGGAATCGGGAAAATTTCAGATGGCCTGACCGAAACAAATCTTGCCCTTCTCAAACAAAAACCAAAAATTCAAGAATCCGCTAAAGGCATTGACCAGCTGATTGATGGAACAAAAGCGATCAAAAGCGGAATTGGAGAAGTAAGGGAGTCCTTGATCTCTTTAGAAGATGGGGTAAGGCGCAGTAAAGATGGCGTCGGGACCATCCGAAGTAAAATCAAAGAAGCGAAAAAGGAATTAGAGCAAGAATATCGCAGCAGTGAAGCGATGATTCAAGAGCTTAAGCGAATGGTGAGTACGCTGGGACGTCATGCGAAATCGAATCAGCAGCTGATGACCACCATTAAAAAAGTAAAAAATTCCTATGAAAATGTATCGTTTGAAGCACTTGAAAAACGGCTTCCAGAAGTAAAAGATATGGATGAATATAAAGAAATCAAGAAAGTATTCAAAGACACAAAAGAAATGCTTGATCAAGCTGGGGACCAAATGAGTGTGTATGAAGAGGAAGCCTCTCACTTTAAACAAAAGATCAAAAAAGCAGATCAAGTAATTCAAACCTTATCAAGCAAGCAAAAAGACGTAAAACGCCAAGTGCAAGCACTCATGGACGGGCTCGATCAAATTTATGACGGTCTTGAACAAACAAATGAAGGACAAAAACAATTGATTAAAGAAATGCCTAAAATTGAAGATGGCGCAGATCAACTGACAGGCGGACAAAAAGCCATCAAAAAAGGATTTAATCAGCTCTCATCAAAACTTACATTATTAACAGATGGATTAGGTGAAAGTATTGAAGGGCTCGAGCAGGTCAAAAGCGGCTTCACCGAGGCGGACGGCTATTTAAAGCAGCTTCAGCAAGCGCCAGATGAAGAAATAACGGGCTGGTTTATTCCAGAAGAAGTGCTGAAACGCCATGAATTTAAGCAAATCTTTAAAACGTATATGTCTCCAGATCGTAAATTAACAACCTTAGAAGTTATTTTAAATGTGAATCCATACAGCAATGAAGCGATGAAAGGCGTTGCCAAAATTGAGGACACCCTTGATCAATATTTACCTGTCAGCGGGTTAAAGAATGTAAATTACGGTGTGTCTGGTATCTCAAGTTTAAATGTAGATTTAAAAGAAACATCTGACGGTGACTTTATTCGAACGGTCATTTTCATGTTAGTTGGCATCTTTATCATTTTAATTATATTATTACGGTCAATCGTCATGCCGATATACTTAACACTTTCACTCATTTTAACGTATTTTACTTCCGTCGGATTAACAGAATGGATCTTCAAAACATTTTTTGGCTACGACGGTCTTAGCTGGGCTGTCCCATTTTTCAGCTTTGTCATTCTTGTCACCCTTGGCATTGATTATTCGATCTTTCTGATGGATCGCTTTAATGAATGGAAAGGAGAGCATGTGCAAGCATCAATGATATCAGCGATGAGAAATATGGGTTCCGTCATTATTTCAGCAGTCGCGATATTAGCGGGGACCTTCGCCGCCATGCTGCCGTCTGGTGTATTATCACTTGTTGAAATTGCAACGGTCATACTCATTGGACTTTTATTATATGCGTTTGTTGTATTGCCGCTCTTTATCCCGGTCATGGTTCGTATTTTCGGTAAATGGAATTGGTGGCCTTTTAGAATGAAATAACACCGGCGTCTCTGCTTATAGCAGAGGCGTTTTTATTTCCTATCCTTTCCTCTGATTGATATAATGTCTATTAAATGGCTGTTTTACGTATATATCAGCTATGTTCTAATACATAATAAATAGGATGAACAAAGGAGGTTTCTCATGACGTACTTACAAGAGAAGACACTAGACACACCTGGTCTTCATACTCATATTGTCAAAACAGAAAAATTTAAAACGGTCACAATCCTTTTTAAAATGCTTGCGCCTCTATCGAAAGATGACGTCACCATGCGTTCACTTTTCCCGCATGTGCTGTTAAGAGGAACAGAAAAAAAGCCGAAAACAGGAGAATTGCGTGCTTATTTTGATGAGCTTTATGGTGCTACTGTTTCAGCAGACATGGCGAAAAAAGGGGAGAATCACATCATTACCTTCCGCCTGGAAATGGCGAATGAAAAATATTTAAAGGATCAAACACCTTTACTAGAAAAAGGAATTGCTTTACTATCTGATCTACTATTCCATCCGTATGTTGAAGATGGAGCGTTTAGTCAATTATATGTAGATCAAGAAAAACGTACTTTAAAACAGCGAATTCAAGCAGTGTATGATGATAAAATGCGTTACTCGAACTTAAGGCTTGTGCAGGAAATGTGCAAAGGTGAACCATATGCACTGCACGTCAATGGAGAAATGGAAGATATCGAAACGATCACAGCTCACTCGCTTTTTGAAGCTTATGAGCATGCGCTTCAATCGAATCAGCTTGATCTTTATGTTGTGGGAGATGTTGACGAACAAGACATCAGCCGAATGGTCTCTCAATACTTCAAAACAAGTGATAGAGAACCGGTCAAACAACACGCTGACTCAACAAGAACGCAAAAAGAAGCAAAAGAAGTCATTGATGAAGAGGACGTGAAGCAAGGCAAGCTGAATATCGGCTTTCGCACGCATACGACGATTGCAGATGAAGATTATCCGGCGCTGCATTTGTTTAATGGCATATTTGGCGGCTTCTCGCATTCGAAGCTATTCATCAATGTTCGGGAAAAAGCAAGTCTTGCGTACTACGCTGTGTCTAGACTTGAGAGCTTTAAAGGCTTGATGATGGTCATGTCAGGAATTGAAGTCGGCAACTACCGGCAGGCAGTAGACATCATTAAAGAACAATTTGAAGCAATGCAAAAAGGTGATTTTTCAGATGAAGCGATTGACCAAACAAAGGCTGTCGTCAAAAATCAGCTGCTTGAAACGATTGATACATCTTATGGGACAGCAGAATATTTGTATCAGCATGCCGTTGTGCCAACAGGGGAAACCCTTGATTCCTTTTTAGAAGCATTAGACCGAGTGACAAAAGAGGACATCATCAAAGTGGGTCAGAAAATCGAATGGGATACGACCTATTTTCTTAAAGGAACGGAGGGTGCTTCATGACAGTGAAAACAATTCAATTCGACCAGCTGCAAGAAACGGTCTATCACGAAAAAATGGAGAGCGGACTTGACGTCTATGTGCTGCCAAAGCAAGGGTTTAACAAAACCTATGCGACCTTTACAACCAAATATGGCTCTGTCGATAACGAATTTGTGCCGCTTGGCAAAGAAGACATGATTCGAGTGCCTGACGGAATTGCCCATTTCTTAGAGCATAAACTGTTTGAAAAAGAAGATGGAGACGTATTTCATACATTTAGTAAGCAAGGAGCATCCGCAAACGCTTTTACAACGTTTACGAGAACAGCTTACTTATTCTCAAGCACCTCAAATGTCGAACAAAACCTTGAGACACTCATTGATTTTGTTCAAGAGCCTTATTTTACTGAAAAAACGGTCGAAAAAGAAAAAGGCATCATTGGCCAAGAGATTAACATGTATGATGACAATCCGGACTGGCGTTTATTCTTCGGTCTGATTGAAAATCTATATCAAGAGCATCCCGTGAGAATTGATATTGCTGGAACAGTAGAAAGTATTGCTCCGATTACAAAAGATCATTTGTATGAATGCTATGAAACGTTCTATCACCCGAGCAATATGCTTCTATTTGTTGTCGGTCCCGTTGATCCGAAGCAAATATTAGATCAAGTCAGAGCGAATCAGGCGAAAAAGCCATTTACAGACCAGCCAGAGATTAAACGAAAAGACATCAATGAGCCTGAAGGTGTGTACCGAAAAGAATACGAACTTCCAATGAACGTACAAGGCTCGAAATGTATGTTCGGGTTGAAAACAAAGAATCCTCATAAAAAAGGAAATCAGCTGCTAAAACATGAGCTCGGGATGAATCTCATTTTAGAGACGCTGTTTGGTAAAAGCTCCTTACAATATGAACAAATGTATGAAAAAGGCTTAATTGATGAGACCTTCAGCTACGATTATACGGAAGAAGGCGGCTTTGGCTTCACGTCCGTTGGCGGAGATACAAATGATCCTGATCAACTGGCAAAAGAATTAAAAGAAACCCTTCTTCAAGCAAAGAACCTGATGTCAGAAGAAAAAATTGAGCTCGCGCGCAAGAAGAAAATCGGCAGCTTTTTAAAAGCCATGAACTCTCCCGAATACATTGCGAACCAATTCACTCGATATGCATTTTTAGACATGAGCTTATTTGATGTCGTGACCATGCTGGAACAAATCCAATTAGCCGACATTCAGCAAATTTTAGAGGAAGAAATTGATGAAGAACGGATGTCCGTTTTCAAAGTCGTCCCGAAAACAAAATAAATAAAAAAAGACAAACTCAGATCAAATGAGTTTGTCTTTTTTATGTCTAATTGATAAAAGCATGTTATTAGTGAGGATTTTCATTGACAATCAATTTGTTCGTTAGTTAAACTCTTTAATAGTTAAACACTTAAACTAAAAAGGAGCAGCGTATGGAACAAAATAAAATTGCACAGCTCATTCAGAGATATGCAGACGTCTATCTCATGATGGAAAAAAAGGTATCGGGTATGATCACGGAAAAGCTTGATAAAGAGCTGACGCTTGATCAGTATTACTCGCTTCGATACATCAATTTACATCCTGGATGTACATCAACTGACCTTGCAAATGTATGTAATGTGAACAAAAGTGCTGTAACCTCCATGACAAATCGTCTTTTTACGAAAAACTATATTGTCCGTGAGCATGATCAAGCCGATCGAAGAAATGTTCACCTATACGTCACGCCAGAGGGCAAAGATGTGGTCAGCCGAATGGAAAAGCAGCTTCAGGATCTAGTTCGATCTTATTTTGAAAAGCTGGAAGAAAAAGAAATGGAATCATTTATTCAAACATATGAAAAGATCTATCAAGTGATCATCGAAGAGGAGGCACAAAGTACTAATGAGAGCAATCATAAAGGGTAGATGGCTGATCACGATTCTATGGATCGTATTAGCGGCAGTGTTACTCATCACCGCTCCTAATATGGCGCAATTAACAAAAGAAAAAGGGCAAATTTCTGTACCAGACGGCTATCCGTCCTCATATGCGGATCAGTTATTAAAGAAAATGTCTGAAAACGGCGATACAGAAAAATCAATCGTCATTGTCTTTCAAGAAAAGAACATCGTAAAAGAAAGAGAAACATCTTTAAAAAAGGCAATGGAGATTATAGAAAAAGATCAAGATCTTCATGTAGAGGACATCACTTCTTATTTTGAAGCCAATAAAGATATCAAAAAACAAATGCTCTCTAAAGATGAAACAACGCTTCTTGTTCCAGTTACATATGACTCAAACAAAATCAAAGCTTCCGATTTTAAAGAAAAAGTCAATGAAAAGCTGAAGAGCTTAAACCTAACATTTGAAATGACAGGACAGCCGTTAATTGATGATGATGTGATCACAAGCTCGCAAGAAGGTCTGAAGAAAACAGAGTTCATTACGATTGGGTTTATTCTCATCGTTCTTGTCCTTGTCTTTAGATCAGCTGTGGCGCCTTTCGTACCATTAGTCGCAGTAGCTCTGTCTTACTTGGTGAGTCAATCCATCGTGGCTTATTTAGTTAAATATCTCGACTTCCCGCTCTCGACCTTTACCCAAATTTTCATGGTCGCGATCATGTTTGGAATAGGAACGGACTACTGCATTCTGCTTCTCAGTCGCTTTAAAGAAGAGATCGCACACGGTAAAGATAAAATTGAGGCGATTCTGATTACGTATAAAACAGCAGGAAAGACCGTTTTATTCAGCGGAATTGCTGTGCTAATCGGTTTTACCTGTATAGGCCTGGCGCAATTCCAGCTCTATAAATCAGCTGTTGCAGTAGCAGTTGGTGTCGCTGTGCTGATTGTGGCGCTTCTCACGATTGTTCCGTTCTTTATGGCGGTTTTAGGAAAAGTGTTATTTTGGCCGATTAAAGGTGATATTGCTCATCCGCAGTCAAAAATGTGGGAAACAGCAGGACGCTTTTCATTTAAAAAACCACTTTTCAGTTTATTAATCGTAGGAATCATTACGCTTCCGCCCATTCTCATGTATAAAGGAACGCTTTCGTATAACAGCTTAGATGAAATCGGTAATAAATACGAATCAGTCAATGCATTCAATACCATTTCTGACAAATTTGGGCCAGGAGAAGCACTGCCGGCAACGATTGTCGTCAAATCAGCTGATTTGTTAGACAACAATAAAGGATTGATTGCCGTTGAAAAGCTCAGCCGTGCAATTGAACAAACAGATGGCGTAAGTAAAGTGAGAAGTGCGACACGTCCTGTCGGTAAAGGGCTGAGTGATCTGTACGTGAAATCACAAGCCAAAGAGCTGAATACCGGACTTGATAAAAGCAATGAAGGCTTGAAAAAAATCCAAGATGCACTGACGACAATGAGTAAATCTATTGAAGATCAAACGCCGCAGATCAAATCATCTGGAAAAGGCATTAACCAGCTGATTTCTGGCACTGAATCAGTACAAACAGGCATTCAAAATGTCGAGAAAATGTTAAGAAAACTGCAAAGCGGAATCGATCAAAACAAAAACGGTGTAGCAGAGATTAAAGAAAAAATTAAAAGTGCGAAAAAGGAATTAACGGCTCAAGTCGCACAAGTGAATCAGCAAGTTGCGCTATATAAAAGCATTTCCAAAGAATTAAAGGCAGCATTAGCGCAAGTTGATACGTCATCCTCTGCCGCAGCGGATGTAAAAGCATTAATCACACAAGCAAATCAACAATTTAGTACACTCGAAAAACAAATTCCGCAGGTAAAAGAAAATCAATCGTATCAAGCCATCAAAGCTTCATATAATGAACTTTCTACGACGTTAAAAGAAGGGGTGAAACAGGCAGACAGCTATGCCAAACAAGCAAAAGAAGCCAAAAAACAGCTTGAAGCAGCGGATGCCTTTATCGCAAAAGCTTCAGAGCAGCAGAAAGTCTTGACGAGTCAAATCGATGAGCTCATTGCTGGCTTAGACGCAATTGAAACTGGACTTGATCAAACGTCTAAAGGTCAAGGACAGTTAGCTGATAATATGCCGAAGCTTGCAAATGGAGCTGGCAAAGTGATTGATGGTCAAAAACAAATGAAAGAAAAGATTGGCGGCTTTGGTGATGACCTGACCAAGCTGACAGATGGGCTGAACAAAAGCGCAAGTGGACTGGAGAAAATTTCAAGCGGGTTAATGGGTGCAGGTGACTACTTAGACGAACTGAAAAATGCACCAGATCAAGACATGGCCGGCTGGTTTATCCCAAAAGACGTGCTGAAAAATAAAGCATTCAAGCAAGTATTTGATTCATACATGTCGGATGACCGCAAGATGACAAAAATTGATGTCATTTTAGAAAAAAATCCATATGGCAATGAAGCCCTGTCGACGATCAAACAAGTAGAAGCTTCTGTCGAGCGGGCACTTCCTGAAACGAACCTAAAAGATGCATCATTCGGCGTTTCAGGTGTATCAAGTATGAACGCTGATTTAAAACAGCTGTCAGACCAAGATTTCAATAAGACGGTTCTTTACATGATGATCGGTATTTTCCTCATCCTGGTGATCCTGTTCCGTTCGCTTGTTATGCCGCTGTACTTGGTTGGTTCACTTATTTTGACTTACTTTACAGCTATCGGGATGACAGAATTTATTTTCACCCATTTCTTCGGATACCCGGGCATTAACTGGGCTGTTCCATTCTTTGGATTTGTCATATTAATGGCGCTCGGAGTCGATTATTCGATTTTCTTAATGGAGCGGTTCAATGAATACAAAACAAAAGACATTCAGTTTGCTATGACCGAATCAATGAAGAATATGGGCTCTGTCATTATGTCTGCTGCTGTTATTTTGGCAGGAACCTTTGCAGCAATGCTTCCTTCAGGAGTGCTGTCTCTCCTGCAGATTGCAACACTTGTTCTAACAGGACTTTTGCTGTACGCACTCGTTGTGCTACCATTGTTCGTACCTGTGATGGTGAAATTGTTCGGATCAGCTAACTGGTTCCCATTTAAACGAAAAGAATAGATATTTCAAATAGAAAGTAGGAATCCATGTGATGAGTCGTTGGGCGCTGATAACAGGTGCCAGTGGCGGGATTGGGCAGGCGGCAGCCAAAAAGCTTGCCCATGAAGGCTGCCACGTGATGCTCCATTATCACAAAAATGAACAGGCAGCCGTGCAGCTTGCCGCTCAGCTGGAAGAAACAAGTCATATTCAGACGCACGTCGTTCAAGCGGATTTAGCTAAAATGGGCGGAGCAGATGAGCTCGTCAGCCGTCTGCCTGTATCCCCAGATATTCTTGTATTAAATAGCGGTAAAAGTCATGTCGGATTAGTGACAGATACAGAAAAAGATGTATTAGCCAGTATGGTGCAGCTGCATGTCACAAGTCCATATGAGCTCACCCAACACCTATTGCCAGCCATGATTCAAAAAAAAGCAGGTCATATTGTTGTAGTAAGCTCGATATGGGGAGAAACAGGTGCATCGTGTGAAGTGCTGTACAGCATGGTGAAGGGGGCGCAAAATGCGTTTATTAAAGGTCTGGCAAAAGAGCTTGCCCCAAGTGGAATTAGAGCAAATGCTGTTTCGCCAGGTGCTGTCCGTACAGACATGATGAAAAGCTTCACACAAGAAGATATTGCAATGCTTGAGGAAGAAATCCCGCTTGGCCGGCTTGCATCACCTGAGGAGATTGCAAATGTCATTTGGTTTCTCGCCTCAAAGCAGTCAAGTTATATGACAGGTCAAATTTTATCCGTTAATGGCGGCTGGTACTGTTAAAAAACGTGTATAATTCGTCTCTCCATGACAAAAGCTATGGCTGTAATTCATCTTTTCGAATGGAGGAATCGACATGTCAGTACTTGAGAACTGGGACCATTGGAAAAACTTTTTAGGTGACCGTTTAAATCATGCGCAGGATAAAGGTTTAAAAGATGATACCATCAATAACCTTGCGTATGAAATTGGCGGATATTTAGCTAACGAAGTTGAAGCAAAGAACGAGCAAGAAAGAGTACTTGCTGACCTTTGGAGCGTTGCATCAGAAGATGAGCAGCGCGCTATTGCCAATATGATGGTCAAGCTGGTTGAAAATAATAGCTCGCACTAAACAAAAAGAGGGGTCGTTTGTGCCTCTCTTTTTATTTTAACCGTTTAGCAACATTGTGCTTTCTAAAAATGTGAAAATGCTTTATGATAAAGGAAGGTAAAAATTTGCCACAATGAAGGGGGTAATATCATTTGGCAAAGCTCGAATGGTATTTTGAATATGAGATACAGGTAAACCGTCCCGGACTATTAGGAGACATTTCTTCTCTAATGGGGATGCTTTCAATTAATATTGTGACAATTAATGGTGTTGATGTATCAAGACGCGGAATGCTTTTGCGCTGTGACCACACAGATCAAATTAAGCGCCTTGAATCAATTTTAAATACAATGGAAACGATAAAAGTAACGAAATTAAGACAGCCAAAACTTCGTGACCGCTTAGCGGTTCGTCACGGCAGATATATTCAGCGTGATGCGGATGACAAAAAGACGTTCCGTTTTGAAAGGGACGAGCTTGGTCTTCTTGTTGATTTTATGGCTGAACTATTTAAAAAAGAAGGACATAAATTGATTGGGATTCGCGGGATGCCGCGTGTCGGAAAGACAGAATCAATTGTGGCTTCAAGTGTATGTGCCAGCAAGAGATGGCTTTTTGTATCGTCCACTCTTTTGAAACAGACGATCCGAAGTCAGCTGATTGCGGATGAATACAGCCCAGATAACGTCTTTATTATTGATGGGATTGTGTCGACGCGAAGAGGTTCTGAGAAGCACTTGCAGCTTTTAAGAGAAATTATGAGACTGCCGGCAACGAAGGTGGTTGAGCATCCAGACATCTTTATTCAAAATTCAGAATATACAATGGATGATTTCGACTATATCATTGAATTGCGTAATAGTGCAGATGAAGAGATTACATATGAGCACGCTGAAGAACCACAAGTGTTTGATCATTCTGGTTTTTCTGGCTTCGATTTTTAATATGGTAATGGTAGGTGTTTGTTTTGACTGAATTGGGAAAACGGCTCATTGAGGCCAGAGAGGAAAAAGGGATGTCGCTGGAGGATCTTCAGACGGTGACCAAAATCCAAAAGCGCTACTTGCTAGCAATCGAACAAGGAAACTATGATATTATTCCAGGTAAATTTTACGTCAGAGCGTTTATTAAACAATATGCCGAAGCCGTTGGACTAAATCCTGAACAATTGTTCGAAGAATTTCGTAAAGATGTACCGAGCACGTATAACGATGAAGTATCTGATAAATTATCAAATATTAAGCCGCAAAGAGAGCTGCCAAAGCCTGCCTCGAAGGTGCTTGAGCTGCTGCCGACCATCTTGATTATTGGAGGCGTCCTTGTGGTCATCGCGATCATTTATGTAATTGTGCAGGCGGTCAATCATGATAGCGGGCAGAAGAACAATCAGGCGGCTCCTCAGCAGTCAGAATCTAAATATGAAGTATCTGAGGATTCATCTCTCGCAAAGGATCAAAAGAAAAAAGAAAAAGCTTCGTCAGATGATCAAGAAAAATCATCTAAAAAAGATGACTCATCAAAGGATTCATCCAAAGACGATGAAACGGTCTCTTTGAAGGCAACGAATACGGAAGGCTCAACGACAACGTATGAAGTGTCAGGTGCAGATGAGATGGAGTTAATCATTTCTGCAACAAAAGCTTCATGGCTGCGCGTCAGAGACGAATCTGGAAAAGTGCTGAAGATGGGTGAACTAAAAGATGGCGAATCGTTTAAAACAGACTTGTCTGAGCTCTCTCAGGTCGATATCCGTCTAGGCAATGCGACTGGAATTGATATCAAGGTGAATGACGAAACGCTTAAGTACGAATTAGACCCTAAAAACACCATGACACAAAACATTGTGATTGTGAATAAAGGAAAGGAAAAGTCATCTTAAGCAAGTAGATGACTTTTCTTTTGTTCCTACTATTATATATACATAAAAAAATGGCTTATTGGAGGATTGAATTTCATGTTTAACTTACCGAATAAAATAACTCTTTCTAGGATCGCCTTGATCCCTGTTTTTATGATCATTATGCTTGCACCTTTAGATTGGGGTGTTGCGCGTTTTGGTCACGTCAGCATCGAAGTGACGCATCTTGTTGGAGCAATCCTGTTTATTGTCGCTTCGACAACTGACTGGATTGATGGGTACTATGCGCGTAAACTTAACTTAGTGACAAACTTTGGTAAATTTTTAGATCCGCTTGCAGATAAATTGCTTGTTTCAGCTGCTTTAATTATACTTGTTCAATACAACCTCACACCGGCATGGATGGCGATTGTGATCATTAGCCGTGAATTTGCTGTAACCGGTCTAAGGCTTGTATTAGCCGGAGGCGGTGAAGTGGTAGCAGCTAATATGCTTGGAAAAGTGAAAACATGGGCGCAAATCATTGCGATTTCAGCACTTCTATTGCATAACCTGCCATTTGAACTTGTATCATTCCCGTTTGGTGACCTTGCGATGTGGGTAGCAGTGTTCTTCACTGTTGTGTCAGGCTGGGATTACTTTGCAAAAAACTGGGAAGCTTTAAAGAATTCTAACTAAAAAGGACGTGTACGCTTTGAAGTCAGAGAGAAAAGCAGAAATTATTGCAGTCGGGTCCGAACTTTTGCTAGGGCAAATTACGAATACGAATGCACAATTTATCAGCAAACAGCTAGCTGAAATTGGTGTGAATGTTTATTACCACACAGCAGTTGGTGACAATCCAGAGCGTTTAAAAAGGGCCATTCAAGTGGCGCAGGAAAGATCGAATTTTATTATCTTCTCAGGTGGTCTTGGACCAACCAAAGATGATTTAACAAAAGAAACCATTGCGAGTACGCTCGGAAAAGAGCTCGTACTAAATGAAGAAGCATTTGAATCCATTCAAGACTACTTTCGAAAGACTGGACGAGACATGTCGCCGAATAACCGTAAGCAGGCACTCGTTCTAGAAGGATCTGATGTGCTCGTAAACCGGTTTGGGATGGCCCCAGGTATGTTTATTCAAGAAGACGATACATTTTATATGTTGCTTCCTGGACCGCCAAGTGAACTGCATCCGATGTTTGAGAACGAGGCGAAGCCGCTGATTTCTGAGAAACTGGGTTTAAAGGAAAAAATCGTGTCTGTTGTTCTCCGCTTCTTCGGAATCGGTGAATCACAGCTTGAAACAGACCTAGAAGATTTAATTGATGCTCAAACCAACCCAACGATTGCACCTCTCGCATCTGACGGTGAAGTGACACTTAGGCTCACGGCTAAGCATGAGGATGAAAAAGAAACGGAGCGTCTGTTAAAAGAAACAGAAGCGAAAATTTTAGCGCGGGTAGGTGAGTACTTCTACGGGTATGGTGATACATCACTTGTCCGTGAAGCTTCCAAGGCCTTGCACGAACACGGGAAAACAGTGGCAGCGGCTGAGAGCCTGACTGGCGGAATGTTTTCTGAATGGCTGACAGATCTTGAAGGTGCATCGTCGATTTTAAGCGGCAGTGTCGTTTGTTATACAAATCAAGTCAAACAGCAGGTGCTTGGCTGCCGGGAGGAAACGTTGTCTTCTCATGGTGCTGTCAGCAAAGAGTGTGCTCTAGAGCTTGCTGAAGGTGCTAGAAAGCTCGCGGGAAGTGATATTGGCATTAGTTTTACGGGTGTAGCAGGCCCTGATACCCACGAGGGACAGCCTGTCGGAAAAGTGTTCATTGGGCTATCTACGAAAGACCATACAGACGTGTTTGAATGGATGTTTACAGGAAGCCGGTCGGGCATTCGAAAGCGCGCTGTGAAATACGGTCTGCATCACTTGCTCAATTTATTAAAAGAGAGTTAATTTTGTTTTTTGTTAGGTTTACTCCTTTATAAAAGAGTGTTTTTTCTAATAGAAATCACTCTTTTCTTAAAAATCTGCCAAGAAAAAATCGAATATGTGTTCGTTTTTTTCTTGGCAAATGACGTAAAACAAGGTATAGTATAGATAGTGGAATTGATAAAGGAGGAAACAATAGAATGAGTGATCGTCAAGCAGCCTTAGATATGGCTCTTAAACAAATAGAAAAACAGTTTGGTAAAGGCTCTATTATGAAACTAGGAGAGCAAACAGATACACGCATTTCAACAGTACCGAGTGGTTCGTTAGCACTTGATACTGCACTTGGAATAGGTGGATATCCTCGCGGCCGTATTATTGAAGTATATGGTCCAGAGAGTTCTGGTAAAACGACAGTAGCACTTCATGCCATTGCTGAGGTTCAGCAGCAGGGAGGACAAGCTGCATTTATCGATGCAGAGCATGCGCTCGATCCAGTTTACGCTCAAAAACTAGGTGTCAATATTGATGAGCTGTTACTTTCTCAGCCTGATACAGGAGAACAAGCACTTGAAATTGCAGAAGCTCTTGTCCGTAGTGGTGCAGTTGATATTGTTGTCATTGACTCAGTAGCTGCTCTTGTACCAAAAGCAGAGATTGAAGGGGACATGGGTGATTCACATGTTGGTTTACAAGCACGTTTGATGTCCCAAGCACTTCGTAAACTATCAGGTGCCATTAATAAATCGAAAACCATTGCCATCTTTATTAACCAAATTCGTGAAAAAGTTGGGGTCATGTTCGGTAACCCTGAAACAACGCCAGGTGGACGTGCGCTTAAGTTCTATTCGTCTGTTCGTTTAGAAGTGCGCCGTGCTGAACAGCTGAAGCAGGGCAATGACATTATGGGGAATAAAACGAGAATTAAAGTGGTGAAAAACAAAGTAGCACCGCCATTCCGTATTGCAGAAGTAGACATTATGTACGGTGAAGGAATCTCAAAAGAGGGAGAAATCATCGACCTTGGAAGCGAACTAGATATCGTACAAAAGAGCGGTGCTTGGTATTCTTATCAAGAGGAACGTCTTGGGCAAGGCCGCGAAAATGCGAAACAGTTCCTTAAAGAAAACAAAGATATTCTTCTCATGATTCAAGAACAAATTAGAGAGCACTACGGTTTGGACACAAACGGAGTGAAAGCAGCTGAAGAAGAAGAAGGACAAGAGGAATTGGAAATTTAAAGACTAAAAGACGCTGAAAAGCGTCTTAGATGGTTGACAAAGGGCTAAAATGATCTTTATTTTAGCCCTTTGTCTTCTTTTCAGCGTGATAGAAAACCTTTGAAGTCTAGGAAGGGCGAGTACCGGAGCGCAGACCTGACACCGAATGCGAGGGTTTGTCTACACGCTAAAGACGCTGAAAAGCGTCTTTTTTTTACATTTACATGACAGCTAGCAGGTCAAAAGTTCTGTCTTTGCTTGAAATAACGACTTACGCCTCAGTCTGACTAGCTTGACAAGTATTTCCGACACAATTACAATGGGAATGTATCACTTGTTTTTCTTAACATGATTGATAACTAATTTAAACTTGACAAGGGCAGTGAGGATCTCATTCCCTGTGAAGGCCCTGTATGTTGAGACACAAAACAATGTACATGCCGACACTTTATTTGTAAAACCAAGTTCATAGCAAGAGGAGGTGAAAATATGTCGCCTACGATGTTTACGATCATCTCCATTTTGCTGAGCCTAATCTGTTTAGTTGTTGGCTACTTTGTTCGTAAAACCATTGCAGAAGCAAAAATATCCGGCGCAAGAAACATGGCCGAACAAATTGTTGAGGATGCAAAGCGTGATGCGGAAGCATTGAAGAAAGAAGCGCTCTTGGAAGCGAAAGATGAAATTCATTCCTTTCGTGTAGAGGCGGAGCAAGAAGTTCGTGAAAGACGTAATGAGCTTCAAAGACAAGAAAACCGTTTACTTCAAAAAGAGGAAAATCTTGATCGCAAAGACGAATCTTTAGATAAACGGGAGTCCCTGTTGGAGAAGAGAGATCATTCTCTGAATGAACGACAACAACATATTGAAGAGATGGAAAGCAAAGTGGATGATATGATTCGTTTGCAGAAAGCCGAGTTAGAACGCATTTCTAGTTTAACTCGAGATGAAGCGAAACAAATCATTCTGGATCAAGTTGAAAATGAGCTTTCCCACGACATTGCAGTCATGACGAAAGAATCTGAAAACCGAGCGAAAGAAGAGGCTGATAAAAAGGCGAAAAACATTCTTTCACTTGCGTTACAGCGTTGTGCAGCTGATCATGTAGCTGAAACGACGGTATCTGTAGTCAATCTTCCAAATGATGAGATGAAAGGTCGTATTATCGGACGTGAAGGACGAAATATCCGTACGTTAGAAACGTTAACAGGTATTGACTTGATCATAGATGATACACCTGAAGCTGTTATCCTATCGGGCTTTGATCCGATTAGACGTGAAACAGCGAGGATAGCTCTGGACAAGCTAGTCCAGGATGGCCGCATTCATCCTGCACGAATTGAAGAAATGGTGGAAAAATCACGCCGTGAAGTCGATGATTATATCCGCGAGATGGGTGAGCAAACGACATTCGAAGTCGGAGTTCACGGTCTGCATCCGGATCTCATCAAAATTCTCGGTCGCTTAAAATTCCGTACAAGTTATGGACAAAATGTCCTGAAGCATTCTATTGAGGTTGCACATCTTGCAGGTCTCATGGCTTCAGAGCTTGGAGAAGATGCAAAGCTTGCAAAACGAGCAGGTCTTCTGCATGACATTGGAAAAGCCATTGATCATGAAGTAGAAGGAAGCCACGTAGAAATTGGCGTTGAGCTTGCGACGAAATATAAAGAGCATCCTGTTGTCATCAACAGTATTGCCTCTCACCACGGTGACCAAGAACCGACATCTATTATCGCTGTTCTTGTTGCGGCAGCAGATGCATTATCTGCAGCACGCCCTGGTGCAAGAAGTGAAACGCTTGAAAATTACATTCGGAGACTTGAGAAATTAGAAGATATCTCAGAATCTTATGAAGGTGTTGAAAAATCGTTTGCGATACAGGCTGGACGTGAAGTACGTATTATGGTGAAGCCAGATTCAATTAATGATCTTGAAGCTCACCGTCTAGCAAGGGATATTCGTAAGCGGATTGAGGACGAGCTCGATTACCCTGGTCACATTAAAGTGACGGTCATTCGAGAAACTCGCGCAGTAGAGTATGCAAAATAGAGCGGTGCGCTTAGCGCCGCTTTATTTTTTTGTGTAAATATGCAACACTGATAAGAAGTCAATTTATAAGAGAAAGGGTTCAAAGCGCATGAAAATACTATTTGTTGGAGATATCGTCGGTTCACCTGGACGAGATACACTGAAAGAATACTTACCAAAGTTGAAGAAGAAATATCAGCCCCACTTTACCATTGTCAACGGAGAAAATGCTGCTCATGGGAAAGGGATAACTGAAAAAATCTATCATGAGCTGTTGCAAGCAGGAGCTGACGTGCTTACAATGGGCAACCATACATGGGATAAAAGAGACATTTTTGATTTCATCGATGACGCAGCCAACATGGTTCGTCCGGCGAACTTCCCAGAAGGCACACCTGGTAAAGGTCTTACGTTTATAAAAAAACAAGGAAAAGAACTGGCCGTCATCAATTTACAAGGACGCACTTTTTTACCGCCAATTGACTGCCCGTTTCAAAAAGTAGACGAGTTAATTGCGGAAGCATCCAAACGTACACCGTTCATTTTTATTGATTTTCATGGTGAAGCCACAAGTGAAAAGCAAGCGATGGGCTGGTATACAGACGGCCGTGCATCATGTGTCGTTGGAACGCATACACATGTTCAAACAGCAGATAACCGCGTTTTGCCAAAAGGAACTGCGTATATTTCAGATGTGGGAATGACAGGACCTTATGATGGCATTTTAGGCGTTGATCGGGAGACGATTATTAAACGATTCAAAACGAGTCTTCCAGTCCGTTTTGAGATTGCAGAAGGACGCACAACATTAAGTGCAGTAATCGTAGAAATTGACGAACAGTCGAAAAAAGCTGTCAAAATTGATCGAATTTTGATAAATGATGACCATATTTTCTTTGAATAAATGTTCACATATTTATTTCAGAAAAATATTAATCAGAAAGAAGGAATATGCGCCCTCTATCGTGAATATAGTAAAAATGGTAGGTAGCCTGCTATTTTTGAAAAACATTTTGGGGATGGATTTTCAAAAAATAGCATCATCTAACAAAGATTGTTCTAATGAACACTCACTTATCCATTGTAAATTTAAGGGGGAGCAGAAATGGAAATTTTAAAAGTTTCAGCAAAGTCAAATCCGAATTCAGTAGCAGGAGCATTAGCAGGCGTTTTACGTGAACGCGGTGCAGCGGAAATACAAGCAATCGGCGCTGGAGCGCTGAATCAGGCGGTCAAGGCTGTAGCCATAGCAAGGGGATTTGTTGCACCAAGCGGAGTGGATTTGATATGCATTCCAGCCTTTACTGACATTCTTATCGATGGAGAAGAAAGAACAGCAATCAAATTGATTGTTGAGCCGCGATAATTCTAATTTTATTATTTTCAACCTGCTTACATCATGTAAGCAGGTTGTTTTTGTTTACCACTATACATTTCTTATATAACATATTCAGTTCATGAAATAGATAAAAATGACATATTAGAGCTTGCATTTTTTCACCATGATGATAAATTAAGGTTAAGTTAAAAATACTTCATCAAAAATAAATATTTAAGTAGGTGAAATAATGATTGAAGCTTTTTTGAAAAGAGGAAAGCTTGTTTTTATTTTATTTTTTATTGTTCTCATTGCTGGCGGCTATTTATTCGCGCAGCTCCCTAAACGAGAACTGCCAGAATTCCAAGCGAATATCGTCACGATTTCCACCGTGTTTCCTGGTGCGGATGCAAAACAGGTGGAAAATAATGTAACCAATAAGCTCGAATCAGCCATATCTGATATCAATGGTGTAGAGAAAACGAGCTCTGTTTCTGCCATTGGTTTTTCAAATATTGTGCTTGAAATTGGTGATCAAGCCGACTTTCAAGAGGTGGCAAATCAAATTAAGAATGAAACCACAAGTGCTGCGTCGTCCTTTCCTGACGGAGTGATGGAGCCGGATGTAAAGGATGAGTTCGGCAACGTGCCGGTTGGTTCTTATATGGTTGTGGCGAGTCAATCAACGGACTTGGCAAAAAGTCAGGAATCGCTGCGTGCGTTGAAGGAAAAGGTTGAGGACATCAAAGGGGTAGACAGTGTCGTCATCAAAGGATTCAATGACAAACAAGCGGTATTAAACTTAGATTCAAGTAAATTGGAGGATGAAGGGTTAAATGTAACGGATGTCACAAATGCCATCAATCAGGAATTTGACACATCTCCACTAGGCGACATTCGGGCAGGCGGCGAGAAGGTTAAGCTGTCCATTGATGCCTATGACCGTTTGGATCAAGTGAAAAAGATTGAGCTTTTCTCCAAAACGAACCGTGAGCCGGTCACAATCAGTCAGCTTGGCAGCTTAAAAGAAGTAGAAAAAGAGAAAAGTGACATTGTGTCGTATAACGGAAAGCCCGCCTATTCATTTACAGTCAATATCAAACCAGGGCTTGATATTCCTAAAATGTATGACAAAGTCAGTGATGTTATTGAGAAAGAGAAGCAGCTTCCAAATGGTGTGGAGTGGGTAGACTACTATTCACAAAAAAGTGATGTGGATGCCATTTTTAATGATTTGATAAAAGAAGCCATTGTTGCGGTCATCGCTGTCATTATCGTCACCACACTTGGTCTTACCATTGGCGGTGCGTTCATCGTTTCACTTGCCATCCCATTATCGATCACAATCGGAACGATTCCGCTGCCATTTTTACAAGTGGACCTCAATCAGATTTCGATTATCGGCTTTATCATTGCCCTAGGAATACTTGTCGATGATGCCATTGTCGTCAACGATAATATTTTAAGGCAGATGAAAAAATACGAAAGTCCGCTTAAAGGAACGATTGCAGGTGTGAAAGAAGTTGCAGGGTCTATTTTGACTTCAACACTTGCGGTTGTGTTTGCTTTCTTGCCACTTGTTTTCTTATCAGGTGCAAACGGTTCATTTATACGAGCATTACCGTCTGTCCTAGTCACGACTGTACTTGCGTCTATGGTGATTTCTCTGACACTAGTGCCAGTCTATCAATATACCGTGAACCGAAAAAGAAAGAACAAGAAAATTCAAAAAGAGCCAGGATTCCTAGGCAAACCGTTAAAAAAATTAGCTGATTTTTATGCAGACCGTGTGCTGACGAATATTGTGAAGCGTCCGCTGCTTATTGGCCTAAGTGGTTTGCTCGTTGCAACGCTTGCCTTTTTACTGATTTTCGTCACACCATTTGAATTTTTCCCTGCAGCGAATAAAAAAGAAGTGGTTGTCACTGTCACTCTTCCAAGTGAAACAACATTAGACAAAACAAATGAAACATTAGAGAAAATAGAACAAGAGATGAAACAGCAGAAAGGCATTGAAGAGACGGCGATCTTTGCAGGCGGTGGTGTACCGAACCTGTTTAATGAAAGTATCTCAAATTCAAGTGATCATACTGGTCAAGTTGTCGTGAGAGTAGACAATGATCAGATGACGAGTAAACAATTGATAGATCGTATGACAGAGCCATTGCGTAAGAAATTCAAAGATGCTGATATTTTTATGAAAACCATTGTTCAAGGGCCGCCAACCGGTGCGCCTGTGACAGTAACCATTGCGGGTGACTCTTTTGCAAAGCTCATTAATATCAAAGAAACGCTCACAAGTGAAATGAAAGAAAAAGGAGCGAGCTTGATCACTGACGATGTCAATCAGCCGGTAAAAACCATCTCCTTTGAGTTAAACCGTGACCGAATGGCAGAGGATGGTCTCAGCGCTCAGTTTGTCAGCAAACAGCTCGGTCTAGTGACAGAAGGCATGCCATTAGGCAGCTTTAAACAAGGATCAAATGATATCGACCTAGTGGTCAAACAGGATATGGCTACACACCAAAATGGATTAAAGCTAAAAGAAATAAAAGTGCCTGTCAATTCAAATGAAGGTGGTATGCCTTCACTCGAGCCGCTTAGCCGATATGTAAAAGAAAAAGAAACAGAGCAGTACGAAAGCATTCCACATGAAAATGGAATTCCGACCATTACGCTGAAGGCGTACCCTGGCACGTCAGAGTCGTTTAAAGATGACATGAAAGAAGTCGTCAATCAAGTAGGAAAAACGGATGCAGCGAAGGAGCTAACCATTTCTCAAGGTGGAGAAAATGAAGATCAAACCCAGTTCTTTATTGAAATTAGTCTCTTATTTGGGGTTGTCTTGCTGCTCATTTATGTGACCATCGCTTTTCAGTTCAATTCATTGATGCTTCCATTGTTAGTTCTAGGTACGGTTTACTTAGCGATATCTGGAGCTGTTATAGGACTGTTTGTCACACAAACACCGTTCAGCTTCATGGCAACCATGGGAATTGTCTCATTAGCTGGTATCGTGGTCCGAAATGCGGTTGTCTTGTTCGAATTTATTGAGCAGCGGCGTAAGCAAGGATTCGATCAACAGACAGCTGTCATTGAAGCGGGAAGAGCTAGGATTAGGCCAATTTTACTAACAGCCTTTACAGCACTGGTTGCCCTTATGCCTGTAGCATTAAGTAATGATCCGCTCTTTAAGCCGCTGGCAATCTGCATAGTTTCGGGTGTCTTTTTCTCAACGATTCTCACACTCTTCATTGTACCAGCCTTATATATTGCCGTTTCAAAAAGACGGTGACGCAAAAAGCAAATCTCCTTCTCTACGGGGATTTGCTTTTTTTTTAGAAAAATATCCAAAAAAATATGTGGAGTGTTCATTTGTCTTTTTACAGTAGACAGTGGTATTTACGACTAAAATAAGACGTGTTAAAATCTCATTGGGAGAAGTTTTTTAACAAAGGGGTTGTACGTCATGTGTGGAACGATGAAAGCAATTGTTAAAAAAGAAAGCGCTTACGGGGCGGTACTGATGGAAATGCCGATTCCAGAAATCAATGATCATGAAGTATTGATTCAGGTGAAAGCCACTTCGATATGCGGAACAGACGTGCATATTTATAACTGGGATGACTGGGCAAAGGGAAGAGTTAAAGCGCCCTACATTTTTGGACATGAATTTACAGGGGAAGTTGTCAAAGTAGGGAAGCAAGTCTCACGTGCAAAAGTAGGGGATTTTGTATCGGCAGAGACACATGTTGTATGTAATCAGTGCTATATGTGTTTAACCGGTCAGCAGCATTTGTGCAGTGAAACGAAAATTTTAGGGGTAGACATTGACGGCTGCTTTGCTGAATATGTCAAAGTACCTGAACAAAATGTGTGGCACAATCCAGCTCAAATGCCAGTAGAGCTTGCGTCTATCCAAGAGCCGCTTGGAAATGCTGTTCATACAGTGCTGCACACACCCGTTTCAGGTAAGTCAGTGGCGATTTTTGGCTGCGGACCAATCGGTTTAATGGCGATCGCCGTCGCGAAAGCTTCCGGTGCTGTTCAAGTGTTTGCCGTCGATCAAAACGAATACAGGCTGGATCTTGCCCGAAAAATGGGGGCAGACCATATCGTGGATATTGGAAAAGATGATCCTGTTGAGGTGATTAAGCAGTTCACACGGATGGAAGGAGCAGATGTGATATGCGAGATGTCAGGACATCCAGTTGCCATTAATCAAGCTCTCGAAGCTTGTGCAAATGGAGGGAAAGTCAATATACTAAGCTTGCCAGAACGGCCAGTGACAATTGATATTACGAATCAAATTGTTTTTAGGGGATTAACCGTCCAAGGAATCACGGGGAGAAAAATGTTTGAGACGTGGCGTCAAGTATCTGAGTTATTAAGAACGAATACCATCGATGTCCAGCCAGTTGTCACCCATACGCTGCCATTTGAACAGTTCGAAAAGGGATTTGAACTCATGAGAAATGGTACGTGCGGAAAGGTCGTACTGATGCTGCCATCAAATCAAAGGGGGAAGAAATGATGAAAGAATTCACGTATTTACAAGATGAATTGGAAACAATGAAGCAGCAAGGCACCCACCAAACATTGAAAGAGATCGACTCAAAACAATCATCCACTGTGACATTAAATGAACAATCTGTCATACAGCTCTCCTCAAATAACTACTTAGGCCTCACCTCACATCCAAGGCTGATGAAAGCGGCAAAAGAGGCAATTGATGAATTTGGTGCTGGCACAGGGTCTGTACGAACCATCGCCGGCACAATGACGATGCACGAACGTCTTGAAAAAAAGCTCGCTGCATTTAAAAAGACAGAGGCAGCCCTTGTGTTCCAATCAGGCTTTACGACCAACCAAGGGGTCTTATCAAGTATCCTGACAAAAGATGATATTGTGATTTCAGATGAACTGAATCATGCCTCAATCATTGACGGCATCCGATTAACAAAAGCAGATAAAAAGGTATACGGTCATTCCAATATGGAACAGCTTGAGAAAATTTTAAAGAAATCTATGAATTACCGCATGCGTCTCATCGTCACAGATGGTGTGTTCTCGATGGATGGAGATATTGCGCCACTTCCTGAGATTGTCAGGCTCGCAGAAGCATATGATGCTTTTGTGATGGTAGACGATGCGCATGCCTCGGGCGTGCTTGGTGAAAATGGCCGCGGGACAGTCAACCATTTTAAACTCGACGGCAGAGTGCATATTCAGGTTGGGACACTTAGCAAGGCTGTCGGAGTGCTCGGCGGCTATGTAGCGGGATCAGCCGTTTTAATTGATTATTTAAAGCATAAAGCAAGACCGTTTTTATTCAGTACCTCACATCCGCCAGCTGTGACTAGAGCGTGTGAAGAAGCGATTGAAGTACTGTTAGACGAACCAGAGCGAATTAGCACGCTCTGGGAAAACGCCGCCTATTTTAAAGGAAAAGTCGTCAGCCTTGGATTTCAAGTTGCTCCGACAGAAACACCGATTATTCCAATCATGATTGGAGACGAAGCCCTTACTTTCCGCTTTTCAAAGGCTTTAATAGAGCGAGGCGTGTTTGCTCAAGGCATCGCCTTTCCAACTGTGGCAAAAGGAAAAGCGAGAATTAGAGCCATCATCACAGCAGAGCACACAAAAGAAGAACTAGACCGTGCACTGACGGTGATCAAAGAAGAAGCAAAAAAACTGAACATACTTGATTGAGAGAGCGCAGGCTCTCTTTTTTTAATAAAGAGATTGGCTGTGACCTTCTTGCTGAATAGGCATTTTTTATAGAAAAACTGTATATGAATTATTTTCAATTCATCACAAAATAGTCTATACTGTAGGGTGGAGCTTGGTTTGAAAGGAGTACAAATTCATGAATGAAGAGCAGAGAAAAGCGAGCGGACAAGTAAGTTCATCGGACAAAAAATCCGAGAAGGACTACAGCCAGTATTTTGAAGCTGTGTACATTCCGCCTTCCTTAAAAGAAGCAAAAAAACGGGGTAAAGAAGAAGTCGAATACAATCAATTTCAAATTGACGAGCGGTTTCAAGGTTTAGGGAACGGCCGCAAGTTTTATATTCGAACATATGGCTGTCAAATGAATGAGCATGACACAGAAGTGATGGCTGGTATCTTTATGGCGCTTGGTTATGAGCCAACAAACTCAACGGAAGATGCAAATGTCATCTTATTAAACACTTGTGCGATTCGTGAAAATGCGGAAAACAAAGTGTTCGGAGAGCTTGGTCATTTAAAAGCATTAAAACGTGAAAAGCCAGATTTAATTTTAGGTGTCTGCGGATGTATGTCGCAAGAGGAATCTGTCGTCAACCGTATTTTGAAGAAACATCCATTTGTTGATTTGATTTTCGGTACACACAACATTCACCGCCTGCCAGAGTTGTTATCTGAATGCTATCTTTCAAAAGAAATGGTCATCGAGGTTTGGTCAAAAGAAGGCGATGTCATTGAAAACCTTCCGAGAGCCCGCCAAGGAAAAATTAAGGGCTGGGTGAATATTATGTACGGCTGTGATAAATTCTGTACATACTGTATCGTCCCTTACACGCGCGGTAAGGAAAGAAGCCGCCGCCCGGATGAAATTATTCAAGAGGTCAGACGTTTAGCGGCAGAAGGATATAAGGAAATTACCCTTCTTGGTCAAAACGTGAATGCGTATGGAAAAGATTTTGAAGACATGGAATATGGTCTTGGACACCTGATGGATGAGCTGCGTAAAATCGATATTCCGCGTATCCGTTTTACAACAAGCCACCCGCGTGACTTTGACGATCACTTAATTGAAGTGCTTGCTAAGGGTGGGAACCTTCTCGATCATATTCATTTGCCAGTTCAATCAGGAAGTTCTTCTGTATTGAAACTCATGGCGAGAAAATATGACCGTGAGCGTTATCTTGATCTTGTGCGCAAAATCAAAGAAGCCATGCCAAATGCTTCATTAACAACGGACATTATTGTTGGGTTCCCAAATGAGACAGATGAGCAGTTTGAGGAAACACTTTCCCTCTATCGCGAGGTTGAGTTTGATGCCGCTTATACGTTCATTTACTCTCCAAGAGAAGGAACACCAGCAGCGAAAATGCAAGACAACGTGCCAATGCATGTGAAAAAAGAACGTCTGCAGCGCCTGAATGCCCTCGTGAATGAAATTTCCGCGAAAAAAATGAAGGAATATGAAGGGCAGACTGTCGAAGTATTAGTAGAGGGTGAAAGTAAAAACAACCCTGAAATCCTAGCCGGATATACAAGTAAAAGCAAGCTTGTGAATTTTAAAGCACCAAAAGAAGCGATTGGCAACATCGTCAAAGTGAAAATCACACAAGCCAAAACTTGGTCTCTTGACGGAGAAATGGTTGGAGAAGCTATCGAGGTGAATTAAAATGACGCTTTATTCAAAAGAAGAGATTGTCGAGCGTGCAAGAGAGCTCGCTAAAATGATTTCTGAAACAGAAGAAGTTGATTTCTTCAAGAAAGCAGAAGCGCAAATCAATGAAAATACAAAAATTTCAACGATTATTAATCAAATTAAGGCGCTTCAAAAACAAGCTGTGAATTTAAAGCATTACGGCAAACATGAAGCCTTAAAGCAAGTGGAAGAAAAAATCGATGCCCTGCAAGAAGAACTGGATGAAATCCCGGTGATTCAAGAATTCAAAGAATCACAAGTGGAAGTCAATTCCCTGCTTCAGCTCGTAGCGCATACGATTTCTAATCAAGTAACAGATGAAATCATTCTTTCAACCGGCGGTGACCTCTTATTAGGAGAAACCGGTTCAAAAGTGAAAAACTCATCACCAAGTTGCTCCATTAAATGAGAAAACCCCGCAGATGCGGGGTTTTTTTGTTATAGAATATATGTAATTTATATTTTGCTACTGCATCAACATTTTGTTGTTGATGCAGTAGCCCTTTATTTTTAACGTAAAGTAATAATATGAAAATGTTAGAAAGAAGCTTATTGAACGAAGGTTAATTGATTTTACAGATTAAAAGATTTGAAGCGAAACTCAACGCTTAAACCAAAAATACTTATTATAATATTAAATTCTTTCATGATATCTCCTCCTTATATAAAGAAGGACTACTATCTGTATTAAATCAAATTAAACCATTCCAATCAACCTCAAACTCTCACTCTCCAACTTTTCCAATTTTCAAGGCAAGTTTATGGGCGACCATGCATACACTGAAACAGAAATGAATTTAATTGAACATGAAGTTCAAAATCGTGACACACTAGACGAATGCCCAGCATAAGATAAAACGATCAAGAACAAGGAGGCATGCCGGAATGTCTGAATACAGAGAGATTATTACAAAAGCGGTGGTTGCAAAAGGGAGGAAATTCACCCAAAGCACACACACCATTTCTCCATCGCAAAAACCAACCAGCATCCTAGGTGGTTGGATCATTAATCATAAGTATGATGCTGAAAAGGTCGGTAAAACTGTTGAGATTGAAGGAACCTTTGATATTAACGTATGGTATTCTTACGCTGATAACACAAAAACAGAAGTCGTCACAGAACGGGTGAAATATGTAGACATCATCAAACTGAGATATAAAGATAAAAATTTCCTTGATGATGAGCATGAAGTGATTGCAAAAGTGCTGCAGCAGCCGAATTGTTTAGAAGTGACCATTTCACCAAACGGCAATAAAATTATCGTTCAGGCAGAGCGTGAATTCATTGCTGAAGTGGTAGGAGAAACAAAAATTGTTGTAGAGGTCAATTCAAGCTGGAAAGAAAAAGATGATCACGAGTGGGAAGAAGAGGTGGATGAGGAGTTAGAGGATATTCATCCAGAATTCCTAGCGGGTGATCCAGAAGAATAATTCATGACTAGGGCGCATATCCCCCTAGTTTTTTTGTGTCCTATCTAGGAGAAAAAAGGGGGTTTTTTATGCTATAATGAAAGATGGTATGAATTCGAATGTAATATAGTGAGGGATTAGAAATATGGCAAGTTATACGCCCATGATACAGCAATATTTAAAAATCAAGGCAGAGTATCAAGATGCCTTTTTATTTTTTCGCTTAGGCGATTTTTATGAGATGTTTTTTGATGACGCAAAAGAAGCGGCACAAGAATTAGAAATTACGTTAACAAGCAGAGATGGCGGGACAATACCAATGTGCGGTGTTCCTTATCATTCTGCTTCTGCATACATAGAACAATTGATTTCAAAAGGCTACAAGGTCGCGATTTGTGAGCAGGTGGAAGATCCTAAAACGGCAAAAGGTGTAGTCAAAAGAGAAGTCGTTCAACTCATTACACCAGGTACGGTGATGGATGGTAAAGGCTTAAGTGAAAACGAAAACAACTTCATTGCATCTGTTACAAGGTTTGAAAATGGGTACGGACTTGCACTTTCCGATTTATCTACAGGTGAAAACATTGCGGCTTTCATCGATCGATTAGATGAAGTCGTGTCTGAAATTTATTCTGTCGGTGCAAAAGAAATTGTGGTGTCAAAGCAGCTGGATGAGGAAACAGTCAAGACCTTAAAGGAACGGTGCCAAGCGACCATTTCATACGAAGATAGTGATGAGTTAATCGATGAAGCTGAGCGACTCGTGTCCCCCCTTAACGAGCAACTAAGATCGACCTTTTTGACATTATATGCCTATTTAAAAAGAACGCAAAAAAGAAGTCTCGATCACCTTCAGCAAGTGCAAGTGTTTGAGCTCGAACAAACAATGAAAATTGATCTTTACTCAAAACGAAATCTTGAATTAACAGAGACGATCCGCTCAAAAAGCAAGAAGGGCTCTTTATTATGGCTGCTAGATGAAACAAAAACAGCGATGGGCGGAAGGCTGCTCAAACAATGGATCGACCGGCCGTTAATTCGTCCTACGCAAATTATGGAACGTCAGGAAATGGTGCAAATTCTCATGGATCATTTCTTTGAACGAGAGGATCTGCGTGAACGATTAAAGCAAGTATATGATCTTGAGCGTCTAGCGGGCCGCGTCGCATTTGGCAACGTAAATGCCCGTGATCTCATTCAGTTAAAAGAATCCTTAAAGCAAGTGCCAGCCATTAAAGAGCTTGTGCATTCATTGCCAGAGGAAATGGCGAAATCAAGAGCGAATGATATTGACCCTTGTGGTGACTTACTTGATTTATTAGAAGATGCGCTATATGAGAATCCGCCGATGACGTTAAAAGAAGGCAATTTGATTAAAGACGGCTACAATGCAAAATTAGATGAATACCGTGATGCCAGTCGAAATGGGAAGGACTGGATTGCACGGCTTGAACAGCAAGAAAGAGAATACACAGGCATTCGCTCCTTAAAAGTCGGGTTTAATAAAGTGTTCGGTTATTATATCGAAGTGACACGCGCGAATACGCATCTTCTGGAGGAAGGGCGTTATGAAAGAAAACAAACGCTTGCCAATGCAGAGAGGTATATTACACCTGAATTGAAAGAAAAAGAAGCGCTGATTCTTGAGGCAGAATCAAATATAAGCGAACTGGAATATGAACTATTCGCAGCTCTCAGGGAACAAGTGAAAGTCTATATTCCGAGATTACAGCTGCTCGCAAAACAAATGAGTGAGCTGGATGCCCTCCAATGTTTTGCGACTGTCAGTGAAAAGCGCCGTTATATCCGTCCGGAATTCTCAGAGGATGAGGTGGATGTCATAGATGGCCGTCACCCAGTCGTTGAAAAAGTGATGGATCATCAGGAGTATGTGCCAAATGACTGCCATATGGGAAATGGCCGGCAAACCTTACTCATTACTGGGCCGAATATGTCAGGGAAAAGTACGTATATGAGACAAATGGCGCTTATCTCAATTCTTGCGCAAATTGGCTGCTTTGTGCCGGCATCAAAGGCGACCCTTCCGATCTTTGATCAAATCTTTACACGCATTGGTGCGGCAGATGATTTGATTTCTGGTCAGAGTACTTTTATGGTAGAGATGCTTGAAGCAAAAAATGCGATGGTGCATGCAACGAAAAACAGCTTGATCTTATTTGATGAAATTGGACGCGGGACAAGCACTTATGATGGAATGGCTCTTGCGCAGGCAATCATTGAATTTGTTCACGATCATATTGGTGCCAAAACGCTATTTTCTACACATTACCATGAGCTTACAGTCCTTGAGTCTCAATTAAGCGAGCTGAAAAATGTCCATGTACGTGCTGAAGAGCATGAAGGCACGGTCGTTTTCTTACATCAAATCAAAGAGGGGGCAGCTGATAAAAGCTATGGTATTCATGTAGCGCAGCTTGCTGAATTGCCTGATGCCATCATCGATAGGGCCCAGACCATTTTGACGGAGCTTGAGAGCGGATCACATGAAGTGACCCCGCACGTATCTGCAGCCCCAAAAACAGAAAAGACCGAGGGAAAACAGCAGCTTTCTTTCTTTGAAGTAGAAGAAAAACCGCAAACTAAACCAGTTCTAAAACAGAAAGATCAAGCGGTGATCGAGGAATTAAAGTCATTCAACCTAATGGATATGACCCCGCTCGAAGCGATGACAAAGCTATATGAATTGCAAAAGAAATTATAATATAAGGTGAGGTGAGCAAAATGGCAAAGATTATTCAGTTATCCGATGACCTATCCAATAAAATTGCTGCAGGTGAAGTAGTCGAGCGTCCGGCTTCTGTCGTAAAGGAGCTTATGGAAAATGCAATCGATGCAAGCAGTACAGTGATTGAAATCGATGTAGAAGAAGCAGGTCTTTCCTCTATTAGAATGATTGATAATGGTGTTGGAATCGATGCTGAAGATTGTAAGCTCGCCTTTCAGCGCCATGCAACGAGTAAAATCAAAGATGAAAATGATCTGTTCCGTGTCAGAACGCTCGGGTTCAGGGGAGAGGCGCTGCCAAGTATCGCATCTGTCTCTCATCTAGAAATGAAAACAAGTACTGGTGAAGGAGCTGGAACGCACCTGGTACTGCAAGGCGGAAAGATCATTTCAGAGAAAAAAACCTCTGGCCGCCGCGGTACCGAGATTGTCGTTACCAACTTATTTTACAATACGCCTGCCCGTTTAAAATACATGAAAACCGTTCATACGGAGCTTGGCAATATATCGGATGTCGTCAATCGAATTGCGCTGGCTCACCCAGAAGTATCGATTCGCTTGCGACATCAAGGGAAAGTCCTGCTTCAGACGAATGGAAACGGGGATGTGCGGCATGTGCTTGCGGCCATTTACGGGACAGCTGTTGCGAAAAAAATGGTGCCGCTTCACGTGCAATCACTTGATTTTGAAGTGAAAGGATATATCTCCTTGCCAGAAGTGACAAGGGCATCACGGAATTATATGTCTTCTGTTGTAAACGGCAGATATGTTAAGCATTTTCCGCTCGTGAAAGCGGTCCATGAAGGGTATCATACCCTGCTGCCGATTGGCCGCCATCCGATTACATTTATTGAGATGAAGATGGACCCCATTTTAGTGGATGTGAACGTTCACCCTTCGAAGCTTGAAGTGAGACTAAGTAAAGAGCAGGAACTTCATGAGCTAATCAAACAAGGAATTAAGGAAGTATTTCAAAAGCAGCAACTCATTCCAAGTGCTTCGCTGCCAAAGAAAGCACCAATGCCAGCTATCAAAAATGAGCAGCAATCCTTAACCTTTGATGCGAAAAAAATAAACACAAGCGTGTCGGAAACGCCGCTATCCTATCAGCCGGAGCCTCTCGAATCGGTTGTATACGAGACAAGTCAGACGGGTACATATGGGACGCCTGAGCAGGAAAAGACTGAGGCGTCATCACCCGTATTTTATGAAGATGCTCCATCTGAGCGTGTTCAGTTAGAGGAATCCGCCGCTTCACTAGAATATGAAGAGTCGGTACTGAGAGAAGATGTTGCAGAAACCATTTCAGAAAACGAACGTGTTCCAGTCATGTATCCCATCGGGCAAATGCACGGCACATATATTTTGGCTCAAAATGAACGAGGGCTTTATATTATCGATCAGCATGCGGCCCAGGAGCGAATCAAGTATGAGTATTATCGTGAGAAGGTAGGAGAGATCAAGCAGGAAGTGCAAGAAATGCTCGTCCCATTAACATTCCACTACTCGAAAAACGATATGCTGATTATTGAAGAGCATAAAGAGATACTAACGAAAGTGGGCGTCTTCTTAGAGCCTTTCGGTTCAGGAAGCTACATTGTTCGGTCGCATCCGCAGTGGTTTCCAAAAGGGGAAGAGGCTGAACTGATCGAAGAGATTATAGAGCAAGTGCTAAATGAGAAGCGTGTTGATATCAAAAAATTGAGAGAAGAAGCGGCGATCATGATGAGCTGTAAAGGTTCTATCAAAGCAAATCGCCATTTGCGTCATGATGAAATCAAAGCCTTATTAGATGAACTCCGGCAGACAAAGGACCCCTTCACTTGTCCGCACGGCCGGCCGATCATCATTCATCACTCGACATATGAAATGGAAAAAATGTTTAAACGGGTCATGTGATCAAATGAAAAAAAGACAAAGGGCTAAAATCATCTTGATTTTGGCCCTTTGTCTTCTTTTCAGCGTGATAGAAAACCTTTGCAGTCTAGGAAGGGCGAGCACCGGAACGGAGCGAATTGAACATTCGTGAGTAACGGAGCACAGACCTGACAAAGAATGCGAGGGTTTGTCTACACGCTGAAGCGCTCTTATTAGAGCGCTTTTTTATTTAGCATCCACAAGGATTTGGCGGTGTGACCACAACTGGTCGTGTTTGAATATCAAGGGTGTCCTCTGCATAAAATTTAGAACCAATGCTAAGCGCACGGTTTTCTGCGCGGAACGTATATGTACCTGCAGCAGGAAGTACTTTATGAGAAAGTTGTAATTTATATTGTGAGATTCCTAATAAATCGATTCTAGCTGGAATGCGGACAGTTTTTCCACTGTTCAAAATGTAGCTGTCTTTTAATGCTTTTCCATTGAAGATGTCTTTTGTTGTCGCTTGAAAGCCTGCAGGCAATGTGAACTCAATGGCACCGATACTTAAAATAGAATTTGGGCGGTATGTCAGCTCAATGTCAGAAAAAGACCATTCCTGCTTACTTGTACCTGTAATTTTTGCATAAAGTTCAGCTGGTCTTGCATTCGTTGATGCTTTGCCTTCCTCCGTTTTGACTCCTTCTGCGGATGCGGCAATCGGTACCGATAGTGCCATGACCAGTGTAAGCATTCCGATCATGATCATTGTCCATGTTTTTTTCATTTTTTCCTTCCCCCTTGTTGAATATAGGCAAATAATAGATGATTACACCCATTATTTACCTATAAGGTTACCATATTCCTATATGGTATTAAATGGTATATTGTACCCTTATTTTTTCACTTTGTTTAGTAATAACGGGGGAAAAACGCATTTGGTTGGTTCATTCCATAACCATGGCCTGTCATTTGCTGATTTGGCATCATCATATGCATATCTTGATATCCGTATGGATGATATGGCATCATTCCGTATCCACCATAGTGGCCAAGATGATGGTGATCTTTCATTGAAACATGTGAAAAGGCATCATGCTGATTTGGAAACGGCGAATAGGTTGAATGATGATGCGGATAGTGTCCGCTGTACATATCTTTTTTACCGGTATGATCATGCTTTGGCATATTCATAGGATCCTCCATGTTTGGCGCGACCACATGCTCATGATTGGCTGTATACACATTCTCAAATGTATGATAGGGGTTTTCTTGGTGATGATGATTCATTGGGCTATTCATATTGTTCATTTGATATCTCATCCTTTATGTCAGGTTGCCATATCCTATGAGCATTACTCGTTTCATGAGCCTATCCATATGAAAAAAACCGGCTTTTCAGCCGGGAAAACGAAAAGCAGGTGAAAGCGTCAATTGCTAATATGAGAAGCCATGTCTTCTTCTACGACGCTTCTTACAGCTGCTGCAGACACTTTTAGGACAGTAATAGGGATCGTAGCTTCTAGAAGTATCCCAGAAATCGCTCTCAAACCATTTATCTTTTTTATGATGAAACTTTTTTTCTTTACATGGATCCTCATGGCAATGATCGTCATGCTTTTTATAACAGTTTGAGTGGGAATGTTTGCACTTGCATTTGCACATTGTCATCCCTCCTAAATGTGACTCAATGCTAGTATATGCAAGAATAAGACAAGGGGACTGGATAATGGCGCTTTTTTTGTAAAAAAAGGCTTTTTCTGAAAAACTCAAATAAAAAGAATTGACTAGTGCTAAAATAACATGATAGAATATAAATTTTTATCCACCGATGAAATGTGTTATAATCATAATGTGAATACTTTCGGAGGTGGCGGATTTGTTTCAAATAGGTGATAAAATTGTTTATCCTATGCATGGTGCCGGTGTGATTGAAGGAATGGAAGAAAAAGAGATTTTAGGTAAGACGGAGGAATATTTTCTGATTCAAATGCCGAATATGCAGATGATGATCCCAAGAGGCAGAATCAATCAACTAGGTATACGTCCGGTAGCAGATCAAGCAACGCTGAAAGTTGTGATGAACAATTTTGCAGAAGAAACAAACGACGACACGCTTACTTGGAAGCAAAGATATGATGAAAATCTGAAAAAGCTAAAAACAGGTGCGATCGAAGATGGTGCAGACGTTGTCAAAGATCTGATGAGACGCAATCAGAAGAAAGCATTAAATTCAAGTGAAAAGAAGATGCTTGAAGATGCACGAGGCATGTTAGTGAGTGAGATTTCTCTTGCACAAGGACTGTCGCAAGATGAAGTCCTTTCAGCTTTAGAGAATGAACTAAGAGTTTAATGATGGATATACAGTAATTGGCTGTAAACAGAAGGGCATACCTTTTGTTTACGGCTTTTTTTGTTTGAAATCAGAAGAATATGTCCATTTTTGTAGGTGATTTTAACTAAAGCTAAAATAAGGTCATACGATGCAGTTTTTATTCAAGCAATGAATGATTCAAAGAAGTCAGAAATACCTAGGGCAGCATAAAAAAACAGGTAAGTTCTCCTGATTCGTTCAAATGAGCCGGACAACCTTTGAATTCGTTAGCCATTGATAGTAAAATAATGCGATAAGATGACACCTAAGAGAATGAAAAGGAGCGGTGAAATGAAAAGGCTACTGATATGTGGATTCATCTTTCTGATCCTGTGTGCTCTTTTAATGGTGAAATGCAGCCATTCTGTTCAAGAAAAAAAAGAGCAAAAACAATATCAAGAAGAGGTAGAAAAGTATCAAAAAGAGCGAAAAAAAGGGGATCAATATGAAAGCTTTAAACAGCTTATCCGACATGAAAGAGAAGGCTATGAAATAGAATTTCACGAAAAGGGTGGAAGTGATTTACTCGTCTTTTCTCCTCATGGAGGGGAAATTGAACCAGGAACAAGTGAAATTGTAGAAGCATTTCAAGAAAAGTACTCTACGTATTTGTTTGAAGGAACAAAACAAGACAATAATCGTGATTTGCATATTACAAGCACCAAGTTTGATGAACCGATATTGGTTCAAATGATTAAAACGTACCCCTTCTCCATTTCTATCCACGGCTATAAAAGTGATAAAAGACACACGCTAGTTGGCGGGACAAACGAAAAAATGCAAAGAGCAGTTGTACGAGAATTAAAGGATCGAGGATTTTCTGCAGAAATGGTGCAAGAAGGCGAACGGCTTTCAGGAACAGATCCCAAAAATATTAATAATCGAAATGCGAGTGGTGAAAGTGTTCAGCTAGAAATTAGTACGGCGCAGAGAGAAGCCTTTTTCGACAATTTTGATACGAGAAAAGGAAAGAAAAAAGCATTCAGACGTTATATCAGTGCTTTAAAAGAAGTATTAAGAGAATTTGACCCATCTTCGTAGAAAAACCGTTTTGATGGGCAAAAGTACTCTATTTAAACTTGGTAAAAAAGATAGAAATATGCGAAATGAACATAAATTATGTAATAACTTACAATTTGCCTTAAAAACATAAATTATGTAAAATAATAGTTATCAGTTTGATATGATAGAATGGGGCTGAAGTGGATGGCACACAAAATACCATCTTCCGAAGTAGGTGTAAAGATCAATCAATGGTACACGCATATTTGCAAATTTGAAGTCGAACAAGCAAACGATATGAAGCGCCTTGTTGAAGAAGAAATTCATGAGATGGAAGAGGATCAAGATTTACTTCTATATTATTCTCTAATGGATTTTCGCCATCAAATGATGCTTCAGCATTTAACGCCAGTCCATGCAGGGAGTGAAACGCTTCAAGCCGTGTCTTTTCCGAAAGAAATGGAAGATGGAGAAGATGAGATGACAGGCTTGCTCGGCTATTACTTTCATTTTTTCCATGGAATGTATGCGTTTATCCAGCGCCGGTATATCGAGGCTATTTCCTATTACAAGCATGCGGAACATCAACTGATCTTAGTGACAGATGAGATTGAAAAAGCGGAATTTTACTATAAAATCGCAGAAGTATACTATCATATGAAACAAACTTATTTCTCCATGCATTATGCTAAAAAGGCGAGAGACATTTATAAGAAACATCAGCTTTATGGAAAAAGAAGCATTCAATGTGATTTTGTCATGGCAGGTAATTGGATTGATGTGAGTCAGCACCAAAAAGCGCTTCCTTATTTAGAAAAAGCGTTAAAGGTCTGTGAAGCGATGGAACGGCAAGAATGCACATCTTATTTTAAAGCGATGGCTCTTAATAACTTAGGTGCTTGTCATTATAGTATGGGAACGTATCATACAGCGACTGTCTTTTTTGAACAAGCCATTTCCCTTTATCAAAAAGATCAAGCATCCACGATGATCAAATCATTATTCTCACTTGCCCTTACTTGTTTTAAACTCGGAGATATCCAGCGGGCTGGCGAGGCTATACGTAAAGGAATGAAAGAGGCTTGTTTATTGGAAGATGAAATTTATCAGTTGAAATTCCAATTTTTGCAGGCGCTTTATATAGAAAAAGACAGCTGTGAGCAATTAAGGTCGGCCCTTTTTGGTCTGCGAAGCAAAAAAATGTTTGCTGATTTAGAGGAATTAGCACTTGATGCGGCTAATTATTATAAGGAACGCGACATGTACAAGGAATCTTCCACTTTTTTTGAGATTGTGATCGAAGCGCGTACGCACATTCAAAAAGGAGATGAGATGTATGAGAACGAAGCATAACATGTCAGCTGCTCAAGTAGATGAAAGACTTCACACGTAATAACAGACAAACAACACCCTTTACGAATCAACGTAAAGGGCTTTTTTAATTTATTCTTTGATGGCTTTTTCTGCGTCAATGGCACCTGCTCCGTAAATCATCGGGTCATCTCCAGACCACTTGCTTGTATTTTCTTTTAACAGGGTTTTGACATCATCGGGCGTTAAATCTGGTGAATGCTCTAATAGAAGAGCGCAAATACCAGCACAAATCGGTGTTGCCATAGATGTGCCAGATAACGCCGTGTAATCGTCATCGACTCTGCATGATTTATCGAGTTTATCTAGAAAGGACCTTGGTGATCTGAGAGAGACGATGTTCACTCCTGGTGCAAGGATATCAGGCTTTGTTTCACCATAAACAGTAGGACCTCTGCTCGAAAATGGCGCCACGATATCATCGTTTGATTCTGGTGTATTCCGGTCATCAAAAGCGCCAACCGTAATAACTTTTTGACTGACGGCAGGGCTCGCAATCGTTTGGCTGTTAGGACCAGAGTTTCCGGCAGCGACGCAAACAACAATGCCTTGATCCCAAGCAGCATTGACAGCGCGCACCATCGGATCGTCTTGTTCGTCATCATAACGCTGGGCATCTCCGCCTAGTGACATACTCATAATATGAATCGGATCATCAGGGTGATCTTCATTGAACTGGATGCACCATTCAACCCCTTCTATAATAGTAGAAAGTGATCCAGCTCCTTGTTTATTTAACACTTTCACGCCAATTAAATGAGCTTTTGGAGCAGGTCCTTTGTACAAGCCATCTGAGGCTGCTCCGTCTCCAGCTACATCTCCAGCGCAGTGAGTGCCATGCCCGTTATCATCATAAGGCTTTGTTTTTTGCTTGACTAAATCCACAAAATCGCGAATTCTTCCTTCTAGATCTTCATGCGGATAAATCCCTGTGTCAATGACAGCGACCGTAATACCTTCCCCTGTTAAGGTTGTACCGTTTCGGATGACTTCATCAGCATGACTTGCTTGTGTGGCCACATCCAGAAGTGCATGAACTTTCCGGTCTAAATAAATTTTACGAATATGCTCACTATTCGCTAACAGCTCCTCTAAAGCATCCGGTGTTAGGTCAGCAGCGCAGCAGTCGATATGTGAAAAGTGCCGTTTAATTTTTGTTTTTCTATTTTTTTTCATGAACTGTTTTGCGCTTTGAATACCTGCTTCGACCGCACCTTCCTTAAATTCAATGATCACACGAAGCTTCTTTCTCTTCTTTAATCTTCCTTCCAAGAAACGATGAAGAAAGCATGGCGTCCATTTAAAAGGTTTATAAAGGTGAAGGACGGTTTCTCTTAAAGGCTGATCCAGTTTACTAGCATGTGTTCTGACCATTTGCACCATAGAAAATCCAAACATGTAATGCCCTCCATTCTAGCTATCCATTCTTGTACACTATTACGTTATGAGAATGAGAGCTGCTTGGTTCGGATTCATGCCCCTCCTTTTCTTCATATTGGCGGCTGACTGATTTCTCTTTAAAAAGAAAAGCGCTTACATTTTGTAAAATAATAGAAAAAGGTGAAAAACATGTAGAATCTGCCGATGATAGGTGGGAGAGTTCTTCAAAGAGAACCGGTGAAACAATCGATTTTGCAGAAAAAAAGGGGGGGATAAACAGGGTCAATGCTCATACAAATGTGGCTTGTCACAGAGGAAAAAAATCAAATCCATATAAATACAAGCCGAATTAAAGAAAACAGACTGGATAGAACTAGGCCATTTTAAACATAACTTCATTTGTCTGTCATACTATTCTAACTCTGTTTTCAAAGAGGAGAGGCGTTTCTGTGTATATAAATGCAATTATCTTATTTTTGAGGAATCTCATGATCTAGAGTGTTATGATCAAATTTGAAGAGAAAAAGTGGAAAAAATGAAAAGAAATGATGATTCAATATAAATCATAGAAACGGCTTAGAAATCTGTTAAAGGAGAACGGGAATGAAGAAGTTTTTTGCTTTGCTTCTCCTGCTTGCGATCGGATGGGGCGTTTATTATACAATGCAAGCACAGGAACATGATGAGCCAGTGTCATCAGGTGGGGAAGACGAAAGCGGTTCAAATGATATTTATCGCAATTTTAAAGAACTGGAAGAAAACGAATCAACAAGCAGCTATCAGATTACAGCCAACCCAGTGCCTGGAAGCCGTCTTCTAGTGATGTCACCCCATGGCGGGAGGATTGAAGGCGGCGTGAGCGAGATCGTCCATTTTTTCGATAATGATTTCTCTACGTATTTGTTTGAAGGCTTAAGAGAGAATGCGTCAGAACTTCATATTACAAGCACAAACTTTGATGAGCCAGTCGGCGTCGCGCAGGCAAAAGCACACGATTATATCTTAGCAGTTCATGGATACAAAGGTGAGGAAGGAATTGACCATACTCTCGTTGGCGGAACAGATTACGACCGTGCAGAAAAAATTGTGAACTCATTAGAGCGGAACGGATTTTCTGCTGAACTGGCTGTCGCACACGCAACCCTGAGCGGAACAAGCAATCATAATATTAATAATCTTACAAAAACAGGGCAAAGTGTACAGCTAGAGATTAGTAGAAGTCAGCGTGAAGCTTTATTTGACAGTTTTGACTTTCGGCGGCGGTCGAGTACAAAAAACGAGACGTTCTACCGGTATGTCAGGGCGATTCGGACAGTGCTGGATGAGGAATATACATAAAGATGGTGCACATGTTAAGACAAGCAGCGTGAATTCTTGTTACACTATAAAAAGTATAACAAAAGGAGAGACGAATATGGCGCGTCATCATTTTCATCTTCAGGCGAGCTGGCCTGGTCTGCGTAACGATGTGGGTACAATCTCATGTGCACAGTTAAAAACGAAGATTTCAATTCCAAAAGAAATGGACGGTCCCGGCATTGGAACAAATCCAGATGAGATGCTCTTAGGTGCAGCGGCTACGTGTTATATTATTACACTTGCCGCTATGATGGAGCGGAGCCAATTAGAGAAAGAGGATCTAACGATGAGTTCTGAGGCTGTCGTAGATGTGACCAATGGTGTGTTTACATATGAAAAAATCATTCACCGGCCTGTCATCATCCTCAAACAATCCGCTTCCCCGCAAGATATTGAGCTGGCCCGCAAGCTCGCGCATAAAGCCGAAAGCTCATGTATGATCTCAAGAGCTGTTCAAGGAAATGTGGCCATTTCCTTAGAAGAAACCATTCAAGTTGGTGGGTAAAAACAAAAAAGTCATTTTCTCTTATTAAATGGAGAAAATGACTTTTTTTATGACGTCCATTCGGTTTGATCGATTTGTTCTTTGTTTTCTTCCTTTTGTTTTTTGGACAGGTTCAAGACAATCACGCCGCATATCACAAGTGCAAGGCCGATGAAGCCTTTTATGTGAATGGTTTCGTTAAACAGCACGAGTCCGATAAGAGCAGTGAGTGCTGTTCCAACGCCAGACCATGTCGCATAAGCAGACGAAAGGTCAATGGTTTTAAGTGCCAAACTGAGGAAGGTAAAGGCGCAGCCAAATCCGATCAGGACCCCAATACTCGGCAGCAGTTGCGAAAAACCTTGTGAAAGCTTCAGCATCGTACTGCCAAAAACCTCCGTCAAAATGGCTCCTGTTAAATAGAGCATTCCTTTCATGATCTCTCACATCCTTTATGACATATTTAAAAGTACGACTCCTGAGACAAGCATCGCCATCCCAATGACTGCTCTTTGGTTCAAGGTTTCTTTGAAAAAAAGCACGCCAAAAATAGCCGTGAGGACTGTACCAACCCCAGACCATGTTGCGTAAGACATGCTAAGCGGAATGATGTTAAGTGTCAATGACAGCATATAAAAGGCAAGTGTATAGCCAGCAACAACGACAGCGCTAGGCTTAAAGCGCGTAAAGCCATTTGAGAGTTTTAACATCACGGCACCAATGGCTTCTGAAAAAATGGCCACAGCTAGAAAAAGATATCCGAGGATCATCATCATCCCTCCTCTAATAGGTGTAAAATCCGATGAAGTAAAAGGGTTTTTTCCTCTCGGTTCAGCGGTTCAAGCTGAAACATTTCTGAAAACCATATCCCATCACATGCAAGACGGATCAGCTGACTCAATGCAGGGTCATTTATTTCCTCAGCTGCTTTCACTTTGAACTCCGCATAAAAATCACGCCAAGGGTTCAATAACGCTTCATCAAATGACATGGTAGCCATCATACTTGTACATAGCTGGGTCGTATTTTGATGATCAAGATCATGTAATGTGGCCAATATATATGCACGTACATAAGGCGCTTTTTCGTGTTTGTAAGTTTCTTGATACGTTTCGAGCTGCTGACGAAAGCAAAGAATCGCGTGCTCATTCATTTTTTGGATGAGCTCTTCCTTGCTTGCAAAATGATAAAGCAGGCCGGCTTTGGTCATATGTGCATGCTCTGCCACTTGCTGAAGGGTAAGCTGGCTTAATCCTTCTTCTAAAATCGTGCGGGCAGCTGCATCAAAGATTTGCTCTTTTTTGGTTTTAGACATAAAAAAAACACCTACTTTACTGAACGGTCGGTAAAGTAAATGTTAACCCATCAAAAACGAGTGTGTCAATCGATTCATTTGATTTCGTTAAATCGTCATATTTAATAATAAGGGTATGGTCCATATGGCGGGTACGGAGGCGGATAAGGGTACCCATATCCATATCCTGGCGCAAGCAGAGACCCAGCAAGCAGACCTCCAGCAAAACCACCTAAAAATGGAGGTCCGAAGAATCCGGGTCTACCATAACCGAATCCAGGTCTCCCAAACCCAAAACCCGGGCGTCCAAAGCCAAAACCAAAAGGTCTTCTCATGTCTTCTTGCATAAATGGCTGTGCGTCAAAATAATTCATAAAAAAAGGCTCCTCTCACATAAAATCACTGTAACTGACATCAGTGTATTCGAATGGCCTATATGTGTTTGGGTGAATGCCTAATATAAGGAGGAATGTTAAAAATGGGCCTGTATCCATCTGATTGGGCAAAATGCCCGCCGCATGCTCATGCCTATAAAGCACGAACGGATGTAACAGAGGAGCATTATCATTTAATAGAAGGCATTTCTCAGCCTGTCAATGGAAGCAATACAGATCAGCATACACATTTTTATCGCGGGATCACCTCTTTTGAGAGGGGGCATTTCCACAGATACTACGGCATCACAGGGCCTGCGATACCGAGAGTGGATGGTACGCACTATCACGAGATTGAGGAAGTCACGTTTTCTGCCTATAACGATTCTGTCCCTATTCCGTATGGAGGAGTCGTCTATAGTCCGGACGAAGAGCGGCCAACGCATACGCACCGTTTAAAAGGAAAAACATACGAAGTGGTCGGAAATGAACCACTCGGCTGGTGATAGGCCGTATATAGGAGAGAATGAGAAGTTATGCTATACTGTAGGCAGTTTGTAAAAGAGAGTGATGTTATGAAAAAAACGAAACAACCAGTGATTGTATTAGTAGGACCGACGGCTGTCGGCAAAACAAAACTGAGCATTCATATAGCCAAAGCATTTAATGGAGAAATTATCAGCGGTGATTCTATGCAGATTTATAAAGGAATGGACATTGGAACAGCTAAAATCACCCCTGAAGAAATGGATGGTGTCCCGCATCACTTAATTGATATTAAAGAGCCGGAAGAATCCTTTTCTACAGCTGAATTTCAGCAGCTGGTCCGTTTGAAAATCAAAGAGATTGCCGCTAGAGGGAAAACACCCATGATTGTCGGCGGAACAGGTTTGTATATCCAATCTGTTTTATATGATTATACATTTACCGACGAGAAAAGTGATCCTGCTTTTAGAGAAGAAATAGCGCTGTTTGAACAGCGGCATGGCCCCCTTCAGCTGCACGAAAAGCTAAAGGCAGTAGACCCTGATGCTGCAAAATCCATTCATCCGAATAATGTCCGCCGCGTGATCCGGGCGCTGGAAGTGATCCATACAACAGGTCAGAAAATGTCGGAGATGCAAAACGGTCATCAAGAAGTTCCTCTTTATGATACAGCCTTCATTGGGCTGAAAATGGATCGAGAGCTTTTGTACGAGCGCATTCACCAAAGAATTGATATGATGATAGATGAAGGCTTAATTGAGGAAGTGAGCGCACTTTATCAATCTGGCTTGAAGGATTGTCAATCGGTTCAAGCGATTGGTTATAAAGAGCTGTATGCGTATTTTAAAGGTGACTGCTCACTTGATGAAGCCACCCGGCAATTAAAACAAAATTCCCGCAGATATGCGAAGCGTCAGTTCACGTGGTTTCGTAATAAAATGGATGTCACTTGGTTCGACATGACACCGCCTTGCCACTTTTCAGACAAAAAAGAGGAAATTTTCGCATATATAGCAGGAAAGCTTGAACTTAAAGCGAAACTGTAGTTATCAGAATCAAGGAGGACGAAACATGAAACCGATTAATATTCAGGACCAATTTTTGAATCAAATCCGTAAAGACAATACCTTTGTCACAGTATTCTTACTGAATGGCTTTCAGCTTCGCGGTCAAGTGAAAGGGTTTGACAATTTCACGGTGCTGCTTGAAACAGAAGGGAAGCAGCAGCTTATTTATAAACACGCCATTTCTACATTTGCACCTCAAAAGAATGTAAATCTAGAATTAGAATAGGATATGTTCGACCTAATAGCCCCATGCATCTGCGAATAAACCGGCCGGAACCCGCTACGTTTTTTGTCAGTGCAGAGGGGCTATTTTGCATGCCGTGAAACTTTTCTGTCTATTTTACGTATAATCCCTTATTGGATATGAAGAAAGGTGAGGGAAGCGATATGGAAAATGCAGAGCTTGAATTAAGAAGGATTAGAGTGATCCTTCTATTGATTGGGATTGTTGTCTTATTTGGATCGTGCGCCATTTCAAACATTGAATCGAGACAGGAAAGCTCGCATAACTATGCTAATCAAGATGATAATGGACATATAGAAGGCCTTTTACAATCAGCTGTTGCACTAAAAAATAATCACTTTGCTGTTGTGAAAGATGATGAAGTACATGTGTACCGGTTTGATGAAAAAGAGGGAGAACTGACCCTCGTTAAAACGAAGTACATAGATGAATGGGACGAGGAATATGATGATGATTCTGTTGAAGAGTAAGCACGTAAATTTACAAATGAATGTGAAGTCGCTACACTATAATCATGCATCAGACATCTAGACAGAAAAGGATGAGTTCATGACACACAAAATTAAAATTAATCACTGGGAACAAACTTGTGAAGACGACTCCTGTTTCGAATATGGAACAAGCGTTTCTGTAAATGGGAAAGAATTAGTCAGAGAAGCTTCAATCGTCTCTGCGCTTGAAGCGGTGCTAAAAGAATTAGGTGTTGAAGTGGAAATTACAGAAGTGTCAGAAGATTTACAGTGCGACGCCTACAAAAAATAAAACAAAAAGTCTAGTCTACTAAGCGATTTTTTTTCGTGTTATGATAGATTTCGGTTTCAGTTGAATAGGGAGTAGAGCAGTCTATTTTTAGATCCTGTTCTGCTCTATTTATTTGAACGTACGAGTTCGGCTATGAATGTTCGGCCGGGTTGGTTGATTTTTTTCGTTTCGAACATCTATATGTTGTGTTTTGAAAAAACATAGTATACTATATATAGTGAATAACGAAATGATCAACAATACTAAAAACTAGGTCGTGATGGAATTGATTCAAATCGTATTTGATTCAAAAACGGGAAATGTTCAACGCTTTTTGGACAAGACCCCTTTTACAGACAAACGAAAATTGACTGGAGAAGAGTTTTTGGATACGCCGTTTATTCTCGTCACCTTTACGACAGGATTTGGACAAGTCCCTAGTACCACTCAGTCCTTTTTAGAGAAAAATGCTCACCTTTTACTAGGTGTAGCGGTGAGTGGAAACAAAGTGTGGGGAGATAATTTTGCCAAAAGCGCCGATACGATTTCTAAACAATATCAAGTTCCTATTTTGCACACCTTTGAACTAAGCGGAACAAAAAGGGATGTTGAATTGTTTACACAGGAGGTAGAAAGAATTGTCACAAAATCAGGTTCCAAAGTGGATACAATTAAATAACGAGATTATGATTCAAAAAGAAGGAAAGTTTCAGTTTGATAAGGACAAAGAAGCTGTACATAGTTATTTCGTAGATTATATTAATCAAAACACGGTCTTCTTTCACAACTTAGAAGAGAAGATTGATTACTTAATAGAAAACGACTACTATGAGGAAGAATTTTTAAGACAATACAGCATGGCAGATATTAAAGAAGTATTCGAAGCTGCATATGCGAAGAAATTTAGATTCCCATCATTCATGAGTGCGTTTAAGTTTTACAACGACTATGCACTGAAAACAAATGATAAAAAGAAAATCCTTGAACGCTATGAAGACCGCATTTCAGTTGTAGCGCTTTTCTTTGCGGGCGGAGATAAAGAAAAAGCACTTGAGTTTGTAGAACTGATGATCAATCAGGAGTACCAGCCAAGTACACCAACATTCTTAAACGCTGGACGTAAAAGACGCGGTGAGCTTGTGAGCTGTTTCTTGCTTGAAGTGAATGACTCATTAAACGATATTTCAAGAGCGATTGATATTTCAATGCAGCTTTCAAAACTAGGCGGCGGCGTCAGTTTGAACCTGTCAAAACTTCGTGCAAAAGGCGAAGCAATCAAAGATGTTGAAAACGCGACAAAAGGTGTCGTCGGCGTGATGAAGCTTCTTGATAATGCATTCAGATATGCAGATCAAATGGGACAAAGACAAGGATCAGGCAGTGCCTACCTCAATATTTTCCACAGAGATATCAATGATTTCTTAGATACAAAAAAAATCTCTGCTGATGAAGATGTTCGTGTGAAAACATTGTCCATCGGTGTTGTCATCCCGGACAAATTTATCGAGCTGGCAAGAGAAGATAAAACAGCTTACACCTTCTATCCACACACAGTCTATAAAGAATATGGACAGCATCTTGATGAGATGGACATGGAAGAAATGTATGATGAGCTTGTAGAAAACCCGGAAATCAAAAAAGAAAAAGTCAATCCGAGAAAGCTTCTTGAAAAATTGGCTGTTCTTCGCTCAGAATCAGGCTATCCATATATCATGTTCCAAGATAATGTGAATAGAGAGCATGCATTAAACCATATTTCACGAGTGAAATTCTCAAACCTTTGCTCAGAAGTGCTTCAGGCTTCAGAGGTCTCTTCTTACACGGACTATGACCAAGAAGATGAAATTGGTCTTGATATTTCTTGTAATCTTGGTTCATTAAATATCATGAATGTCATGAAAAACAAATCGATCGAAAAAACGGTCAAACTTGCAACAGACTCACTAACACTTGTGTCTGAAACAACAGACATTCGCAATGCACCGGCTGTTCGAAAAGCGAACAAGGCGATGAAATCAATCGGACTTGGCGCGATGAACCTTCACGGGTATTTGGCTCAAAACCAAATTGCCTATGAAAGTGAAGAAGCAAGAGATTTCGCGAATACTTTCTTTATGATGGTGAACTATTATTCAATTAAACGCTCAAGTGAGCTTGCAAAAGAAAAAGGAGAAACATTCCATCGTTATGAAGGCTCTGGCTATGCAACGGGTGAGTACTTCAATAAATACGTGGAGAATGATTTCACACCAAAAACAGAAAAAGCAGCAGCACTATTTGAAGGCATGCACATTCCAACAAAAGAAGACTGGGCAGCACTCAAAGACTTTGTAGCGGAAAATGGCATGTACCATAGCTACCGCTTATGTATTGCACCAACAGGTTCCATTTCTTATGTGCAATCGGCCACAGCCTCTGTTATGCCAATTATGGAACGTATCGAAGAAAGAACATACGGCAACAGCAAAACCTATTACCCAATGCCAGGTCTTTCAGCGCAGAACTGGTTCTTCTATAAAGAAGCGTACGATATGGACATGTTTAAAGTGGTCGATATGATCGCAACGATTCAGCAGCACGTCGATCAAGGAATCAGCTTTACACTATTCCTGAAAGATACGATGACAACGCGTGACTTAAACCGTATCGATCTGTATGCACACCATAAAGGCATTAAGACACTTTATTATGCAAGAACGAAGGATACAGGGCAGGAAGGCTGTCTTTCTTGTGTTGTTTGATTAAAGGAGAGTTTAACGTGACAAAAATTTATGATGCAGCCAACTGGTCAAAACACGAAGACGATTTTACACAAATGTTTTACAACCAAAATGTGAAGCAGTTCTGGCTTCCTGAAGAGATTTCCTTAAACGGGGATCTCTTAACATGGAAATATTTAGGTGAAAAAGAGCGAGATACGTACATGAAGGTACTTGCTGGCCTGACTTTACTTGATACAGAACAAGGAAATACAGGGATGCCGATTGTGGCTGAACATGTAGAAGGCCATCAGCGTAAAGCGGTATTAAACTTTATGGCGATGATGGAAAATGCGGTACACGCGAAATCATACTCAAATATCTTCATGACACTCGCACCAACTGAAACGATCAGTGAAGTGTTTGAATGGGTCAAGAAAAATAAATTCTTGCAAAAGAAAGCAGATATGATTGTCAGTTTATACCGTTCGATTCAAAAGGACGATCCGATTTCCCTCTTTAAAGCAATGGTTGCTTCTGTTTATTTAGAAAGCTTCCTATTTTACAGTGGTTTTTACTACCCGCTTTATTTCTATGGACAAGGAAAGCTCATGCAAAGTGGTGAAATCATCAACTTGATTTTGCGTGATGAAGCGATTCATGGTGTATACGTTGGATTATTAGCACAAGAAATTTACAACAAACAAACACCTGACGTGCAAAAAGAGCTATACGATTTCTCAATTGACCTCTTGAACGAGCTTTATGAAAATGAACTTCATTACACGGAAGATATATATGACCAAGTCAATTTATCGCATGATGTGAAAAAGTTCATTCGTTACAATGCCAATAAAGCGTTAATGAACCTTGGATTTGCCCCTTACTTTGAAGAAGAAGAGATCAATCCAATTGTATTGAACGGACTCAATACAAAAACAAAATCGCATGACTTCTTCTCAATGAAAGGGAACGGCTACAAAAAAGCGACGGTTGAGCCGTTAAAAGATGACGACTTCTTCTTTGGAGATGAATCATAAGTAAGGCGTAAAAGTCAAAACGCATCACTCGTTTTGGCTTTTTGCCATTTCATACAATGCGTTACATACTGGAGGTTACCGAACATGGGAAAAATGGATGAAATCATACTAGTTGCACCGCGCGCACGCGTGTTCCAAAACGAAACGCTTGCGTTTAATGGTGTGAATAGTGAAGAGAAAACAATCAACACCATTATGAAAGAAATCGAAGAGCACTTCAAGCAGATGCGCAGAGGCGATGCGGAAGAAAATCCTGACTTCAAGCAGCCGATTCCTTATGTCGTGATTAAGCGTGAGGACGAAGTGTATGTATATGAAAGGCTTCAAGGCGGGGGAGAGACTCGATTGCATCATAAGTTATCTCTTGGCTTTGGTGGTCACATGAATTTTATCGAAGGAAAAAACTTTGCTGAAATTCTAAAAGAAAATACGGATCGTGAACTAGACGAGGAACTTTCTATTCAAGAAGAAGACAAACTTGAGGTGAAAACCCTTGGATTAATTAATGATGATGACAACAGTGTCGGCCGTGTGCACATTGGCCTGTTATCAGCGCTTGAACTATCTCCAGGTGCTCATGTGGAAGTAAAAGAAACAGATCAAATCTCAGGAAAATGGATGAAAGCATCCGATTTGAAAAAGCCTGAATACTTCGATCGACTTGAAACATGGTCTCAATTTGTCGTGAACATTTTAGCATAAATGAATCAATAACAAACCGGCTCAGCAGCAGACTTGAGCCGGTTTGTTTCGTTATAACAGCTTCAGCTTATTGGAAAACGAATGCGTCGTGACCGGCCTGCTTTAATCTTGCGACGAGCTCATCCGCATTTTGCTTTGTGCGGAAAGCCCCAGCTTGCACTCGGAACATACCGCCTTCTAATACAACGAAGGCGTCAAAGCCTTTGGATTTAAGTGTGGCTGCTAATTCATCTGCATTGGCTTTCACCTTGAAAGCCCCAGCCTGTACTTTATAAAGATTACCTGCTTTTTTTTTCAGCTGAAAGGCTTTCTCTAATCCAGTGGCATGAGCGCGAGCGATGCCTTGAAGGAAGGTCGCGTTGCGGAGCTTATTGGCATCAGCTGTCGTATCGATGAAACCATTCTCTGTTAAAATAGCGGGCATAGAAGTTTCTCGAAGAACGTGGAAGTTCGCTGTTTTCTTGCCGCGGTTGGCAAAATCCACCGAGCGAACAATTTCATCATGAAGGGCATTGCGATACGTGGTGGTCGGTGCTGAAACGCCAGGATACACAAAGCTTTCAAAACCTGTGCCCCCGCCTGCATTAACATGAATAGACACGAAATAGTCAGCTCCCCAGCTGTTTGCCGCATTTGTACGCTGGGACAAAGTGACGGATTGGTCAATTGAACGACTTAAGCGGACGGAAACCCCATCATATTCACTAATCATGATATCTCTCAGTAAAAGCGCGATTTGAAGTGTGATGTTTTTCTCCAAAAGTCCATTAGCAGCAGCTCCAGAATCTGTTCCTCCGTGGCCAGGATCAATAAAAATCTTCACCATCTATTCATCACCTCGTCTTTATTTTATGAGAAAATAGAAGAATTGCCTGTACAAAATGCGGAAATCATTGAGACTCTTTTCTGCATAATTTGTGATGAGAAAGCTACATTTTTCTAAGAAAAAGCAAATTGTTGGTTTGTCCGCCTAAATTGGATGAATACAATGGAAATAGCACATCATTTCCTGGGAAACCGCAGAAATCCCTACAATATCCGGTATCTCGGGTCATTTTGACAGCAAACTTGGGCTTAAGCGGGCGATTGTCACGATTACAGCTCCACCCGAATAGAATAAAGAGAGAAGAGCGAGAGGTGAATACGTTGGAGCGAGCTGTCACATATAAAAACAACGGCCAAATCAATATTATACTTAACGGACAAAAGCAAGTATTGGTTGATGCAGATTCAGAGGCAGAATACCTAGAAGCCTTGCAGAAAAATGAGGCAAAACACAGCATCTTACGGGAAATAGAGCGTGAAATGAACAGCCTTGTCGGTATGGATGAAATGAAACGAAACATAAAAGAGATTTATGCTTGGATTTTTGTCAATCAAAAAAGGCAGGAACAAGGGTTGAAAGTAGGGAAACAAGCGCTTCATATGATGTTCAAAGGGAATCCAGGCACAGGGAAAACAACGGTTGCAAGGCTTGTCGGGAAGCTTTTCTTTGAAATGAATGTCCTCTCAAAGGGGCACTTAATTGAAGCGGAACGCGGAGATCTTGTCGGAGAGTACATTGGTCATACTGCGCAAAAAACAAGGGAGTTAATTAAAAAATCACTAGGTGGCATTTTGTTCATTGACGAAGCCTATTCTCTTGCCCGCGGAGGAGAAAAGGATTTTGGGAAAGAAGCGATTGATACCCTAGTAAAACATATGGAGGACAAACAGCACGAATTCATTCTCATTCTTGCTGGCTACTCCAAGGAAATGGATCATTTTCTATCATTAAACCCCGGCCTGCAATCAAGATTTCCAATCAATATCAGCTTTCCTGATTATACTGTCGATCAGCTCATGGACATTGCCAAACGAATGATGGCTGACAGAGAATATATATTTACGCAAGAAGCTGAATGGAAGCTGCGAGATTATTTAATGCACATTAAAAGCACCACAAGCCCTGCAAAATTCAGTAACGGCCGGTTTGTGCGAAACACGATTGAAAAGGCCATTCGAACCCAAGCGATGAGACTTCTGCTTGTGGATCATTATGATAAAAAAGATTTGCTCACCATTAAAAGTCACGATCTGCAAATGAAAGAGGATACGCCTACTTAAAATGGCGTATCCTTTTTATAAAGAGATACTAAAATAAACCATCCGAATAGTGGTATACGTGTGATGTGTTTGGTATGATGGTACTACTGAAAACTTAAGTACAGAAAGGAAACAACTGACGTTGAATGAACATGAAATGACAGAAAAAGCGATCCTTGTCGGCTGTCAATTGCCGCATGTCACGGATGAACGCTTTCAATACTCAATGGAAGAATTAGCTTCCTTAACCAAAACAGCTGGCGGTGAAGCTGTCAGCGTGATGACGCAAAAGAGAAATAGACAAGACAGCGCAACATATATCGGTAAAGGCAAAGTAGAAGAGCTTGAAGTGCTTTGCGAGGAATTCGAATGTGATGTCATTATTTTTAATGACGAACTGTCTCCAAGTCAGCTAAAAGCTTTGGCAACTGCCTTAGATGTGAAAATTATTGATCGTACACAATTGATTTTAGACATCTTTGCAAAAAGGGCTCGTACAAGAGAGGGGAAGCTGCAAATAGAGCTTGCCCAGCTTCAGTATGCCTTGCCAAGACTAAGTGGACAAGGGATTAGCCTCTCAAGACAAGGAGGCGGAATTGGCGCAAGAGGTCCAGGTGAAACAAAACTTGAAACAGATAGACGCCATATTCGAAACCGCATTCACGAAATTAACGGGCAATTATCTACAGTCAAAGAACACCGTACAAGATACCGGGAACGCCGGAAGAAAAATGGGGTGTTCCAAATTGCCATTGTCGGATATACGAATGCCGGAAAATCTACTTTGTTTAATCAATTAACAGAAGCAGATAGTCATGAAGAGGATCTGCTGTTTGCGACGCTTGATCCAATGACACGTAAGATGACATTAGCATCTGGCTACAGTGTGCTGATTTCAGATACTGTTGGCTTTATCCAAGACCTTCCAACAACACTGATTGCGGCATTTCGTTCCACTCTTGAAGAAGTGAAGGAAGCTGATTATTTGCTTCACGTCATCGATTCTTCTAATGAGGATTACGAAGGTCACGAACGGACGGTTCATGAGCTATTAGAAGAACTAGACGCAGACCGTATTCCGATGCTGACGGTTTATAACAAAGAAGATCAAATCAGACCAGATTTCATCCCATCTTCAAAGCATCGTCATCTGTTAATCAGTGCGAGACGCGAAGAAGATGTGAAACGGTTAAAAGCGGATATCATGGCTGAACTGAAAAAAACCTTTTTAAAGCCATATCATGTGAAGATTCCAGCTTATGAAGGAAAGCTCATCTCCGCATTAAAATCAGAAACCCTCGTGGAATCACTAGAATTTCAAAAAGAAGCAGAACTTTATGACATCACCGGGTTTAGTGGTGAGGAGCAGACCATATTAGGTCAAATCAAGAAGTATATGTTGTAAGAAAGGAATTAAATCAAGATGTTTCATACATTAAAACACGGCAGTATTTTAGAAAAAGTAGCAGCAGAAACAGAACAAGACATTTTACACATGCATCAGCAAATTGATCAAAAGAGCGAACAAAATGAGTGGCGGGTGCTTGAAAGCTACCGAAAGCATAAAGTCAGTGACTCTCACTTTAACCCGACAACTGGATATGGCTATGATGATATGGGAAGAGACACGTTAGAAAAGATCTACGCAGATGTCTTCGGAGGAGAAAGCGGCCTTGTGCGTCCGCAGATCATTTCCGGCACACATGCGATTTCCATTGCGTTATTTGGTGTGCTGAGACCTGGCGATGAATTGATCTATATGACAGGAAAACCATACGATACGCTAGAAGAAATTGTAGGGATCCGCGGCAAAGAAGGGACAGGCTCATTAAAAGATTTCCAGATTGATTACAAGGCCATTGATTTAAGACAAGATGGATCCGTCGATTATGACAAAGTAAAAGAGTCAATCTCCTCTAAAACAAAAATGATCGGCATTCAGCGTTCGAAAGGCTATGCGTCAAGACCCTCCTTTACAATAGAAGAAATCGAGCAAATGATCTCATTTGTAAAAGAGATCAATGAAGAAATCATTGTGTTTGTGGACAACTGTTATGGTGAATTTACTGAATTACAAGAACCATGTCATGTGGGAGCGGATCTTATGGCAGGTTCTCTCATTAAAAACCCAGGCGGCGGCCTTGCCAAAACAGGCGGCTACATCGTTGGAAAAGAAAAATGGGTAGAAGCTTGCTCTTATCGAATGACATCTCCGGGCATCGGCAGTGAAGCGGGTGCATCGCTGTATGCGCTCCAGGAAATGTATCAAGGATTTTTCTTAGCACCGCATGTTGTGGCGCAAAGCTTAAAGGGCGCAGTGTTCACGGCTCGTTTTCTTGAGAAGCTCGGGTTCCAAACGAACCCAGCGTGGAATGCGAAAAGAACGGATTTGATTCAATCAGTCGAATTTGGCGATCCTAACAAAATGATTGCGTTCTGCCAGGCGATTCAATATGCATCTCCGATCAACAGTCACGTCACACCGCATGCGAGCTATATGCCGGGCTACGAGGATGATGTCATCATGGCAGCGGGCACCTTCGTCCAAGGAGCTAGCATCGAATTGTCAGCCGATGGACCGATCAGACCGCCTTATACAGCCTACGTTCAAGGCGGACTCACGTATGCCCATGTGAAAAATGCGATTTGCAGTGCTGTAGATGCCTTATTGGAACAAGGTTTTATCGACATACCTGCTCGATAAAAAAATACATGTTAATATTCCTAACATTTCGTTGACACATAATATAACATGACATATAATAAATTTAAGCAAAGAGGAGGAGACAGTTGAGATGAGTGATAACATTCGCCGCTCAATGCCTTTATTCCCAATTGGGATTGTCATGCAGCTAACAGAATTATCTGCAAGACAAATTCGCTATTATGAGGAAAATGGGTTAGTATTTCCAGCAAGAAGTGATGGGAATCGCCGATTATTTTCTTTCCATGATGTTGATAAATTACTAGAAATTAAAAACCTCATCGAACAAGGTGTAAACATGGCAGGAATCAAAAAACTTTTTGCCAAAGCTGAGGCAGAACATCCAGCGTCTGACACAAAGACCGAGGAGAAAACCACAGCCAAGCACAACTTGACAGATGATGAACTCAGGAAGCTACTGAAGAAGGAACTCATTCAGGCTGGACGTTTCCAACAAGGAACGACCTTTAGGCAGGGAGACATGTCAAGGTTCTTCCGTTAACGAATTAGCAAAAGCATTGCTATACAATTTTACCTTTTGTAGGGGAGGAGTTTTACGAAATGGCAAAATACACAAGAGAAGATATCGTAAAATTAGTAAATGAGGAAAACGTAAAGTACATTCGTCTGCAATTTACAGACATTCTCGGAACGATTAAAAATGTTGAAATTCCTGTGAGCCAGTTAGAAAAAGCTCTCGATAACAAATGTATGTTTGACGGTTCATCTATTGAAGGCTTCGTACGTATTGAAGAATCAGATATGTATCTATACCCAGATCTCAACACATTTGTTATTTTCCCTTGGACAGCAGAAAAAGGTAAAGTTGCACGCTTTATTTGTGACATTTACAAGCCGGACGGGACGCCATTTGATGGAGATCCACGTAATAACTTAAAGCGTGTCTTAAAGGAAATGGAAGAACTAGGATTTAGTGATTTCAACCTTGGGCCTGAGCCAGAATTCTTCTTATTTAAATTAGATGAAAAAGGCGAACCAACGCTTGAACTAAACGATAAAGGCGGATACTTTGACCTTGCACCAACAGATCTAGGCGAAAACTGCCGCCGTGATATCGTGCTTGAGCTTGAAGAAATGGGCTTTGAAATTGAAGCATCTCACCACGAAGTAGCACCTGGACAGCATGAAATTGATTTCAAATATGCTGGCGCTATCCGTTCTTGTGATGACATTCAAACGTTCAAACTCGTTGTCAAAACGATTGCGAGAAAGCACGGTCTTCATGCGACATTCATGCCAAAACCATTGTTCGGTGTAAACGGTTCTGGTATGCACTGTAACCTATCATTATTCAAAAATGGCAAAAACGCATTCTTTGATGAAAAAGCAGATTTACAATTAAGCGAGACTGCTAAACACTTTATCGCAGGTATCGTCAAGCACGCAACAAGCTTCACAGCGGTCACAAACCCAACGGTTAACTCTTACAAGCGTCTTGTACCTGGTTATGAAGCACCTTGCTACGTTGCATGGAGTGCACAAAACCGCAGTCCATTGATCCGTATCCCTGCATCACGCGGCATTAGCACACGTGTAGAAGTGCGCAGCGTTGACCCATCTGCAAACCCATACCTTGCACTAAGCGTATTACTTGCAGCAGGTCTTGACGGAATCAAAAATAAACTAGACGCACCAGCACCAATCGACAGAAACATTTATGTCATGGACAAAGAAGAGCGCCTTGAAAACGGCATCTCTGACCTACCTGCAACACTTGCAGAAGCACTTGAGTTACTGAAATCAAACGAAGTCATGATCAACGCACTAGGCGATCACCTATTCGAACACTTCATCGAATCAAAAGAAATCGAATGGGATATGTTCCGCACCCAAGTTCACCCATGGGAACGCGATCAGTATATGTCTCAGTATTAATAATGAAACGTTGATTTAAAAGGGTTTTGGAAAAGAATTTGGTGGTCAAATTCATAGTGACCACAACCGAAAATTGGTTTGACCACTTTTTGACCACCAAATTCAACAAAAAATTTCAACTCAGGATTGAGTTGATGTAATTCTCGAAACTGTCCACAGATTTATTTTCGAGTTTTTCACTTATATGAGCATATACGTCAGAAGTTATGCTTATGTTTTTATGTCCCAATCTTTCTTGGATGAACTTCATACTTTGGCCAGCTTCTAACAGAAGAACGGCATGAGTATGTCTTAGTCCATGGATTGGGATATTTTCTATTTCAGCCTTTTTTAAAATTCTTTTTAGAGCATTGAAGAGGGAGGACTTTGGTAAAGGATCTCCTTTTTCTCTGCAGAAAACAAGATCTAGATCATGATCGTATATTTCATTAAAGACCATTTTATTATCGTTGATCCAATTTATGTGAGAGTGAAGTTCCTTTGCAAAAGACTCAGTAATCTTAATTGTCCGTTCCGAGTGATATGTTTTTGTATTTCCGAATACTTCTTCACCAGGATCTCTTTGGAAGTCTAGTGATTTGTTTATGGTTATTGTTCGATTCTTTAGATCAATATCTTTTCGTTGAAGAGCAGCAGCTTCACCTTTTCTCATTCCAGTTTCAATCAAAGTCTTAAAGAAGATGTAATAGATATAGTTGTCCTGACGAGCTATTTTTAGAAACTTTCCAATATCCTCAGAGTTGATATACTCCAAACTGTGTTTAGACTTGGCTCGATTTTTTTTTGGCAATACAACTCCATCACATGGGTTTGATGAAATTTTCTTAAGTGGTCTAACAGCCATTGACAATGCATGATACATAGTACCGTGTATGATCTCAATAGTCCTTGTGCTATACTTGCCTGATTCTTCAAGTGTGTTTATAAATTTTTGATATCTCATTGGCGTAATGTCTTTTAGTTTAATCTCTTTGAAGTAGGGGAGAATTTTTTTCTCAACATTTCTTTGATGAATATTGTAAGTGTTTTTTGCAACTTTTCCTTTTTTGTACACTTCCAACCATTCAATAAGGAAATGCTTTAAAGATATTTCCCCACCCCCAACTTCAACATCACTTCTAAGCAATTCCTCATGTTTTGAAGCTGCAACTTGTGCTTCTTTTTTTGTACTAAATCCACCTTTAGAAAGTTCTGCTACTTCTTGTGTTACAGGATCCTTATATTTAATTCTATACTGCCATGTCGTACCTCTTTTACGGAAACTTGCCAATAAAATGCCACCTTTCGATTTTAATTATGATAGAGAGCCCTGTATGAACTCTCTTATGTAATTTACTATAATAAATTCGCTTGTAATGAGATCAATCGGTTAGAATATGTCATCTATTCACCTCCTTTAAAAACATTAAATTTAGGTCCAAATATCATCTGATGTATCTAAAGAACGAATTTTTTCTCTTAAGCGTGGTTTGCCAAAGGCAATCATTTCTTCATTAATTCGATTTTCCTCTTCGATTAAAGTGTTGAGGACTCTCAATAATGCTTTCTCATCTAAATTGTATGGACTGATGTCTTCAAAGAAATGAGCAAAGAATAAAAAGAACTCTTTTTTGCTTTTCATGGCCTCGGTACAATTGTATAAACCCTCAGCGATATTAAATCCGTAGTAGCCCAAATCCAAAGCCGATTTTAAGTTGTCGGATATACGATCTATTTTATCAACAGTAATTTCTTCATGGCTTTTTTGTTCTTCAATATAGTCTAAAACATACTCAGGTACATAGTCAGGATTGTTTTTACCCTCTTGATTTTCCTCCTCGATTCTTCTTTCTTGTTCTTCTTCCCAATGCATTTCAATTTCTTCTTCTAAAGAAGGGCTGATATTGAAATGTTTTAAGGCTGGTTTAATTTCTTCTTCGGGTAGCCCTAGAATACGAAACATTTTTCGCATAGTTATATAATCTGGCTTTTTGTTGTATCCGTTTTCTATCTGACTTACATACGATCTGTTTTTCCCTAAAGTTCTAGACAATTCAGAAGAGCTTATATTGAGATATGCTCTTTTAACTTTTAAGAACTGACCTAAATTATCTCGGAATTCGGAAAAATGATTACCACTTTTCAAATTTCTCACCTCAATATCGAATTATATAACATGAATCAAATATAATCAAATGCATCATATGAAGCAAAAAACGTAAAATTTATTGATTGTTATGAAGCATTGAGTTATAATTGAATTATGAAAATCGTTAAGAATCAACTCACGTTCTTTGACAACTGAATAACCCACAATGATAAATCACAATTCATATAGAGATAACTAGGGGGATATTGGATTGAGCAAATTAAAAGCATTCATCAAAAGCAAGTGTGAAGACGATTCTTCAATGGCTATGAAATTGGCAAAGATAGCAGGATATACCGATAGAAGTGGTTTTTACCGATTTCTGAACGAACCTAGCAAGGAAACATCTGATATTCAAAGCATCATAGATATTGTTAAAGAAATTGATCCAGGCAGAGAAATGGAACTGATGAGTGAATACATACCAACGCTCGATCCAGGAAAGCAATGCTCAAGACAAGCGTTAGAATACTTTTCTGTTAATGCTGAAATTGAAAAGCTTGATACTCACATCGAGAATATCCTTAACAACACAGCTAACATTAAAAGTCTAGAGTGGGCTAAGACTTACAAAGCACAAAGAGATGCTGAAAAAGGCCTTGTAAATTCTGAAGATTTGGTCAGGTTACTAGGTAGTTTCAAATTAAAAACAGACGAGATGAAAGTTTACAGTCGAATCATTCCGATGTATTTCGCATTATGGAATAACCAATTCAACAGACTTGATTCGTTGTCAGAAGACGTTGTGATTGAAATTTTAGAAGAGTCATATGTTAAACAATCATTCCACAGTCGATTGATGCTACTTCTAGCCAACTGTTCACTAAGACAGAACAAACTGGAACGAGTACGCTATTATTCAAGCTACGGGATACTCAACTCCAATGTAAGAAGAATTACAGCCTATTCATATTTAGCACAAGGTAACTCTCAAATGTTTACAGACTACGATTCAAGTAAAAAGTGTTTTCTTTTTGCATTAGAACATTCAACTGAAAACAGGGATAGATCAATCCAAGCATTAAGAAGTTTGTGTTTTCTTGAGAATTTATGGGGCAAAGAAAACAAATGGTTACAACTTGATTCAGAGGAAATCAGTGACCGACAAGAGGTTGCCCACAGCTACATTCGCAAAGGTGAAATGTCAATCGCTAAATCAATTCTAGAAGCCCTAGAAGCCGAGAAACACGATGACAATCAGTTAGGTATGCATATGTATTTAAAAGGATTGGCGCATGGCTCAGTGAGTTATTTTTATAAGTCAATTAAACATTTTAAATTAAGTGGTGATAAATTCTCTACTAATCTACCGATGCTTGAGCTTGAGAAATTAGGATTAGATAAAGTGCTCCTTGAAGCGTTGGCAGTTTAAAATGAATTGATCACTTGAAGGGAGGTGAAAGAATGAAAAAAGTATTCGCACTTACTATTGTAGCTGCTGCAATTTTCTTCGGAGGTGTTGCTACAGGTACACAAATTAACACTGCTTCTGACTACAGCACAGCAGGATTTGGTCATGGCGCTTAATTAAATGCTTTACATATTAGAAAGGTGGGGAGATTGTATCCCTGCCTTTTTGATATATGGCGCGACGTCGCGCCATTTGATGAACTTAAAACAAAAGGAGAGTTAATTGACACGTACATTAGTGATTCTGGACGAAGTTGATAAAATATGGGTGAGGAAAGGGAGGATTCAATGAAACCAAATAACAATGAAAAATCATCTGTTGAATCAGAAAAAAAAGAATGTATCAAGAAAGCTTCAAAATACATAAACAGGCAATATGATAAAAGTCTTCGTATGTTATCTGAGCAAGGTGAAGGCGCATCATCAAAAGATTTTAAATAAAACAAAAGGAGAAATTGAAATGATTTTAAGTCTAACTTGTACGTGTGGAAACGAAGTGGAGTTTAATAAAGAACAGAAGTTTCATAGTGAACTTTCTGATTATGATTTTGGCCATCATGAGATACATCTATCATTCGATTCTGAAATTGGCGGTATTGATGAAATAGGCGAAGAAGATTTTACAGAAAGCGATCTTTATGTGAAGGGTGAACAAATGGTCATAACATGTAACCGATGCAATTCATCTTTAACGATCAAGAAATCTTAATAATGAAAGGAGGAAGCGATTGGGTAAATTCAGAAGCATGGCTATCGCAAGCATGGCAGAGGATCTTGGGTTCACAACAGAATTAAAAAAGACCGATACATATTATAACCCCAAATTGAATGCTCTGCTGATCACCAATGGATATGTAGCTGATTTAGTGAAATTAAACTATTTCGAGTCAGCGATCATCAAAATGCCTTATAGGATGAATAAAGGTGTGTGTAAAAAAATTCTCTACAGAGAGTCAACGACTAATTTAAGAAAAGACATAGGTGTAATGATCAGAAGCATGAACTCATTCACTTCTGATGGATATCACAGAATGAACATAATTAAATGGAATGATGAAGGTGACTCTTTAATCGTTTCGAGTGAATACTGTCCTGAAGCGACAATACATATTGATTTAATTGAAAGCAGCAAGTTGAAATACATAAGGGAACTAGAAGTGGGTAAAACAACTCTTTTATGCAAATTAGATTGTGACGAAGAAAGGAGAGTTGTTGTCCTACATGCAAAATAATAACCACTATTACACTGATCAAGTATTTGAGGACGAGAAGGACGCTGAGATACAGTTCCTTCAGAATAATCAATATGCCCTTCAAATTGGTTTGCACAACACCAACAAAGCGTTAAAACACTTTGAGAATCAAATTGCAATGTTCACGGATTTTCTAGCGGAGTTAGGGCTAGATGAGAAATACATAAAGTACATGTACGAAATTGCAACAGATGAACATAGCGATAGCAGCTGCAGAAAGACAGCGAGATATTACATAGATATTATTACTGAAAAGCATGGGAGCGATAATTATAAAAATTGAAATTTTAAAACCAGGAAAACAATTCAAAAATTATAAAGTTATGTGCCAAGAATTAGGCATCGAAGTTAAAAAATCATCGAACACAAAAAACGCACAATTTAAAGAGCTTGACAGATACTGCACTTACAACAAAATCGGGCATTCAATTATCATTGACCAAGTCTATGAAACTCCTCTTGAAAAGAGGAAACGAAAGGGTAATAACACAGTATATGGCGACATCATGCAAGTATTAATTCTCGATATGTTAGCTCAGAAAAAAGATAGCGGAAAACTGGTAATCAGCAAAAGTAAGCTTTTAAGAGAACTTAACCTTGTGAATTTGAACTATAGTCATTGCTTTAAAAGAAAGACAGCTTTATCAAAATTTGCTGGAATTGAAAAAGAGACTGTTAAAGATTTTTATGATACAACCAATATCTCATTCATCTGTGCAATTGAAACAGCTTTAAAGACATTACAAAATAAAAGATTAATCATTTACAACACTACAACAAAAGTAAGTAAAAATGGAATACATAGCATAGCTTCACCAGACGAAGAACGTTTAATCTTGGCTTGTGAAAGAAAAGTAATGCTTTCACTAGGCTATACGGATCTCAGAAAGTTGAGAATTTCAAAAGACTGGGATGCATTCAGTAAGAAATCTAAAAAGCTACTAAGAGAGACTGGGAATATTGAATACTATTATTCTGCATACTGTATTACACCGAACGATGAACACCTAAAAGATGAAATGGATCACCTTTTATCGAAGTTGGATAGATTACGTTATAAGAGTGAATTAAATAAAAAAGCTTGCTACAAATTAAATGTTAATGGCACTAAAAGACATAGTGGAAATGGAACGTTACAAAAAGTATTTAGGAAAGAGTGGAAGTATCCTCAAGACATTAAAACGTTGATCGACATTGTAATAGCGGATACTGCTACTCTTATCTCTCAAGAAATTCTTGATTTAGAAGAACGTAGTCATTTGGACTTTGATATTGAATACAGTTTCCCATCAAGTCTATAAAATTTTGACCGTTTAAACTCAATATATATAAATATAAGCTCAAATGTTCAAATGGTTATTTTTCCACTTTACATATTAGAGAAAAACATTCTTTAAAAGGAAAAACAAAACCTCAATCACAGTCTGAAGGGGGTATGGGGGATGGTTGGCTGCACGATAGATAATTTGGAACGTAGTGGAAAATTGTCTATCTAAAGCATCCCCCATGTATTACATAAACACTCACATGCAAAAGAGCAGTTGCACAAAGCAAGCTTTGTACACCTTCTCATCATGATTAACAAGTTAATCATTCTTCGTGATAGAAATAACAATTTGGAGGAGATTCATTGAAATCAAACTTATCAAAGCAAGTATACATTTACTCATTAGACACGTCAGCATTTTTTACACCAGAGGAACAGGTCATCAATAATGAAAATCTTAGCTTGACTTACTTCGTTGAATTTTTGAAAGAAGTCAAAAGTAGCAATGCTAATCTAAGCGTAATGGATACAATTGAACTAACAGAGAAGCAAGAAGGAGAAATGAAAAAACATCAGCCTGCCAAAAAAATAATTACTGATTATGTAGATTCCTTGAAGATAGTTGCCAAAAAGGAGCTGGAAGGTTCAGAAGAAAAGCAGCTGAAGAATATAGAAGTGTTGGAGGATGAAGGTCTTACTAGAAGAAAAATTGTTAAATTGTGCGGGATTGCTAATCTTATTAAAAACCAGAATAAGAAGAAAATGAAAGAATTGATGTCGGACTTTAAAAAGACAAGGGAACTCAATCACGATGCAATCAGATACAAGAATACTGGAGATATCAATATTAACAAGGTTATTGGCGTTTTTGAATCAACCTTAACTAGAACATTAGGGATTGAAACAGAAAACGAACAACCTTCAGATGAAATTATTATTGTTGAAAGTTTTTATGAAGAAGTTTTCGGCAGTCTGATCAAAAAAGGATTTAAGTTCAATAAAAAGCAGTACGACTATTATGCTTCATCTGCTGGACAGATTCGTGATAAGAAAGGTGTTTTCATCAAGAAGTCATCGCTCAATAAGCACAAAACAACCTTAATGTGTGGACTTAATGAAAAATTGATCAACTCTAAAGGCGGTATGAATATCAATAAGTGGAATGCTTATCTTGCTTTATCGAATAGTGCAAGTTCTGTATGGGAAGGCTTCGATATTGATAAAGCTATAGTTGTTCCAGATTTCGAGAATGAAATTGAAGGAAGCTTTGACTATATTGATCGTAATACATATGAAATAATTCGGAAGAAGATGACTATTCCAGTCGATCAGACTGATGGCTGCGGAATGATATTGCCAACTGTTGCAGATAAACCATTTCAATTCAGAGCACCATTTATGAAGGGGATGCTAGTACCTTTCGATTTCAAACAGTTTGCAAAAGAGCATGGTAAATCAATTATAAAAGACATTGATGGTCGTGAATGGGATGTGCTGGTAGACGATATTCACATGATCCTTACTAAGTCTCAATTTAAAATGTGGAGCTATTATGGCAACGAAAGTGAAAGTAAGTGGGATCACTACAAACGCTGTTTCAAGGAATATAATTGTGAAGCATCCAAACTAAATGAGGAAGAGGAGAACTTAAAGACAAGTAAGCTTAACTATCAAATGCTTCAAACATTAACGGACATCACAGACAGCGAAATGACAAAATTAACAAAACTTACGATTAATGAGATCAAAACACTTTATCAGAGCACTGATGCCATGTTAGATGTTATGGGAGCCGTTGAAGAAAATGAGAAAAGAAGCAATCTCCAGGAAGCTCTGTTTGTATATCCTAGCTTATTAAAAGATAATCATGTGAAAGAAACGATCAAGGAAATTAAAGCGAGGATGATCAAGGAAGCTAAAGCAGGAAAAATAAAGTTAAAAGGATCACATCATACTTTCTTAATACCCGACCTGTACGCAGCTTGTGAATTTTGGTTCAATGGCGAGAAAAATCCAAACGGATTAATTGAAGATGGAGAGGTTAGCTGTAATTTATATGAAGACAGCTTAGAAATTGATGTGCTTCGTTCTCCTCACCTTTATAGAGAGCATGGCATCAGATCCAATGTGATAAACGAAAAAACGAAGAAATGGTTCATCACAAAAGGAATCTATACATCAAACAAAGACTCTCTATTTAGGTTACTGCAGTTTGATTTTGATGGTGATAAGGCTCTTGTTGTAAGCGATAAGGAATTTGTCAGTATTGCTAAAAGAAATATGAAGGTTGGCCAAGATGATGAAATTCTTCCTCTTTATTATGAAATGGAATCTGCTCAGAAAGATATCATAGAAAACGGAAAAATATATGACAATCTGAGAAGTTCTTTCAAGGTCAACATCGGAGAGTTTTCTAATAACATATCAAAAGTTTGGAATAGCAAAGATGTAAATCTTGATGTAATCAAATGGTTAACGATGGAGAACAACTTTGGAATAGACTACGCAAAAACGTTATACCAGCCAACGAGGGCTACACATGCTAGTAATGAGATTGAAAAGTTCTTGAAAGTTGAAGAAGGTGATAAAACAAGAAGGCGAAAGCTGCCATACTTCTTCAAATATGCGAAAGACAAGGACGAGAAAAACGTTGAAATGCCTAATGGTGCTATGACTGTTGATAAGATAGATATAATTATGCCGACTGCAAGAGAAACGAAAAGAAGTTTTGATAAGGCGTTGGATACATTAGAGTTTAATTACAGACTGTTCTTGAGTCCGAAATTACATAAGAAAAAACCATTAACAAAAGAAAATATTGATAAATTAGACCAACTCCTTAAAGAGTATAAACAATTATACAAAGCGAAATATTATGAGAGTTTAAGCACACCTGATCGTAGCCCTAGATTGCTAGAAAGGATTAGAAGATTAAACGAATGTGTAATGCGTGAATTGAAGATAAATCATGGGGATTCAGATTTATTAAAGATGGTTGAAGTGATCAAAGTGTACAAAATGATGGATACGAATAAATACAGATTAAGCAATCAAGAGAAAAAGGAAGAAAAGAGATCTGATAAAAAATGGTTTGTGTACAAGGTATTCACTAACGAACTATTGAATCTAAATGTGACAAAAACTGAAGTGGTCGATACCTTAGTTGAATATCTATTCTTCATTAAGAAGACGAAATTCAAGGATACATTATGGGGATGCTTTGGAAATGATCTCCTGTGGAATCTGAAGACAAATTTAAATATGATTGCTGAATGTAAAAACCATCATTGTGAAAACAAGTTGAGTAATCTGAATGCTAGAAGACATTACTTATGCGAGGGATGTTATAAAGATCATCGGAAACAGTTGGATGCGGATAGAAAAGCGATTGCGAGAAAAAACAGAAAAATGTCCGCTTGAATTTGATAACAGATTAATGGATGCACGAAGAACCCTTGATACAACAAGGGTTTTTTATGTTCATATGAATTTCTATAACCGTATACTAGGGAATAAATAATTCCCCATTTACAACATAACATAAAAATGAATGATAACGCAATGATTAAATAAATCTTGCGAAAGGAGTCGGGACTAGAATAAATGAATATCGAACGATTTGAACTAAGACAAGCTATGCAAAAAAGAAGAATAACCCAAGTGGAAGCAGCCAAGCATTGTGGTTGTACCCAGTCTCATTTAAGTAAATACTTCACTTTCGAGTGCGAAATTTCAAAAGAAAAATTAAATCGACTTGTCGAATTTGTTTATTCTCGCCCTGAACTCGTATGGAAGAAAAAGTAGCAATTTTTTTGGTCGTCACTACAATACCGTTTGTTGCGGAAACAGCGAATAAGGGTTGTACCTAGCAATTTCAGCGACCTTACCAAAAACAAATGAATTTGCGTTCACGTTTTGTAGTTTTGTAATCATTTCATTTCGCCTCCAGAAAAACGAATGATTAGGTGAGGTTTGTAAGATACAGCCCACTGCCCCCGAAAGTTACAAACATTTTTATTTCTCCTTTTTGTATGAGTGTTGGGGCGCTATGCGCTCCTGTATTCGTACAACTAAAAAAATTCAAACGATAATATTTCATATAAATGGATGGTGTAAGCCATGTTTAAACCAAAATGGGGAAGCTCAAACCCCAATACAAATTTACAAAAAATTTATAGCGAAATTGATCCTGCCTTACTGAAACGAGTTGAACAGAATATAAAGAAAGAGATTTCTATGACAAGTTTAGTCCCTCATTGTATAAAGGAGGTGACACGTTTAAATGAGTAACATTGAGAAAAATTTTTTGGATATTTACAGACTGATTTCATCTAATGAAAAGAATAATAGGTTCTTATTCTATAAAGAATCCCCACTATCTTCAGATCATCCAGATGTAACAAATGATGATCAAATCCCCTTGTTAATCTACAGATCCCCCAAAATAGATGATCTGGAAGATGAAAAACCAATTGCTAGAATGTGTATGTATTTAGCGAACGGGACTCCCACAAATAACCTACAAATTCAATCCCAAGATATCATGATTGACATCTATACCAGTATTGATGAAGTGGAACAAATCGAATTAAGAAACTTAAAGATTCAAGACAATCTTGCACAGCTACTTTTTGATAGCAGAGCAACTGGCTTCGGGAAAATTGTGAATTATAAGCGTTTGCTAATCCCAAATTCTCCAAAAGGCTATATCGGTTATAAGCTTATTTTTACTTTTGGTACAAGTAAATGAAATCAAATGATTTTATGCAGCTTTTCGGCACTGGTCAGCCTGTAAAAACACCTATAGGGGATTGTCACTTCATCAAGATTAAAGAGTATGTTGATTTCTCAAGTGATCTTCAATTGATGGCAGACAACAAAGATAAAATAGCAGAATCTGTGCGACAGGTCTTGAAAGATAAGCTTGATGCTCAGGACATTGAAGAGATGGTTAGTGGTCGTAATTTATTTCAACTAATTGTGTTACATCCACTGTATTTAGAAGCTTATCAATCTATATTTATCAAGGTTTTCAATGATAAAGAGATCATGTCAAAGATATCGAATGAAAACTTCATGGAGTTGAGAAGTCTTGTTTTAAAAATGCATTTAATCAATGAGGACAAGAAATCACCAAATTCAGAGATAGAAGAGCTTAATCAGATTTCTAAGGATTTAAAATCAAGTGATGACAGTGCTGATCTATCAGACATGATTAGTGCGGTTGTAGCAACGACAGGCATAGACTATTCCGCTATTAATGAGTGGTCACTTTACCAGCTTTACCTTACATATCACCGCATACAAAAAAAAGTAAATCATGATGCGTCTGTTATTTTTGCTACTGTCAGTTCAGAAGTGAAGATTAATAGATGGGACGATCATATTGATCTATACGCAGAAGAAAAACATCACTTATCCCAAAAAGATTCAGAGTCAATACAAAAATTACTAGGCTGATAAAATCAGTCTTTTTATTATTTAAGGAGTTGTTTATTTAGAAATGGCAAAGCAGACAGTTATTCACGAGGTCGCTAAGGTGACAATGAAACAAATTAGTACAGGAAAAGTGATTGGTTCGGCCGTAACACAACTAACATCCCTCGCACAACAAGTTCAACAGGACTTTTTAAAAGGCGGCTGGGGAAACAAGGATTTATATGTTATTAACTCAAGTAAAGAGGTTTCAGGTAACGTCAGAAACGCATTCTTTGATCTTGATTTCATGGCAATGCAGCAAGGAGTTTCCATTGAGAACGAATCTATTTCAGTTTACGAAGATGAAGTTCTAACAGTTAATGATTCAAACGGTGTTACTTTGACGAAAACACCTGTGGAAGATTCAGAAGTTACATTCACAAATAAAGCCAATGGTGAAGTTTATCAGACTGCCGTTTCTGGAATGAGTTACACACTTTCAAACACTTTTGCTAAAAAAGGTGAACAAGTTACAGTTCATTACTTAATTGAAGTTGATGCTGAAACTGTTGAAATTAATGGTAATAAATTCTCGGAGAACTATTACCTAGAACTTCATACGCTTGAGTATGATCCAGTCACTAACAAAACTTACAGCGACCTTTATATCCAGTTGCCTAAAGTTAACTTCTCAGGCGAGTTTGATATGTCTTTGGAAGCTGGTCAACCGTTTACTCCAGAATTGGGCTATAGAGCTCTGGCGGATGACAACGGAAAAATCGGACGTTTTGCAAGAGTTAAGCGTAATGAAGATGGCTCAAAAGGAGCAGCGCCTTCAACACCTGGCAATACAACGCCTGATGATAGTGGAGATTTAGGAGATTAATTTATTTGGGTGTGTGATAAATAATTGCACACCCCTTTATCACACAAAAAGGAGAATGAAAAATGACAACAAAAGCAGTGAATTTAACAACATTAGGTGAACTCACCAAGAAATATGATGAGAAAAAGAAGGTTCAACTGAATGATGAGTTCCACCTTTATATTTATCCAGAGTTTGCGCCCAGTAAAATTGCGGAAGTCTTAAAAGAGTTAAATACCGATTACTTTAATGGAGATAAAAATGGTTTGAAGATTAATGAAATTGTTATGACAGATTGGTTGTATTTCTTGGTCATTAAGAAGTTTACAAACCTTAAAATCTCAAACAGCCTGAAATCTAAAATGAGTGCGTATATCAACTTAGTCGATAGTGGATTGATGGGACAGATTATGATGTCATTTCCCGAAGAAAGCATTCAGAAGGTGCTAGATCATATCAAGAGTGTTGAGGATGCTGTAGATCAGTTTATTGATAGCGATTTGGATAATAAGACGGAGCAAGTTATTAAAGCGTTAGATGAGCTGTAAAGCACGTAAAACAGAATGGAATTAAAATTAGAGAGGATTGATTGAAGAATGGAAAAGAAGTATAACTTTGGTGTTCAGCAGATTGCAGACGGTATCATTGGAAAGATTAGAAGTAAAGCATGTGGTATTCGGTGTTTAGATAGAGAAAGAGAAAAGCTGCTTGATGAAGTGGAAAAAGAGATGGCTGTTTTAAAATCGTTGGGTGAATTTCATCATATTTTAGTAGCTGCTAATACTTGGGAGAAGGGAAATGCAGATAGTATTTCAATGGATGAATTTATTGAGGGTGTAAATAAGGAACTTAATATTGTCGTACCACCAGGAAGCATTATTTTACCAGGGGTGAGCAAAAATGTTTAAAAAGAATAAAAAAGAGTTTATTGCTGTGGATTGTGATAAATGTTTAGTTGAGCGTTGCAACTCACCAGAAGGAATCCTGAATATGGTAACTAATATATGCCGTACTTTAGGCGGTGAGTTTTCACCTCAAAGGTGTGATTCTTGTAAAGAGAACACACTAATGATTGATACTGATGGATTCAAAAGAGTTACCAAAGAAATGTTAGATCATATTGCCAAGCTAGAGTTCGAGAATGATCAATTGGCCAATCATAGATCAGACCCGTTTTATGAACCAAGTGAAGAAGTAAAAGAAACAGTTGATCACATTGTTGAGGAATATAAAGATGAGATTAAAGAAGTTTTGTCGGTGAGTAAAGATACCGTTGAATGTCTAGGTAGATTATCGTTTGTAGAAAATCCAAAGGAAGTGTTTAAGTATTGAGTGGATGTGAAATTTTAATACGATACCCTGACTGGGATAAGTTTAAAAATATTTTCGTCAATATGATTGACAATATTGGCACAATACATCAAAGAGATAAGATTCTTGAAAGATATAAAACTGAATTATTGGAAGCATACACAGAACCAAAATATTATACTAAAGTTGATTCGGAAGAGGAGCGACAAAAGTTACGATCATTAGATGAAGAAGCTATGGAAGAAGGAAGAAAATTCGTAGACAAGTTCGTTGATGATTTACTTCTACTTCTCGGAACCAGGCACGATGATGCTGTAACGTACGCTAAAACTATGTTGAATTCCCTCTCACTTGCTAAAGGAGTGTAAAGTAAAATATGTTAGATGAAAGAAAGATTAAATCGATCTCATTATTAGCTGAAGGAAGGAAGACAGTGCAAGCTATTGCTGATGAAATTGGAGTCAGTCGTAATGCATTATACTTGTGGAGAAAAGATAAAGAATATTCACTGGAGCTGGACAATGAGATACAAAACTTCAAACTTTTAGCACAGCAAGAAAGAAGCGCAAGAGCTAAAAATTGGTTTAAAAAATTGGAGAATATCGGCATGGATGACAGTCAAAAGACTAAGGATCAGCTAGACGCACTCAAAACGCTGCTGGCATATTCAGAAGGCACTCCAACATCTAAGTTTGAAATCACTGAAACAAAGTCTAATGAAGTGGATAAAGAAACAATAGAAGATGAAATTAAGAAGTGGAAGAAATCTAAGGAAGAACAATAAAAACCCTCATCTATATTATACCATAGAGAGGGTTTGCTGTTCCTGTTTGCTTTCATATTCTTTAATGATTTTATAAAAAGTATTCTTTTTAAGCTGCAGCAATTCAGCAAACTGAACGCCTGTAATTTCAGAGCTTTTCCATTTAGGATAGTTTGTTTCAAGTGTGTTCTTTTGTTCCTTAGTTAGAGTATCATAGCCCATTTTAGGTCTGCCTAGATGCTTTCCTGCTTTCTTAGCACCTTCAATTCCCTCTGCTTGTCTCTCCCTGATGTCCTCACGCTCTTTCTCTGCAAAGGCTGTAAGAAGAGTTAAAATGATTCTTTGAATAGCTTCTTTTAAGATGTCGTCTTGATCTTCGCTAGTGTTGATCATAGGCTCTTTAATGAATTTTAATTTAACCCCATTATCCACGAACCAATCATATTCCTTTAAAGTATCATTCATGTTCCTACCCATACGAGTAATTGAATCAAATACGATAGTATCTCCAGATCGAACAATCTGTTTGAGCGTTTGATATGAAGGTCTGTCGTAGTTCTTTCCACTTTGTTTATCTATAAAAAGGTCACGCTCATCAATGCCGACTTTAGTCATATTGGCTATTTGTCTGCTTTCGTTTTGATCCTTTGAGCTAACTCTTATGTAACCGAATGTCTTTTGTGTCATGTCGATCATCCTCTCGTTTATCTTACTTTTATTATACCACATATGTTTATAAAGGTGTATATAATTTTATAAACGTTTATTAATTTATTCTGATATCTTTATAAACGCAAAAAGAGTAAGAAAGTGGCCGTTTAAGAACCCATACCATTACAAACGCTTTATCTCATAATGAATCAAAGAATGAAAAAGTGTGATCGTTTAGAAAGTGTTTAAAGCTTGATACAGAAGCGATAGAACAGTTGATACAAATATATCTTGAAGTAGATAACGTGGCTTAGAAAGGAAGCTGACAGGCTTTAACCCCCACCTTTCTGTTTGAGAAAATGTCCTTTTAAACGATAGCAGGGTACAAATTTTTTGCAGTATTTTTCAAAGTTTCGAGGTGATAAAAATAACCAAATCAATAAACATAAACACATCTGAAAATAGGATGTTTTTATATGAATATTTAGTCAAACAGGCAATTAGAGAGAATATGACTGAAACAGAAGCAGAAGACTTCGCATCTCATTTGATGGTGAAACGTTCAGAAGATTTATTCACATATCATGGATTGGCTTGGGAATTAGGTCAGAAAAATCTTGAGTTCTTCTGTTTATTTTTCCTTCAAGATACATTTAGAGCGGCTGATACGTCAGAAATAGCTCCTATTCATAGAGAGATATGGGAAGACATTGAAGGAATGCTTTTGCGTAATACACATGATAAGCAATCGTATATTCTTCCGAGGGGAACAGGTAAAAGTGCCTTCGCAAACTTACCAGCTGTTTCTTTTTCTGTTGCAAATCAGCTTAGAATTTTCACATTAGTATGCTCATCGACTGGTGACCTTGCTGAAAAGTTTATTAAGCAAATCAAAGAAGTTTTTGTAGGCAACGTTTATATTGAGTCGTGCTATGGCAAGCTTTTAGATCCCACAAACAAAAAATACATCTGTAATTCTTCGCAACTTGAGTTTACAAATGGAACGATGGTTGAAAGTATCAGTAGTAAAACAGATATGAGGGGTAGGAAGTATGGAAACACTCGAATTGAGTTAGCCATTTTAGATGATTACCAAAACAATGACGATTGTGCTACGGATGCAAATAGAGAGAAAAAATGGAGTCGTTTTTCTTCAGATGTTAACTTTGCGTTCCAAAAACCACAATTTGATGAAAATGGAAAAATGGTTAGACAAGGCGGCATTATGATTGGATGTGGAACAATTCAGCATCCAGAGTGTTTCTACAGTAGGCTTCAAAAGTTAGCTACTTGGAAGGTTCGCAAAGAAAAAGGGATTCTTGTAGATGACATTGATGAATTGTTTAATTCTGGTCTATGGGCTGAATTTAAAGACATTCTTTCAGATTCTAAAAATGAGAACAGGCTGCAACATGCTAAAGAGTTTTATTATCAAAATGAAAAGGAAATGAAATTTCCGATTCTGTGGGAAAGTTACTGGAAACCATTAGAAATGGCTCTTGCCTATTATGAAAACCCAGTTGCATATAACCAGGAAGTCCAAGGTGTTATCACCTCTACTGGGCAAAAGAAATTCAAAACTATTATTACTGAATCTGCTGAGAAAATTGAAAGTCATGACTTTGTTAAAACCATGCTCTCTATTGATCCAGCAGGGACAAGAAACAAACAAAAGAAGAAAAAAGACTATTACGCTTTTGTTGTAGGTAGTATCTCAGATATGAATATCAAATACGTTCGTAAAGGGAATGTTTTTAAAGGTGAGTATGAAGATTACATGGCTCACACATTGAAGCTGCTTAAGCAATATCCTGACATTACTTTTGTCAACATTGAGAAAAACGTATATAACGGAGCGGATGTAATTCAGCTTCAAGAATTAGTTAAAAATGATCCTGAATTATCTGGAAGAAATATCGAATGGTTGAATAATGCTGTTACTAAAAACAAAGATGACAGAATCAACACTATTGTCGGTGATGTGAATATGGGAAGAATCATTTTTAATGAAGAGGATGAAGAGGCTATCCAACAACTTAAAGATTTCGCTGGAGCGGATTTCTCTGCTTATGATGACTTTCCTGATGCAGTTGCAGAATGGTCTAAAAGAATAAATGAAGTAGAACAGATAGGGTATGTTAAATCAATCCCTAAGAGCTGGTTCTTCTAAAGAGGTGTATGAGTATTTTTGATAAAGAAGAAATTATAAAAAAGCTGCTTGATGAATTAAAATTGACTAAACCTAATTATGATAAAAAGTGGCGGTATTATAACGGTGATCACGACATTCTTCATAAACGTATTGCAAATGACCCAATGAAAAATGATATGAGGGTTTATTTTAACTATTGCAGGAAGATGGTTCAAAACAGTGTGGGATATTTGTTGGGTAAACCAGTTAGTTACAATTCTAAAACTGACAACAAAGAATTTCTAAGCTTGATTGATTACAACTTTAATACATGGGAACACAATCATAACATTAAATTAAAAATTATATCTTCGATTAATGGTCATGCTTATGAGGTTAGCTTCATTAATAGCGAAGGGGATTTTCAATGTGCTGTATACCATCCATCTGAAATGATTGTGCTTCACGATAATTCTGTTGAAAATAGGATTACTTTAGCTGTTCGAAAATATAAAGTGAAATTTGATGACAGTGAGTACATTGATGTCTGGGATGACACCCATTTTCGAAATTATAAGATTAATGGTGGTACTTTTGAACTTTTACAAGAAAAGCCACATAGGTTTTCTCGTTGTCCAGTAAGAGAACTAAAGAATAACGATTCTAAGAAATCTACATTTGAAGATATTATGAAGATTATTGACATTTACAATGCTATCCTGTCGGTGTCAGCTCAAGAAATCATGGATCATCGTAACTCTTATCTCGTGTTTAAAAACTGTAATATTACAATGAAAGACGCTAAAGAGATGCGGGAAAACGGTATTATTCAGTTGCCTAATCCAAATTCTGAAGTGGAGTGGCTTACAAAAGACATTAATGCTACTTTCTTAAAAGACGTACTTCAATTGTTTCAAGATGAAATTTACGCTCAAAGTCATCAGGTAAATTTAAATGAAAATTTCCAAAGCAACACTTCTGGAGTAACAATACGATTGAAACTCCAAGAGCTTGAAAATCAGTCAGCAATCAGTGAGTCAGACTTTGACCAGTTGTTAAAATCAAGGCTCAAACTTTTCTGTGAATATTTAGCGCTTAAAGACATCCAAAATAGGAAGTTTGATTATAAAGATATTGCTATCTCCTTCACACGAAATGTCCCAGTTGATGATGTTGCCAATGCTCAAATGGTAGCTACATTGAATGGAATAGTTCCTCATGAAGACCTTCTATCTCGATTATCTTTTATCTCAAATCCGTCTGCATCGTTAGAAAAGCTACAAAAACAACTAGAAAATAGCAAAGATACGACATCTGGTAAACCAGATGTTTTAGTAATACCAGCACATGAAGACCCTGTTGAACCGACAGGGTTTTAATTATGCTTTAAAATCGGGAATCCTGCGAGTGGTTAGGGCGGGGATGTATGAATGTGGGTTAGACATACAACAAAATAGACTTTATGGCGAGTACATAAAGGCAAATTATACGGAGTGATACATATGAATTTAGAAGAAGTAAAGCAGTTCCTAGAACAACAAAAAGAAACGCCAGAAGTGAAATCATATTTAAATGAGCTTTCTGCTTTATCAGAAGATAAAGTCAAACAGTTCTTAGACACTGATGGTGGCAAAAAGGTTCTTCAACCACGTTTGGATCAACACTTTACAAAAAGCTTAGAAACGTGGAAAACTAACCATTTGGATGGGCTAGTTGATAAAAAAGTTAAAGAACTTAACCCGGCCAAAAACCCACTTGAAATCCAAGTTGAAAGATTAGAAAAAACTCTCAAGATGAAGGAGATCAAAGAAAAAGCTTTAGAGAAAGCTCACCAGGATGGCCTACCTATTCAATTGATTGACTTTTTTCTAGATGAGGATTCTGAGAAAACAGAAACAAATCTAGACAATTTTAAATCTGTGTTTGACCAGCATTTACAGAGTAAGACAAAAGAAAGGCTTAAAGAAGGTGGGATTGACCCTAAAGGAAGTCCGCAACCACCAAAAACATTTACTAGAGAACAACTTCAAGGATTGACTCAAGAACAATATAAAGCTAATGAGGAAGCTATCGATAAGCTTCTTTCATTAAATTAAAAACTATAAAAGGTTAAGGTGAATTAAATAATGGCGTATGAAAATTTTATTCCTGTTGTATGGTCAACTAAATTAAACGAAGCTTATAAAAAATCCCTGGTTTTTGGTAATCTAGTCAATACAGATTATCAAGGTGATGTTAAACATGGTAATACGGTTAAAATCAATAGTTTTGGTAATGTAACTATTGGCGATTACGATGAAAATGGTGTAGGAGAACCAGAACAAATTGTTGGAAGCCAGACTGAACTCAAAATTGATCAAGCGAAATACTTTAATTTTAAAGTTGAAGATATTGATGCAGCTCAAGCTAATATCAATCTTCTAAGTGGGCAATTAAAAGAGGTTTCATACCAGCTTGCTGATGTAGCTGATCAATTTATCGCAAATTTATACACTGGTGTTGATCCTAAAAACACTATGGGAACAGATGAAGATCCTATGAGAATTGATTCTCAAAATCTATATAATAGATTGGTTAGTCTTAATGTGAAACTTTCTGAAGCTAACGTCCCTAAACAAGGCAGATGGGTTGTTCTTCCTGAAGCTGGTCATGGGCTATTACAAAAAGATCCCCGCTTTACTAAATTCCCTGAAGTTTTATATGACGGTTATATTGGCAATGTGGGTTCGTTAAAAGTTTTCACTTCTAATAACTGTCCTACAGTAGGGGACAATTATAAAATTATCGCTGGTCATAGTTCTGCTATCTCATTTGCTTCACAAATTGACAAACTTGAAGCTTTTCGACCGGAAAAGTTTTTTGCGGATGCAATTAAAGGTCTGCAAGTTTATGGAGCTAAACTTGTTAAACCTAAGGGTATTGCTGTTCTAACAGCTTTATTCATAAGCGAAGTATAAAAAACACAAGAGGGGGAATCCCCCTCTTTTTTAATAATTAAAAATAAGGGAGTATGAATTATTTGTGGATTCAAAATAAAGTTACAGGATTAGTATGGAATGTAACGGAAGAACATTACAATTATTTGATTAAGCAGTCTGATTACGAACAATACATTTCAAAAAAGAGCAAAAAAACCAAGACCAAAGTTGAAGAGAATGAAATGGTAGGTAAAGACAATGAATCAGCTTAAAGATTTTAAGACTTTAATTGATGAAGAAGTTGAAGATGCCGTTTTACAGCTTTATATCAATGATGCGGAAAACTTCATCCTAAATCATTGTAATTTAGATGAGGTTCCTAATCGATTATATTCAGCCCTTCTAAATATCGCAGTTTTTAAATTTAGACTGAGAGGATACGAAGGAGTCAAAAGAGAATCTATGGGAGCTGTCAACGAAACGTTTCATGAAACGATTCCTGCCTATATTATTAAAGAGTTGGATGACTACAATAATAACAATCAAACAGTTAAGTTGCTGTAAAAGGCCATATCATGAATTTTAAAAAAATCTTCTACAAAATAGATATTGAAACTGTCCCAAGTGGAAAGATTAACGAGATCACTGGGAAACCAATCACGGAAAAGGTAGAGAAATATACTCCATACAAATGCGAATTCCAGCCTTTAGACGAGAAGATGTATCAGTCTGCATTGGGAAGATTTCCAGATATCACAGACTTGCTAATTTGTCGGCCTTTGAAGTTTCTGCAAACAGGCGCAGAGATAGTGTACAAAGACGTTAAATATGAAGTTCTTTACCGTCCCAGGGATTGGGGAAAGCATATTGAGGTATTTGTGAAACCGAAAAAATAATGAAAAGAAACGCTTCGACTACATTTTCGAGGTGTTTCTTTTTTTTATTTTTGTTTTATTACAAAAGGAGATGTAAAAGTGAGTGAGCAATTAAAAATTATTGTCACACCAATGGCTGACACCTCGAAAAAATCAGTCGATCAAATAAACAGTCAAATTAAACAGTTGCAAGGCAAAGTAAATGGTCTTAAATTAGACATCAATTTTGGTAAAGATGTCTTAAAGAGTCTTGAAAATATTTCAAAGCGTTTTTCAGAAAATCGACGTAGCTTAAAAGATTACAACACAACAATTAAAGAGTATGAGACTGTTTTCAAAAATGCAGATGGATCAATTAAAACAGTCAATCAGAAAATAAAGCAAAATGGAGAAATTCACGAAAAAACCCGAAAAGTCATTGATAATACAACAAAGAGTCTAAGAGAAGAAGCTAAAGAAATAGCGAAGCTTACTCAACTTACGGAGCGACTTGGACAAAAACAAAAAGAAGTAAACAAAACTGATGGCTCTGGCAGAAGAACAGGAAAAGTCGAAAAGTACAAAAACGGCTTTGATGATGTAACATACGCTTCGGATAAAAATGGCTTAAAGTCTGTAAAAACTGTAACTAATTACGACCAGCAGCGAAAAGCTGTAGATGCGTTACATGATTCTTTGGAGAAATTGCGCCAAAAAGGAATAGTATCAGATGTTACTTTGACATCTTTAGGTAAGAAGTTGAATCTTGCTCAAAGCGCACACGAAATTGAAGCACTTCGTGGGAAAATAAAGCTTTTAGATGATAAGTCAGCAGCAGTAGCCAAGACTCAAGAAATACAGCGTCAAATTCAGTTATATCAACGGCTTGCTGCAGTTAGAGCCAGTAAATTAACATCCCAATATGGTTCGTCTATAAGTGATACAAACTCACAAGCAATTCAGCAATATCTTTCTTCAGTAAATGCGTTAACAAGTCGAACACCAAAGCTTCAAAACCAGATGCAGAGCTTAAATGTCCAGTTCAGAGAGCTTTCAGCAAATGTAACTAATTCGGCTCAGAACATTAATACATTTGGCGGTAGGTTAGGCGAAGCATTTGCAAGGATGCCAGCTTATTTAATTACTGGATCTATATTCTTTGGTGCAGTTAGCGGCTTAAAAGCTATGGTCGATAATGCTATCATGCTTGACTCGAAAATGACTGAAATCCGAAGAGTAATGGACGCTCCTGATTATAAGTTTAATGAGTTGTTGCAGCGTTCAATTGATCTAAGTAATGAACTGTCTAACAAAGTTGCTGATGTCCTTACAATGACATCTGAATTTGCCAGACAAGGTTATAAAGGTGACGAACTCCTCTACCTAACTAAAACCTCTCAAGTCCTTCAAAACATTTCACAACTTCAACCTGAAGATACCGTTAAGGCTCTTACTTCAGCTATGGTCAACTTCGGTATAGCTTCAAAAGATTCTCTCAAAATTTCTGATGCTTTAAACGAAGTCGATAACAACTTCCAAACATCTTCATTAGATTTAGCTCAGTCAATGCGTAAATCCGCAGCGGCAGCAAAAGTTTATGGTGTAAGCATGGAGCAGTTACTTGGATATACAGCAAGTATTCAATCAAGTACAAAAGAGTCGGGTAACGTTACAGGGAACGCCCTAAAAACAATTTTTGCTAGGATTCAAACGAACAAACAAGCAGTATCAGCTTTAGAAGGAATAGGAATAGCCGTTAAAGATGCAGGTGGAGAAGCTATACCTGTTGCGGATATCTTAGAGAAATTAGCAGGAAGATGGAAAACGCTGTCTCAAGCTCAAAAGCAACAGCTAGGTATTACAATCGCTTCTCAATTCCAAAATACAAGATTCTTAGCATTAATGGAGAACTGGGAAACAGCTACTAAAGCAACTTCAATGGCCATAAACAGTCAAGGTAGCTCGATGAGAGAGCAAGAAAAATATTCTCAATCATTAGAAGCTAGGTTAAATAATCTCTCTAATAAGTTTGTGGAGCTTTCTGAAGCTGCAAGTAGGGCTTTTATTAGTGATGGTCTAATTGCTGCTACAGATGTATTAGGTGACTTGTTAGCTGTAATATCAGGGGTAGTCAATTCCATTGGATTTCTCCCTACGGCTTTCCTAACAGCTAATGCAGCGGTATTTGCGTTTAGTAAGACAGCTAGAGCTATGCAGACGGCCTTAGTGTTTGGTGTAGGTGCATTGAGCGCAAGTCAAAAAGCTTTATTAGGCGTTGAAGCAGGGATGTCTAGAGCGGCACTAGCTACAAAGGCTATGACTGTAGCATGGAGAGGATTAATGTCTGCAACAGTAGTTGGAGTAGGTTTGGTTTTGATTGGAGCAGTTTTAGAAAAGATTGTGGGAGCTTACTCAGACGCTAAAAAAGCTAGAGAAGAATTTGAACAAACTCAAAATACAAATATTGAAGCTCTTACAGTCAATAAAGATCAAACAGAAGAACTAATCAAGAGATATAAGGAATTAGATAAATCTAGACGTGATGGTGGCCTTACAACAACAAATGAGCAAGAGTATCTAAAAATAACACAAGAGTTAGCTGACATGTTTCCTGCTCTTGTGGACGGTGTAGATTCAACAGGAAGAGCACACTTAGTTTCTGCTGAACGAATTGATAAAGAGACTGAAGCCGTTAGAAATTTAATCAAAGCAAAAAAAGAAGAAACTAAAGTTAAAGCTTCCGACACTGCTCAAGATTCGATTAACAAAATCAAAGATTTAAATAAAGAATTAGAGAAGAAACAAAAAGATTTAGACAATCCGTTTGTATCTGATAATGCCTTCATTAATGCAAAAGCACCTATATCTAAGACAGATATTGATAAAGCTAAAATCAAAACGGAAATGGAGTCCATTCGTCAGCAAGTAGTAAGCGCTTCTTATGAAATGAAAGATAAGATCATTGAAACTGCTGAAGCGTTTAGCAAATTAACAATTAGTACGAGTTTAAAAGACCAAATTAAGCAGGTTGTTGATGCGCTTAATATTGATGAATTGACTGATCCTAAAGATGTTGAGCAATTTGAAAAGAATTTAGGTAGGATTCAAGATGCATTACAAAGAGCGTTAGATGATAGTGATTCAGGTGGGTTTGAAAAAGCTAAAGAAGAATTAGATGCATACCTGTCTAAATACCAGGTATCAGATTCAAGCATTGATATCATGAGTATCAGCATGGACAAGTTAAAAGGTGTAGTTAATGACACTGCTATTACCTATGACGAATTTGGGGATGCGGTTGACGAAACAGGCAATAAAGTAGCTGATTTAAGCAGTCGTCTTAAAGAAGTTAAAGGCGATATTGAAGCTACGGCTGATGTGCTGAATCAATTAGTTAAATCTGGTCAAGCCACTGCCGCTATAGAAGCTTTGCAAGGTGAAGTATATGATGACTTAGCTGACCAGATGTCTCCTCTCAATGATCTGTTAGAAAAAATGGCTGAGGGTAAATCTATTTCAGCTTCAGAAGCAATGAAGCTTATACAGAAAGAAAAAGGTTTATCAGAAGCTATCTCCGTTGAAAATGGTGTAGTAAAAATAAATCGTGATGCAGTTGTAAAATTAAGAAACGTTAAGCTTAAAGCATACAATGACATGCAACAATCGGTTAAACAAGACCTGCTTAATCAAGCTAATGCAACTGCTAAAAAGATTAAAAACTATGGTTTAGAAGTAAAAACAATCCAAACTGTGGCCGATGCCCAATCTAATTTAGCTTCATTAAAGAAGAAGATTGATGACGGTGGAGCTAGAAACCCTACTGAACTGTTAGAGATGGATAAGGAATATGGTGAAATGTCAGATATCACAAGTCAGCTCGAAGACTTGGATAAGATGTCTGAATTGGTAAACTCCTCATTAACTGAAGTCGGTACATCTTATGAAACAATGTCGGACTCAGCTGATAAAGCCTCAGAGTCTACCAAAAATTCGATTTACGTTGCAGACAAATATAAAGAAGCATTAGAGCGAGTCAATAAGCAGATTGAAGAACAAAACAGAAAAACTAATGACTATCCTAAATGGTCACAGAAATATCGTGATTCAATTAAGAAGGAAATCAAGGCGTTAGAACGGAAAGAAAAACTTCTCAAGAGTCAGATTAAGCTACTTAAAGAGCAAATTAAATCTGGCTACATCGCTCAAACGGGCATAGTTGATTCTTCTTCATCCTACTCCCCTTCTAGCTCTTCATATTCTGCTTCAGGTGGTTCTTATTCAGGTAAGTATTCAAACATTATTAATCAAGCTGCAAAACAATACAATGTACCAGCTGCGTTAATTGCTGCGGTTATTAAGCAAGAATCTAACTTCAACCCTAATGCTCGTTCATCGGTTGGAGCAACTGGTTTAATGCAACTTATGCCTGCTACAGCTAGAGGTCTCGGAGTTAAGAATTCTAGAGATCCTTATCAAAACGTAATGGGCGGTACCAAGTATCTTAAGCAAATGCTTGATAAGTTTGGATCGATTGAAAAAGCATTAGCTGCATACAATGCAGGGCCTGGCAATGTAACGAAATATGGTGGCATCCCTCCTTTTAGTGAAACTAAGAATTACGTTAAAAAAGTAAATAGTTACTTTAAACAAATGGGTGGATCACTATCTTCTAGTGGTGGATCGGCTGCTGGTTACTATGACTCAATGAGAAGAACATCTCACTTTGGTCAGCAAGAAAAAGGTTTACGCTCTGCGCCTCATAAAGGTTTAGACTTAGCTGCTAATTCAGGTACTCCAATCAAGTCTCTTAAATCAGGTAAAGTCCTCACTGCAGCATACTCTAAATCAGCTGGTTATTGGGTTGTTGTTCAACAAGATGACGGCACAGTTGCTAAGTACATGCACATGCAAAAAGGACTCAATGTCAAAGCTGGGCAAAAGGTTCAGGCTGGCCAAACTCTCGGTAAAATGGGAAGCACTGGTCACTCTACAGGCACTCACCTTCATATGCAAATTGAGAAAAATGGTAAAGCGATTGATCCTGAAACATATATGCAACAAATTGGCTCTGACTTGTCTAGCTCTGAAGCTGAACGTCAGCAAGCTATTTCACAAGCTAAATCTGATTTATTGGGACTTGAAGGCGACCTCTCTTCTGTTAAAGACCAAATTCAAGATTTGCAATATGAGCTAGTCCAATCTAAGCTTGATGAATTCGAAAAGCGTAAATCCGATTTAGAGTTGAAAGTTGCTCAAAACCAATCTAAAGCTAGTCGCTATCTCAATGACAGTGCACAGTTTAGAAAATACACAAATGAGCAACGTAAAGCAGTTGAAGCGCAACAAAAGATTCAGAATCAAAAAGTGAATTGGATCAACAAAGAGTTAAAGCAGAACAAACAGTTAAACGCTGCTCAACGTGATCAATTACGTGAAGAATTAAAGCAAGCTAAACTTGATCTCATCAGCATCAAAGATCAGGTTTATGAACTGCAAGCTACCATTGTTCAATCTAAAACTGATCAAATTCTTAATAATATTGATAAATCAGTCAAAAAGACTGAATCAAAACTTAAGAATGTTGATATTAAGATTCAAACAACTGAAGAAGACAAGGATAAAGTTAAATACTATAGTCAGCAAATCAAGCTGATTCAGCAGCAACAAAAAGAAGCTGCTAAGTACATCAAAGAGCTTGAAAAACAAAAGAAAGCAGCTAAAGGATTTCCTGAAATCCAAAAGCAAATATCGGATGAGATTTCTTCTTGGAAAGACAAACAAAAGGATTTCAACTTAGAGCTATACCAAACCAAGAAAAGCATTAAAGATATTTACAAATCGCTTGCTGATGAAGTCGTCTCCATTTATAAAGAGATGTACGAAAAGATGCGTGATATTGAGCTTGAAGCTCATCGTAAAGCTACTCAAGATATCATTGATGGCATTGACAAGGAAGACGATGAAGCTAAGTTCCAAAAGGATTTAAAAGATCGCCAGGAAAGCATTCAAAAGCTTTTAGATCAGATAAATCAATACGCATTAGATGATTCAGAGTTTGGTAAGTCAAAGGTAAAAGAACTTACTGAACAGATGCAGAAAGATCAACTTGATTTAGATCAATTCTTAAAGGACAGGGAAAACTCCAAGCGTAAAGAAGCGCTACAAGATCAACTTGAAAAAGACGAAAAATCAATAAACACAAAATATGATGATCTTGTTGCTGACGAGCGCGGATTTAAGGATTTAGAAGGTAAATTGATGAACGGTAAGATTAGTGATATCAATAAACAACTTTCTGAGTTTACTAAATTCATCAATTCAAACATGGAGTCAATTGGTAAGTCTATCTCTAACAATTTGATTGATAAGCTTAAAGAGGCTTCAAATGCTTTAGGAGTTGTTGTTAAGGGTAATACAACTGGACAGAAGATCGCTCGTTTTAAGACTGGTGGATCAGTTGGTAAAGTACCAGCTCAAGGTGCATTAGCTATAGTTGATGACGGAGAAATTGTCCTCAATAAGCAAGACTCAATCAACATGCTTAAAGCTGTAGAACTGCTTAGAGAAACAAAGGTAGAAGATCGAAGTATGGGTGCAATAGCGAAGAGCTACGAGTCAATAAGAAGTATGTTTAATAACGTTGTATCTTCAGTAGCTATCCCTAAACTTTCTGTTCCAGGGTTTGGAGTGTCAGAGTCTAAGAATGTTACTAACAATTATTCAGTGAATATGCATATCGATAAAATGGTCGGTGATGAAAAAGGGGCTAATAATGCACTGCAAACAATTCGCAAAGGATTAAAGCAAATGAAAGGTAAAGTATAAGAGTCTGTTAATCAGGCTCTTTTTTTACCATCTAAAGGAGTTGTAATAGATAAAAGATGAATCTAGGCGAATTCACTTTCAAGCCAGGTAAGCTTAAATTAGAGCTATGTAGAACAAATAAAAAGAAGATCGCAAATATTGTTGATTTCTCGAATGCTTCAGCCAACCTAAATCATGCTACTATTAATGATCTAACATTTAATATCCCTCTAAAAGCTAGATATAGTGATGAAATTAAACCGAACCATGTTGCTCAACTTATCAGGGAATGGTACTTGATTAAGGCCACTTTCTTGAACCGTACAGAATACTATGTAATTGACAGTATTACAGATTCCAGTAGCCAAGAGAAATCTGAGATTCAGGTTAATTGTCAGCTCACTCCGTATATGCTAAACAAACCAAAAATCAGGCAATATGAAGGTATATCAAAAAACCTCCAAGAAATCGGTGAGGTTTGTCTTAAGGGAACTGGTTGGACTGTTGGAGAAGTTGAAAGTACGCTTAATGAAAAAAGACGATCATTTTCAATTGGATCAATTACATCAAGGTTTGATTTTCTAAGAAATATTTGTGAAACATTTGACGCTGTGCCTGTTTTTGACACTATCAATGATAAAATATCCTTCTTTGAAAAGGACAGTATATCTAAATATAAGGGTGTTAAGATTTCATCTCATAACTTTATGATCGATATGACAGACACACGTAGTATGGACGAAGTAGTGACAAGATTACATGTCACAGGAAAAGATGGCATTGTAATCAACTCTATAAATCCAACAGGTCAAGGTTACTTGGATGACTTCAGCTTCTTTTTAAACCCTTTTCAACGTGACGATAAAAGAAATGTATTGAAGAAAAGTGCTTACATGAGCAATGAGCTTTGCCATGCTCTATTAGACTATAATGAACTTGTCGACCAAGAATCCAAAAAGTTCAAAACAATGTTGGATGACAAAAAGAAAATCGAAGCCAAAAAGACTTCTCAAGAGAATGAGCTATTCGTTCTTAAAAACCTTGAACTGCAGCAAATCTTAGATCGAATTGAAGTGGTTAAAGAGACTGAGGGAGACACTAAAGATCTAATAAAGCAAAGAGATGCGAAGCAAAAAGAAGTTGAAACAAAAAATAATGAAATCGATAAAACCATTTCTGAGATTTCCACGTTAAACAGTCAAATTGAGCAGCTTAGAAAACGACTGGATATGAGCAACTTTCTTGGCGAAGATATGTCCAATGAGTTGTCCAAATTTATACTTGAAGATGAGTGGACTAACGATAACATTTTTGATGAAACGGAGCTATATGAAAAAAGCTACGAAGAGCTGGAGAAACGGAAATCACCTCCTATCGACATTAAGACAAACATAGTTAACCTATATAATGCAGTAAGTGAAAAAGATTATTGGGATAGGATTTCATTAGGTGACATAATTAGAATTCAAAACAAAGAATTTGGCACTGAGTATAGAGCTACTTTAGCTGGGATGAGCTTGAATTTTGATGATTCCTCTATATCAGTTACTATCACAAATGGAAAAAAGGCTAAAGAAGAGGATGACTTCATTCAATTGTTTTATAAGGCTGATAAAGCATCTACTGAATTCAACACTCGTAAGATTGATTATGATAAGTTGGCCACGAATTACAACGCACGTAATGACCGCATTTCTACACTGCCATCTCCTCCTACCATTAACGCAAAATCTGTATCACACAAAGTAAATGAAAATGGTTCCGTTGATATAACAGTGTCGTGGAATTATCCAACCTCAGATGAGGATAAATACAATATAGACGGTTTCATCGTGCATTGTTATCCTGATACATCCTCAGACACCTACCTGTTCGGTGCTTCACTAGCTAAAGAACAGCGTATCTCTGTTAGATATGATAAACGCATAGCTACCTTCACATCACAAGTTCCAACAAAATATTTCACCTTTGGAGTACAAGCATATAGAAATGTTGAAACTTCTATTAGTTCAAATGGTGTTTTGTTATCTGATATAGTTCAACCACAATCACCGAGTGAGAATCCTTACCGCCCATCTAATACTGTTGAGGTTAAAGGTAAAGTAAACGGAATACGCCAGATTTCTACACCTGAAAAGCCTTCTAGTCCAGATGTCAACACTCTCTGGATTGATCCTACAACTAATAAATCTGAATTGTATGATGGCGAAAAGTGGATTGTTCAATCTGCTGGTAACGCAGACTCGTTAAACGGGATAACCACTGCTGCACATGAAGCACCTAATACCATCCCTGTTAGAGATGACAACGGTGTGATTTCAGCATCTATTTCAGGGAATGCAATGAAGCTCGGTGGCTTAGAAGCGACTGAATATGTGTTGAAAAGCGATGTCCTAAACAAAGCTGATTATATGAGTGGAGAATACATAGGAGATGGAACAATAGGGAGGCAGATCAATTTAAGCTTCACTCCTAACACCGTTAAAATCTATTCCACTTCAATAGAGGATAGCAGCTTACATATAACTTTGAATTCATTCGGGTATATAAACCAATTAATAAATGGAAACTTGATTCTGATAGGCGGGACTGATGCATATGGAAGCATAGGTATAAACCTGTTTAAAACGGGAGCTGATAATCTTTTACGAGGCAATAAATTAAACGTGAAGTATTTATGGGAAGCATGGGGATAGGGTGACTCAAGTAAAAAGATAGTCCTCTTGAAAAATCGAGAGGACTGATTTGTTTATTAGACTAGATTATATTTGTGCATAAACCTCTCAAATACTTTATAGAACTCTTCAGATTCCATTATTTCTTCTACGTGTTTTTCAATTTCCTCTTCAGTTAAATCTGTAACAACCTTATAGTTTTCGATTGATTCCCTTTTCTTTTTTGACTTGTTTTTGTGTTCGTTCATATTCATCACCCTCTGTAAACTCATTTTCCATACGGGCTTCTTTTATGATTATGTTTGCTAATTCTTGATAGAATTGATCTTCTGTAACAAGGTCACCGTATACTTGAGGAAAGATTGCTATTGAGTAGGGCTTACCTGGAAAAGTTAATGTCTCTGTCGTATTCTTCTTTGCATGTTCAAAGATTTCCTTCCAATTTCCTCTATTAGTTTTGACCACGATAAAACTCCTCTAATTAATTTTATAAAATTAATAATAAGAAGAATAGAGGAGAGGGTCTATATGTAAATGATGGTATTAAAAAAGACCTTCAAATGAAGGCCATTAATTGAATTTCTTTTTTAATCCATCCATCATATCTGCAGCATAAAAAGATTGTAAAAGTTCATCTACATTGATTTTTTTATCCTTCTTGCTTAGAAATTGATTGATGATCTTTTCATATTCTTCTCTAGTGTTTCCTTCAATTTCTGAAAGGTTTAAATCCTCACCAAAGTGTCTAATGAACGCTAACCTTGTTATATCATATGCCTTTTTGTCTTCCTCTTCACAACTGCAAAATGCTCCTGAGAGAGTGATGAGGAATTGAACGTCTTCATCGTCTAAACCATTGGCTTTTTGGAACTGAATGAATTGATTTTGTGACATATACAGTCACCATCCTTTTATCTAAAGTATGAGTAGATCAGCAGTGAGAACAATGTATTCAACAACAAGTCCGATTGTATCAGCTACACCTGAGTCTATATGTTTTTTAAGCTCTGCAGAAACAACCTTTCGAGCCCTGCCAGCTGCATTTTTTGGAGTATCAATAATTTTTTCTAATTCTTTAATGATCTTGTTTGCATTTTTGACAGTACCATTTACAGCTTCCTTTCCAAAACGTTGCTGTAAAACCCATTTTGCCCAGTCGTTATTCACTAAGCCTTTAATTACTTTGATTGCTGCCTTAATAGCCGCACCCTTAGGGCCATTTGTAGTAGCAAGTGGATCATTGTTAGCATTCTCAATAGCTTTAAATGCTTGAAGCAAGGCTTCTTGTTTTTCTAATGGTACATCTCTTAAAGCAAGTTGTTTTTGTAGCTCAGTAGGATTGATAGTTACTGCCAAATCTTTTTTCTGTTCGATCTTTTCTGCTGCATATGTAGCTGTAGTTGGAATAAATACTGCTGCTGATACGAGAACTAGCAACATCTTAACAAAAAACTTTTTCATTGGAATACTTCCTTTCTAATCATTTTTCAATAGTGAGGATATCACAAAATGAAATGAATTTTACATAAATTAGAAGAAATAGTATTTAAATCACACATATTTTGTCTTTGTTTTATTTGATTTGTTACTAATTTCTTACATCTTAAAAAGGGCATTTTTACACATGAAAAAACCACCTACACATCAATGTAAGTGGTCAATTGTCTATCTAATTTTTCATTTATCTGGTTGAATTCATCTTTTACTTCATCACTGAATTCAACAATATTGCATTCAATTTCTTTTAATTGTGCTGAAAGTTCTTGAATAGCATTTAGAATTTGTTTGGTCATTTCAATTCACCTCTGACCAATTATAATACTGCTCATTTTCTTCCAGCTTGGTGATTGTGGATTTAATTTCTTTCACATCTTGTTTAATGATTGATACGTCCTGAGCCAATTGTTCAATCAATTTGAATAATTTTTCGTCCATTTTGCTTACCTCTAATTTATTTGTATCACCATTGCAATTGTTTTGTTTAACGAATTTCAAAAAATAAAAAGCAATATTTTTGCTTTAAGAGTCATTAGAATCATCTTCTGCAATGTAAAGTAAATCCTCAATTTTTATATCCAAGGCTTCGCAAATCTTGCCCAATGTCTCACGTTGGTATTGTTTAGCAGTGTTATTGTAAAACCTTCTAACGGTTTCGAATCTTAGGTCGTTTCCGAAGGCGAAACCCCTAATTGATAAGCCTCGTTCATCTAATATTTCTTTCAATCTTGTTTTAACAATTTTAGTCAACAGTTTCACCTCCTTTTTGATTATAACAAAAAACAGAATCCAAAAGTGGATTTTCTTCAAAGGAGACTACAAAAAGGTGTTGACACCTTTCGGGTGTTGATTTATGATTAAGTCAACAACAAAAACGTGTCAGGGAAGGAGAGTTAGGTGAACCATATCACAATCGTTCAAACCGAATTCAACACACAAGAAATTAACAACCTTTACTCAGCAATCATCGTTAAAGAAGGTTATGCAGTAGGAGAGTGTGATGGCCAGATTGTTTTAGCTGAAATCACTCAACGAACTGACGGTAACTACGATGAGGGAACGATCTGGTATATAGGAAGAAACGTTCCATATGCAGACTTAGAAACGCTTGCTGAGGTCGTTACACATCTATTGAAACAGATAACACTGTGGGAAGCATTGACCGATTTGAGGATATTAGAACCGAAGAATCAAGAAACTGAATTTGATTGTATTATCCTTGATCCAACCAAACCAATTACAAAGGGGAAATGAACATGTTAAACAAAGTTAATTCAAACTGGAAGCTATCTGTAGGTCAAAGAGTACAAACGTTATACGGACTAGGAACAATTGAAGAAGTACATAGCAATGATCAATATGGAGTCGCTGATGACGAGTACAACATGCTTGATATTTATGATCGTAATGAGTTAGCTGTAGTGGGGTTAAATTAATGGGGAAGATGTTTAGAAGGTTCATGGATGAGTTACTGTTTGTAACAATCATGAGCTTAACAGGAATATTCCTATTGCTCATGATCGTCATTTCTAGCTGATTAGAAAAGTGTTGGCGCACTATCTAATCTGATGGGTTGGTACAAATCCCATGATACCAGCCCATTCTAACTTATTTTTAATCTATATTCAATATTTCGCATTATGACCTCATTTAAACATAGGTCGTGCATTTCTTGAGGTAAGTAAAGTTTACCTCACTTAACTAAATAGAATCAGTCTATACTCCTGGATCAAGGTGTTGTCTTTAGTGATGCCTAATTTAAGGATGAGGCTGTCGTGGAATGCGCTAACACACGTTAAACTTGAAAGGGTAGTGACTCAGCCGATGCAAAAAATGAGGATAGGATACCACTGTGCTTCCCTATTTGCACATGTATCTGAAAGGCGAAAGCTGCCATTAAGTGCTGTACGAAGGATGGGTGTATCGTTTCTGACGATGCAGGACAAGCCACAAGTAGGATCATCCAAAAATGGATGCTCTGAAACTGTTAGGGACACTTGATACAGTAGGCTTGTTTGGGGAATAACCAACGGCAAATAGGGTGATACATACGGATACCATAAGCTTGATACACTATCAAGAAAATCAGTCGCCTGTCTGAGTTTGTTTATTTTTTTACAAGCAAATTCAGGCAGACAACTTGTCCAGCCGTTGTCCATTGCTTTCAACCTATCAAGCCAAAAAGCAAACGACAAGTCAAGACTAATGGTGGAAAAAGTAATTGTGAGGTCTTACATTTGCCAACTATAGTAAACCAATAAATGTATTAATACTTCTTTCAGTTAAGAAAATGTGTTAAAATAACCAAAAAAGGGAAAAGGTATTTGTAAGTGAGCAAAGTCATAGGGAATATAAATAGGAGAATGTTCCATGGAACAACGTCAGATGAATTCCTGTCTTTAGAAAAAGGAGTAAAGTTATCCTGCTGTAAGACTTATTCTGATTTTGGACAAGGATTCTACTTAACATCAAATTTCAAACAAGCATCGATACATGCCGATAAACTTTCTCAAAAATCATTTGGTGAAGATGTTTCCCCAGTAGTGTTTGTTTATGAAATTAATTTAGAAAAATTTTATAAATATGATGGACGCAAGATGAATAAAATGGATACAAGTTGGGCAAAGTTTATTTATGAAAACAGATCAAAAAACAGGGAACCACTTCAACACTATGATTGGGTATTTGGGGGAGTTGCAGACGGAAGAATAGCCGATGAAGTTTGGCAGCTGGATAATGGAATAGGCACTATTGCAAATTTTTTTAAAAGCATAAATAAATATCAATATTATAATCAATTATCAATTCACAATCAGGAAATTTTTGATTATAATATAATTACTAAAAGTAGGGTGGTGATTGCTCATGAACTTGACAATGACTTTATCGTCCAAAAAAACAGATAAGCAAGAAAGTCTGGGATTTCCTTTGTTTAAAAAATTAATTGTTGATGACTTAGTAAGCGATTATGGATTTAATAAGTATGAAGCGACCGAGATTGTCTTTTCGGACAAAGTAAGCTCAAAAATAGACAGTGATATAGAATGGGCTCAACACATGGGAACTGAATATTGGGCTAAACAAATCAATAGATACTTTAACTAATCCGCATTTTTGCGGGTTTTTTATTGTGTATATAAATAAATAATATTCTCCAGCATTTTTATCGCAAATACGAATAGCATTGCGAAGGATTTAAGCTACACCCTATCTGTATGATATGAACACTATGACGGTCACCACTATCATTTTAAATGAGGGTATTAAGCAGATGCCTAAATTGAACTCAGGAGCTAGACTAACCTATAGTGGGGATCTCATAAATACCTACCGTCATTTGAAATGACATCAGCTTATATCAAAACGCAAAACTTCGTTATGATTATATGCATTTTTGCTCTCAGTCGTTTAAAACTACGGTATTCTTTCCATTTAATCTAAACTCCCTGTATAATTAAGGAGATGAAATTAGGAGGATTACGAGTGAAGGTTCTTAGATTTGAATATGAGAATAATAGATTTGAATTATACGGAATGTTTATGGACGATCTTTCAGGTATGAGAGATGATGATATTCAAAGAGATATGTTGTTTAAGAGTAAAAATATAGTTAAAGCTGCTTTGGGCTTTGAAGGTTATTTGAACCAAGAATATTTTTCAACATACGAAGAAACCAATTCTGTGTATTGTTCATACACGTTTTGAAAGAATAACAAGATAAGAAGCGTTTAGAACGTGAGTTAGACGAAACTAAGACTTATTAATTATTAACCCATGTTATCATAGAAGAAAATGGATAATGGGGGATTGTCAATAAATGCTTAAATCAAAGTTAGTTGTTTGGACGTTTATTATTGTGACTGGATTCTATATGCTGGTGAGTATATGGAACATTGCTGTATTTCCAGATAAAACATGGACAGATTACGCAGTACAGATTCTGATTATCGTTTTTGGAAGTATGGTGAATGGTTTAATCGCTGCATTCTTTATGTACGCCGCAGCTATGTTAGTAAAATATATTAATGGTGATAAAGCTTAAATTTGCAGACAGGGAGCTGTTACCTGTCTGCTTGTTTTAATTAAATACATAAAAAAGGGTGAGGCATGATGCCAACACCTTATTCGTCGTTCTTTAATTTATAAATTGTCATATTTAAAATAAAAAATGAAAGTAGGAATTAAATGCTAAACATCAAAATTGATGAAGAAGAAGTTAGAAAACTTTACATAGATGAATTGGAGAAACACTTAATTAAGCTCGACAATGAAAAACTGTTTTGGAATACTAAGGAACTAGAATATCAGACAAGTATGTGTATGAACACAATGCAAAAAGAGTTTTTCTTTGATAAAGATTTCCCAAAAAGAAAGATAGGGAACAAGTGGTATTATCCTGTAGCTCAAACTAAAGAATTCTTATTAAAATGGATTAATAATCAGTAAATCAATGGGGCTAATTTGAATGTGATTTTGACCACCAAATTGACCACCATTTGACCACCGATGGATAATTTAAGATGAGTGAAGATGAGGGTTCTATCTGTCAAAACGTTGATTTAATAGGGTTAAGAAACTATAAATAACATATATTAAGCAATAAATTATGTTCCGCACCCAAGTGCACCCATGGGAACGCGATCAGTATATGTCTCAGTATTAATAAAGAAAACCCCTTGGAACCAATGGTTTCAGGGGTTTTTTGTTTTTGTGGGTGTTTCTTATATTTTAAAATAAAACAGGCATCACCCACAATTCACCCACAAAAAAATGATGAAAAAATCACTCCATGATCTTGGAGATATACTCTTCATATTTATTCATTGAATCCTGTAAATTTTTTTGATGATATGAGATAAATATCAGATGTTACCCGAATGCTTCTTCACCAGGTTTTCTTTGGAAATAGTGATTTCTTTATGGTTCGATTCTTCAAATCAATATCTTTTCTTTGAAGGGCAGCAGAGAAAGAGAATCTAGGGAATTTTGAGTTGGAAAATGTAAATGATAGTTTCCTTGAAATTAAACTTCATGATGCTGAATTTTACTCAAACAGAGACGGTCAACCTATAATTTATGTAGCTACTGCAGTAAGCTTGCCTGTCCAATCAAAAAATAGCAAAGAACCCTTACTGAAGTAGGTAAGGGGTAGCTGGTTATATAATAAGTGTTGGTTTTTTATATGCTGTAGGTTGCTAAGTTGTCTAACACAGCGAAATAGAACAATATCAGAAATAAGGAAAAAGGTCACTTATTTAGGTACTATATTATAAATTTTTTCTTGAAAAATATTGAGCGACATTTAAACATCTTTGTTAGCAAAAAGCGTAAGAGCTGTTTGAATAAAGGCATCTGTTGCTTTTGATATATCTTTCATATCTAGCACTGCTATATTGATATCTCTGAACGTATCTGGTTTTAATTCACGAAAAACGACTTGGTCTGGCAGCGACCAAATATTTTTTTTAGTTGTAATGGTTATTCCTAAACCTTCTTGTATCATACTTAATCCTGTCTCTATATACTCCATTTCAAACCGAACTTTAGGAGTCAAGTTATACTTTTTAAATAAATCATGAACCTGTACCTCATAACCCCCTTTTCCCATTAGTATATCTTCACCTTGTAAGTCGGGAATACCTATTGTTTCTTTCTGATATAAAGGATGGCTTGAATGCATAAGTACAATCAGTTGATCTTTCATTAAATGTACGGTATCAAAATCTTTATCAGGAGGAATAATAATGCCAACATCAATGCATTTAGAACGTAACCACTCTTTAACTTGACCTACACTCCCTTCTGAAAGTTTGATTTCTAGGCCGGGATATTGATTCTCCATTGCACGTATGATTTTAGGAACAAATCTAGTACAAGCAGTTCGGTAGGCTCCAATGTGTAACTTCCCAATCTCTAATCCTTGTTCAGCTGCAACTAATTCATCTACTTTTTGTAATTCACTCAGAATCTTTCTGAAAATAACTAATATACGCTCCCCTACATCTGTGAAAAACAACCCATTTTTCTTATCTCTTTCAATTAACTTTGTTCCTAGTTGCGATTCAATTGTTGCTACGGCTCGACTTACCGCCGGCTGTGTCATGTGTAATTCCTCACCGGCTTTTGTAAAACTTCCTGTTTCAGAAATTTGGACAATCAGTTGAATTTGTGATCTATTCATAGCTTTTTTGATATCTCCTATATGATTAATATGCATTTTAATTGTATTGAAACTTAATGTACCATAAAAGAAAATAGAACTTCAAGATATAATCCGAGACAATAAGTGAGGTTAATTATCCCATGTATGCTTCATCATTCGCCCGAAAAAATTCCTAGTTTTTTGACCAATGACTTCAATCTTAAAAAGGAGAGAAGTATGATGAGTACTAGTGAAAAAAGAAGAGCGGGATTTTGTTCGCAATGCGTTTCAAAATGTGGAGTGATATCTGTTACAGAAAATGATCAGTTAGTAAAGGTGCTTCCGGATAAAAATCATCCGAATGGGGGAATCTGTCCAAAAGGAGCAGCAGCACCTCAAATCGTCAATCACCCTGATCGTATCCTTTTTCCTTTAAAGAGAACTAACCCAAAGGGGCAAGACCCGATATGGGAAAAAATCACATGGGAAGAAGCCATCCAAACCATCGCAGATAAACTAAAACAGATTCGTTCTGAAACAGGGGCAGAAACTGTTTCTTACACTTTTCCAACGATTGGTGCAAGCGGAAGCTTTAGCTGGGGGCCATATTTGCAGCGCTTGATGAATCTATACGGCACCCCCAACTATATTTCTCATACCAATGTCTGCCAGTGGGCAAGGGACGAGGGATCAAAATACACATATGGTGTTGGATTGCCTCAACCCGATTTTGAACATGCTAGCTTGATATTGATATGGGGACACAATCCAGCAGATACGAATCTTCAGACTTGGAAAAGGCTGATGGCAGCCAAAAAAAGAGGAAGTAAACTAGTAGTAATCGATCCACGCCGAACAACGACAGCTGCTGCGGCAGATTTATGGATTGCTCCGAATCATGGAACTGATATCGCTTTAATATTAGGGTGTCTTCAGTTTTTGATTGAGAACCATTCATATGATGAGCAATTTCTGCTCCACTGGACTAATGCTCCTTTCTTAGTGGATAAGCGAACGGGAAAATTCCTTCGCCCGGAACATCATCAGCCATATGAATTTTTAGCTCTTGATCAGAAACAGAAGCCATTTAAAATCGATACTCGGGAAGATCCCGAGACATGGTCAGAACATATTTTACTTTCAGGTGAATACGAAAATGAGAATGTTTCTTCAGAAACCGTCTTTTCTCAATTATTGAAACAAGTCTCTTCATTTACAATGGAACATGTAGAAAAAATAACGGGTATTCCAGCTGAGAAATTAACGGAACTTAAGGGTTTATTATGCCAAGAAAATCCGATCGCCTATTATTCATGGAATGGCTTAGAACAGCATGTAAATAGTTCATCAACCAATCGAGCATTATGTATCCTTTATAGTCTGACTGGTTGTTTTGATAAGCAAGGGGGGAATATTGTCCTCCCATCTTTACCAGTAAACTTAATAAAAGGTCAAGATTTATTACCACCTTCACAAGAGCAGAAGCGTCTAGGGTTAGATCAGAGACCTTTAGGTGCTCCAAAGATATCTGCTTCAGGGTATGATTTTGTTCATGCTGTATTAAACGAATCCCCGTATTCTATGAGAGGGTTATTAAGTTTTGGGGGTAATATGGTCACTCAAAACCCAGGAAGCGAGAATATGATAAAAGCCTTAAAAAAATTAGAATTTCATGTGCACGTTGATATGTTTCATAGTCCAATGACGCGGTTTGCAGATATTGTGTTACCTGCTGCACACGCATGGGAGTCCCCGAGTCTGTTGGCGGGTTTTGAGGGGAATTTACAAACGGCTCAACATATTCAATACAAACCTGCAATGTCAAAGGCTCCTGAGGAAGCTCGTCCTGATCTGCAAATAATCATGGATATAGCGTTAGAAATGGGTTATCAAGAAGAGTTTTGGAATGGAAATATTGAGGAAGCGTTTAATGACTATCTTGAACCAGTGAATGTAACATTAGACCAACTTCGATCTCATCCTGAAGGTCTGTCTGTGCCCCTAAAAATAAAATATTGTAAATATAGAGAAAAAATAAATAAAAGAGTCAAAGGCTTTTCTACCCCGACCAGAAAGCTGGAGATTTATTCCGAGTTTTTATTAGAGCATGGGTATGATCCACTGCCCCAATTTGAAAAACCATTAACTGTTCCGCATTATCAGAATCAATCTAATGATTTTCCGTTAGTTCTTTCTTCATTTAAATTAAAAGGTTTTTGTCATAGCCAGCATCGTAATATTGCTAGACTAAGGAAAATGCATCCCGATCCTTTTGTTGAAATCCATCCCCAAACAGCTCAAGTGTATAGGTTAAATGAAGGTGAATGGATTCATTTAGCCTCTCCTCATGGCAGGATGAAGGCAGTCGCTCGACTGACAGAAAGTATACCCTTGGGTACGGTATATACTCAAGCGGGCTGGTGGGATGAGTGTGATGAACTAAAATTAGCTGGATTTGATCCATTTTCAGTAGAAGGTGCAAATGTGAATCAATTAATAGGTACAGATGAGATCGACCTCATATCAGGTTCCGAACCATTAAAATCTTATCGATGCCAGATTCATAGGATATGATAAATGCTTTTCCCTAATTGAAGAATAGAGAAAGTAAGCTTAAAAAGCTGATGACTCCTAACGTTGGAGGCTTCAGCTTTTTTCATCTGCATTACATAACAGCAGCTTGCTTCTACACTGAAATTATCATATCAATTTTGTTATATATTATATGATTAATATGCATTTTATTTATGCTGTGACTTCATGTACCATTAAATAGGATTGCACATCAAGAAAAGTATCGGAGGTAACAAATATGATCAATCGTAATAGATTATTTCTATTTGCACTTATATTAGCTGCATTTAATCTTAGGCCTGGTATAACTTCAGTTAGTCCAGTTTTGCACGGAATAACAAATGAATTAGGTATGAGTTCTGCTTCGGCTAGTCTACTTACATCTATTCCTTTATTATGTTTTGGTTTTTGTTCGTTATTCGCTGGGCGTCTAGCAAATCGCTATCAATCAGAGAAAACCATCACATTCTTTATCGCTTTTATAGGTATTGTAACGTTTTCGCGTGTCTTTACAAATTCGTCAGTCTATCTATTGATAACGGCTTTATTCATTGGCGCGGGAATTGGGATTGTAAGTCCTTTACTCTCTGGTTTCATTAAAAGTCACTTTCCGGAGAAGGCAGCATCCATGATAGGCATATATTCTACTTCAATGGTAGTTGGAGCATCCATTTCTATTGGGCTAACGACACCACTTCAACACTGGCTTAATAATTCATGGAAAAACGGATTAGCATTCTGGAGTATTCTTGCTCTAATCGCTGTTCCACTTTGGCTTATGGTCATTAAACATTCTCATACACATACAGCATCACAAAAGAGAAATGCCTCCTTGCCATTAAAAAATAAAAAGGCGTGGTTATTAACCTCTTTTGTAGGGCTTGTCACTCTTATGTTTTATTGTTTTGCAGCTTGGCTGCCAGCCATCATAGAGGAAAAAGGATGGACGTCAGCATTTGGTGGTCTTGTAGGTACAATAGCTATGATTGCACAGTTGCCAGCTACTCTTTTATTGCCTAGTCTCTTGAGGGTGCTACCAAGTAGAAGACTTTGGATTACAATTTTTACCCTCAGTGTAATGACTGGCTTATTCCTTTTATGTTTTACAAACGTGACACCTATTGTTGCAAGTATATGTTTAGGGGTTGGTAGTGGTGGTCTTGTCTCACTAACTTTATTATTACCGATAGATAAGGCATCGTCCCCTATGGAAGCAAGTACTTGGTCAGCAATGACTCAAGCAATTGGATATATGATTGGTGCAGTGGGCCCATTTATAATCGGCTTTCTTCATGATTGTCTAGGAAGCTTCGTTCCGACATTATATGTTCTTATACTTTTAGGTTTCATTGTTATGTTACTGGGATGGAAAATCACGAAGCCAGCTCATGCTAAAGAAGAGGGGTTATCTGTGAAATAAATCTATTCTTGTAACTGTAAGGTTAGCTTGTACTCATATGATGTATTTATTCAGAAAGGGGGTGATAATAATGGAGAATAACTCGAATTTACAGCAAGCGGTTAAAATATATAAAGCACTCGGTGAACCAACACGATTAAAAATTACTCGTTTGCTTGTTAATGAAGCAAATTTATGTTGTTCGGATATCGGGATAAGACTTGAATCAATTGCTGGATCAACTTTATCACATCACTTAAAACAGTTAACTGATTGTGGACTTCTTAGTACTCATAAAGAGAGCACATATGTATACTACATCTTAGACCGTGAGTTGATCAGAAAGTATGCTCCATATGTGATGACGTGATTTCTCTTTTTTGTGTTTCTGCACTTACAGAGATATGCAAAAAAGGTATAGTTTCACTTTTCTCGATTATGGCTGATTTGCTTGGTATGCTATCTTCGGTTTTTTATTGGGACTTCTAAGTCTATCTATTACTAGTACTTTAGAAAAATTCACTAAAGCAATCACCTATCGTTATCATAATCGCTTTAAATTCATGGTTTGTCATTTTTTTAAAACATTAAATAAAAAACTATAAAGGTCAATCTACCCACGTGCAAGGAGTAGCTCTTTCTCATTAATTTTTTAAACGTGCGGTTAGTTTTTGAACTTAAATCTATTGTTCTAGAAATATAGAAATAAAAGGTGTGAATTATTTTGTCAAATATGTGGAAAATTTATTTATTAGCTGCCATTAGTTTTCTTAATGGTACATCAGAATATGTGATTGCAGGAATCTTAGACAAAATTGCTGAGGCCAATCACATTTCAGTTTCATCTGCAGGACAGTTAATCACTGTGTTTTCAGTAGCTTTTGGTGCAGGGACACCCTTTCTAATTGCTATGTTTGCTCGAATGGACCGAAAAAAACTTCTTGTCTATGCTTTAACCGTTTTCTCTGTCATAAATATTCTTATTGCGATGATTACAGGATATGAAATGCTAATGGCAGCTAGAATAATCTCTGCCCTTAGTGCTGGTGTTATGCAAGTCACAGTTCTAACCCTTGCAGCAGTTTTAGCAGCTCCAGGAAAGCAAGGAGGTGCGATTGCTACAGTTATTATGGGACAAAGTTCTGCTTTGGTTGCAGGTGTACCTATAGGTAGAGTTGTGGCTTCACATTATGATTGGAATGTCATATTCATTGGACTTGGTGTAGTAGGATTACTTTTCTCTGTCTTAACTTTGTTCGCTATTCCAAAAACAGTCGCTGAAGAACCCGTACCTTTGCGTGAGCAGTTTAAATTTTTTATGAAACCACGTATCGCAGCATACTTGCTTATCACTTTTCTATGGTTAGGTGCATATTCGGTTGTATTTACGTACATTTCGCCATATTTCCTAGACATTTTCGGAATGAGTAACCATGGGGTAACGACAGCTCTCTTTATATTTGGTATTGCTAGTGCTATTGGAGCCCAATTAGGAGGTTTTAGTACAGATAAGTGGGGAGCATTTCGGACATTAACTGGAGGAATGGTACTCCACGCTATTGCACTATTGTTATTCCCATTTATCGGTCAATTTGCTTTTCTTTTCTATGTATTGCTTATTTTCTGGGCGCTTGCAGCTTGGTCTTCCGGTTCGCCAATACAATTTCAGCTAATAAGTCTTGCTCCTGCTGCAGCAAGTATTGTGCTTAGTTTACACAGTGCTTTGGGACAACTTGGAATGGCAGGTGGAGCTGGTATCGGCGGTATTGCTGTAAAAAATGGTTTGTTGAATTATCTTCCTTGGATTGGGGCTTTTACCCTTGCTATTGCTGTCTTAGTCACTGTTGTTGACAACGTTCTATCTAAACGAAAAACAGTCTAAAGAAACTCAGAGCACTCTTTGTATAAAATAAAAATCTATTATCAAGTGGTTTGATTCAACTTCTACATGATGATGTCCAAACAGTCGCATCAAAAGGCAGCTCTGGAGGATAATTGGTTAAAAAACGATAAAGTGGATTAAAGTGTCAGGCTCCTTATGGTATTCTAGTAAAAGAATATTCCATAAAAGGAGTCTTTTTTATATGAAAATATTAGATGCTCCATCTTTACTATCAGCTGTTGAACAGAGGTCAAAGGCCTATCATGAGCTTCAAGAAGAAATGAAACTTGTGAAAAAAGCATTAAAAAGTGTATCGGGATTAGGTGACGAGTTTACTGGAAAAGGTGCAGATAATATCAAAGCTTTTTATAATGATCTTGCACTATACACGGACACTTATCTTGATTTTATCGATATGCAAAAGGCTTTTTTAGATGGAGTGAAAGGAAAGCTTGATGATGAATCATTAGGCGGTAGTACATTTATTGACGAGCACTTCTTAGACGCTCAATTGAAGCAAGGCATTCAGAACAATAAAGATATGGTGAAGGAACAAAAAGAAGCCCTTACGGCTATTTTTGACGATATTAGTGATTTGATTGAATTGCAGACATTTTCCAGTAAAAAAGTAGACGAGCACTTAGATGATGCGAACAAAAAAAGAAAAGATGCAATTGAGGCTATACATACATTAGATCATGCCCTAAAAACAGAATACGCAAAATCAGAAGCGATTGAGAAACATCTTGCAACTTTTTATACAAAAATGATGGCTGCTACAGGAAAAGGTAAGAACGCTCAGCCCATGTATTATGATGCAAAAGCATTTCATGAAACAGATGTGTACAAGAATCATGATAAAATTGATGCACAGGTGAAAGCTTACTTAAAAGTGAAAAAAGAAGAAAAAGAGAAACGAAGAATCAAAGAATTGAAAGAAAAGCTCAATGATCCTTCGTGTATATCAGTAGAGAAATACTTTGAGATTGTAGACGAAATTGGATATGAAAATCTTTCTTACGATCAAAAAATGTATTACAGCCAGCTGCTCCAAATCAAAGCGCAGGAAGAAGCATCAGAGGTATTTGTTGATAGTGTAAAAGGTGCTGCAGTTGGTCTATATGATGTGGCAAAAGATACAGTTGTTGGCATCTACGATCTTGTAACAGACCCTGGAGGTGTCGTTGAATCAGTCGTAACGGCTGTTTCTCACCCAATCGAAACATCGAAAGCGATTGGAAAATCAATTTCAGACTCATTCCAAAAAGAAGTCATAGATGGTGATGCGTATTCTCGGTCACACTGGTTTGCCTATGCGACTGGTTCTTTAGCAGAAATCGTCTTTGGCTCTAAAGGGGCAGGAGCCATTACAAAAACAGGGACAACAGCGGCCAAAACTACAGTGAAGAAAGGGCTTGAACAAGGAGCAAAATCAATAGAAAGAGTCTCTATACCTAGCCTATTGCCATATTCACCAAAGTTTCAAATGGCTGGTGGCCCGAAGTTGCCATATAACGTGTTTGACGGAGAAAATCTCAAAAATAAACTCCTCTCCATGGCGAAGCGTCTAGACAACAATTCAGGATACGGAATCTCTAAGACAGGCAGACGATTACCAGCACCAAAATCACCGCCAACCGTTGTCAGTTACGGAGACCACTATGTGAGGTGGAAACGTAAAAAAGTATTAAAACCAAATGTCGTTTATTCAACAAAGCAAGGGTACACCTACACAACCGACCACTACGGAAGGATTGTCAAAGTCGAAGCAAGTGATTTAAAATACGGAGAGATCAAAAGAAACCAATACGCTCAATCCAATTCAGGAAAGCCTGACAGATTACTAGATGATGATGGTGGGCATTTAATTGCTTCAATTTTTAAAGGATCTGGAGATATTGATAATCTTGTGCCGATGAATGGGAATTTAAACAAAGGTGAGTGGAAAAAGCTTGAAAATACTTGGGCTGATGCTCTTCAAAATGGTGATGAAGTTAAAGTGAAGATTACACCTAACTATAAAGCGGATTCTCTACGCCCAGAAACTTTTGATATTAAATATAAAATCGGTGATGATGAATGGGAAATCAAAAGGTTCGACAATGTGTATGGAGGTAAAAAGTAATGAATGAAGAAAAAATAGAACATTTATATAAAGAGATAGTTGATGTTGTAGTGGGAACAATACCAATTGAATGGGGAAAGGTGTATTTATATGGTGAGGTAGTTGAAGGTTCTCAAACTGTTTACTTTTATTTTTCATCTAAAGAAAATGAGGGTAAACTGGTATATAGTCATGAGATCACTGAACTTTTTGAAGTGAGTGAACATGAATACAAAGAAAGATGGCATCAATTAGTTGACTGTATCCAAGAACTTAAGAGAGAGTTTGAACAAAATGGTCAAGAACCTTGGACAAACTTCACAATGATATTTGATGAAACGGGGCATTTTAATATAGAATTTAATTATGATGACCTTTTGAATACAAACCCTCATGAAAGAAAAACTATTTGGAAATATAATCATCTAGGTATTATACCTAAAAGTAATTCTGGTAAAAAACATTTAGAAAAATACTTCTCTACATTGGAGTAACTTTTAGAGATGTTATAAAATTCGTTTTGATAGATTAAAGAAATAAAGACTAGAGAACATATTGAGAGCATCATTCCAAGCAGAAATGGTGCTCTTATTCAATAATGCCCCCTATTAATCAATAACAAAACAGACACACTTAGCAACAAAATAAAAATCAATACATATGGAATCAACTGTGTATTGATTAGCATGTCAAAGAAACCGATTCACGAAAGCAAAAATATCGAAAAACACAATATTCTTTTCTAATTAAATCTTTCTTTTCACTTTATCGAAACCAATAAACCGTCACTTCACAATCACCCAATACCTCTTCAATCATGTCTTCCACAATCGTCCAATCGCCGCCCGCCAGTCCGCAGCCTATCCCGTAAGGAATGGCGATGGAAGTTCGGTTTTTCTCTTCATGTGAATGGGTTACTGTGTCTTTTAGGCTTTGTAAGCAGCTGCGTAGGGCGTCGTAATCAGTTTGCATTCTTTTTCTTCCGTATCCAGTTTGAGCAAATAAGTTGGCAATTGTTTTTCCGTCATTAGTTGTGATGAGTTGAACGGAGCTTAACAAGTCATCTCCTTGTTCTGTACATAATTGTTTATACTCTTTGTATATTGGGGTATTTGCTTTTGATTTGTTTGGCTAATCCAGCGCCCATGACCCCTTTACAGTTCACCTGGTGACAGATGATGTCTTCACTTGCCTCTAAAATGTTACCATCCACTGTTTTGATCATATCAAGTAACCCCTTTTTAATAAAATAAATAGAAACTTATGTTCTATTTTATCAGTTTTGATCAAATTATTTAATAGCAAAAATGCTTTTTATGAGTTTCGTTTATTTGAAGACACTTCACAACAACTTGATTGTCAAAGCTGGTGCATGTCATCTAAAATATGGAGAGACTAGAAAACACGAAATGATGCAAAGAGGAGTCATTTATGAATCAATTAGAAATGAATCGTTTAATTCTTAGACCGTTTTGTGATGAAGATGCGGCAGGGATGCTGGAGTACTTGTCTAATCCAAGAGTAAATTGTTTTCTTAGTGATCGAATTTTTTCATTAGAAGAAGCTGTGGCTAAAGTGCAAAAGAGAAAAGAAGATCATTCATATGTAGCGGTTTGTTTAAAAGAAAGTCAACAAATTATCGGTGAGTTGTTTCATTTAAAAGAGGAGCCTGATACGTATTCAATCGGCTGGAATTTCAATGCAGCATATGAAGGAAAGGGGTATGCACGTGAGAGTGCTGAAGCATTCTTGACCTATTTATTTGTAGAAAAGGGAGCAAGGCGGCTTTATGCCTATGTAGAAGATGATAATGTCCGTTCACAGGCATTATGTGAGCGATTAGGCATGCGGAAAGAAGGCCTTTTTCTTGAGTTTATTTCATTTACTACTTATGAGGACGGCACCCCTAAATATGAAAACACGTATCAATATGCTTTGCTAAAAAAGGAATGGGAGCAGCATCACTCTCTATAGAGCACTCAGTGAATGATGTGCAGGTGACAGCAAAGTGACAAACATGTCATATGATTCCATGGTTTGTTCGTTCGATCGATGGAGCGGTCATCTCATTTCAATTATCCTTGTCATAAATCGAGGAAAAAGGGATGAAATGAGATGCAGGGATATAATGAAGATTTATTTAGGTGGGTGAATCAGCTCAGTATCGATCATGGTTACTTGAATCCGTTATTCATTGGACTAGCTGAATATACAGTGCTGTTAGCAGCGCTCATGTGTCTGTTCATATGGTTTCAAAATCGGAGCAGAACCAATAGGCGGGTGGTCGTATCTGCCGGATTTACTTTCATATTGGCAGAGTTAATTGGCAAAATTGCAGGAATTTTTTATTCCAACCAGCAGCCCTTTGCCGAAATGAGTCATGTCAATCTTTTGATTCAAAAGGAAGTAAATAACTCTTTTCCGAGTGATCATACCATCTTTATTTTTTCTGTTTGTCTGATCTTTTGGCTTTTTCACAAACGCCATGTTTATTGGCTGATCATTGCGTGCGCCGTTGGTTTTTCAAGGATTTGGGTAGGTGTCCATTATCCATTTGATGTCTTAGCAGGTGCTGTCATAGCGTGTTTAACAGCGGTCGCTGTTGTATATTTGCCGATATGCCAAAGGAGCGTTAATACCATTTTGTCATGTTATGAGTGGCTTGAGCAGAAAGTTGTAAGGAAGAGAACAAAATAACATGTTGCAGCAAAATACCCCGATCTGTTAATGGCTCAGATCGGGGTGCTTTTTATTTTCGCCAAAACGTTGAACAATCCGCTTTGTCTTCGATATTAAATTCGATGATTTTTTTTAGGAGAGGATAATCAACTGGCAAGCTTTCCTTCATGCGAAACATCTTTTTTCCATGATCGTAACCTGCTTGTACAATGTCAGCTGAAAAGTGATCGATTCCTTTACCTTCTGGTGCGACAGAAATGTGATGTTTTGCTACGCTAAACCCAATAATAAATGTGCCGTGGTCTGTGAACATGGGCTGATTCCAAGCAATTCTTGGCTCTAATTGAGGGAATGTGTCTAAAATCCATTGTAAAATGTCTTGTGTGCGCTGCTTCAGCTTTGGATTACCGATATTGCTTACATATTCTTCAAACACATGCATGATGTTTTATCCTCCAATTCCATCGACCTCATACGTCTCAGACGGGATTCGAACCCGGTAAGCATAGGTTAGGGGCAACACGCTTCCCTACGGAATTTCACCTGTCTCAGTGTGCTTTTTGATGCTTCTGAAACCCTTACCTTGCGGCCCGCCAGCTATAATTCGTTTTACAGTGCTCTAGCCTTCTAGAGCTGCTGAGGCGCGGAAGTTATTAATCTTATTATATATAGTAAAATGTTAATAGGGTTATTGTAAAGAAAAACCTATGTATAAAGAGATTAGGGAGATTAAACCAAAATATGCTCCATTATTAACTATTACAAGGTATATAATGAAATCGGTATGAGTGAAAGATTGTATACACGTTTAAAAGCAAAGACTTTCCTAGACCTGGATTATGCTCTCAATGAGGTTTAATTTAAAGCACCCGTTTAGAGGAGTTTGACTTTGAAGTAAAAAACGACCCCAAAATTGGAAGTCGTTTTGTAAATATTTTTATTTTGAAACAAAGCATTTTCCGTTAGATAATACTTCGCATTTTACAAGGAAATAACTGTTACTACTTGTCCAAACTTGAGTGTAACTTACCCCATTTTGTTTAATTAATACGTAATCCCACTGATCAGGATAAGCATCTCTGACCCACTCTAACGGAGCAGCACTTGCAGTATTCATAGAAAATAACATTGTTGCAGAAAAGGCGATAGATAATACAGCTTTTTTTAATGTTGATTTTTTCAAACAAAACAACTCCTTAATTTGAATTAACCTATTATTTGTAAATAGGTTAATTCAATAGTATCAAAGAGAAAAAGCATTTTGTGTCGAATTTTGTAAAAAATGCCTTAAATTTACCTATTTATATAAGGTGATAATTTTCACAATGTATGAATAAATCTTTTAACACTTTTAAAGGTGTATTGATTTGTTTTTTTATTTGCGTATAACTGGCGTCGTTTTTGGCGGAGCATGACGTAATATCGTATTATGCGATAGATTAATTGAACAGCTTTTAAAAGTGACTTTTCGTTCGGTAAATTTTGCGATTAGTTCCATGGGTTCTCTTTCTGCCGCAGATCTTTACGCGAATCGCACAAAATAGTCAAAGGCACATATGATAAAAGACCATATGGATTTGTATACAGCATTGAATTGGGCTGATAGAAGGTGACAAACCTGTTGATGAGTAAACTGAAAGAGATAAACTATCAAACAAAAATGAAGGCGTTACTCACAAGCGTTCAAGGACAAAAAGCCCAAAAAAAGGGCTTTTTTCATTTCATCACGAGATGATTGGGTACTTTAAAACCGAAAAAAGGTGAAATATTTACGCAAACATCATTGACTAGAAGAAAGAAACGCATTTTCAATGGAAACGGTTATTGAAGATTCAAGTGATTCATATTAAAATGATCTCAAATGGACTAATTAGCAATTGCTAATAGAAGTTCCATATTTAGTGAAATCATGTGATGCAGCTGAAAGTGATTGGGGGTGTAGAATGAGCAAGATTCCTGTTGCGGAATTGGCATCATTATTAAATGACTGGAACATGGAAATCAAAAAAGATCATGCAGATGAGGCAGAACGGTTATTTGCTAAAGCGAAACAAGCGGTAGAGGAAATTGACGATGCGGACATCCTTATGTACTATTCTCTTCTTGAGAAGAGGCATCACATTCTCATGTACAATTTAAGAGGGCAAAAGGGCAGTGTTTCAACGAGAAGTATAGAAGGTCATCACGGGAAAAAAGAGGATGACTTGTCTAACCGACTTGCCTACTATTTTGATTTTTATGAGGGTGTGTATGAGCAGCATCAAGGAAATTACGAGGTTGCATTGCAAATGTATCAAAGTGCTGAAAAGCTCTTAGATAAAATTCCAAGTGAGATCGAACGTGCTGATTTCGATTTTAAGGTGGCCTGGCTTTACTACCGGCTTAGTCATATCATGCTCTCATTAAGCTATATCCGCAGAGCACTTCACGTCTATAAACGGCACAAGCATTATGAAAGAAGAACGGCACTTTCATACTCTCTCATTGCGGCGAATCAAACAGAGATCGGCCGGTATGAAGAGGCGCTTGAAAATTATCGCCTGGCGGAAGAGGTTTTGACAAGCGAGCAGGATGACTTTATGCTGGCTCAGCTCCATCACAATGTAGCCATTTTATATTCATTTTGGAACAAACCGAAAGAATCAATACGTCATCTTGAAAAAGCACTGTCCCATCAAGAATATTATGAGTCGGATTTCTTTTTCCATTCTACGTATCTGATCAGCCGGGAACTCTGTGTGATTGGTGAAAAGCAGCGTGCAAGCCAATATATAGAGGCTGCGTATGCCAGAATAAAAGATGCTTCTCATGAAGTGTTTCAGCTGAAAATAGGCATCGTCCATGACCTTTACTTAACGAATGCACCACAAAGATTTCAGCAAATTGATGAGAAATTAAGAAAGTTAGAAGAGAAGCATGAATATCATGAAGTAAAAGAGCTTTCACATTTTGCTGCTAAGTATTGTGAAAAGCAAGCACTTTATGAGCAGTCTGTTTTTTACTTGAACAAAAGTTTAGAAGCGGATTTACATATGAAAAGAATGGGGTTGATTTAAGATGAAAACAGGTTTAAAAGTATTATTCGTTGTAGGTTTAGCGATCGCTGCGTCAGTTCTGACTCAAAACGTTGCGGGTTCTTTCGAAGTAGCAGAAAAAATCATTGGTGGTTAATCCACCATTTATCTCTCGCCCTTGTTGATCATCGTCAGCAAGGGTTTTTTGTATGTTGTTAATAGGCTCTTCTTATTAAACGCTACAAGAACGTTTAATAAGAAGAATTCGCAACAAAGGGGGTGTGCAAATTTGTTACCTGCCCCATTATTCTAAATAAACATAGGGCAGCGCAACAAGTTAAAAAGGTCACCTTTCTTTGCTTAATTTAATTTTTTGCAGGACTTTTCATTCACATTTTATCAAATTGGTCTATTGTACATAGAAGTAAAAGAAAAAGTCGGAACACCGCTCCATTTGTCATGCATATGATGTGATGAGTTGTTAGACGAAAGCAGGTGATTGTATGTATCCACGAGTTTATGGAGGTTTTCATGGAGGCGGTTTTAGCGGTGGGGGAGCACATATCGGATCGGTTGGTTCTCATATCGGCTTTGGCGGGTATTATGTGAGCCCTGGTGTGTTTTCTGGTTTAGGCGGTTTCCCTGGATACGGTGGATTCGGGACATTTTCTGGATATCCGTATGGCTCCACGTTCATTATGGGGCGTCCTCCTGGTTTTTATGTGAGAAGTTATGAGTGAACGTTGAAATAGCCATCTAACGATTGGCTATTTCAATTGGTGAAAATGCTTCAATGCAGCAGTGATCACAATCACCCCAAGGATAGAGATAGGCAGCCAAATGATGATAAACGGATCGTACGCATCTGTGTATGCCGCTAAAGCGGCACCTAGGCAGTAAAAGACAATAGAGCCTATTCGCATGAAACTGACATGCTGAATAGGAGCTTTTCTTTTTTCCCGGTGTGAAATGCGCTGAGCCAAATCTTCAAATAGGTTAGCGAGTGTACTCGTTAGAACCGTTGTGGAAATGCCAGCCACATTTAATTTGCGGGCGGCCGCTGTCTGGAGACCCATGGCCATACTTAAAAGGATAATCAGCATAAAATAAGCACCTTGTGTATAAGGGAATATGGTCATGAGAGCAAATAGAAGTAGTATCATGACTTCTATGATAAAGATACGTGTAACGGCTTTTGGCCAAAATGCTTTCTCATGCTTTCCGCCTATCACAACAGCAAGTAAAACCCCTAGAACGAATCCACTCAGTGCAGTGATGGAATGAAGGGCTGTTAGCTGCAAGGAGCTTCCTGCTGCAATGCCAAGCAGCACAATATTACCTGTCATATTGGCTGTAAACACATGCCCTAGGCTCAAATAGCCAATCACATCCACAATTCCTGCGGAAAGGCACAAGAAGATTAGTGCTATATTTCGAAATGAATGTGCGGTCAAAATGGTCATCCCTTTCTTACTCTCTAATGAATAAGTGTAACGCTTAATGACCGCGTATGTCCATCTTATGTGCCGGTATGATGTCTTCAAGCCGATGTAAGACTTGTCTGAAAGTGTCATCATTTACAAGATGCCTCATACGGCGGAATGGATCTCCTTTTTCCTTTAGACGCTCTATAACAGCTGGCATGGTAAACAAAGAAGGATGAAGGCCATCGTGATGGAGTTCGTCCCATTCAAGCGGTGTCGCTACAAGTCCAAGCTCATTTCCTCTTGGTGAATAGGGCGCGATGATTGTTTTTCCAGCATCGTGCTGAATATAGTCTAAATACAAGCGATTGCCGCGTTTTTTCTTAAGACGTTCTAAAGTAAATAGCTCAGGAGCTTGTTCACATAAAAATTGGCATATAAACGCGGTGAATGATCTCGTTTCTTCGTATGTGAAGGCATTTTTCTTTAATGGAATATACACTTGCAGTCCTTTACCGCCGCTTGTTTTAATAAAGGCTGTAAGAAAGAGCCCGTCTAAAAGCGCTTTGATTCGCTTGGCAGCCTCTATGGCTAGATGAAACTCGTTAACAGATGGCGGGTCTAAATCAAAGACGATTTCGGTCGGCCGGTCCGTATCCCTTGTTTCAAAAGGAATATGAAATTCCATCGCAAGCTGGTTACCGAGCCAAAGAAGCGTCTGAGGGTCATTACAGATCGTGTAAGCAATATCATCAACTTGATCGGTCAACACAAAATCTGGTGCATAATCAGGTGTCGACTTTTGATAAAAGAATTCATCCCCAGCGCCATGGGGGAACCGAATTAAAGTAAGTCGTCTTTCACGTAAAAAGGGCAAGAGATAGGGAGCCGCTTGTCTCAAATAAAGTAAGTAATCTGCCTTGTTCAGATGAAGAGCCGGCACAATCGGTTTTTCAGGATGAGTGACCTCAATCACGGCAGGGAGCGGATACAGCTGTTTGAGCATTTGCTGAAACGTACATGCTGCTGGGTCAGTATCTAGTAAAAAGGAAGAAAAACGCGGCTCTCTTAAGGCGGATCCATCAAAGGATATACAAGCAATGCTGGCGACGATAGAAGGAGGGATTTCATATCCTGATGCTCCTTTTAGCTGGCCTTTTGTTTGAAAGAGTGTACGCAGCGTTTGTTCTTCTTCTTTAGAAAACCCATGCTTGAATTGGACAACCTCGGTGAGATGATGATCTTGATAAATACAGCCTTGGAAATAGCCATTTTCTTTATCAAAACGAGTCACAATGACAGAGACATAGCGCCAGTTTTTGACTTTCAGCCATTCTTTTGACCGGGTATTGTCGTGCCATTTACTCGTCTTTTTTTTCGCAACGAGTCCTTCTGCTAAATACGTCGTCATCAGCTTTTTCATATATTCATGATTTGTGTCTGTATGAATAAGTTGAAGAAGGGAAGGGTGCTCCAGCTGAACAGTTGGCGGAAGTTTTGCTTCTTGGAAAACTTGCTGTAACTGTTTTTTCCTATCCATCAACGGTAAATCAACAAGGGATCTCCCTGTGCATCTTAATAGATCAAATGCAATCAAATGACATGGAAACCGCTCAGCCTGCAGCTTAATAGCCTCTTTGTTTTTCAGCCTGCCTCTTTGCTGAACCCTCGCAAAATCGCTTTGCTGTTCATCCAGTAAAAAGACCAATTCCCCATCAAACGTAAGTGGTAAAAAAGGAGCAAACTGGTCCCTTAATTGTTCGCACTGTTCAATAACCTCAGGAAACTGTTCGTTTAATCGTTTTCCGGATCTACTTTCTAAATGAATCTCGTTTTCCTCCCACATCAGGATGGTCCGAAAGCCATCATATTTTAATTCATACACCCAGTCTGAACCGGTAGGAATATCATGTGCCGCCGTTAATCGCATAGGTTTCATTGTCATGTCACTTCCTCATATGATGTGTTCTTAGAGTGGGATGAAATTTTCATTCGCATACATAAGTCTAACGAAAACATTACATAGTAAGGAGAAAAGAACGGAGGCGACGCGATGCATACAGTTTGGAAAGGCGGCATTAGCTTTGGACTAGTCAATATTCCAGTTAAGCTGTTTACCGCTACAGAGAACAAAGATATTAAGTTAAGACAGCTGCATAAAGAGTGTCACACGCCCATTAACTATAAAAAGGTTTGTGCCAACTGCGGGGAAGAGGTGGCACCAGAACAAATCGTCAAAGCGTACGAGTATGCGAAAAATAAATTCATTGAATTAGACGATGAAGAGCTAGAAAAACTGCGAAAAGAAAATGAAGAAAAAGCCGTTGAAATCATTGATTTTGTGAAGATTGAAGAGATTGATCCAATCTATTATGAAAGAAGTTACTTCTTATCCCCGGATACTGGCGGAGCAAAGGCTTATTCATTATTAAGAAAAGCTTTAGAGGAATCTGGGAAAATTGGTGTGGCGAAGATTATGATCCGCTCAAAGGAGCAATTAGCAATCGTTAGGTGCTATGAACATATTTTGCTGATGGAAACCATTCATTTCCCCGATGAAATTAGACAGGTATCAGATGTACCGAATATCCCTCAAGAGGAAAACATTGTGAAAAAGGAGTTAGATACAGCGCTCCTTTTAATCGAGCAGCTGACCACGACATTCGATCCAGCGGCATATCAAGATGAATACAGAGAACAGCTGATGAATTTAATTGGCGATAAAATATCTGGAGAACATACGGTTCAGCCAGAAACGACAGGCAAAAAAGATCCGGCATCCAATGTGACTGATTTAATGGCGGCTCTACAGGCTTCAATCGATCGATCAAAACCAGCCAAAGCGAAAAAAGCAGCACCTAAAAAAAGAAAAACACCAGCGAAAAAAGAAAAGAATGCATAAGAAAAGACCGCTTATGGGCGGTCTTCACTTTCTTCTTTTCAGCGTGATAGAAAACCTTTGAAGTCTAGGAAGGACGACCACCGGAGCGGAGCGAATTTGACATTCGTGAGCACCGAAGCGCAGACCTGACAACGAATGCGAGGGTTTGCCTACACGCTGAGACCGCTTACGGGCGGTCTTATTGCGGCTTTAACACGTCCTGAATTGTTCCATCTTTTCTGTGGATAACAACAGAAGTCCCTTTATTAGAAGCAATCTCCTTTGCCCTGTCAATTGCTTCTTGTTTCGTTTCTTTGACCTCACTTGCTCGTTTTGCTTTCTCTGTTTGAACCGCCCAGCCTTCTTCGTGCTTGACGACATGCTGCGCATGATCCATGAGCTCTGGTCTTGCGGAGCTGCTGTTTTTAGAAGGAGTGACTGAACCATGAGCTGAGAAATTCTCTATCTCATTCTTCGTTGCATTCTTTTTCCACTCTTTCGCTTGACTGATCGCAATTGGGATGGCTCTATTTTCGTCATAGCCTTCCTGTATCATTTTGTTGGCAATCTCAAGCGCTTTTTTTCGAATGACGTTATCTAACGATTGAAATGAAGCCGGATAATCATTCATCGTCCAAGGCATATGAAACGCTCCTTTCTTTTATTTGAACACCTTCCCCCATCTGCAATGGATCAAACATATCATTCTTCTCAAACCAATGAAGGGGATAAAATACATCGTTTTGCTGAGGCGGAATCTCATCAAATCCAGCAGAATAGAAGGGAGAAAAGGAGTGGTTTTGATGATGATAAAAGGTTTGTATGAAGCCCATTTACCTGTGAGTGATTTGAAGGCATCTATTGCGTTTTATGAAAAATTGGAATTGACACTTGCTCACGAAAATGAACGAGTTGCTTTTTTATGGATTGAGAAAGGAAAGAGCTGGCTTGGCTTGTGGAAAGTAGATATGAACGCCTATCCATACCATCCATCAACTCGGCACGTTGCCTTTCAAATTACAACGTCCAGTATCGAACAGATCAAGGCTTGGCTGGTTGAAAAAGGCATCAGTATTCACCCAATGTTTGGCTTTTCAGAAGAGGAACAGCCTTTAGTTCTGGATAATCCGCCGCAATTTCATGCAGCGATCTATTTTCTTGACCCAGATGAGAATTTGCTTGAATGCATTGCCCCGCTTGAACTTGATACAGCAGAAGACTACGATATCATGACATATGAGGACTGGGATCGAAAGAAAAATCCGTTTATTGATTGACAAAATCACTCATTGTAACTATATTGATTACAACGGTGGTGAAAGATTGTGAAACAAATTAGCAGCAGGTATCCAATTGCTGTTCATATTTTGTCATTTATTGCAGGTGTTCCAAAAGAGTGTACAGGGGATTTTATTGCGGAAAGTGTGAATTCAAATCCAGCCATTGTTCGAAAAATGATGGCAATGCTCAAACGGGCGGGTCTTATTGAGATTCGCCGTGGAGTAGGCGGGGCTTATTTAAAAAGACCGGCAGAGGAAATCACGCTGTTAGATGTGTACCGTGCTGTCGATGTAAGCGAGGATGAAGAATTATTTAACTTCCATCAGCCAGTCATCGCATGTCCGATTGGTCAAGCAATGGATACAAGACTGAGGAGTGAACTAAAAGAAGCTCAGGCAGCGCTTGAAAATCACCTCAAACAAGTGACCATCCAGCAATTGTTGACAGAGTCAGAATAAAAGAAGCTCAGGCTGAACTTGAGCTTTTTTTACACCAGTTGTTGTAATCGATATGGTTATAACGAATAAACGGATACGTAAAGCTGTAAAAACTTCACCGTCGAATCACAAAATGAGGAGGTCAAACAAATGAAGTTATTAGTAACAGGCGCAACAGGACAACTTGGATCGCTCGTCGTCCAGCATTTGCTTACAAAGGTACCGGCTGAACAAATTGCGGTCAGTGTTCGAAACCCGCAAAAAGCAGCACATTTGAAGGAAGCTGGGGTGGATGTACGCCACGGAGACTTTACTCAGCCAGACATCCTTAAGGCAGCCTTTCAAGGCATTGACCGTCTTTTGATCATTTCAACTGCAGAAGGAGACCGCGTGCAGCAGCATACGGCTGCCATCCAAGCGGCGAAAGCAGCTGGTGTATCCTTTATTGCTTATACAAGCGTTGTGAGTGCAAGAGAGAGTCAGCTTGTCCTTGCACATGACCATGCAAAAACAGAAGAAGCGATTGTGGCCTCTGGCATTCCTCATGTGTTTTTAAGAAACAATTGGTATGTAGAAAACGAAAAAGATACGATTCTAGCAGCCGTTAGCGGCGCACCATTTTTAAGTCCAATTGGTGATGGCAAGGTTGGCTGGGCAACAAGAAATGACTACGCAGAAGCGGCCGCAAATGCGTTAACACTTCCTGTACATGACCAGGAGATATATGAGCTGTCAGGACCTCTTCGGACGCATACTGAACTTGCACACATTGTCAGTGAGGTAAGCGGAAAAGAGATCAAAGTCGAGCAAATTGATGTCGACACATTTGGAGAATTTTTAGCTTCAAATGGTGTACCAAAAGAAGCTGTGCCATTTGTCAAAGCCATTCAAAGCGGCATTCGCGATGGTGCCTTAGCTGTTGAAAGCCGTGATTTCGAAACATTATTAGGCCGGCCCTTAACACCTATCGAAGAAAGAATTCGTGAATTGATTTCAAAATAAATCTTCTCAAGCGCCCTATCAAAAGGGCGTTTTTTTCATTCAAGCTACACATGCCATATGTCCAAATTTAGACAAATCACTTCGTTGAAATTTCAGAAATTTGGGATTAAAATGAAAATAAGGCCTGTTATTTCGTCATCAGATGACCAAAATGATGAATCAAATTGCAGCAAAGAAGGGAAGTTCGCCGATGAAAGTCCATTTATTCGTTACCTGTTTAATTGACACCATGCAGCCAAATGTAGGAAAGGCGACAGTGAAAGTACTAGAAAGGCTCGGTGTAGAAGTGGAATTTCCAGAGGCACAAGTGTGCTGCGGACAGCCAGCCTTTAACAGCGGCTATACAAAAGAAACCATCAAAGCAGCAAAAAACATGATCAAAGCCTTTGAATCAGCTGAATATGTCGTGACACCGTCAGGTTCTTGTAAGGCGATGTTTTTAGAATATCCTCATCTTTTAAAAGAAGATCCAGTGTGGACTGCAAAAGCTGAGGCACTTGCTGAGAAAACATATGAATTAACCGAGTTTATTGTTGATATATTACACGTCACAGATGTAGGGGCGAGTCTGAAAGGAAACGCAACCTATCACACATCCTGTCATATGACGAGACTGCTGCGAATTAAGGAAGCACCTTTCACACTGTTGTCAAATGTCAAAGATTTGACGATGACACCATTGCCGCGCGCAGAAAATTGCTGTGGTTTTGGAGGAACCTTTTCAGTAAAAATGACACCTATTTCTGAGCAAATGGTCGATGAGAAAGTCCAAAGCATAGAGGAGACAGGCGCTGAATACATCATTGGTGCTGACTGCGGCTGTCTGCTCAATATTGGCGGGAGGCTGAATCGTCTTGATAAGCCCATTCAAGTGATGCATATCGCAGAAGTATTAAATAGCCGCTGACTTTAAGAGGGGGAACGGCAAATGAGTATGAAAATTGGAGAGAAGGGCTTTAAAGAACGAATCGGGGAAGGGTTAGAAGATCCTGTCATGAGAGGTGCTGTATCCTCAGCGCAGGAACGCCTGTATGAAAGGCGGCTAGCTGCGAGCGAAGAGCTTGGCAACTGGGAAAAGTGGCGAGAACTTGGCGAGGAAATCCGGCAGCATACGCTGACGCATCTTGATGACTACTTATACCAATTAAGTGAAAGCGTTAGTGCACGTGGAGGACATGTCTTTTTTGCAAAAACAAAGGAAGAGGCATCGGCGTATATACAAAATGTGGCACAGAAAAAAGCGGCCAAAAAGATCGTTAAATCAAAATCAATGGTCACAGAAGAAATTGAAATGAATCAAGTGCTTGAAGAGATCGGCTGTGAGGTGGTGGAAAGCGATCTTGGCGAGTATATTCTACAAGTAGATGATCATGAACCTCCTTCACATATTGTGGCACCTGCTCTTCATATGACGAAAGAACAAATACGAGAAGTCTTTCACGAAAAGCTCGGATATGAGATGTCAGAGACACCTGAAGACATGACGAGTTTTGTGAGAGCCATATTACGTGAAAAGTTCCTCGAAGCTGATATTGGTGTCACTGGCTGTAATTTTGCTGTCGCCAATACAGGCTCCATCTGCCTTGTGACAAATGAAGGGAATGCGGATCTTGTCACGGCTATCCCGAAGACACATATCGCCGTTATGGGCATGGAACGGATTGTTCCAACGATGGAGGAACTGGATGTCCTTGTTGGTCTTTTGTGCAGAAGTGCAGTTGGTCAGAAATTAACAAGTTATATTTCTGTCGTCGGGCCAAAAGGAGAAGAAGAAGCGGATGGACCAGAAGAATTTCACTTGGTCATTGTGGACAATGGGCGGTCCAATATATTAGGTACTGCCTTTCAGCCTGTTCTCCAATGTATCCGGTGCGCAGCCTGTATTAATGTGTGCCCAGTTTACCGGCATGTGGGCGGACATTCATACGGATCGATTTATCCGGGGCCAATTGGCGCTGTTCTTTCGCCGCTTCTTGGAGGCTATGATGACTACCAAGAGCTCCCCTTTGCATCAAGCCTTTGCGCAGCCTGCACAGATGCTTGTCCAGTAAAGATCCCGCTTCACGAGTTATTAATTAAACATCGACAAGTCATCGTTGAAAAAGAGGGGAGAGCGTCTAAAACTGAAATGATGGCGATGAAAATGTTCGGTATGGGCGCATCGACTCCCGGAATGTATCAATTCGGAACAAAAGCAGCCCCTGTATTGATGAATCGTATGGCTTCAAACGGACAGATTTCAAAAGGAATAGGTCCTTTAAAGAATTGGACAGATATTCGTGACCTGCCAGCTCCAAGTAAAGAAAGATTCAGGGATTGGTTTAAAAAGAGACAGAAGGAGGAGCAGTGATGAAGGGAACCATTTCTCACCGAGAGTCGTTTTTAGCTCATATCCGTAAGCAATTAGGTAAAGATTCCTCCCCGTCTGCATCTATTCAGCGTCCAGCTTGGAAGCATCAAGTCCAGTGGGAAACAAACGGACTTTTGTCTAAAGAAGAACTAGTCGAGCAACTGAAGAAGCAATGTCAACGAATTCACACAAGAGTGGTCGAAACAACACCAGAGGAAGCGCCCTCTGTATTAAGATTATTGATGACAGAGTATGGAGAGGGTTCTGTGATGACGCCTGTCGATCATCGTTTTGAACAATATGGATTTCATCCGATGTTTGACAGCTTGCAGCACGAAGGATTCGCAGTCACCAGCTGGAATGCTGAGGCATCAAGGGAAGAAAATATCAGGCTGGCAGAACAAGCGACATATTCGGTTGTATTCAGTGATTACACCCTAGCAGAATCAGGTACAGTCGTCCTTTCATCCCATCAGGGCCAAGGCAGAGCGCTGCATTTTTTACCGATGATGTATATCGTGTGTATCGAAAAAAGCACGGTGGTTCCGCGGATGATTCAGGCAGTTTCGGCTCTTAATCGCTCCGTAGAAGAGGGGGAGCAGGCGAAAGGTGCTATTCATTTCATATCAGGTCCGAGTAACTCTGCGGATATTGAGATGAATTTAGTGGTAGGTGTTCATGGTCCAGTTCGGGCCGTTTATCTATTGATAGATGATGAGTAGGGCTTTCGAGATGAAAGCCTTTTTTTCATGCAAAAAAGCTCACACAAGTTTTAAAATCATCTTGCCTCTAGCGGATTGGACATAGTAAGATGACGACATACAAGATGAACTTCTCATCTACTGCTGATGTAAAGGAAGCTGCTTATGGAAATGAAGTCAACTGCTCAAAAAAAATCAATTGCACTACCGCTTGTGATTTCAATTATTGCCATTTCGTTTTCTGCTATCATTGTGAAATGGTCAAATGCACCTGCTGCTATTTTAAGCATGTATCGAATGATCTTTGCCGCGGCTTTTATGCTGCCGTTTATCCTGCCACGTAAAAAAGAATTTCTTTCAATAAAGCGCAGAGACTGGTTTTTCTTATGTATGTCAGGCTTCTTTTTAGGACTCCATTTTGTGTTGTGGTTTGGCTCACTGAAGCTGACGACTGTGGCAAGCTCTACTATTATTATCGCCCTTCAGCCGATGGTCTCCTTATTAGGCGGCTTTCTCATTTTCCGTGAACGAACCACGCTGCCCGCACTCTTGACGATGTGTGCAGCGATTGCTGGTGCACTCATGATTGGATGGGGAGACATAGGTCATAGCCAGGAAGCCATCCTAGGAGACATTTTATCCTTTTTAAGTGTGATCGCGGTTGTTTGTTATTTATTAATAGGTCAACAGGCTGTAAGGAAAATATCTCATTGGATTTATAGTTTTTGTGTGTTTGGTTTTGCTGGTCTTTTTTTAATTCTATTCAACCTAATGCAGCAAACTCCTTTTACAGGCTATCCGGGTAAAGAGTGGGGGATTTTTTTATTGCTTGCCATCATTCCCACCATGTCTCATGTCATTAATAATTGGCTTTTAACCTATGTCAATGCCACAACGATTTCAATGAGTATACTTGGCGAACCTGTTGGGGCCACGATTCTTGCTGTATGGCTACTTGGAGAGAAAGTCACGCTGTTTCAAATGCTTGGAGGTCTTCTTGTCCTTTTAGGCGTCTTTTTCTTTTTGATGCAGCAGCGTCAAGGAATTGTGATGAAACCAAAAAAATCCGGTTAAATCCCGGATTTTTTACTCTTTTAAATCATTTTTTTCAATCACTTTGTTCAATCTTTCCTCAACCTTCTTCAATTCCATTCGTCTTCTTCTGATCATTCGAAAAGAGGTGACAATCATAGTCACGATAACAGCAATGAATAGAAGAGAGAACACTTGAAATAAAAAATCTCCAAGATTGAATGCCATATTCTCTCCATTAGACATACGTAAAAACTCCCTTTCTATCTATATATTACCATAATCAATAAAAGATTGAGATTTATCCATAATTTATCTATAATAGGTAAAATATCACTCATTAAAGGAGAACCAATATGAGAACTTTAGTCCTTTTACGAGGTCTCCCAGGCGTAGGTAAATCAACATGGATCAAAGAGCAAGGCTTAGAGCCATATACTTTATCAGCTGATCAGATCCGTCTTTTGACCCAGCCGCCGCAGTTATCTGTCAATGGGAAACCGGAAATTACGAGCAAGCATGATCATAAAGTGTGGTCTTTATTATTTGATTTACTCACAGCCCGAATGGAACGTGGAGATTTTACTGTGATTGATGCGACACATGTCACAAGCAAGTCGATTTCTCAATATAAGTCGTTAGCTACTACGTATCGTTACAGGGTGTATGTCGTCGATTTCACGCAGGTGCCGCTTGAAACAGCCCTTCTGCAAAATCGCTCACGGGAACCTCACAAAGTTGTGCGGGAGTCTGTTTTATATCAAATGAACGAGCGGTTAAAAACAGAAAAGGTCCCATCATGGGTGACTGTTTTGCAGCCTGAGGAATATCCGCAAGTGATGACCTATCAGCCTCGATCCTTCGATCAATATGAGGCCATTCATGTCTTTGGAGATATTCACGGCTGTCATACCGCTCTGACCACCTATTTACAAGGAGATATTAAAGAAAACGAACTTTATATCTTTGCAGGTGATTTGCTTGATAGAGGAATAGAAAACAAGGAAGTATTAGAATGGATGCTCGCACATAGAGAATGCCGGAATGTCATCGTGATTGAGGGCAATCATGATCAGCATTTATACCGGTTTGCACATGGTGAAAAAGTAAGAAGCAATATGTTTAACCGGCATACTGCACCTGAAATCGAAGCAGCAGACTTTGATTTAAAAGAAGTACGGAAGTTTGTCAGAACATTTCATCAGCTTACTTATTTTACGTACCATGGCAAGACATTTCTTGTTACCCACGGGGGGCTTGCTCATATGCCAGAAGAGCTTCTGCATGTCTCAACACAGCAGCTCATTCATGGTGTAGGTGAATATTCAGATGACATTGACCACTTGTTTGTTCAAAACACCGCTGGATTAGATGTCATTCAAATTCACGGGCATCGCAATTTATACAGGCTGCCTATTCAAGCATCGGAAAGGTCTTATAATCTAGAAGGCCAGGTTGAATTCGGGGGGCAGCTGAGGGTCTTGAAAATCACAGCAGACGGGATTGAGACTCATGAAATTGACAACCCAGTCTATAGAGCTTCTGAGAAAAAACCATCGGGTGCTCTTCAACCAGATATCTCACTGGATGACTTTTTAGCTCACTTAGATCAGCATGAATATGTACAGGAATTAAAGCTTCCTCACCATATTTCATCTTTTAATTTTACGAAAAAAGCTTTTAGTGAACGGCAGTGGGATGATGTGAATGTGAAGGCAAGAGGTTTGTTTGTCAATATGGTGTCAAAGCAGATTGTTTCAAGAAGCTACAACAAATTTTTTAATATTGACGAGCGTCCGGAGACAAAAATGCATCATCTAGTGAACCATCTTCAATTCCCTGTTACCGTCTATGATAAAGCAAATGGATATTTAGGAACGGTTGGGTATAACGAAATGGAAAATGAATTGGTGTTTACGTCCAAATCGTATACATCACATGTGAAGCAAAACCCGCATGCTTCCTGGGTCGAAGAGCTATTTTATGCAACCTTTGACGATGTGCAGGTCGACTACATCAAATCATACGTACGTGACAACAATGTATCTCTTGTGTTTGAAGTCATTTTACCAGAGAAAGACCCACATATTATCACATATGATCAAGATCAACTCATTTTGCTTGATATTGTGAAGCGTCAGCTAAGCTATGAAAAAGCACCATTCACTGAAGTGAAAAGGTTAAGCGAACAGCTTGGAATGTCCTGCAAGCAGGAAGTGGCTGTGTTCCATGATTGGACGTCTTTTTATAAATGGTATCAGGCAGTATCTCATGACGACTCTATTAAAGAAGAGGGATATGTCATTGAGGATGACAGAGGCTTTATGATCAAGCTCAAGCTTCCTTATTATCAATTCTGGAAGCAAATGCGTGCTATTAAGCAGCGCGTCGCCGAGAAACGTTCCACACAAAAATATATGCAGGCTTTGCAAACAGCGGAGCAAGCTAGATTTTATACGTGGCTTCTTGAGCAAGATGCCAATGATGTCAGGAATAGCTCAATTATTGAGCTGCGAACACAATTTGAGCAAAGCGATGCTGCCCAATTGAATAATGATGAAATAAATGCATAGTCTAAACATGAGTCTTTTCTAAGGAAAAGGCTTTTTTTGATGCAATTGAAAGGTAGACCCATATATGCCTGATCATATTGAAGTGATTCTTCGAACGATGTTTGCTTTTGCGATTTTATTTGGTGGAGCACGTCTTCTTGGAAAGCAAACATATTGATACATATGACGGCCATATTCAGTCTCCGATTGATCAAGAATGAACGTGTAGTGCAGAGGTCACCCACATGACACATATCTGCCAAGATTTCTAAGTCCTTTGGATGCTGTCTGACTAGGCATCATTTCTCAATTATTATTATTTTCAGAAAATGTGATGACGGAGAAAAATAAGTGTGTTTAAGTATATATAGAAGAAATTAAAATATTAATATAATATACCGCATGCGGAATGAACATTCATTCCTGAAATGAGGAGGGGATGAAGTGCCAGCAGTGACTGATAAACAAGAACAGATTATGAAGGCTTCACTAGATTTATTTATTGAACGGGGCTTTGATGGGACCACGATGCCGATGATATCAAAAAGAGCAAACGTCGGAGCAGGAACCATTTACCGTTATTTCGACAGTAAAGAGGCCCTCGTTAATATTTTGTACCAGCGCAGCCTTTCTGCATTTATCGAAAAAATGAACACAAACAGTCCAGATCCAAAGGCAAGTATTCGGGCGTACTTTAAGCATGTATTTTATTGCTTGGTTTTATTTACAAAGGAGAATCCAAGCGGGCTATATTTCTTAGAAATTGATAAACGATCCCATTACTTAGACGAGACGAGCAAAGAGAAAATGCAGCTTTTGTTACATGAGCTATTCCTTATCTTTGAAGAAGGGAAAAAGGATGGGATTCATCCAAATCTCTCAGGTAGAACCATTTTATCGATTGTATTTGGTGCCTTTGTACAGCTGCATAAACAAATTCTTGCAGAAGAAATAGAGCCAACGATTGAATTTCTAGAGGACATTGAGCAATGTTTATGGCGCGCCATTAGCGTTGCTTCTTAATGATATAAAGGGAGTGGGCACATGCAACAAACATCAATCATTCCAAAACCAAAAACATACGGACCTTTTAAAAATATTCCCCATATCAAAAAGGGGGAGCTTTCTCAAACCTTTTGGCGTCTTGCAGATGAATTAGGACCGATCTTTCAGTTTGAATTTTCAAAAGCAACAAGTATTTTTGTTTCCAGCCATGAACTTGTCCAAGAAATATGTGATGAGAGCCGTTTTGATAAATACATTGGGAGCAGTCTCAATAAAGTAAGAGCATTTGCAGGAGATGGGTTATTTACGAGCTGGACAGAAGAACCGAACTGGAGAAAGGCTCACCACATCTTGATGCCGGCGTTTAGCCAGCAGGCCATGAAGGGCTATCATGAGATGATGCTCGATATTGCCACACAGCTTGTACAAAAATGGCAAAGAACAGGCCGTGATGAAGAAATTGAAGTAGCAGAGGATATGACAAAGCTTACTTTAGATACGATCGGACTTTGCGGTTTTGATTTTCGATTTAACAGCTTTTATAAAGAAAATCAGCATCCATTCATCGAAAGTATGCTGAATGGTTTAAACGAAGCGATGGATCAGGCGAGCCGGTTGCCGGTTGCAGATAAGCTAATGATCAAAAGAAGAAAAAAATTTGACCAAAATGTCGATTTTATGAAGCAATTAGTAGATGACATTATTCAAGAACGAAAAAAACAAGATAAAACGGGCGATGATTTACTGTCCCTCATGCTGCATGCAAAGGACCCTGAAACAGGAGAGCGCCTGTCAGATGAAAATATCCGCTATCAAATCATTACCTTCTTAATAGCTGGGCACGAAACAACAAGCGGGCTGCTATCCTTTGCGATTTATTTCTTATTAAAGAATCCAGAAAAATTAAAGAAAGCCGTCCAAGAAGCAGATGATGTGCTGCAAGGCGGACTGCCAACATTTAAGCAGGTACAAAAACTAAATTACACTCGTATGGTTTTAAATGAATCACTTCGCCTCTGGCCAACAGCGCCTACGTTCTCTCTTTATGCGAAAGAGGACACCGTCATCGGAGGGAAATATTCGATTGAAAAGAATCAAAGTGTCTCCGTGCTTCTCCCTAAGTTACATCGTGATCAAGCGGTATGGGGAGAGGATGCGGAAGAATTTAAACCAGAGCGGTTTCTGCACCCTGAAAAGATCCCGCAGCATGCCTACAAGCCTTTTGGGAATGGGCAGCGTGCATGTATCGGCATGCAATTCGCCCTTCATGAAGCCACAATGGTGCTAGCGATGGTTCTGCACAATCTGGAATTGATTGATCACACATCATATGAACTTGATTTAAAAGAATCTCTGACGATTAAGCCAAACGATTTTAAAATCAAAGTGCGGCCACGGAAGCAGAAACTCTTTATGGCACCACCGAAAGAAGAGGCGAAAAAAAGCACAAAATCTGATGAGTCAAAAGTGGCCAGTCACGGTACACCACTGCTTGTTCTATATGGATCAAATCTTGGCACAGCGCAGCAAATCGCAAACGAATTTGCTGAAGACGGGAAAGCAAAAGGGTTTGACGTGACCACTGCTCCGCTTGATGACTATACACGCCAATTACCAGATAAAGGTGCAGTCTTAATCGTGACCGCTTCATACAATGGACATCCGCCTGACCATGCGAAAAAATTTGTGGATTGGGTCACGCAGGATGAAGAGCAGGATTTATCAAACGTGACATTTGCTGTTTTTGGATGCGGAGATCGAAATTGGGCGAGTACGTACCAGCGTATTCCGCGTCTCATTGATGAAGCACTTGAAAGTAAAGGTGCAAAGCGTGTAGCTGATTTAGGAGAAGGCGATGCAGGCGGAGATATGGATGAGGATAAAGAAACATTCCAGAAAACGGTCTTTAAGCAGCTTGCAAAAGAATTTAAGCTCACCTTCCAAGAGAAAGGTAAGGAAAATCCAAAATTATCAGTTGTTTATACAAATGAGCTAGTAGAACGTCCTGTGGCGAAAACGTATGGTGCTTTTTCAGCTGTTGTACTGAAAAATGAGGAATTACAATCTGAAAAAAGTGAGCGGCAAACAAGACATATTGAACTGCAATTGCCTGAAGAGAAACAATACAAAGAAGGGGATCATATCGGAATTGTTCCGAAAAATAGTGATGCACTCGTGCAGCGGGTGATCAATCGCTTCAATCTTGATCCTAAGCAGCACATCAAGCTTTCTTCTCAGAAAGAAGCAAGTCATTTACCTTTAGATCAGCCGATTCAAATGAGAGAATTACTTGCGTCACATGTTGAGCTTCAAGAGCCTGCAACACGTACGCAGCTAAGAGAGCTCGCAGCATATACAGTTTGTCCGCCTCACCGCGTGGAGCTTGAGCAAATGGCTGGTGAAGCATATCAAGAAGCCGTTTTAAAGAAACGAGTAACCATGCTGGACTTATTAGATCAATATGAAGCGTGTGAGCTGCCGTTTGTGCACTTTTTAGCACTTTTACCAGGTTTGAAGCCGCGCTATTACTCAATTTCTAGCTCACCAAAGGTCGAAGAAAAAAGAGTCAGTATCACAGTGGCGGTTGTGAAAGGTAAAGCGTGGAGCGGCCGCGGAGAATATGCCGGAGTCGCATCAAACTATTTATGCGGTCTGCAGGCAGGAGAAGAAGTCGCCTGCTTCCTCCACGAAGCGCAGGCAGGATTCCAGCTGCCACCTTCATCTGAAGTACCGATGATCATGATCGGACCGGGTACAGGAATCGCTCCATTTAGAGGGTTTGTTCAGGCAAGAGAAGTGTGGCAGAAGGAAGGAAAACCACTAGGCGAAGCTCACCTATATTTTGGCTGCCGTCACCCTCTTGAAGATGATCTGTATTTTGAGGAAATGCAGCTTGCAGCGCAAAAAGGAGTTGTTCACATCCACCGGGCTTATTCTCGTCACAAAGAGCAAAAAGTATATGTCCAGCATTTGTTGAAAGAAGACGGCGACATGCTGATCAAGTTACTTGACCAAGGTGGGTATCTTTACGTGTGCGGGGACGGAAAAGTTATGGCACCAGACGTAGAGGCTACGCTTATCGACCTCTATCAAAACGAGAAACATTGCTCGAAGGAAACAGCTGAAAATTGGCTGACAACCCTTGCAAATGACAATAGATATGTAAAAGATGTGTGGAGCTGAAAAATTAGGAAGACCGCCAATTAGGCGGTTTTTTCTATTTCAGAGAGATCAATAGAATGAAGGTTGGAAAGATACAAAACACCTAATTTAAAAATGAAATATTTTGTAAAAAATAAGAATATTCTCTCATTTACTCCAATATGAAACAATCGTATGATTTTTGATATAGGACATAAAGGAGGAATATGATGAAAAAGGTGAAAATGTTACTGCCTTCTCTACTCGTTTTTGGTGCTTTAAGTGTGCCTAGTTTTGCCCATGCCACATCGGATTCAGTACTAACGTCTGATTATGACATGGTGACTTCTGATGGAAAGGTGATCTCTTCAAGTGATTTCCACAATGATACGAAATCCCCCTCATCCTTTGACAAAGTGGATGATCTTTCTTCTACTGTTGGCGAAAAAGTAAAACCACTATCAAAATATTTAAAAGACTTTCAAACAAAAGTCGTCATTGGAGACGATGGTAGAACAAAAGTAACAAACACAAGAGTGGCACCATATAATTCAATTGCTTATATTACATTTGGCGGCTCAAGCTGCACGGGGACACTCATTGCCCCTAACAAAATTTTGACAAACGGGCACTGCGTGTACAATACAGCATCGAGAAGTTATAGTGCAAAAGGATCGGTGTATCCAGGCATGAACGATAGTACTGCGGTGAATGGCTCAGCAAACATGACGGAGTTCTATGTACCAAGCGGATATATCAATACAGGCGCGAGCCAATATGATTTTGCCGTGATCAAAACAGATACGAACATTGGCAATACGGTCGGTTACCGCTCTATCCGTCAGGTGACAAACTTAACTGGGACAACGATTAAAATTTCTGGATACCCAGGTGATAAAATGAGATCGACTGGCAAGGTGTCGCAGTGGGAGATGTCAGGTTCTGTGACAAGAGAAGATACAAATCTCGCATACTATACGATTGATACATTTAGCGGAAATTCAGGCTCAGCGATGCTAGATCAAAATCAGCAAATCGTTGGGGTTCACAACGCAGGGTATTCAAACGGAACGATTAATGGCGGTCCAAAAGCGACAGCTGCCTTTGTTGAATTTATCAACTATGCAAAAGCGCAATAAAAGCTAGAGCACAAAGCTTGTTTCCTTCATAGGGGACAAGCTTTTTTATATGGATAGAATCACTGGTTTCTATCTGTCTACGCTTGAGAGATTCATTGAGTTCTCAGCCTCATCATTTTTTTCACATGTCATTCGTGAACCGCTCATACATTAAAATGACACATTTCCTTTAAGTCAAGATTCTGCTTGAGAAAAATGAGGAGGTCTCACACTTTTGAAAATGAGAAGAGGCTGGATCACTGGTGTCGCCCTATGCTTTGTGATATGGATGGGCACGTTGTTAGGTGGATTTGGGGAGAAACATGCGGCAAAAGGTGCGGATCGATATGATCATGTCATTCAATTTCCAAAGGAACGGTACCCTGAAACAGGCAGCCATATTCAAGAAGCCATTCGAAAAGGGCATTCAGATGTGTGTACGATAGACCGAAATGGAGCAGATGCCCGCAGGCAAGAATCATTAAAAGGAATTCCGACTAAACCTGGCTTTGACCGGGATGAGTGGCCGATGGCGGTTTGTCTTGAGGGAGGAAAAGGTGCGAGTGTTCAATATGTCAGCCCATCTGATAATAGGGGAGCAGGCTCATGGGTTGGACACCAGATTAGCGGTTATCCTGATGGGAAAAGAATTTTATTTATTGTGAAATAAAACTGGAAGAGAGGCACCTGTGAGTAGGTGCCTTTTTTGTTGATGATCAGAGCGTATTGGAGCTGGCAGGGACAAAAGATTCAGTGGTACAATGGATCTATAAGGTACAAAGACTGACAAGAAGAAAATGTGAAGGGACATATGCTTATGGATAAGAACCGTGCATTATACGATTTTTTCATGCAACATGCAGAGAAACTGACTGAAACTTGGTATGAATCAATTGAGGATAATGATCCAGAATCAATATATCGTTCAACAGATTCCAGCATTATAGCAGAGCTGAAACGGCAAAATCAAGATTATTACCAGCATTTTATACGTGCTCTTATTGAAGACAAGACGTATTTACATACTGAGTTTAAAAAGTGGTCTGAAGACTTAGCCAGTGACCCAAAGCATTTAAACACACCATTAGATTATGTTGTGAGAGAATACATGTCCAATCAAAGAGTGGTCCTTCATTACTTAAAAGAATTTATTAAGCAGCGTCAAGATGAAATTGATATTGACCGCATCTTTTATTGGTATGATTTAATTTCAGAGGCGTTTAATATTTCAATTCATGTGTTCATCCAGCAATATGTGAAAAATACAACGAAGAAGCTCGTGGCACAAAGAGACATGATTTACGAGCTGAGCTCACCTGTCATTGTCTTAAAAAATCATATTGCGTTATTGCCGTTAGTAGGTGACATTGATACAGCGAGAGCAAAGATGATTTTAGAAAATACGCTGAAACAGTGCTCGCAAAAAGGCGTACAGCATTTATGTATTGATTTATCGGGCGTTGTCATTATTGATACAATGGTGGCTCATCAAATCTTTGATCTTGTCACATCACTTCGGTTAATTGGAGTAGAGACGACCATTTCAGGAATCAGACCAGAAATTGCCCAAACAGCCGTGCAGCTTGGGCTTCCTTTTAATGAATTTCGCACGGCATCATCACTTGCTCACGCGCTGGATCGCATGACTGAATTTTCTCCAATATAAAAACCAGGCCGATTGAATGGCCTGGTTTCTTATTTAGATGACAGCGTCAATTTTTGTGACTTTCCAATCTTTTTGTACTTTTTCGTACGTAACAGTTCGTTTTACTTTGCGTCCATCAAGTGTTGGGACGGTGAATTCATATGTGCGGACCGTTTGTTTTTTAGAGACAAGTTTAGGTGTGGCTTTATCCCAATTAAGCATGTTGTCTCCGTCACCGACTGGAACAGCCATTTTGCCTTTATGAACAATGAACTGGTAGTCTTTTAAACCTTGATTGATGGCATCTTTTGTGAAAACTTGAGATAGGTAGCTGTTTAGTTTTTTCTTTGTATCAAATGTTTTAGAAAGATAGTTGTATGTCATGTCTTTATAGCTAAATGATTTTAATTTGTAATCGGAATGTTCATTAATTTTGTAGCCTGACATCGCACTCCAAAAGTGTTCTCGTGCGTCAAGGGCAATATGTAACGCTTCTTTATTTGTCAAAGCGGCTGGTTTTTTAGAAGCGGCCAATGTTGTAGATTGTAATGAGATCATAAGCATAATAGCAGTTAATAAAACGAATAATTTTTTCAAGGCGATTGCCTCCTTTTCTCAATGAAAACTTCTTATGTTACAAATGTTACAACAATTACATTGATATTACAAGTATTAAATCTAAATGTTTTTTATTTCTTTTCTTTCTATATATAACGTTTGAGGGAGACAAAAAGTTTTCATTTTTTTATTTTTTCTTTATATCTACTATTTAACCGTTCTAAAGAAGAACAAAACGTTTTTTGGAAAAATTTTTGTTTGGACGTTCAACACGCTTTTTCATTTATGACATATACTATCGTGATGAATGTCTAAGAAAGTGGTGTTGAATATGTATTATCCGTATGAAGGTATGTGGAATGGGTACTCATATGACAGGCAGATGCAAGGATGGCCATCACTCCCTATTCCTCAAGTTGGAGGATTTCCAGGGTTTCCAATCGGAGGAGGAGGCACTGGACCCGGATCAAGCGGATCAGCTCCGCCAGCTCCGCCGCAGCATATCATTTCGCAGTATCAGCAAGCATTATCACAGCCTCAAAGCATGCAGTCACTTATTTCAGGGCAAACAGGTGGAGGCCAGCAATCTGTTCAATTTGCAGCGGGATGTAATAGAAGATGGACGATTGTGTTCATGAGAAACGGTCAAGTGTTTTTAATGTATGTCCTATCCTCACAGCCTTTCGGGAGAACAACTGGCTTTATTTGGCCAAACTTTACATTTGGTTCCTTCCCAAGCTCGCGTATTCTAGCATATTCTTGTTCATAAAAGAAAAAGCCGGTTCTCATCAGCAGCTGATGAAATACCGGCTTTTTTTAGTGAATATTTCTAAATACGCCAATCACTTTACCTAGTATACTTACATTCTGTAAAATAATCGGTTCCATAGATGGGTTCTCTGGCTGTAATCTAAAGTGTGTATCTTCTTTATAGAAACGTTTCACTGTCGCTTCATCTTCCTCTGTCATGGCGACGACAATATCTCCATTGTTAGCGGTGCTTTGCTGACGCACAATGACATAGTCCTTGTCCAAAATTCCTGCATCAATCATACTTTCTCCCATAATTTCAAGCATAAATACTTGTTCATCTGGTGCTGCAAAAGTCTCTGGAAGAGGGAAGTATTCTTCTACATTCTCAACAGCCGTAATAGGCAGGCCTGCTGTTACTTTTCCGATGACTGGTACGTTCATTACAGCACTCTTAGGAATATTCATTTCCTCTTCATCTAGTACTTCGATCGCTCTAGGTTTTGTCGGGTCTCTTCTAATTAAGCCCTTTGTTTCTAGTCTAGCTAAATGTCCATGAACCGTTGAACTGGATGCTAGACCGACAGCTTCTCCAATTTCGCGAACGGATGGGGGATAGCCCTTACTTTTTACTTCTTCTTTGATGAATGTCAGGATATCGAGTTGTCTTTTTGATAGCTTCGTCATCTTTTGCACCTCAAAACGTCAATTTTAAAGAAATTATAGCATGTTTTTCCTAACAGTACAAACATAGGTTCGAAAAAAACGTTTGACAGAAACGTTTGTTCGTATTTATAATGAGTGACAGAAAGAGCGAACACATATTCTGTTAGGAGAGATGACATTATGAGGTTAAAAGAATCTATTATTTTTATTGGGGTATTCTCATTCATCGTTGGCATATTTCTCTCACTTATTGCAGTCACAAGCCATAATGATCCAAATCAGTATGTTAAAATAGAGGTTCAATCAGGTGATACTCTTTGGGGGTTAGCTGATCAAGTAAACGACAGCAAATCAATCGACAAAAATGCGTTTATTGACTGGGTCACTCAGCACAATGATCTTGCTTCAACGGAAATTCAGCCTGGTGACATTCTTGTCATACCAGTCAAAAAAGAGCATCCAGTCGTATATCAACTTGCAACAGTACAATAGAAAGGTCGATTGAAGTCATGAATGCAATCATCTATGCGAGAGTAAGCACTGTCAAAGAAGAGCAGGAAACCTCGCTGAAGAGACAAGAAGAAGAACTGCTGGCTTTAGCTGCTATGCACAAGATGAATGTGGTGAAAGTCATCAAAGAAAAAGCAAGCGGATATGATCTAGATCGTGATGGTGTGTTTGATATGCTAGCTACACTAAAAGAAGAGTCAATTGATGCCGTTCTTATCCAAGATGAAACGCGTCTCGGAAGAGGACAAGCAAAAATTGCGCTTCTTCATTGTCTTTTTAAAGAGAACGTAAAGGTGTACAGTACGTTTCATAGAGGCGAGCTTGAGCTTTCAGAAGCAGATGAAATGGTTATTGAGATCGTAGGAGTAGTTGAAGAGTATCAACGAAAAATTCATAACCTGAAAATCAAGCGGGGAATGAGAAGAGCTGTTGAGCGCGGGTATCAGCCCGAACTGAATTTAAAACAGCAGGATCATGCGCCTGGCCGTGAGCGTATTGAAGTGCCGATTTCAGAAATTGTTCGATTAAGAAAAAACAACATGACATTCGCAGAAATTGCAGCAACTCTTCAGGCGCTAGGTTTTGACATTTCAAAAGCAACGGTCCATAGAAGGTATCAAGAATATGAAAAAGGTCTGACCACCTAAAGCTTGATTTGTTGTCAAAATGATTGATATTTAGTAGTATGTAGAGAAAATGTTTTAAAGGAGTTTGTCATGATTTCTAAAAAGCAGCTTGCAAGAATCAATGAGCTTTCAAAAAAGTCGAAAGAGACCGGTTTATCAGACGCTGAAAAAACAGAACAAAAGCTATTGAGAGAAGAGTATTTAAAAGCTTTTCGTTCTTCTATGAAAAATACACTTAAAACCGTGAAAATCGTTGATCCTGAAGGAAACGATGTCACACCAGAAAAATTAAAAAGAGAAAGAGATCAAAACCTTCACTAAGTCTGTGATTTCTTAAATTTTGAAAAGATGGGAAGTATATTCTCATCTTTTTTCATATTTGCATAACTTTTTAGGTGATCGATAAACTAAATGTGACAAAATCACTCTTTTTCAGCGTGAAATAGTTGTGAAAAAAGGACAGTAGATTTATGATAATGGTGTACACAAGATACGGAAGGGGATTTATATGGAAACGATTGAATTGAAATCTATTGCAACAATACGTACTCTCTCCATAGACGCAATTGAAAAAGCGAATTCCGGTCACCCTGGAATGCCAATGGGTGCTGCACCAATGGCATACGCTTTATGGACGAATCACTTAAACGTAAGTCCGCAAAACCCTAATTGGTTTAACAGAGACCGTTTTGTTTTATCTGCGGGGCATGGTTCTATGCTTCTATATAGCATGCTTCATTTAAGCGGATACAACCTGAGCATCGATGATCTAAAACAATTCCGCCAATGGGGTAGCAAAACACCTGGACATCCTGAATTTGGACACACAGAGGGCGTAGATGCCACAACAGGTCCTTTAGGGCAGGGGATTGCCATGGCAGTTGGTATGGCACTTGCAGAAAGACATCTTGCGGAAACGTATAACAAAGACAACTTTGATGTTGTAGATCACTATACATACAGCATTTGCGGAGATGGGGACTTAATGGAGGGAATTTCCTCTGAAGCTGCTTCACTTGCTGGTCATTTAGGCTTAGGCCGTTTAATTGTTCTTTATGATTCAAATGATATTTCATTAGATGGCGACCTAGATCGTTCATTCTCTGAAAATGTGAAGAATCGTTTTGAAGCGATGAACTGGGAAGTTCTCTATGTGAAAGACGGCAACAACATTGAAGAAGTGACGGCTGCTATCGAAAAGGCTAAACAAAGCACAGACAGACCTACACTGATTGAAGTGAAAACAACGATTGGTTTCGGATCGCCTAACCGTGCAGGAACGTCTGGTGTGCATGGTGCACCGCTTGGCAGCGATGAAGCCAAGCTGACGAAGGAAGCTTACTCTTGGACGTTTGAAGAAGATTTCCATGTACCTTCTGAAGTGTACGATCATTTCAAAGAAGCTGTAAAAGACGCTGGTCAGAAAAAAGAAGCAGCTTGGAATGAACTATTTGAACAATATGAAAAAGAATACCCTGAGCTTGCAGCTCAACTGAAGCTTGCGATTGAAGGAAAGCTTCCTGAGAATTGGGATCAAGAGGTTCCTGTTTATGAAGCAGGTTCAAGTCTTGCCTCCCGCGCTTCTTCAGGCGAAGTATTAAATGGCATTGCGAAGCAAGTACCTTTCTTTATTGGTGGGTCTGCTGACCTTGCAGGTTCAAACAAAACAACGATTAAAAACACAGACGATTTTGGTAAAGATAATTATGCCGGCAAGAATATTTGGTTCGGTGTCAGAGAATTTGCAATGGGTGCCGCGTTAAACGGTATGGCACTTCACGGCGGCCTTCGTGTATTCGGCGGAACGTTCTTTGTTTTCTCAGATTACTTAAGACCAGCTATTCGTCTTGCTGCCTTAATGGGACTTCCAGTCACATATGTTTTTACTCATGACAGTATCGCTGTTGGTGAAGATGGTCCGACACATGAGCCGGTTGAACAGCTTGCTTCATTACGTGCGATGCCTAATCTTTCTGTTATTCGCCCAGCGGATGGAAACGAAACAGCTGCAGCGTGGAAACTTGCGGTATCTTCAACGGATAAACCGACAGCACTAGTTCTGACTCGTCAAAACCTTCCAACGATTGACCAAGCACCAGAGAAGGCGTATGAGGGAGTAGAAAAAGGTGGATACGTCGTCGTTGAAGCTGCTGATGCACAGCCCGAAGCACTTCTACTCGCTTCTGGATCTGAAGTCGGTTTAGCGATTGAAGCGCAAAAAGCACTTGAAAAAGAAGGGATCCGCGCGTCTGTTGTCAGTCTTCCTGCATGGGATCGTTTCGATCAGCAGTCAGATGAATACAAAGAATCAGTCCTTCCTACAGCAGTGCGGGCTCGTATTGCGATTGAAATGGGAGCTTCACTTGGCTGGGAGCGTTACACTGGTCTTGATGGTGACGTGATTGCCATTGATAAATTTGGCGCTTCTGCACCAGGTGAAACCATTATTGAGAAATACGGATTTACTGTCAGCAATGTGGTCAGCCGTGTGAAAGCAAAGCTGAACAAATAACCAGTCTCCAAGCATCATGCTTTTTTCCATCTGTTTGCAGAGCATTTTCATCCGCTCTGCAAACTTTTTTCTTTTTTCTTGTTTTTTTGACAAAACTAGTTTCTTCTTGCTTCATATATAGACAATTCTTTCTTTCGCATTTTTGTATAATACAAGCAATATACGAGATTGACGAAATGTGAAAGGAAGGGATAGACATGGAACGCCATTATTATATTTATTGGATTGAGGATGAATTTGCACATCATTATTTTGGCAGAGAATCGATTTTGTTTCATTTGTTTGAGTCGTTACACTGGACGAACCGCACGGAAGATGAATTGGTGATGCTTGTGAAACAAGTGGATTACGTGACGAAACGAATCCCTGCTTTTCATATGCACCAGCGATTAATGAACAACTTAACGAACATTCACTATACACAAATTGGCTCGATATACAGCGCTTCCTTACCTGATGGAAAAGGAACGGCTGCATTTATTATAAAAGACCGTTATATCCAAATGTCTGCCACCGGCAGTTACGAGGCAGAAGCGGTGTTTTTTGAAGTGCTGAGAAAAATTAGTCCTTGCTTTCTTGCGATGGACTTTGGTTCAAAGAAGCATGGGTGGCTCAATCCGGTAAAAGTGAGGAATTTTGTTTAAAAAAATAAAATTGAACGTGAAATGTTGTATAATAGCCTTTTGTTTAGTACACTTTATACGAGACAACATGAAGGAGGAAGAATTATGGATTTATGGGTTGTCATCCTTGTAGGCGTTGTTGCACTGCTTGCAGGAGTTGCACTCGGATTCTTTATTGCTCGTAAGTATATGATGAGCTACTTGAAAAAGAATCCACCAATTAATGAACAAATGCTTCGAATGATGATGATGCAAATGGGCATGAAACCGTCCCAGAAGAAAATCAATCAAATGATGAAAGCCATGAACAACCAAGCGAAATAATACGTACGATATTATGATCATAGATGGAACATGGTTATAAAGAATGGACAAGCGTTGTCCTATCTTTATTGAATTCACCTTCATCAGACGCTTTAAAACCACTGTACTTGCATGAATGAAGCAGGGAAGGTGGTTTTTATTTTTGCGTCAGCCTCCTGTTAAAAACAAAAAACCCCTGTCATCAGAGGTTTTTGTTTCGTTTATGGTCACATATCAACTGTTCTAAAAATCGTGCAGCATGATAGATATCATGAGATATGATTAGTTGGCTGAGTTTGAGTGTAAGTGTCGTTGATATTGTAAGAGAAGATGATCTAGCTGCTGGCTATGTTCGATGGTCACTGTTGATGTCATCCCATTATGCAAGACAACTTTCATCAGCTCTTCTCTTTTTTCTTCGATTTGAGTTAATAATGATGTTTTTACCAAAGTCATGTTCCTTTCATGCAAATCTTGATAAAAAGAATCGATTTTATTATATCCATTTTAAGGTTTATTTTCAAATTTAAAGGATTCGTTATCTTGATGTCAAATTAAATTATATAAGGTTTTAAGAGAATAGACCATCTTTATTGAGAGGATGTAAAAAAAATGAAATGATTTTGTCATCTCTTATTGTATATTGTAAGAAGGGGGTGTTCTTTTGACAGATTTGAATTACTTTTTAGCTTTTGGAGCAGGGTTTCTTTCTTTTATCTCACCATGCTGTCTGCCGCTTTATCCAGCCTTTTTATCGTATATTACGGGCGTTAGTATAGATGAAGTGAAATCTGAGAAGGTGATGCTGAGAAGAAGAAGTCTGCTTCATACCTTATTCTTTTTAGTTGGATTCTCTATTATATTTATTGCGATTGGCTTTGGGACATCGTATGTTGGGAAGTTTTTTTATGATTACCATCAAGCAATTCGCCAGGTTGGAGCCATTCTCATTATTTTCTTTGGTTTTATGATTCTTGGTGTCTTCCAGCCTTCTTTCCTTATGGGGGAAAAGAGAATGCAGTTCAAAAATCGTCCTGCTGGTTTTTTTGGGTCAATTCTCATCGGAATGGGCTTTGCCGCTGGATGGACACCTTGTACAGGACCTATTTTATCTGCTGTTATCACACTTGCTGGTAACAATCCGGAGTCGGCTGTCACATATATGATTGCGTATGTATTCGGATTTGCCGTTCCGTTTTTTGTTCTATCCTTTTTCATCACGAAAATGACGTGGATCAGAAAGCGCCAGCAGCTTATCATGAGAATTGGCGGGATCATTATGATTGTGGTAGGGATATTGCTGTTCTTTGATCTTCTGACATGGATTATCATCATGTTCTCCTCATTGGTCGGCGGATTTACAGGCTTTTGAAATCGTTTTCTACAGTCGCGGCGAATGGTTTTTTTTCGTCAATTGGAGTATATTATACATAGGCTGACCTTAAAGAATAAAGGAATGATTTGATATGATGGTCTTGATCTCTTCTATAATTGCGATATGTATGGCGGTAGCCGTCATGTTTATTCGCATTAAGTCATCTGCAAAACCTGCAACCGCAAAAAAAATTATATTACCTCCTATTTTCATGAGCACTGGGGCACTAATGTTTTTTGTTCCTATGTTTCGAGTAACTGGGGCTGAATTTCTAGAGGCGATCACAGTGGGGATGTTTTTCTCCATCTTTTTAATCAAAACATCGAAGTTTGAAATTAGAGGGAATGACATTTATTTAAAGCGATCAAAAGCATTTGTGTTTATTCTCATTGGACTTCTTGTTCTTCGTATCGGGATGAAGACCATCCTGAGTTCTTCTATTGATTATGGTTCTCTAAGCGGGATGTTTTGGATTCTTGCCTTTGGCATGATCGTACCTTGGCGCGTTGCTATGTATTTGTCGTTTAGAAAGCTGTCTAAGCAATTAGATCCGCAGCAGGTTCAAATGAATTAAACCTCCTTTTGATAAAGGAGGTTATTTTAATAACGATTCATATGGCGTGTGATCGATGTCTTTTTCTTGAAGGCGCTTCAGTAAAAACTTATGATCCCGCTTTGGGGTAGCGATAATATAGCCGCGAATGATTAAATCTAAATTAATGCTGGCAGCTTGTTCTTTTAAAGCCAGCTCGCCAATCTTTCCCGCAATTTTTTCTTTGGCTACATCTCTAAACAGCTCTGGAACAGGTAATACGAGTTCATTTAAAAGCTTTTTGTCTTCTTCCCGCCATAGGTGGAGGCTCTTTTGAATATATTCATCCTGCCAATCAAGCTCTGATTTCCCATCTTCCTTCGGCAATCGTTTTAAAAATTTGCGAAACATAAAAAAGCCACCGATTGCGAGTAATCCGATCATCACCGTACCCCAAAATAAAATGAACCACAAAAACCAGCCGCTTAACATGTTCTCACTCCTTATACCCCTCGTCTCTTATCTTATTTTACATGAAGAGATGATAGAAGAAAATAACAAAAATGTATGTCTCTCATCTCTATGAACGCCTTTTTTCATTAATAACTGCCCATTTACTAGAAAGACCCAAACCATCTAGTAGAAAGAGAATACCTTATCATATAGCGACTCTACTATTTGGCCATGGTGGTTCGCAAAAGGTATTGACTTGACACGAACGGAATAGAGCCCACCAAATGAAGGTGGGCTCTTAATGTTTGAAGTGCGGGATTTGAAAGGAAAATGCCCCGCTTGGATGGTCAGAACTTTTTTTAATTCTTATCGAAATGATTCGGTTTTCGTATTCTGTTTCAATATCTTTGTCGTTCAAATAAAAAGGGAGCATGACACTTTTTTCAATTGGCTGTTCGCCTTCATCATTTGGCTTTTGTACCGTGTAAGCGAGAGTCAGCTCATGTCCAGCGAAGGTCAGCTTTACATCAGTGATCGATAGGGTGGATACATCAATCTCAATAATATAATCACGGCTTGTTTCATAAAGGTCAATTGGGAGGTGTTCATCATACCAGGCAAATGGATCATCCATTAAAACATTGAGCCAATCATCTATTTCTAGAAAATCAGAGGAATTCGATTGCTTTTCATTCTCCATAAACACTCCTCCATCACATCTCATAATAAATGATATGTTGAGAACTGAAATGTGTGAAAGACCTAAAACATCCCGCTTTGCCACGGGATGAGAGGAGGGTGTTTACATATCATGATGAGAATTGTGCTTTTGTCTTGTATGGTTGCGGTTTTTTACTTTTTTACTGCCTGATAATGGCTCCGGCTGTCCGCTTTGATGTTCCTTAGGCGAGTTTTGACGGATGTCTTTTCCTGTGTTTTTATTCGTCATAATGTTTGCTCCTTTCTTATTGGTTTTTTTTACGTTTTTTATTATTTTGTCTTTGTTCTTCTGTTAAAACGAGTTGATCATTTTCAATATAGCCTGCACCATTTCCTTGGCTTTTGGCTGCGTTCATGCCGTCAATCACATGATTTGCTTTACGTTTTGTCATGTTCTATCACCTCAATTGTAGTATGAACCCGCTCTGCTTGGATTATGAAGAGTAATCATTTCCTAATGATAAGATAAACTTATTGAATTTAATAAAAGCATTGTTATTTACTTATGTATGAATTTGTTTTAAGATGAAATTGTGAGAAAATTGTGGTGAAATACGACGATTTTTCTGAGAATTGAAATTGATCTTGATCATCAAAAGGGGGATTTTGGACATGTCGAAACAGCAGCAAGTCGCTAAACAAGACGCTTTTCAATCTAGAAAAACGTTTTCGACAAATGGGAAAACGTATCACTATTATTCGTTAGAAGCACTAGAGAAACAAGGAATCGGAAATGTTTCTAAGCTGCCTTATTCCATTAAGGTACTTTTAGAATCAGTGCTTCGCCAAGTAGACGGTAGAGTGATCAAGAAGGAACACGTTGAAAACTTGGCAAAATGGGGAACTGCCGAGGTCAAAGAAATTGATGTTCCATTTAAACCTTCTCGTGTTATTTTACAAGACTTCACGGGTGTACCAGCCGTCGTTGACCTTGCTTCTTTAAGAAAAGCAATGGCAGATGTAGGCGGGGACCCGGATAAAATCAACCCTGAAATTCCAGTTGACCTTGTCATTGACCACTCAGTACAAGTTGATAAAGCTGGAACTGAAGATGCTTTAAACATTAACATGGATTTAGAATTCGAACGTAACGCAGAGCGTTATAACTTCCTTAGCTGGGCAAAGAAAGCGTTTAATAACTATCAAGCTGTTCCGCCTGCAACAGGGATTGTTCACCAAGTAAACTTAGAGTACCTTGCAAGTGTTGTTCATGCGATTGAAGAAGATGGCGAGATCATCACTTACCCAGATACATTGGTTGGTACCGACTCACATACAACCATGATCAACGGTATCGGCGTACTTGGATGGGGCGTTGGCGGTATTGAAGCGGAAGCTGGTATGCTCGGTCAGCCTTCATACTTCCCAGTACCAGAAGTCATTGGTGCTAAATTAGTTGGAGAGCTTCCAAACGGAACGACTGCAACTGACCTTGCATTAAAAGTGACACAAGTTCTGCGTGAAAAAGGCGTAGTGAACAAATTCGTTGAATTCTTCGGACCTGGAGTTGCACAGCTGCCGTTAGCGGATCGTGCAACGATTGCGAATATGGCGCCTGAATACGGTGCTACTTGCGGATTCTTCCCAGTAGATGAGGAAGCTCTTGCTTACCTTCGCCTTACTGGACGTGATGAAGAGCAAATTAATATCGTTGAAGAATATTCTCGCGCAAATGGCTTATTCTATACGCCAGATGCAGAAGAGCCAATTTTTACGGATGTTGTGGAAATTGACCTTTCTCAAATTGAATCAAACTTATCTGGTCCAAAGCGTCCACAAGATTTGATTCCACTTTCTGAAATGAAAGAGACGTTCCATCAGCACATTGAAAGCCCAGCTGGTAACCAAGGGTTTGGCTTAGAAAAATCAGAGCTGGATAAACAAATTGAATTTGATCTAGCAAATGGTGAAAAAGCTGTGATGAAGACAGGTGCGATTGCGATTGCAGCGATTACGAGCTGTACGAATACATCGAACCCATACGTCTTAATCGGAGCAGGTCTTGTTGCGAAGAAAGCAAGTGAGCTTGGTATGAAGGTGCCAAACTACGTGAAAACGTCACTAGCACCAGGTTCTAAGGTTGTGACAGGATACCTCGTGAACTCAGGACTTCTTCCATACTTAAGAGACCTCGGATTTAACATCGTTGGGTATGGCTGTACAACATGTATCGGAAACTCAGGACCGCTTGCGCAAGAAATTGAGGATGCTGTCTCTGAAAATGATCTGCTGATCACTTCTGTTTTATCAGGTAACCGTAACTTTGAAGGGCGTATCCATCCGCTTGTGAAAGGAAACTACCTTGCATCTCCACCATTAGTTGTGGCGTATGCACTTGCTGGTACGGTGAATATTGATTTAACAAAAGACCCTATCGGTGTGGATAAAAATGGTGAGAACGTTTATTTCGATGATATTTGGCCATCAATGGACGAAATCAACAGCGTCGTCAAAAGCACTGTCACACCTGAGTTATTCCGTTCAGAGTATGAAACTGTTTTTGACAACAATGACCGCTGGAATGAAATTAAAACGACAGATGATGCACTGTATAAATGGGATGAAAATTCCACATACATTGATAACCCGCCATTCTTTGAAAACCTATCAGTTGAACCTGGTAAAGTTGAACCGCTTAAAGGCTTGCGCGTCGTTGCCAAGTTCGGTGACTCTGTGACAACTGACCATATTTCTCCTGCTGGAGCGATTGGCAAAGACACACCTGCGGGTAAATACTTGCAAGAAAGAGGCGTATCGCCTAGAGACTTTAACTCATACGGATCTCGCCGTGGTAACCACCATGTCATGATGAGAGGTACTTTTGCAAACATCCGTATTAAGAACCAAATTGCACCAGGAACTGAAGGCGGATATACAACTTATTGGCCAACTGGTGAAGTGACATCCATTTATGATGCATGCATGCGTTATAAAGAAGATGGAACAGGTCTTGCGATCTTAGCAGGTAAAGACTACGGAATGGGTTCTTCGCGTGACTGGGCTGCAAAAGGAACAAACCTTCTTGGAATTAAATTCGTTCTAGCTGAAAGCTTTGAGCGTATCCATAGAAGTAACCTTGTCTTCATGGGCGTACTTCCTTTACAGTTTAAAGACGGAGAAAGTGCAGAAACTCATGGTCTAACAGGAACAGAAACATTTGAAGTTCATGTTGATGAAACAGTTCGTCCACGTGATCTTGTCACTGTGAAAGCAATTGATACAGATGGCAATGAGAAAATATTTGAAGTGGTTGTTCGTTTTGATAGTGAAGTCGAAATTGACTACTATCGTCATGGCGGTATCCTTCAAATGGTACTTCGTGAAAAATTGGCAAGCAACTAATACTCATACAGCAAAGAAGAGAAGGCGCCTAGACAGCTTTCTCTTCTTTTTTAAAATAGTGGAGGATCAATCATGTGGAAAAAAGGAATGGCAAGCGCTGTTTTACTTGTGTTGATTGGTTTACTTGTGTGGAATTTACTCGAACCAAAAGAGCCCGCAATCGGTCTTGAAAAAGGGGATCAAGCCCCTGATTTTGAACTTAAAACCCTAGATGGTCAAACGGCCTCGTTATCTGATTATCAAGGGAAAAAGGTGCTCGTCAATTTTTGGGCGACATGGTGTAAGCCATGCAGGACAGAAATGCCGGATCTAGACGCAATTAGAAGCGAATATGATCAGGTCGAAGTACTTGCGGTGAATTTGACGACCACTGAAAAAAGTGTAGATCATGTTGCAGCATTTGCAGATGAATTAAAGCTGAGCTTTCCTATTTTATTGGATCAAAAAGGCATTCAAGCACGATATCAGGTGCTTTCATACCCCACGACATACATATTAGATGAAAAAGGACGAATCGTGTCTGTAAAGCATCAAATGCTGACAAAAAAAGAAATTGAGCAAGAGCTGGGTCTATAATGATTCAGCTTTTTTGCTTATTTTCTAAATGTTTTGGCGAAAATGAAATACAAACACTGGAGGTGAGTACAATGAGAAGAAGAAAACGACGTACATTTGAAGAGCTTGTACTTGAAAATAAAAAAGAATTATTAAGCAATGAGGAATTTTTAAACCAGCTTGAAGAAAAGTTGGAAGAGCGTTTTAGACAGAAATAAGTTATGAATTATCCTTTTTCGTTCATCCTAAAGAAGAGGGAGGGATGAATGATGGGCAGAGAGCATGATAAACAAGCGCAGTTTACACCAGACCATTTAGGGACAAAACCTGTAGCATACAAACGTAATAAAGGAAAAAAGATGCATAATAAATCAAATGAACAGCCTGATGTCATACAGACGAAGGGCGAATAAGGAGGGAATCATGATGAATGGAAAGTCATATCAATCCAATCCAGATGATCGTTCTGATAATGTTGAAAAGCTGCAAGATATGATCGAAAACACCCTTGACAATATCGATGAATCTGAAGCAGCGATGGCCTTTTCGACAGATCAAGAAAAACAGATGATCAAGCAAAAAAATGAAAATAGAAAAATGAGTATTGATGCCATGCGTTCTGAGATCAAGGACGAAGAAGCAGCAAGAAAAAATGGCTATACCGAATAAACCAGGGATTCCTGGTTTATTTTATTGCCTCCTTTTAGAAGAACCATTTCGATTGTGGTAAAATGGCAGAGACCTTAGGTTTTGATAGGAGAGCGATGAAAACGTGTATGTATCTAAAAAAGAAATAGAAGTCCGTTATGCAGAAACAGACCAAATGGGCATCGTGTATCATGCCAATTATTTAATCTGGATGGAAGTCGGCAGAACAGCACTGATTAAAGAATTAGGATTTTCCTATGCGCAGCTAGAAGCAGACGGCGCTCTTGCACCCGTTATAGATTTACAGGTGCAATATAAAAAACCATTGCTGTACGGTGAAACAGCGACAGTTCATACGTGGATTGAAGAATACAATGGACTCAAAACGGTGTATGGCTACGAAATTCAAAAGCCTGATGGGCAAACAGCGATTACAGGGACAACCTCACATATTTGTGTAGACAAAGAAACCTTTAGACCTATTCAATTTAGAAAAGCTTTTCCTGCCTGGCACAAAGTATACGAACAGTCGAAGAAGCAGGTTTAATTCATGGCGTTTGGTATTAAAAGAAGCGATCTAAATGCGTGGAAATCAGCTGTCCAGCAAGGAGAACTGGCCTTTTTAACCCATTATTGGCTTGATGACCGTTTCCCGCATGCCAATACCGTCACTAAAGCAGCCTGTCAGGATATGAAGCAGTTAATTGAGTGGGGAGAAAAACATGGACTCAAAAAAGAATGGATTCATGACCGCGCAGGGTTTCCACACTTTGACTTGATTGGTGAACCACAAAAAAGAATCCTGCAAAAGGAGCGGTCTTTAGGAAACATTCATGAGTATGGGCTATATATTGAAGGATAAAACAAAAAAGATACCCGAGGGATGAGGTATCTTTTTTGTTTATTCATAATGAAACTCTGGTTCTTTCACGGACTCGTTATAATCAATATGCAGATCATGGTTGTCAAAATACCAAATATCACTTTCTTCAACAAAGAAAGTAATACCTTCTATTTCAGCGGTTGCGCCGGCATTTTGAGGTTCATCTTTTGCGACGCCGAGAGAAAAGCCTTTTTGTACATTACTGCACCCGCCATATCTCACAAAAAAGCGAACTTGATCACCTTTTTCTAAATCTAGTTCATCCTTGTACCAATTGAGTGCATCTTCTTTTATCGTTAATTTCAATGTGATCGCCCCTTTTTGAAGTCATGCTGTTTTTTTAAATGCAGGATGCAAAAACAGCTTTTCTTTCCTTTTACCACATAATGAAACTTATGAAACGGCTAGAGCCATTTGATTTTCGGTTCAGTTTTGTTGAGGATTCGTTTGAGGTTGGCGATGTGTCTGTAGATCACAAAACCAGCTAGAACGGCAACAACAATGATTAAGAATACGTCTTTGGTGAAAATGCTGTAAATGAATGTATAGATACCGGTCAGCATAGATGATAGTGAAACATATTTACTAATGTATAAAAATAAGAAAAAAGCAGCGATCATCGTGATAAATAAGAATGGGGCATAAAATAATAACACGCCGCCAGATGTAGCGACTGCTTTTCCCCCTTTAAATTTTGCAAAGACAGGAAAGCTGTGACCGATAACAGCAGCAACTCCTGCTAATAAGGGATGAATGTCCAGTTGCATGAAAAACGGTAAAGCAGAAGCAAGGGTTCCCTTTAAAATATCAGCTGAAATCACGATAGACCCTGCTTTTACGCCAAGTGTACGAAATGCATTCGTTGCACCTAGGTTTCCGCTGCCATGTTCACGGATATCGATACCCTTTGCAGCTTTCCCGACAATGAGACCGGATGGAATACTGCCGAGAAGATAAGCCAAAATAAACATCAAAGCAATTAACATCTGCATAACTCCTTTATATTCTCCCTCTTGTCTTACATTTTAACATGATCTTATGAAAAACATGGGGATCTTTTTTTGAAAAAATCAAAAGCAGATGGATTCAGCTTTGTTTTTAAGCAGAAGTTCGCTAAAATAGAGGAAAAGGGGTGTTTGGATGAATCATCCTACGAAACAAGAAATTGGCCGTATATTAAAGAGCAGTAAACGAATTGCTGTTGTTGGATTATCAGATCAGCCGCACCGAACGTCTTATATGGTGTCTAAAGCGATGCAAGATGCCGGATATGAGATCATTCCGGTGAACCCAACGATTGATGAAGCACTTGGTGTGAAAGCAGTCGCTTCTTTAAAGGACATCAAAGATCCTGTTGATATCGTCAATGTCTTTAGACGTTCAGAGTTTTTGCCCGAGGTGGCAGAAGAATTTCTTGCAATGGACGCACCTGTTTTTTGGGCGCAGCAAGGCATCTATCACGAGGAAGCGAAAAGGCTGATTGAGGAAAATGGCAAGGTCGCCATCATGGATTTATGTATCAAGGTGGCTCATGCAATGACAAAAACTCATTAAATCGTCAAAAATCCTTGGTTTTCAAGGATTTTTGCTTTTTTGTTGCAGAAATATATTTGCGATTCTAGAAGAAAGCGATAAAATAAGGCGACAGGGACATAGCGGTGACCTTGCATATCAAGAAAAAGAGCGATAAGATAAAGGTAGAACGCTTGTTCTGTTTTGTGAAAACCATCATATGATTGCATTTGGCTTATCAAACAGTCTTGTTTATAATGGACTTCTAGTTCTGATTGCAGAATGTAGAACATTTCTCATAGCCGTGCAAAAGAGCATGTTTTGTTGATTCACACATGCATGGTGATGATGCAGCTTATTAAAGTGGACAGTAATGAGCAGCATGATCATCATTAAAATCTAGAGAGATCATTTGATGGTTTGCCGGTTATGTTTGTTAGTGAAAGGGGATTAAGCATTTGGTTAAAAAGCAGCAAGTAGATTATAACGATGATTCTATTCAGGTGCTAGAGGGACTTGAAGCGGTCCGTAAACGTCCAGGGATGTATATTGGGTCTACGGATTCACGCGGTCTTCATCACCTTGTCTATGAGATTGTAGACAACTCTGTCGATGAAGTACTCGCTGGCCATGGAGATCATATCGTTGTCAAAATACATAAAGATAACAGCATTTCCGTCCAAGATAAAGGACGCGGGATGCCTACTGGTATGCATAAGCTTGGAAAACCGACACCTGAGATCATTTTAACGGTCCTTCACGCAGGCGGAAAATTTGGTCAAGGCGGATATAAAACAAGTGGTGGGCTTCACGGAGTTGGGGCATCTGTAGTAAACGCGCTGTCAGAATGGCTCACTGTCACAATTGAACGCGACGGCTTTATTTATCATCAGCGCTTTGAAAACGGCGGAAAGCCTGCCACATCACTTGAAAAAGTCGGAAAAACGAAAAAAACAGGAACACTGATTCATTTTAAACCTGATCCAACTATGTTCAGTGTCACGACCTATAACTTCGATACTTTATCAGAACGTTTAAGAGAATCTGCCTTTTTATTAAAAGGATTAAAAATAGAGCTGATTGATGAACGACATGATGTACAAGAAACCTTTTATTATGAGACAGGCATTGAAGCCTTCGTTGCTTATTTAAATGAAGAAAAAGATGTTCTGAGTGAAGTGGTCTCATTTGAAGGAGAGCATCAATCCATCGAAGTAGATTTTGCTTTTCAATTCAATGACGGCTACTCGGAGAATATTCTTTCTTTCGTCAATAACGTCAGAACAAAAGATGGCGGTACGCATGAGTCTGGTGCCAAAACGGCGATGACGAGAGCCTTTAATGAATATGCGCGCAAAGTAGCCCTTCTAAAAGAAAAAGACAAAAATTTAGAAGGCACTGATATTCGCGAAGGACTGTCAGCCATTATTTCTGTCAGAATTCCTGAAGAACTGCTTCAATTTGAAGGCCAGACAAAAGGAAAGCTTGGGACAAGTGAGGCTCGCTCGGCTGTTGATGCTGTTATTTCTGAAAAGCTGGCTTATTTCCTTGAAGAAAACCGGGAAACAGCCACTCTTCTTGTGAAAAAAGCGATTAAAGCGCAGCAGGCAAGAGAAGCTGCTAGAAGAGCACGTGAAGAAGCAAGGAGCGGCAAGAAACGGAAAAAGTCCGAAGCAACACTGAGCGGAAAATTAACACCTGCTCAATCTAGAAACCCGGCAAGAAACGAATTGTACTTAGTAGAGGGCGACTCAGCGGGCGGATCAGCAAAGCAAGGGCGTGACCGTAAATTCCAAGCGGTGCTGCCGCTTCGTGGAAAGGTCATCAACACAGAAAAAGCGAAGCTTGCTGATATTTTCAAAAATGAAGAAATCAACACCATTATTCATGCGATCGGTGGAGGCGTCGGTGTCGATTTTAATGTAGAAGACATCAATTATGACAAAATCGTGATCATGACAGATGCTGATACAGATGGAGCGCATATTCAAGTGCTTCTACTGACGTTCTTCTACCGCTATATGAAGCCGCTGATTGAGCATGGCAAAGTGTTTATTGCACTACCGCCTTTATATAAAGTCAGCAAGGGCTCAGGGAAAAAAGAAATCATTGAGTACGCATGGTCTGATGAAGAAATGGATGACGTACTGAAGAAAGTTGGAAAAGGGTACACGATTCAGCGCTATAAAGGTTTAGGTGAAATGAACGCCGACCAGCTATGGGAAACGACAATGAATCCAGAATCGAGAACACTTGTCAGGGTCAAAATCGACGATGCTGCACGTGTGGAACGCCGCGTCACGACATTGATGGGTGACAAAGTAGAACCACGACGTAAATGGATTGAAAAGAATGTCGCCTTTGGACTAGATGAGGAAAGCAACATTCTTGAAAATGAAAACTTGTCGCTAGCTGAGGAGGTTTAAACATGGCACAACAAGAACGATTTCATGATTTACCATTAGAAGAAGTGATCGGAGACCGGTTTGGTCGCTATAGTAAATATATTATCCAAGACCGTGCGCTTCCAGATGCGCGAGATGGACTAAAGCCTGTACAACGAAGAATCTTATATGCGATGTACGCAGAAGGAAACACGCAAGATAAAAACTTCCGTAAAGCCGCGAAAACAGTCGGTAACGTGATTGGTAACTATCATCCGCACGGTGACTCATCTGTTTATGAAGCGATGGTGAGAATGAGTCAGAATTGGAAAGTACGAAATGTGCTCATTGAGATGCATGGGAATAACGGGAGTATCGATGGAGATCCGCCTGCTGCCATGCGTTATACGGAAGCAAGGCTTTCTGCCATTGCTTCAGAGCTATTAAAGGACTTAGACAAGGAAACGGTCGAATTTGTCGCAAACTTTGATGATACAAGCAAGGAGCCAGTTGTTTTACCAGCGATGTTTCCAAACCTTCTCGTGAATGGATCAACAGGGATTTCAGCAGGTTATGCCACCGATATCCCGCCGCATCATCTGGGAGAAGTGATTGATGGTGTCATTAAACGAATCGAACAGCCGCATTGTACGGTTGAGGATTTAATGACAGTCATCAAAGGTCCAGATTTCCCAACAGGCGGTATCATTCAAGGGGTCGACGGCATTAAGAAGGCTTATGAAACAGGAAAAGGAAAGATTATGATTCGCGGAAAAGCGGAAATTGAAACCATCCGCGGCGGACGCCAGCAAATCGTGATCACAGAAATTCCTTATGAAGTGAATAAAGCCAATCTTGTCAAAAAGATGGACGAGTTCCGAATTGAAAGAAAAGTTGAAGGAATTTCAGAGGTTCGAGATGAGACTGACCGAACTGGGCTTCGAATCGTGGTAGAGCTGAAAAAAGAAGCAGATGCAAATGGTGTCTTGAATTTCTTATATAAAAACTCAGATCTGCAAATTCCATATAACTTTAATATGGTGGCGATACATAATCGTAGACCAACCTTAATGACGCTGACAACTATACTTGATGCATATATTACCCATCAAAAAGAAGTGGTGACGAACCGCTCAGCATATGAGCTTCGAAAAGCGAAGGAACGCCACCATATTGTAGACGGATTAATTAAGGCGCTTTCCATCTTAGATGAAGTCATTGCCACAATCCGTTCCTCTAATGATAAGCGAGATGCGAAAAACAACTTGATGGAGAAATATGACTTTACAGAAGCACAATCAGAAGCGATTGTTTCCCTCCAGTTATATCGTTTAACGAATACGGATATTACGCAATTAAGAGACGAAGCTAGTGAGCTTGATGTGCGTATAACAGAACTTGAAGACATTTTAGGTAACGAGAAAAAGTTGCTAAAGGTCATTACAAACAGTTTGAAAAAGCTCAAAAAGACATATGCTGATGAGAGACGATCTGTCATTGAGGAAAAAATCGAAGAAATTAAGATTAACCTTGAAGTGATGATCGCCTCAGAGGATGTTTACGTCACGGTGACGAAGGATGGGTACATCAAACGGACAAGTCAGCGCTCCTATGCTGCATCTAACGGTAAGGACTTTGGCATGAAGGATACAGACCGCCTGATTCATCAGTTTGAAATGAATACAACGGATGTCCTCCTATTGTTCACGAATAAAGGGAGCTATATTTATTGTCCAGTTCATCAGCTGCCAGACATACGCTGGAAAGACATGGGGCAGCATATTACGAATATCATTTCAATTGATCGTGATGAATCAATTCAAAAAGCCATACCAATTAAAGAATTTGATGAAACGTCGTATCTTCTGTTCTTTACAAAAGGTGGAATGGTGAAGAAAACAGAGCTTCTTCAATATAAAGCGCAGCGCTATTCGAAACCGCTTGTCGCCTTGAACCTAAAAGGGGACGATGAACTCGTGGATGTTCATGTGACAACAGGACAGCAGGAATTGTTTATTGCGACGAAGAATGGCTATGGATTGTGGTTTGATGAAGAAGAAGTAAGTGTTGTTGGTCCGAGAGCGGCTGGTGTCAAAGGAATCAACTTGAAGGATGGGGACGAAGTAGTCTCTGGCCAGATCATTGATCCGAAAAACGATGTCCTCGTGCTGACGACTCAAAGAGGGGCTGTGAAGCGAATGAACCTCTCTGAATTTGATAAAACATCTAGAGCCAAACGCGGAGTTCTGATGCTAAGAGAATTAAAGAAAAACCCGCACCGTATTGTGGCTGTTATTGCTGCATCACTGCACGATACACTTGAGATTGATACGGATAAGGGTGCAACGATTCCGCTTGATATCTCTACTTTAAGAGCGAATGACCGCTATAGCAATGGATCATTTATTGTAGATGAGGAAGAGCAGGGAGAAGTAACACATGTCCTTGTCACACCTCAACCTGCGCCAGATGACAATAAATAAGCAAACGAAAACCCCCTGCGATAAACAGGGGGTTTCTTTTATATACGGGTCATTTAGCTCTCGTGGTTGCCAAACATGCTTGTAATGGCGTGCACTACTTCAATTCCTTGGTAGACGAAAAGAGAAAGTGAAGTGACAGAGAATAGACCTAGAATGAATACTCTTAAGAAAAATAACATCGTGTAAAACCTCCCAATTTTTGTTTTGATTTAGATGGTTGGGTTAAACACGAGATAGTCGGAAATAAGAAGATTGATAGAATACTGCAAGTAAATGCTTCTTTTTCCGGTCAAATTGATCAGTATGAGTGATGCGTGCAAATCCAGCTGTCATACTGCCAATCATCAGCAGTACTGTAAATGCGGCAAATACTGCGCTCACATGTTTTTGTTTCTTTTCATCGCCCATTGTCTGAGCGATTTTCATTTCATGTGATTCTTGATCGGCAACCACCTTTGCATGATGGTATACCTGAACGGAATGAGGCATTGAGAACAAATGAAAACTTGCGAGTGCTATAAATAAGACAGCTAATTTTAGCAGCATATTTTTTTTCATTTTTCTCACCCCTTCCTGTTTATTTTCATGATCTTACCACGTTTTCTGTTATTTGAAAAGTCTTATTTTTTTACTTTCCCTCTTTAAAAAAGCGATAAACATCAGGACATTTATAGGACTGTTTCACTTCATGAAAGGTTTCAATTTTATTTTTTAAATTTAAAAAAAGTGCCATGATCGAGGATCAGACACTTTTAGTGAACTTGTAATGAACGCGGTTTTGCTACAGCTTTTGTAAAGATTCCTGCAATACATATGGCGAATAAAACAAAAATAAAGGCATGAAGCAGTCCTACTTGATTGGCAAGCAGCCCTAATATAGGCGGCCCAGAAAGAGAGGCTGTATAACCTGATAAGGTCACAATGCTGACGCGTTTCACGGCGTACCGGCTATCATCACCAGCTGCAGAAATGGTTAGCGGGAAGCCTAAAGAAGCGCCAAGTCCCCATAAAAAGATCGATATCATACATACAACAAGTGAAATCTTTAAAATGACCAGAAATAGTCCGGCGGCGGCTGATAAAATCGCAATTCTTAGCAATAACACCCTGCCGAAACGATCGATCAAACGTCCGCTGATTAGTCTGCCGCTAATCATCCCGCATAAAAATAAAGCATAGATGACTGTACTCATGGAATGTGAAACCTGGTAGCCATCCACCATTGCAAGTGGAATCCAATCATTGGCAGACCCTTCGACAAACGCAAGACATAAGGCGATCATCGCAAGAGAGACCGTTCGTTTGTTCAGCCATGGCGTTTGAGTATCATCTATTGTATCCGACTGCTTCTCATGCTGATCCTTTCCTGTACCGTGCGGAATAAACCGTGTGCAAATCAAGATGCTGAGAAAGAAAAGAAGGGCAATGACAAGTAGGTGATTCAGCACAGAGACCCCTAGATGGATAAAAAGAATGCCAGCTCCTGCTCCAATTAAAGTGCCAATGCTAAAGGAAGCGTGCAATATAGGCAAAATGGTTTTCTTGATACTGTATTCAATTTCTGTCCCTTCTAGGTTCATCGCCACATTGCACATACCTGAGCCTGCTCCAAAAAGAAATAGACCGGCAGTGACGACAAAGATAGAAGAGAGTGTTGAACCAATGGCAAGAATGGTGAATCCAAGGAACATCAAAAAAGCACTGATCACAATCGCCACGCGGCCGCCTTTTTTTCGAACAAATACATTTGAAAGAACAAGCCCGACAATTGAACCAACGGATAAGCCAAGTAAAATAAGTCCCATCGTTCCTGTATTGGCTTGTAATAAATCTCTGACTTCCGGTGTCCGTGAAAACCATGTAGAGATGGAAATACCAGACATCGTGAAAATAACTATAATCGCTTTATACCACTTTAATTCCATCTAATCCCTCACATTTAAAGATGTATCTGTCACTGAACAAATCTACTCGATTATAAATGAGATGGGCTGATTCGTAAATAACTTGAGGCAGGAACATGAACAATTCTAGTCAAAAGAAATCTTGCCTTCCCAATTCTTTAAAATAAACATAATGGGGAGGAAGCATGTCGGTGAAAGGAGACGGGATTGAGCCAGAAATGTACAAACAAACTTAAAGGCAGCGCTATCACAGGTTCAGACGTCATTTGGAATATGTCGAATGGTCAATTGGTTACCAAATGATGTATCAGGATAAATAGAAGGGGAGGAGAGGATCAACATGAAAAGTGAAAAGGAAAAAATGATCCAAGGAGAACATTATGTATCTAGTGTGACCAAACCCTAATTGCAGATCGAAAAAGAGCGAGACATTTGACATTTACATACCAGCAAACCAATCAGCCAGAAAAAAGAACATCCATTTTAAAGGAATTATTAGGCGCTTGCGGAAATGATGTCGTTTTTGAAGGAAGGCTGCAGTGCGATTACGGATACAATATCGAGGTTGGCGAGCATTTTTTGCAAATTTTGATGCAGTATTATTAGACGTTTGCAAAATTACCATTGGACATCACTGTTTATTAGGTCCGAATGTACATAATTATACGGCTGAACACCCGCTTGACCCGATAGAACGTGCAAAATGCATTGAATTCGGCAAACCAGTCACCATTGGAAACCACGTATGGATTGGCGACAATGCTGTCATAGCATCTGGTGCCGTTGTGACAAAAAGTGTTCCAGCAAACGTCGTGGTTGGCGGAAATCCTGCGAAAATCATAAAATATCTTGGTGAATTAAAATCTGGCGAATAAACAAGGATTTTGATTTTTTCTTTTTTGTCTCAATAAGATAAGTATACTTAGATTTGAGACAAGAGAAATTCATTTGTGCTGTAACTTCCTAGAATATATATTATGTAAACTAATAAAAAGAAATGAATAAGATTTCGTCTTCATAGCTTCATATGTACTAGAAGGTAAATGTGGATCCATTGTTGTACAGTCCCTCTTATCCATCTCCAACTGCCTCTTTCGTTAGGGTCATAATTGTTTAAGTAAAGTTAGTTGCTCCGTTTGTTCAATAAGAAAAGGAGGTGCCGCAGCTACCTCCTTTGTTAAGTCAAAGCACCCTTTAGTTTTATAAGCAACACTTCGAAAATACGAGATTATTGTAGCATACTCTCCAATTTGTCCTTCACTAGCACCCATTCTTGGTCGATTACACTGTAATACACAGAGTCTCTTAAATAACCGTCAGGCATAACCATATGATTTCGAAGCACCCCTTCTTTTACCAAACCCAACCGTTCAATTGCCTGCTGAGACCGCACATTTCTGCTATCTGTTTTCAACTGAACACGGATTGTCCCAAGTGTTTCAAAGCAGTGTTTCAAAAGAAGATACTTACATTCTGTATTTATTCTAGTTCGCCAAACAGTTGGAGACAGCCATGTCCAACCAATTTCCAAGTTACGATTTGGTATGGATATATTAAGAAAACGAGTGCTTCCCACAATTTTCCTCGAATTCTTATCGAAGATAACAAAAGGAAATTCGCTTCCTTGCTCTCTCGCTTGAAGTGCTCCATTCACAAGGGACTTCATATCTTCAATCGATTGAACCCTCATTGGCATGTGTGCCCATATATCTGGATTGTTTCCCGCATCAAATAATTCCTGTACGTGATAATCTTCCATAGGTTGTATCTTTACTCTATCTCCTATTAATACTACAGGCGTTATCTCCATAATTCTTCTTCTCTCCTTTTCTTCTTTGGTATGGTTATATATATCAACTAAGTAATTTTTCTTTTGACAACTCAGATAGTTTGTTCTGCTTTGTTAAATAGACGAGAGTATTATAAATGTGTTTGTAAAGTAACGCATTTAGAAGTTGTTCTCATGCCTACAATTGTTCCTAAATCATGAAATGGACTGTCTGGTTGGATAATAAGTTGTGCTGCCACCCAACTCAAATCTTCTGAGTCCATTTTTAGATATTGGCTTAAAGAAGACCCTATACCTTTAGCTTTAGTGTTGATAGTATCAAATAAACTGATCTCTTCTTCATCTTCCAAATAATGAAAAGCTAAAAATGGCACATTAATGAATGCATTTGTTTCTTCTAAATATAACTTAATTCCACCTAATCGATGCTGACCTTCCATTTGTTAAAGAGACATTTGAAAATGGTGACAAGTAATATCTAATCCAACTTTAAGGTAGAATCTATGTGCATCATGCCTATGAACACCAGAATCTAAATGAAATTGTTCACACTCATTTTCCTTTGCTTGACTTATTAGCCAATCCCATAGAATTTTTGCATACTCGATCATCGCAATCCACTGAATTGATGTCTCCTTTCACAATATAAAAGATATTATTCTCCAGTCTCAGCAAATTGTTTCAATCGATCTCCAATTTCATCTCTTACCCTTTGGAAAAATGACCACTTCTCTTCTTCTGTTCCTTCTGCTTTTGCTGGATCATCAAAGCCCCAATGGACACGTTCGACATGAGGTGGAGTCATCGGGCATTTATCAGCTGCATCACCGCATAGTGTGACGACTAAGTCAGCATTTTGCAATATGTTCTGATCAATCAGATCAGACGTTTGATTAGATATATCAATCCCTATTTCTTTCATTGCTTTTACAGCATTCGGGTTTAATCCATGAGCTTCAATACCAGCGCTATAGACCTTCCACTCATCTCCAAGATGTTTTTTAGCCCAACCTTCAGCCATTTGACTGCGGCAAGAATTACCGGTACATAAAAAGTAAATTGTTTTCTTTGACATGTTGATCGTCTCCTTTAATGTATAATCAATAGCCAGAAATACAAAGCTAAAAGTGTGATGAATAGTGTTGGTACAGTTAAAATGACTCCTATTTTGAAATATGTCCCCCAGGAAATCTTCACACCTTTTTGAGAAAGGACGTGGAGCCACAGTAGTGTTGCTAAGGAGCCAATGGGCGTAATTTTTGGTCCTAAATCTGAACCAATGACATTTGCGTAAATTAACGCTTCTCTCATCATTCCTTGTGTATCGGTACCGGATATGGCTAATGCATCGATCATGACCGTCGGCATATTATTCATGACAGATGAAAGAATTGCTGCGATAAAACCCATACCAAGAGTCCCTGCCAATAAACCTTTATCTGCTACAGCTTGGATCACGCTTGAAAGAGCATCAGTGAGCCCTGCATTCCGCATGCCATAGACAACAACGTACATACCTATGGAAAAGAATACGATCGCCCATGGTGCTTCTTTTAGAACGCTTTTTGTTTGAACAGCAGGGCTTTTTTGTGCAATGACCAAGAATAAAATGGCAATCACACCAGCTATGACCGATACAGGTATAGATAAAAACTCGCTTGCAAAATAACCAATCAATAAAAAAGCTAATATATACCAAGATAATCTAAACATCTTTGGATCTTTTATTGCTTCACTAGGGTGCTTTAACTCAGTCAGATCATAGCGTTTAGGTATACTCTTTCTAAAGAAAAGGTACAGTACAGTGATACTCGCTAGCAATGAAAAAAGGTTTGGAACGACCATTCTGGATGCATATTCAATAAACGTAATGTTGAAATAGTCGGCTGTTACAATGTTCACCAAATTACTTACGACAAGGGGAAGCGAAGTTGTATCTGCAATAAACCCACTCGCGATAATAAAAGGGAATACAATTTTTTCATTGAAGTGTAATGCTCTGACCATGGCTAAAACAATGGGTGTCAAAATAAGTGCTGCACCATCGTTTGCAAATAAAGCAGCGACGATTGCACCAAGGATGGTCACATACACAAACATACGCAGCCCACTGCCTTTTGCAGCCTTTGCCATATGCAATGCTGCCCATTCAAAAAAGCCGATTCGATCAAGTATGAGTGAAATGACGATAATGGCAACAAAAGCTAAAGTCGCATTCCAAACGATGCCTGTCACGGTGATCACATCGTCAACATTCACAACACCTACGATTAATGCTAAAACGGCCCCTCCACATGCGGACCACCCTATGGATAAATTTTTTGGCTGCCAAATAACCAATACCAAAGTTAACAAAAATATGAGTAATGATAAAACGGCAAAACTCAAACCCATCCCTCCTTACGAACAAGAAATGTTTGTTGCTTTATGTTGTATACTTTTTAAAAGGTCATCTTCTTTATCAATTTGATTTAAGATGATACGAATCGTCTCAAATTCTGGAGACAGTGTATTGATTGAATAATAACGCCACTGCCCTTTTCTGTTCTCATGAACAAATCCAGCTTTTTTTAATTTTCGTAAATGCTGACTAATCGCTGGTTGACTCATTTCGAACATATCTACCAGTTCACAAACACAATATTCCTTCTCCAAAAACAATTTCATCATAATGAGTCTTGTTTGATCACTGAGTATTTTTAAACAATTCGACATATGTAACAAACCAATTGAAACATCTGAAGTCACAATGATTCCCTCCCTCTTTTAAATATTGGTGACGGTCCCTGTTATCAAATCCTCCAATATTATATAACTGAATACTTATATAATCAATTGATTATATGATTTGAACAAAAATTTATTCGCGTTAAAATTATTGATTAATGTTTTTTTCTTTTATTTTTTATTCATCAAAAAAATTGATTATTGTAGAATCCTTATTTGACTATTGTTTATAAAGCATAAAATGGATCTACATTTCTTTCAATGGTCTGTCATATGACAATTCCTATTCTTATATAAATCCCAATGGCTCATTTTGTTGATGCGCTAGCTCCATTCCTCCTACCAAATAGAGAGCGTTCTTTTTATCTATATCATCATCAGGCCAAGTGCGGATTAGTTGACGCAATCTAACTGCAACGGTCTTACACACATCTGGTATTAAGTAACTATCAGAATCCTAAAGATCCAGCAATGGAATGATGTCATCTTGATAGTTTTCAAATGGAAGTCGGTGTAAGACCAATCTGCTTCGCAATGGCGGATTTCCATATTTTCAAAGAGAGACAATTCTAATAGGGTTATTTTGATTTAATCCCTGCACCACAAAGAGGTATGACAATGGTTTCTTCTGATTCCTTTTGATATTTCATGTAGCCAGCAAAATTAACTGCAGATGTCACTTCCACATAAAATCCTTTCTCACTTAGTTTAGAGCGTGCATTTAGAATCTCATCTTCTTTAATATCAATAAACGTACCATTGGTATCTTGTACAGCTTCTAAAATTTGTTTGGAGCGAGCTGGGGCTGCAATTGCTATCCCTTCTGCTAAGGTCCCTTTATTCGTCACAGGCGATGCTAATCCTTTCGCATTTTGATAAGCTTTCACAAGTGGTGCACAGTTTTTCGCTTGTATGGCAACGATTTTCGGTATTTTATGAATGAGCCCATTTTCAAATAACTCTTTAAAGCCATAATATGCACCTAGGAGGAGAGTACCGTTTCCAACCGGAATGATTAAAGTATCAGGTGCTCCTTTTAGTTGCTCATAGATTTCGTAGGCATATGTTTTTGTTCCTTCAAAAAAATAAGGATTATACACATGGCTTGCATAAAAAACGTTTTCATTGTCTACTGCCTTTTGTGCCGCAGCTGCAATGTCCTCTCGTGTACCGCGAATTTCTTTAATCGTTGCTCCATGTGCTTTTATTTGAGCGACCTTTTTAGGCGAAGTTTCATCGCTTAGATAGATGTCACAGGCAATACCACAACGTGCTGCATAAGCTGCAATCGCCGTTCCTGCATTCCCGCTACTATCAGCAATCACTTTTGATACCCCGAGTTCCTTAGCTTTTGTCATCAAAACAGCGGCTCCTCGGTCTTTAAAGGATAAGGTCGGCATCATATAATCAACTTTTACATAAGTGTTTGGCTCATTAGGATCTAGAACGATTAAAGGTGATTGACCCTCCCCCATTGTGACAGTTTCCCAAGTCTTAGAACCTTTTGAAAATGGCATGGTTTCAACATAACGCCATAATGAGTTTGGATAGTGATCCCAAGCTGCAACATCTATTTTCGGAGTATCTTTCACCAGATTTAATACTCCACCACAATCACATTTCCATAGAGTTGGTGTCATCTCATACTTTCTCCCGCAATGGTTACAAATCAATTGATTCATCGATCATCTACCCCTTCGAATATTATTTTATATGAAATATAATTTTTTATATAGAGTAGGCAAAAAAATATCTTAAATATATGCAATGGCATCAATTTCAATTTTGAAACCAAAATGTAATTCATTCGTTGGTACAATAGTACGTGCTGGTTTATGTTCACCGAAAAAATTAGTATAAACAGCATCTACTTTGTCCCATAAATGAATATTCGAAATGTATAATGTCATGCGCAAGATCTTCTCTTTTTTACTTCCAGCAGCCTCTACAATCATCTCTACATTCTTAAGCGCTTGTAATGTCTCTTCTTCAATGTGGCCGAACTCTTTTTCTCTCGTTTCGGGATTGATGGCAAATTGTCCTGAAACATAGACCGTGTTTTGATGAATGGTTGCGAATGCATAGTGTCCGTTTGATTTTAGATTTCCTACCTCGAGTATGCTTTTCATTTTGACACTCCTTACCTCGATTTATTTTTGATTTCATCTAAATAGCTATAGACGGTTACTTTGGAAATGCCTAACATAGATGCGACCTTCTCAACAGATCCTTTCATTAAAAAGATGCCCTTTTCATCCATAAATTTAATTAGTTCAATTTTTTCATGGCGTTTCATGACTGGGTGAACGCTGTTTTGAATGATTTGTTGAATCAATTGATCTACTATTTCTTCCACATTTTCAAGATCATCATTTGATGTTGTTTCTTTCTCTTGAGCTTCCACTTGTGTAGAAAGAAAAGTATCCATAAATTGCTGCATTTGATTTAGTGCTTCAACATCAAAATTGATACAGAAAGCACCAATCACTTTTTGCTTTGAATCACGTATTAATGAAGTCGAAGAACGAATCGTACGCTTATCTTCTGTTACAAATGTATAACCAGCCAGATAATCTTCTTTAAAATCTTCTGATTGTAATACAGTCTTTACTAGATGATCAAATGATTGGCCGATTTCTCTTCCTGTCACATGGTTATTTACTGTAAACATGACAGATGCTTGAGGGTTCGTTAAATCATGAATAACCACTTCGCAATTTGGTCCAAACATTTTTGCAGTAGATTTTGCTAAAGGAATATAACTCGCTAATAAATTCTTCATATGTTCCATGCCTAAGCACCTCATTTTTTTATTCCACTAGATTATATAATTTTTTATATATAAAAACAATATATAGATTTATTTATATATCATGATGCTCACAAGATCACAAATGTGAAAATAACCATATAAAAAAAGCAGCCATTGACTGCTTTTTGCTTGTGCTCCTTTCTAATTGCTTTCTTTCTGGATTCCATACAAAATGACGTCAATTCCCCATCGGAACCGTTCCATTGATACGGGATCACCTGCAAACATTTCTTCTTTTACACTATGAATGAAAGGAAAACGCGTTTTGTCTGCATCATGAAATGCTTTTTTTGTGTCTGAAATCTGCGAAGAGCCTTGTTTCTTCCAAGAGACCTTTTCGTAAGCTACGGAAGATACGTATAACAGTAACAGGTCTACTCCCCATGCAGCGGATGTAGATTTGATCCCGCCTTCATACAATGCAGCGAGGATATGTTCGGTCAACTGAAGAAAGTTCGTTCCTTGTGGAATGGTGGAAAGAGAAATTTCAGCAAGACCAGGTTTTTCAAATAGCAGCAGGAAATAAGTATGCAATATTTCACATAACTTTTCTTTCCATGTGCCATCCACTGAATCTGGATAAACCATTTGGCCGAGACCATAATCCAATACGTAAGCACTTAGTTCTTGAAAATTGTTCACGTAGACATACAAGGATGCAGGTCCCGTATCCAATGCTTTAGCCACCTTACGCATACTCATGCCCTCTATCCCTTGCTCCTTAAGAAGCGCATAGGCAGTTTTAACAATAAGCTCACGGCTTAAGGGCTCTTTAGCCGGCCGAGACCGGCGACTTATAATACGACGATTTGAATTGTTCATACTCTCTTTATATCATGTCAAAGTAAAATAGTAAATTGAGCATCAATCACCGTTTACTTGAAAAGAATTCATCATATCTGCAAGCTTGACCGCAGCGTCTTTTGAAAAACACAGTTTTAAACTATTCTCCGATTCATGAGCCTTTTCCGATGAATATTCATACATCATTTCTTCGTACTCTTCAATAGCCTTTTCAATATCATTAGGATGTCGGACAATAGCAAGTGCAAGCTCCATTGCATCAAACATCGCCATGTTTACACCCTCACCTGCGAATGGTGTCATGAGATGAGCTGCATCACCGATAAGCGTTACTCCTTTATGACGGTTCCATTTAAAACCGACAGGAAGCGTATAAATACGTCTTGGAATGATGACATCTTCTGCATAACGAATATAATTTTTCAGCTGATCATCCCAATCACTAAATAACTCTAATAATGGTTCTTTCGCTTCATTCGCTTGATTAAATGGAATGCCACAAGTCTCGATCCAGCTGCGTTCTACCATAAGGCTTGCATACACTTTTATTCGTCCATCTCCGTTTAACTGACCAATAATTCCTTTGTGATCAGCTAAAGCAAACATTTTACCACGTTTATTAAATTTAGCTAAATCAGGGTGGTTCACCTCTACGTTGAGGACATTCAGTTCAAGCATCGTGAGCCCGGAGTATTCAATATCAATATCTGTTAACAGCGGACGTACACGAGAAAATGCACCATCTGCTCCAATCAAAAGGTCAACCGTCTCGACAACCCCGTTTTCAAAATGAAGTTCTGTCATGCCGTTTTCTAATGAAACACATCTATCTAGTTTATATCCGTATTTGATGTTTTCAGCATCAATTTGATCTAACAGCATTTTACACAAAACACCACGATCAATTTCTGGCCGAGTGCCTTTTTCATGTGATTCAGTTTCTTCGTCTAGATAGATTCTTCCTGCTTTATCAAATAACCGGAAATCTTCTCCTTCATAGCGAGCGTTCTTTTGAAATTTCTCATAAACTCCTGCTTCCTTTAAGGCTTTTTGACCTGTTTCTTCGTGAATATCCAGTGAGCCTCCTCTTTCAAGACTCTTGTCATGCATCTCCCGTTCATAGATGGTTGTTTGTATACCGTAATTTTGCAGAATTAAGGCGAGTGTTAGCCCTCCTGGTCCTCCTCCAATGATAGCGATTTGCTTTTGTTTTTTAGATAATGCCTGCATCGTATGCATCTCCTCTTCTTTATGGAAGTAGTGTAAAACTACATCTTATTTATATTATAACGAACATCGTTCTTAAAGAACAGTGTTCGTTTAAAATGGTTTATTTCATGAATGTGTGCTTTAATTGTAATGAACCCAATCATTCGACACCCAAAGGATATAAATTGGACACTTCGATTTAGGGATTTTAAAGGATTTCAAATCATAACATGATTCTTAGATCAGTCGGTTCCTAATGTTTCAATGCTGAGTCTGCGAGGTGTTTCTATGAATAAATTATTGGCAATGTTGATATTAGGATTGAGCTTTAGTGGTGCTGCTCTCATTCTTTCTGTCCCTTTGTTATTCAAATCCAAACCAGAACAATTTGAGCTGAAGTTTGCTGCTGGATCAGCAGGCGCATTCGCAGTATTTGCTGTCTCATGCCTAGTTTTTCGAAAACAATTCAATCGCTCATTAGAACAATGAAAAATCGTTTTTTGCGGCGTTTATTCACTATATATCTTTTTGAGTTGGATCAAATGTTTTTATCTTGTCTGCTATCATCTTCCTGTTTCATTCAAGATGGCTGTAAATGTGCTATTACTAAATATCAAGTCTTTTAAAGTCACGCTACCTGAACGTCTTCAATTGATCGAAACAAAAATAAGCCATTGATTCAATATGGCTTATCATGTAAAACTATATTCAGTCACAGCAAACTGCTGTAATCAACCCCCAATTTCATCTCTCACCCTTTGGGAAAATGCCCATTTCTCTTCTTCTGTTCCTTCTGCTTTTGCTGGATCATCAAAGCGCCAATGCACTCATTTGACCTATGGGATTAACACCGGAGTTAACGTTTTTAGGTAAGGTGATTCTTTCGATTCTGATGTTTATTGGCAGAGTAGGTTTTCTGACCATTGTATTTTTCTTTATGAAACGAACCAAAAGCCCAATACGTTATCCGGAGGGAGAAGTATTTGTAGGCTAATATGAGCAATGATTGAAATGGTTCCCTTTTAATTTAATCATCAAGATGATGGATTGATCCACTTTAGATTTTTTTCTCTTCATTCACTACAAGCTGTTTTGAACACAGATCTGTTAGTACGGTCTCTTCTTTTCCAAACAATCAGCATTCGGTATTTAACGGAAAAGCTGAGATATTCAACTTTAAGCTGACGCTTGAAACGGCTTTGATCAGCAGCTTCTCCGTTATTACTTGTTGCTCGTTTTCTTGATTAAGTCCACGCCATCATATGACAGGCTTTCCACACGTGCATCCTTTTGCAGAATGTAATGATCACAAAAGGTCTTCGTATAATCCGTCATAAGATTTCGCATATCTAATGCATCCCTTGTGCCTCTGAGTTCCTCATCTACACCGGTAAACACGATGTCGCAGTAATCTAAATGTGCAGCGCGATCAACAGAGAAATAAAAGGTTTCCATGCTGTTGTTCACGCCAATGAGCGCATTCATATGATAGTTAGGTTCAGAAAACAACAGCAGAAAAGGTTTATTCAGGTCGCTATCGAGAAGGCCGAATGCCCCGCTGTCCAAGCCAATTCCGCAGGAAAACCGGTCGTCATCCCGGCAAACAACCGCTGCCGTAGCTCCTCCATAAGAATGTCCGACGATGCCCATGCCGACGTCAAGCATCAGTCTGTCACGAAAGATAGAATCCAATTCTTCAGAGTTTAGTTTGTGAAGATGATCGGCTACGTACCTTACATCTTCTGCCTGTCGTTCACTATATAATGTTAACTGATTAATGATTGGCAGAGCCAGGACGTTACGGCACATCTCAATAGCCGTTTCATCGTCAGGCCGCATCTTCATCTTGCCAGCCAGCTCGATCATCTCCGGATCTTCAGAAAACGCCATAATGACATCCGAAAAATCCTTTGATACATTCAACAGCTTCCCATCTTTCCGTTTATACATTGTGCTATTCTGATGGCCGATACTGACGACAACATAACCCAGGCTTGCCAGGTCTGTACAGATGGCTGTCCCCCATTCCGGTGAACCGCCCCCGCCGCAAACATAAAATAACACTGGATAGCGCTTTTTCTTCCCAGAAAGAGCAAGGTCGTCGTAACAATGAGTCTTGATATCGATAGAGAAAAAATTCTTCTCTTTCAGATACTCAGTGACAAGTGGCTGCTCATGAAGCATTTCGTAGACTTCAGGAAACATGTACGTTGATGGAGTCTTCCCTTCGCTGCTATCGGACGGATAGTACACAAACGCGGTCAATTCTCTTTTTGAGTCATCTGATGCTGTGTACTCAAAATCCATCTGGGTACGAGCGGCGGTATAGCTGCCGATTGGTTCTGGGAATGTGTCATACCTTTTCATCCTTTTGTTCCCCCTTAATAAATGAAAGTGCGAATGTGAAATACACATGGCGATATAGCTTTCAAAACTGTAAAATGGTTACATCCAATCTTCAGTTCATATCCTTATTCATTGGCTTTCTTGAGATCGCTAACAACTTCAGCATATTTATCATCTCTAAGCAGCCCATGACCCATAAAGTCAGCAAAGTACTTGCTCATCTTATGCTGCAGGTTAGAATCCTTAATATCGAATTCCCTAAAAAACATGACTAAATTAAACTGCATAGATTCAAACATAAAAGAAATGAGGTCGTCATCAATATCAGGTCGTAGATATCCATCAACCCTCATGCGGCGTAACATGTCCTTGATTAAGGGGAATGACTCGCCCTTTAGCACATTCAAATATACTTTTAGTAAGGTGTTCTCTGGAATGTGTAAAAATGTTTCAACGAGTTTGATTTCCAGTTCATTCAATGGCTCAGTCGCAATGCCATTAGTGTTGTCAAATTAGCCAGTAAGGAAAAATTGAAAAAGAGAATCTTCATTGTTGTTATGAAAATACGCAGCTCTTTTCTTGGTCACATGTCGTATTAAGAGACAATAAAGGTCATCTTTGTCTTCAAAATACCGATAAAAAGTTCCGGGATGCATGGACAAACGATCCAAAACCATCTTCATCGTTATATCCTCGTAAAGATGATCAACAAAAAGATGCATAGCACGATTACATATGTCCTCACGCCTTGCTTCATCCAATCGAAAGAAAGTATTTTTTGGCATAAATGACTCCTTTATGTAAAGTGTGAATCCATTCACACCATATCGATAATTGATTCACATGTCAAGCTGTATTGAAATAGATACCCGCTCTTTGCTCGGACGGATTTCACCCCATTCGATGAATATAGCTTTGTGATATAATAACTAGTCAAGGTCAACCGCTAAGTGATTCGGAGTGAACTTGGTGAAAGGTATTCATCATTGTAAAAGATTCTGAAGAAATGATAGGGTGATAGCGATGAGAAGACTTGAGTCTGGTATATCAGTAGACAACGAATTATTTTCTGATATTGTCAGGTATGAACACGAAACGATAAGCAGAACGACGATCATCAACTCGAATGTTCGTTTACCTATATTTTGGAGCTGTCACTTACATCATCTTGTATTTGATACGTGTGATCTGACGAATGCGAGGTTTTTTGACGGTAGTACGATTGATCATTGTACCTTTATTCGTTCCGACTTGCGCTCTGTCGGTATTGCCAGAAACGAAGCTATTTTCACTAATTGCGAATTTTCCTCGTGTGATATGAGAGGTATGACATTGGAGAATGCTACGTTTATCGATTGCACTTTTTATCAATGTAGATTCAATGACCGCGTTTTACAGGCAGCGAATATCGTCAATTGTTCCTTTACAGGTAAGCTAGTGGATATAACGTTTGAAGGAAATGGCAAACAAAAGCTGATCGCCAATTTTGAAAACTGCACCCTTGACGGTGTTCGTTTTACGGGCTGTGACCTTTCGGCATGTATTCCGCCAACATCTAAAAACCATCTATATGTTGAAAAGTTATCTGCACATGTGAAAAATGCCTTGGAGAAGATAGACGTTGACCCTACTCTTTCTGACGATGATCGGAAAATAATGGTGCGTAGTCTGCGCAAGCTTGAGCATATGGAACAATATATTTTTAACACGGCGCATATGAAGAAAATACATGGGGCTGCTTTTGTTGAGCGATTTTTCAGTTATCTGGAATGCAGCAAGGACAATGCTTGATGTTTGCTGCATCTCTTTCTACTTCATATCTAAGTGCTGCATCAACTTCGAGTATATTTGAGTGGAATGAGTTCTTCAATTTTTACCTTGACTAGCTCGCCATTCATCTCGATGATGACTAAACATGCGGGTCCGAAATCTGAAATGAGCTCTCTGCAAATACCGCAAGGACTCACTACCTTTATCCTTCGATCTTCTTCATCTGAATAGGGATGTCTTACTGCGACAATTGTTTCAAAATCCTTATGTCCATTCGATAAAGCACTGCCAATCGCAATAGGCATAAGCTTCTTCATTATGCTTTTTTATAGCGATGAATCATATATCGGATGATTTTTGTGATGACAGAGGTACACATGCATAGAAAGGTCATAGCGACTACCCAATATAAGTTCGACATGTCGAACCCCGTATAGGCAAAGATGAAAACGGTTGAAGCTGCAAATGTGATCATTAGAACGACATAGACCCGCTTAAAGACGAAGTAGCCGACAATCCCCCAGATCAAAGATAATAAAGGCAATGTAAATAAGATCAGAGCCATAGGTTGAAGAAAGGAAACACTCATCATTCACTCTCCTTTACTAACCGCCATTTGTATAAATCCAATGAAGAAGCGAACAATATTATATTAATAGGGAATATGTATGTTGTAAACAAAAAATGGTATTTAAGGAAATTTTAATATGTAGTGAATTGAAAAAGGCTGCTTTCAAGTAAGCAGCCCATTCACTAAATTTCGACTATTTTAATCAAATCATTCTACCTTTTTGTGGTGTAAACTCAACCCCTATCGATTGATCACCTGAATGATTTTCTCCTGAGCATCTTGTGCCTCAGGGATTGGCATGACAACAAATACATGAAGCATTTCAGGATAAACAAAGGTTTTTATGTCAATTCCTTGTTCTGTTAGTTTTTCATCAAGCTTTATGGCATCTGGATATAACATATCATGTGTTCCAATAAAATGAGTAATCTTCCCAAGTCCTTTAAAGTCACCGTAAATGGGACTGATCAATGGGTCAGTTACATTTTTATCAGCTGTCCAAATCTTTGAAATGACTTCCATTCCTTCAGGACCTAGAATCGGGTCCTTTTTTGCATATTCAAACATTAGAGGATTGCTTAAGCTCATGTCAACACATGCAGATAATAAAATAATATCCTTCGGCTGCGGCAGACCTTCCTTCTTTAAAAGGTGCGCCAGACCAAGTGAGATATTTCCGCCAGCTGAATCTCCCATGATCGTCAATTGATTGGCACTTTCAACAGTTTTCAGAAGGTCTTTATATAGGTTTAGGATTTTCGGATAGGTATCCTGGCAGCTATAATGAGGCACTTTTGGGTAAATAGGAGCCACCACTTTCGCATTGAGTGATTGCGCCATCTTATCCATGAACCACCAATGGAAATTCAAAGGCTGATTTGTCCACGCGCCGCCATGTATATATAGAATGACTTTTTGTTTTTGTGACGTTTGGTCATTCAAAGTGAAAACTTGCATGCCTTCGAATGTCTGCTCTTTTATCTCACTAATTAACTTCACATCATCCCCAATGGCATAAGGCTTCGTATTTTCTATTCCTTTTTGATCAAGAAATTTTTTTGTGTTTTCAATACTAGAAAAACTCTCTTTATTACTTTGGGAAGCGAATAATTTTTCAAATTGAATACTTTCTTCAGAACGTTCTCCATTAACAATTTCCACACTCATTTGTTTTCTCTCCTTTAAGTCAATTGTTTTATTGTTCATCTTGATGTATCACACGAAATGATTCGAGGTAGACTTGTATTTCTTTATCAGAGGTCTTTAACAAGTTAGATAAAAGGTCTTGAATTTGACGGAAGCGTTTGATTTTCCTTTCAATTTCTTCGTGTTTGTGATGGACTATCCTTCTTAAAGTATCAGGTTCTATGTCTTGACTCAGCAGTTCCATAACTTGTATTTCCTTTATCTTTCATGTAGCGTTCGATCTTTTAACATTTTTAAGGTTGCTGTAAGGTTCGGATTAATACAGGTTAAGGTTGAGGTTGTACAATGGGTTTGTAAGGAAGTGAGGGATGAGTCGAATGATTCTCCCCCTTCTAAATCAATCATAGAGGTGAAAAGGTTTGAGAGAAAATAAAATTTTGTCTTCATTATGTTACTTCAGTATCTTTTTTGCGCCATTTTTGTTTCCGATTATCGTCTATTTCTTAGGGAAGGACGAAGTAAAATATCATGCGAAAAAATCGCTATGGACACATTTTATTCCTTATTTGATTTTTGGCATTGGCATCCTTGGTTCAGGTTTACTTGGCGTGAACGATATCAGACATGCTGGTCCGTTCTTAATTGCAACGTATGCTGTGACATTCCTTGTGGCGATCTACTTCTTTATTTGGAACATTGTCAAAGGCATTAAAGTGTTTTCAGAATAATAGATGGGAAAAACGGTTCTGTGATTGATCAGAACCGTTTTTTTGTATGTCCATTCATGCGGGTAATTGGATATCAATCGTTGTTCCTTCCCCTATTATACTGCGTATCGTAATATCCCCGCCGTGCTTTTGGATAATATCCTTTGCAATGGCCATTCCGAGACCAGAGCCTGCATGTGTCCCTCCTGTATTCGTCCCTCTATAGTAGCGGTCAAACACTTTTTCTAGCTCTGCCTCTTCGATTCCTTTGCCGTTGTCTTGAATCGTGATGTGGGTATTTTCTTTTTGTTCCAGCTGTACAATGATTTTCACATCAGAATCATTGTGAACAAGGGCATTTAAAATGAGATTGGTGACCGCTCTTCGTATGAGGATCGTATCAATATTTAGCATGAGCTTGTCTACATTCGATTGCAGCTCAATCGTCTGATCTGCATATCTCGAATCGTTTAGGATATCAATTAACGTTTCCCGCAGCAACGGCACAATGTTCACTAGCTCTTTATGCAGCATCACGTCGTTATTTTTCAGCCTTGTTGTTAAATTTAGATCCTCCATGACATCTTTGATGTACAGTGATTTATTCTCTACGATGCTGGCATAATGTCTGATGTCTTGATCTGAAAGAGGATAATTTGGATCTTTGATGATTTCTGCATAGCCTTGAATAGAGGATAATGGTGTTTTAATATCATGAGAAATATGACTGATCCACTCTTCCCGCATTTGCTCTAATTTGTCTTTTTCCTTTTGGCTTGAAGCGAGCTGCTCTGATAAGTGATTGACATTATAGAAGACATCTTTATATATTCCCTTAGTTGGCAGCTTTGTCGTATAATCTCCGTTTGCGAGCCGCTGGATTCCATGAATGGCACGGCCGAGCGGTTTGATGAGCTGCCGGCTGAATAAGTATCCAATGAATAAGGCAATGATGGCATCGATCGATAATAAAATCATCGTCCCGATATTGAATCTTGATATTAAGTCCTTCGTGTCGAACGAGAATAAATATTTTCCGATGGCAGGGTTCTTAAATCCGATAAAGTAGCTGTATTCCCTGCCCTTTCCTTTTTTTCCGCCGGCATAAATGGTCGATAGCAATTGCTTATCTTTATATTTATGTATGTTCACGATTTCTATAGGTGTATATTTGCTCTTTATTCCTTTAGGTGCGTGTGCATGATAGACGTCTTGTCCATTTTCGTCTAATATTTGAATCCACGCATTTTGTTGTTTTAAGGCTTGCTGTCCTTCTTTGTTCACAGTGATGCCTTGATCGGAAAAGGTTATGTATTGTTCAAATGTTCTTGTGAAGGTTTCGGGCGTATTTTCTTCGTTTTGCTGGCTGCTTGCTTGTAGTACAAGCCAAATCATGAATCCAAATAAGTTAATAAAGACAGTGATAATGGTCACGATAATGACAGAGACCATATATCTGCCTGTTAATCGCCATTTCATCCTTACGCATCCTTTACAACAAATTTATAGCCAAGCCCTTTGACCGTCACGAGAAATTCTGGTGTAGATGGGGAATTCTCTATTTTCTCCCGAAGTCTTCGTATATGAACCATCACCGTATTGTCAGAACCGAAGAAATCTTCTCCCCAAACGGTTTGATAAAGCGTTTCTTTACTGATCACGCGATTCGGATGCTGCAAGAAATAGGTCATCAGCATAAGTTCTTTCGGTGTGAGCTCAATTACCGCTCCGTTTTTCGTCAGTTCGGCTTGCTGCTCATTTAACTCAAATGGCCCTTTTTTGATCACGGGATCAGCTTGAGAAGGCTGTAAGTATGATGACCGTCTCAGCTGGGCTTTTACCCGGTAGGCGACTTCCTTTGGGCTGAAAGGTTTTGTAATATAATCATCGCCGCCAATGGCAAGTCCTACAATTTTGTCTGATTCCTCTCCCTTTGCTGATAAAAAGATAATCGGAACATGCGAGACGTCTCTGATTTGTTTACAAATATCGTAGCCTTCACCGTCTGGCAGCATAATATCCAGTATGACGAGATCGGGATGTTCTTGATGGAATTGCGTGAGCCCATCACGGGCAGTTGAAGCTGTTATCACCCGGTCAATGCCTTCTCTTGTTAATACTGTATGGATTAATTCCAAAATTTCTTTTTCGTCATCTATAATCAATACTTTGCTTTGAAGCTTTGGCATTATGATCACTCTCCTGAAGTCATTGTTATTATTATACCCAAAGTGTAGACATCGTGAAAAATCAACTTTCTATTTGCACAGAAAAAAGCCAATTTTCTTTTTTAATGAGAAAATTGGCTTTTGGTGTTTTTTTAGCGTTTGACCACAAATGTTGTCACACTTTGAGCCGGGAGATGAGCCCAAAATTGATTTCCTGATATATTTAAGTCAGTTCCAGGCTGAAGGTTGCTGTTACTACTCGTAATCCATCTTGACGCTTGTGAAGCGGTTCCATTTTGCATGACAAAGTGCTGGTTAACGCCTGTATTGTTTTTATTAATCGCTACAATGACGACCTTATTGTCCCCTTTATAGGCTGAGACGAAAACATTCGGTTCAGGGCTTTTCGTTGCATCAATCCTGACGTACCCTGGACGCACAAACTTGGAGAAATGCGCCATGTTGTAGCCACGTTTGCTAATCATTCCATCTTCCTTCATAGGACCGTATGATCTGCGGATGTACCACCAAACATACGCCTGAAAATCACCTTCCACCATCGAATGGTGAATATGCTCTGACACCCCTAATGCCTCAGGCCAGCGGTCCGCTGAATTGTTATCACTATTCGGGTAATATACCTCTGTCATCCACAGCTCTTTCCCCGCTCCTTTTTGTTTAAAAAGAGGATACGGAAGCTGGCTGATCTGGGTTCCATACAGATGGGCACCGAGAATGTCCATATTTCTAAGCGCCTGCGGATCGTTTAAGATAGGATCTGATATATTTTTAAGGTATTGAAAAGATTCTGGTGCAATCACGCGTGCATTAATGGAGCCGGCATTTTCTCTCATGAATCGCAGGATTTCCTGAGGCGTCCACCATGTCCATTCGTGTGCATAATCAGGCTCGTTTTGTACAGAAATGGCATAGAGGTTGACACCATTATTTTTCATGTATGTCACAAAATCATTCAGATGCTGAGCATACGCGGCGTATTGATTGTATCTCAACCGCTTTGCAGACGCACCATTACGGTTGAAAGTCTCCACCATATGGCTTGGAGGATTCCAAGGCGAAGCGATCACTAAAGCGCCATGCTCTATTGCTCTTTTGGCGGTAGCAACTTCTCTGTGCCAATTATTTCTGTTCTCGTCTACATTAATTCGTAAAATGGAGAACCCTAATTGATTCTGCCCATTGCCAAAGGCGGTTTCCCTTTGAGGGGCGGTTAAATCACCAATCCAAGCCGGGTGGTTCATTCCGCCAAAGCCGCGAATCACTTGTCTTTCCGCATTGACATTAATATTCGCATCACTTGCTGCTGAAACCTCAGTTACCCCAGGCCCTATGAACATGACAGACAGCATAGTGAAGCAGATCAATAAAGTACAAATTGGTTTTTTGATTATGGACATCAAATTTTCCCACTCTCCCATCAACCAGTGATCGATGCCGCAGCATCTGATTTTGTTTACCTTTGAGTAAACTGCCAGGAATCAAATTGGAATAGGTTGGCACCATTTCCTTTGAAGACAAAAAATACGTTGTGCACTCCTGCTGCTCCGTTCACTGCCGTTTCTATTTCTCGCCAGTTTCCGCCTGTGGAAGGGACATTGAGTGTTCCGGCAATTCTGCCGTCTGGACTGCCAAGACGTACTTCTATTTGTCCGCCTGAAGCGGATGCTACATTGGCTTTAAAGGTTCTGGCACCGCTCGATCCGAAATCGACATTACTGACAGCCACCCAATCACCGTTTTGAATGTTTGTGACATGCTGGTTATTGACTGGTCCACCTGGTGCTGAGGAGGCCTCTGTTAAAATGCGTCCATTCCAAGCGAATGTTTCAGCTTCTACCCGTTGATAAGGATTCAGGTTGGAAAGCTGTTTAACTCCTTCAAAATTGGCTGCGACCTCTCGAAGGGAGCCGTCAGCATTATGCACAAGCTTATTAATGTGTGGAGATCTGTAGCCTTTCCCTGCTCCATATAAGGCTGAGCTCACCGTTTGCGTGTGATACACGACATACCACTCGTTTTTAAAATGGAACACAGCATGATGGTTGTTACCGCCGCCGCCGAAAAATGCACCCGGATTTTTCAGGAAGTGTCCTTTATACGTAAAGGGGCCCATTGGACTTGAGCTCGTCATATAACCGATCTCACCAGGTGGTTTATCTGCTGGGTGGGAGCCGCCAAAATTGATGCAATAGGAATAGTAATAGGTACCGTTATACTTATGCATACCCGAATCTTCAAACATAAAAGGAGCATCAATGGTTGATGCGCTGCCAACCACACTAGTCATGTCAGATCCTAGTTTCAGAACTCTTGCTGTTTTAGGATTGGCCCATTGTCCCTGCGTTGGATTTGAACCGCCTGGAACGCCTCCTCCGGCATATAGATAACCGGTTCCGTCATCATCTACAAATACGGCTGGATCAAAAAGCCATACAACACCGGACATCCCTGGTGTATTTGGCGTGACGAGCGCTTTTCCGATAGGATCTTTCCAAGGTCCAATCGGGCTGTCTGCTGTCAAGACGCCAATCCCTCCGCCGCTGTTAGCAAAATAAAGGAAAAATTTATCCTTCCCATTGATCTTTTTCACCGCAGCGGATGGAGCCCAGGAAGCGCCTGCCCATTTGGCAATCCCTCTCCCGCCATTGGCCCCATTTGCGCCAGCTACTGGAATCGCTCCGTGATCTGTCCAGTTCACCATATCCGCCGAAGAGATGACAAAGACCCTATTCAAATTCGCAAAAGAATTATCCTTAATCGTTCCATTGCTGTGATATTCATAGTCATCACTCGACATATAAATGTACACTCTGCCGTTATAGGTGAGCGCAAACGGATCCGCCCCCAGGTGATGGTCTATGAGTGGATTTGCATTTCCTACTCGTTTTGCAATGGGGGTACTTGCTGCACTCGCATCATATACCGGTATACAGCTCAGCACCAAAGCAAGAATCAAAAAACCTACACCGCACTTCATCCTCTTCCTCATCGTGTCATTTTCCTCCTGTTTTCATCTTCCTAATATTGGGGTTTACGCCCAATTTCAAATTATGTTGATATGCGCTGATGAAGAATGAATACAAAGGATGATTTCTAGGGGAAATCACTGCTGAAATCATCATGAAAACCCTTACTTTTTGACTAGGAGACAATAATAAATGCAGTCCTCCACTTTGGAACTGCATTTTTTCTTCTTATTCAATGAATGTAGATTACATATAACGAGCGGTCACCATTTTCTTTCTTGTGTAAAACTCTACTCCGTCTGTTCCGTTCGCATGTAAGTCCCCGTAGAAAGAATCCTTCCAGCCGGAAAACGGGAAAAATGCCATTGGTGCGGGCACACCGATATTCACGCCGAGCATACCTGCTTCGATGTTTTCGCGAAATTCTCTGATGCTTGATGCGCTGTCCGTGTAAAGGCAGGCACCGTTCGCAAATTTTGATTGATTGGACAGGTCGATCGCTTCTGTTAGTGAAGAGACACGGACAACTGATAAGACTGGGGCGAAAATCTCGTCCTGCCAAATTTTCATTTGATTTGTGACATGGTCAAAAATCGTCGGTCCAACGAAATACCCTTTTCCATTTGTTTCAAGGTCATTCCTACCATCCCGAATGAGGCTTGCTCCTTCTTCAATCCCTGACTGGATATATTGAAGCGTTCGTTCTTTATGTTCCTTTCGAATGACTGGACCAAGAAAGACATCTTCATTTATTCCATTTCCAATGACGAGCTCGTTCGATTCATCAACTAATTTTTGAATGAACTCATCTGCCACTTCTTCTTCCACCGCGACAACGGCCGCGGCCATGCAGCGCTCTCCCGCTGATCCAAAGGCAGCACCAATGATTTGTTTCGTTGCCGCATCTAAATCTGCATCTTTGAGGACAATGGAGTGATTCTTTGCACCTGCAAGTGCTTGGACACGTTTGCCATGCTCTGTGCCTTTTTTATAGACGTATTCTGCGACTGGCTGAGAGCCGACAAATGAAATGGCTTTGACCTTTTGATGTTCAAGCAGACCGTTGACGACATCGTGAGCCCCATTGACGATGTTGAGAACACCTTTTGGAAGACCAGCTTCTTCAAATAGCTCGGCTAACCGCGCGGCAAGAATGGGCGTTCGTTCTGAAGGTTTTAAAACAAACGTATTTCCGCAGGCAATGGCAAGCGGGAACATCCAGCACGGGACCATCATCGGAAAGTTAAATGGCGTAATGCCGCCAATGACACCAATCGGATAGCGGTACATGCCAGATTCGAGTCCAGATGCGATATCTGGTAATTGTTTTCCCATCATTAAGGTCGGTGCACCAGCGGCAAATTCCACACATTCAATCCCTCGCTGCACTTCTCCTTTTGCCTCTGTTATGCTTTTTCCGTTTTCAATCGTTACGAGTTCAGCCAGCTCATCCCATTTTTCAACGAGTAACTGCTGGTATTTAAATAAAATGCGTGCACGGCGGGGAACTGGTGTTTTCGACCAAGTGGTAAATGCTTCTTGTGCTGCCTGTACCGCACGTTCGACATCCTTTTTTGTTGAAAGCGGCACTTCTGCGATGATCTCGCCAGTAGCTGGGTTATATACTGCCTCTGTTTGACTTGTTTCTGCCTCAATCCATTGTCCGCCAATATAATTTTTCAACATTTGTACATCTGTTTTGGTCATGTTCCCTCTCTCCTTTTTATGAAAGAATTTCATGCTTATAGGATGTGTATGGTTGTCATTGTCTCATCTAACGGGCGCCCATCTGTATACACTCTTTGTCAAATGAAACTGACGTTTTGGTTTACGTTGTGATAAAGAGCTTGCTCTAAAGTGTGAAAGGTTGCCGCCCATCGATTTGTTTGTGAGAAATGATTCCGGAATGTGATTTATTCATGGTGTATTTTTGATCAACTATTGGGTAACTGTAGAAAAATCATAATATTAAAAACGCTTTCAGTCAATCCTCTTTTTGTAACATAAGAAAAACCTGATGCGCGTTGCATCAGGTAGAGGCTGGTTCTTTTCTTTTATTCAGTTGATGCAACATATTGATTCGGTTCTGCAAAATGCGGGAGCATCTCACCATGTGCTTCAATGAGTTCATCGCATAATTTGATGATGTCATCAATGGATAGTTCAGCGCTTGTGTGTGGATCAAGTAATGCCGCTTGATAAATGTGCTCTTTTTTGCCGCTAATTGCTGCTTCGATTGTCATGAGCTGTGAGCTGATATTGGTCCGGTTGAGTCCAGCCAATTGTTCAGGGATCTCTCCGACATAGCAAGGCATGATGCCGCTGCGATCTGCAACACATGGTACTTCGACACACGCTTTTTCAGGCAGATTGTGAATGAGTCCTCCTGTGTTCAGCACATTCCCTCCAAATTTAAAGGGAACGTTCGTTTCGATCGCTTCAATGATACGAGAACCATATTCTTTTGAGCGAGTATGTGTGATCTGTGTATTGCCCACAAGGTCATGCTTCATTGTATTCCAGTTGTTGATTTGTTCCTCGCAGCGTCTCGGGTATTCATCGAGCGGAATGTTAAATTGACCGATCAGTTCTGGATAGCGTGCTTTGATAAAATAAGGATGGTATTCGGCATTGTGCTCTGAGGATTCTGTGACATAGTAGCCGAATTTATCCATCAGCTCAAAACGTACCATATCAAGGTGCCGCGCTTGCTGCTTTTCTTTCGCTCTTCTTTTGATGTCTGGGTACAAATCTTTTCCGTCCCGTTTCACCTCTAATAACCATGCCATATGGTTGATGCCGGCAATTTTTTCTTCAATGCCTTCATGATCCATTTCAAGTGATCCAAATAGATCCTTTGTACACACCTGCACACTATGACAAAGACCCACCGTTTGAATCGGTGTATAGCGCAGCATCGCACCTGTCAGTGTGGCCATTGGATTTGTGTAATTTAATAATAAAGCATTTGGGCAAACCTCTTCCATCTCCTTTGCAAAATCAAGCATCACAGGAATTGTTCGAAGGAAGCGGAAGATGCCGCCGATGCCAACCGTATCCGCAATCGTTTGTCTTAATCCGTATTTTTTCGGAATCTCAAAATCAATTACAGTGCTTGGCCGATAGCCTCCAACCTGGATGGCATTGATGACATATTTCGCATCCTTTAAGGCTTCTTTTCGGTTGTGATAGGGCTTAATGGTCACATTTGCACCGTAGTTCTCTTTTAAATGCCGAAGCATCGTGTCTGATTCATTCAGCCGGTTGTGGTCGATATCATATAATGCGAATTCAAAGCCGCTAAGTGCAGGGACGAACAAACAATCTCCTAATATATTTTTAGCAAACACGGTACTCCCTGCACCGATAAATGTAATTTTAGACATTGACGACTCTCCTTTTTACATCCATATTGAACTACCCTTTGACAGAGCCTTGTGAAAGCCCTGCGATAAAATATTTTTGCAACAGTAAAAACATCGTAACCATTGGCAGCATCGCAATGAGCGCAGCGGCACCAACGAGCTGGAGCTGATGCTGATTTTGACCAAAAAAATGGGATAAGGCGACTGTGAGTGTATGCATCTCTTTATCTTGCAAAAAGAAGATGGCAAATTGATAGTCGTTCCAAATATACACACAGGCAATGATTAAGACAGAAGCGGTAATGGGCTTCAGAAGAGGAAAAACGACAGTGAAAAAAACTCTGAGTGTCCCCGCTCCATCAATACGTGCTGCTTCTTCAAGCTCCTTTGGAATGGTCGACCGGATAAAGCCTGCGTATAAGAAAATGGTTAGCGGCAAAAAAGCAGCGACATTATTTAAAATAGCGATTTGATAGGTGTTCATCATCCCGATTTGAACGACCATTTTATAGAGCGGGACAAGGGCTGTGAGCGGTGGAATGACCATAATGGTGATGAATAAAACATAAACTGCTTTATTTAGCTTTGTGTTTCTTCTTGCGAGCGGATAGGCTGCAAGAGATCCAAGTATGATGAGTAATACAGCGGAGCTAAACGTAATCATCACTGTATTCAAAAAGGACTGGCCAAGCTGAGCCTCTGTCCATGCCGTGCGAAAGTTTTCAAGATGGAGCGCTTTCGGAAACAGCCATTTTGAACTGAAATCTCCTATCCCCTTTAATGATGTCGTCACCAAGATATAAAATGGAATGAGGTGAAGCAATGTCACCAAAAGTGCGAGGAAGGTGTACCATCTCTTTTTGCGTTTAAAGGCGTTATCCATCACACCTCGGTCTCCTTTCGTTTGAAATAAATCAGTGCTGCGACACTAATGACAAGGATGATGACCGCCATGAAGACTCCTTGCGTTGCTGCATAGCCTGCATCCTGACGTTTGAAATACAGATCATACATAAAGGTCGACATCGATTGCGAGGAATCTCCAGGTCCGCCGCCTGTTAGTGCCACAATGACATCAAAAAGTTTCAGCCCGCCAATGACGTTAAGCACAACATTAATGGTGATAGACGGCATAAGCAGCGGCAATGTGATCCGTCTGAATTGCTGGAGGCTTGATGCGCCGTCTAATTGTGCCGCCTCATAATAATCCTTAGGAATACTTTGAAGGCCTGCTAAATAAATGATCATCGCAATTCCGACGAATTGATAGGTGTTGACAAGCACAATGATCCATGTGTTTAATTGCGGATTGCCAAGCGCATTCATTTGGTCAAATCCAAAAAACGTCACCACATCGTTTAAGGCACCGCCTTGGTAAGCAAACACAAAATACCAAATATAGCCCATGGCAATCGGACTGATCATGACAGGTAGATAGATCACCGTCCTTGTGATGCCTCTTATCTTTAAACTTTGGTTTAATAAGAGAGCATATCCAAGTCCAATGATATTTTGTAAGATTGTACTCCCAATTCCGTAGAGAAGCGTGTTTTTGACAACAAGCCATGTCGTTGGGTCTTGAAGCAGACGTTTATATTGATCAAGCCCAATCCATTCATAAGTTTGTGAGAACCCGTTCCAATTCGTAAAAGATAGCTGAATGCCGTTCAAAAAAGGATAAATGATAAAGGTACTGACGACGAGTACAGCTGGCATGTACATCCACCAAAGTGATGAATTCCGGCTTTTTTGCATCTTTTGTTTTGGTAAAGAGGTAAATGCGGCTGGCTGCTTTGCTTTTGTGATGTCATTCATTGGCTTCACTCCTGTTTCAGCATGGGCCTGCTATTGTTTTTTCAGACGCTTATATTCCTCTTCCATCTTCTTCGATAATTGTTCTGGTGTGATGGAGCCTGCTAATAATTCTTGACCCGTCGTTGCCATGACAGCCCACATTCCGCTTGGTAAGTATTTTCGATCGAAGTAAGGTTCAATCTTCACCTGTTCGTATTGATCGTAAAACGTAGAGTAATAGTTTTTCGCTTTTACATGCGTTAAGGCTGCTTCAGAGGATGTGCCTTCTGCGATTTTTTCCGCATTTTCAGGCTTTGCGAGAAAATCGATGAATTGTTTTGCTTCTTTTAGATGCTTGGAGTCCTTCCAGGCAGCGACAGTAAATCGTTCTCCCCCAATCCAGCTTTGCTCATCTCCTTCATGAATGGCAGGAACAGGTATCGTGCCTACTTTGATCGATTGATTGAGTTCTGACGCTTCAGGTCCTAAAGAACCTCCGACAAAGGTGAAGGCTATTTTGTTTTGTGCCATCAGTTCAGGTGCTTGAGATAGTTTCGCTGTCAGGACATCTTTGTTTAAAAGATCTTGATCCTTCAGCTCCTTCATGAACTGTGCAAGCGGTGTATAGTGAGACCAATCAAAAGATCCGTTTTCAAGTTCTTTTCCGTATTGATGTTTTGGATCGGTGATTAATAAAGGTGTGGCTAGTTCATCAAAGACTTGGGCGATATTTGAGTTATCTCCTCCTGGTATCCAGAGCGGCACAACCTCTCCTTTGCTCTTTTCCTTCACTGTCAGCAAAGCCGATTGGAATTCATCAAGTGTTCTAGGTACCTCAATGTCATAGTCCTTTAATAGATTGGCATTAAAGCTAAGCCCGTCTTTTGCTTGATTCAGCGGATACGCGTATACTTTGCCATCTTGGTCCTTTAAAATCTGATCGAGTGATGGATCAAGCTGTTTGACCCAATCCATCTCTTTTAAATCAGCCACATACTCTCTGTAGCGCAGTTTGGCCCAGCCATGTGTGTCAAACAGATCCGGCATATCGTTTGCCCCCATTTTGACGCGGATCATATCTTCATAGCTGTTGCCTGGGAAGTTGGCATCGATTCGAATATGTGGATGCTCTTTTTCAAACTCACGAATCACTTCTTCAAATGCTTTTCTTTCCCCGCTGTTGCTCATCGTCGAAAAGAGAGTCAGGGTGACCTTTCCGTTTGCTTCGGACGTACCGTTATTGCCGCAAGCAGACAAAAGAATGGTCAAGACAAAGGCCGCAGTCAGCAGCATGAATTTTTTATTCATGGTTTCCTCCTTTTGATCACTGAAAATTCAGACGATAATCGGTAGAATTCATGCAGTTGCGGAAACAAAAGAAGTCCATTATACTGGAATTCTATTCTTTTCAAAGAGATAAGAGAGCATAACGGCAGGCTGCCTTGTTCTTAGCATGATCTGGCCATCATGCTGAGCAGCTGCTTTCTGCTTTTTTGTCTCTTTTTTGTTTGCTGAGATCTTGGTTCACCCCCTTTCATGGATGAGACATGTGCTGCCCCGTTCGATGAGTTTTGTTGGCACGACGACTTTTAGAGGGAGCTTTCTTCCGTTTATTCGCTCAAGCAAAAGCTTCAAGCCGACTTCCCCCATTTCTTCTGTATATACTTTTACGCTTGTAAGCGGTGGACTTGAAAATGAAGCAGCTTCAATGTCATTAAACCCAACAATGGATACATCGAAAGGAACACGCAGACCGGCTTCGTTGAGCGCACGCATTGCACCGATCGCCATTGAATCACTTCCGATAAAAAAGGCTTGTGGAAGGTTTCCTTTTTTAATGGCTTGCTGCATAAGCGTATAGCCTTCTTGCATGGAGTATTCCCCAATGTGGATGTCATCCAGATGAAGATATCCCGCCTCCTGCATTCTTCTCATAAACGTCGTTTGCCTTTCGTCCTCAATCACAGCGTTTCCTTCGAAATAATGCTCCCGCTCCTTTCCGCCAATATAGCCTAGATGTGTATAGCCAAGCGATTGCAGATGGCGAATTGCTCGATCTGCCGCTCTTACAAAATCAACATGTACACAATCATACAAATCCTCATCCGCATAATGATTAATAAAAACAATGTGCTCCATTCGGTTTGTCATTTTTTCAACTGTATCGGGACTGATTCGTCCAATGACAATCAAACCGTCAATATCCTTTAGCATCGCCCCTTTGTCCATGCTTCTCAGGCGAAAGGTATGGAGGGTGGACAGCCCTTGTTTGGCATATTCTTTTTCAATTCCTTTTCGAATCGATGAAAAAAAGGGATCATTTAATTCTTCGTCAATGGATTGAGCGACAACGATACCGATGACTGGGGATTCAGATGGAGGTTTTTCTTCTGCTTGATCGGCTTTTCTTGCTCTCACTGGGGTATAGTTTAGCTTCTTTGCAATGTCGAGGATGTTTTGTCTTGTTGCGTGTGAAACGGCAAGTGTTTGATCGCCATTTAACACACGGGATACAGTGGATACGGACACTTTTGCATCATGGGCAATATCTTTGAGTGTGGTCATAGGCAAACTCCTCTTAGATTTTGACTAAATATTTACTAAAGATATTTGAAGGATAACATATAAGTAAAGCGCTTTCAATTGTGGATTTGTAATTTTTTATTTTGTATTTGGGTATGTTTTGGTGAGATTGTGGTGTTTTAGTAAAATTGCGTAAAAAAGAGGATGGATTACATCCTCTTTTACTAACGTGATTCAATTGAGGCTGTTTCTTTTGCAAACAATTGCTTCATTGTCTCCCAAGCTTTATCGAGTTGATTGTGAAGTCCAAATAAACCTGAGTTGCCGATGATATAGATCTCATTTCCAGCCTCAGCAAGCAGCCGGAACGTGCTCTCATTACAAGAGCCGTCTACTTCAATTGAAAACGTGTATCCTCTCTTCTCTTTTATCTCTTTCACCTGTTTAATTTTCTGAAGCATTTCTTTAATAAAAGGCTGACCTGCAAAGCCTGGATCAATCGTCATGATCGTCACTCGGTCTATTAAATGTAGATAGGAATCTAACGCTGCAATTGGTGTGGCGGGATTTAAGACAAAGCCGACCTTGCAGTCTCTTTGATGGATATGCCGAATGATTCTAAAAACGTCTCTTTGCACGACCTCTGGGTGTAAGCAGATCATGCTTGCGCCTGCATCAATGCAGGCATCGATTAAAAATTCTTGGGGGTATTCCGCCATAAGGTGAACATCAATTGGTCTATCTGTCAGTTTTCGAAGCTGTTCTATGAAAAAGGGCGATAAGGTGATATTTTTCACGTAATGACCATCCATGACGTCGACATGATATCGATCTGCTCTTGTGTTGAGTATATGAATTTGTTCGCGGAAGTGCGTTAAATCCATGCACATCAATGAAGGTGAAAAAATGGCTGTCATTCTTAGGCTCCTCCTTTTTAGAGTTGAAATAAAAGCTTGATCAATCCAATCAAGATTCCGATGATACCAAAGTCTGTATCTCCAAAAGTTGTCCCTTCAAAGCCAAGGGTTCCTAACACAGGTAATAAACAAGCAGGTAAAAAGGAAAGTAGCAATCCATTCACAAAGGCCCCAGCGACAGCACCTCTTACGCCTCCTGTTGCATTACCATACACTCCTGCTGTAGCGCCGCAAAAAAAGTGCGGGACAAGACCAGGGACAATGACAGTTAAACCAAACAAAGGTAAAAGAAAAATGGATACGATGCCTCCTGCAAAGCTGCATAAAAATCCGATAATCACTGCATTTGGAGCAAATGGAAAAACGGTTGGCGCGTCAAGTGCCGGCTTTGCCCCTTTCACAAAACGATCGGCAATCCCTTTGAAAGCAGGCACGATTTCACCGATTGCCATCCGCACCCCGGCTAAAATAATGTACACACCTGCAGCAAAGGTAATAGCCTGAATGAGAATGAAGACAGCGAAGTTCGTGCCCCCGCTAATTTGTTCTATAAAGGGAATCCCTGCAAACGGTGCAATCGCAAAGAACAGCAAAGCCATCGTGATCGAAATGGCAACAGATGTATCTCTTAGAAAGCCGAGTGATTTAGGCACTTGAATGGTTTCCGTTGATTTCTCTGGACGACCGATCCATTTGCCGATCATTCCCGCTGTAAAATAACCGAAGGTACTGAAGTGTCCGAGCGCGAGATCATCGCTTCCGGTGACTTTCCTTGTGAATGGCTGAAGGATAGCGGGTGCAATGACCATAGCTGTTCCTAATATAATCGAACCGGTGGTCACAAGAAATCCTCCTTGCATTCCGGCTGTCGAGAGAACGACTGCGAGCATTGCAGCCATATACAAGGTATGGTGCCCTGTTAAAAAGACGTATTTAAAGGGCGTGAATTTTGCCAATAACAAATTGACCAGCATGCCAAAAATCATAATGAGAGCCGTCTGTGTACCGAATTCCTTTTGGGCAATGGCCGCCATGGCATCTGTATTTGGGACAACCCCTTGAATGTGAAAGGCTGCTTCAAACATTTTTCGAAAAACTCCAAGTGAATCAGACACGACCGTGGCGCCCGCTCCTAATATTAAAAAACCCATGGTTGTTTTCAAGGTGCCTGACACGGTATCTGCGGCTGATTTTTTCTGCAAAAGTAAACCGGCCAGTGCAAACAAACCGATGAGAATTGCCGGTGTGCCCAATATATCGTTCATGATCAGTTCCATCATGATGTGATCCCCCTTTTTTGTGGCTTATATGTGTTTACGAAGGACGTCTTTAATGGCTTCCTGGTCTAACAAGTTATTTAATCCAGCGACCTTTCTTGTGCCGTCATCCAGCTGATCGATAATGTCTGTTGCTCCGATATATAGATCGGCCTGTTCATTTTTACTTGTGCTGAGATCGGTATGATCCACTTCAGCTACAAGTCCTAACTCTTTTAATGCTTTTTTTACATTCATTTCTACGATAAAGCTGCTTCCTAATCCGTTTCCGCACACAACAAGAATTTTTTTCATTCTCTTTTTCCTCCTTTATAGTTGTGAAAATTGATCAACTAGTTTTTGCACCGATGCTAATTCCTTTGCTTCAACCAGTTGTTTTCTCCGTTTTTCATCACTTAACAGCATGGTCAGCTGTTTGAGTGCTTTCAAGTGGGTCATACTGTCAATGGCTGCTAGCACAATGATGAGACGAACCTGTTTTTTTCCATCTTTAGAGAAAAAAACGGGCGGTTCAAATGACATGAGTGACATGCTTAATTTGTTCACGCCGTCCTCTGGTCTGGCGTGCGGAATGGCTACTTGTGGTGCAATCACAATATAAGGTCCATTTTGATGCACAGACTGAATCATGGCCTCCACATAACCTCTCTGAATGGCATTTTGATCGAGTAAAGGCTGCGCTGCTTTTGTGATGGCCTCTTGCCAAGTATCTGCTGTTTGCTGGAGATGAATGGTTTTTTCTGTTAATAAATCGTTTAACACTGGTTTCCACCCTTTCTGATGGGATACATATGCGGGATGAAGTAGCTCTTTAAGATCACGAAGCAGTGCTTTTTCATTTTGTACGATGGTATGCTGCTGAATGATGTTGAATAAAGCGTCCACATTGTTCTCATCAAGCCTGATTTCTGCACCTTCCCCATATTGAAGTAAGGTTTTTTTCTCATAGGTAGTGAGAATGGGATGAACGAGGTGAACAGGTTTTCCTTTAAACGAAATAGGTGTTGTTGACACAACAAAGTCGACATCAATGGATGACCTTTCTTCATATGAACGCTTTGATAATAGTTCACGTACTTCGATATAACCGATTAATTCGATAAGCTGTGTTTTCAGCATGTGACTTGTGCCAATTCCTTCGCCGCAGACAATGTATACAGAACGCCGCACAATTGGTGAAATCCCTTCTCTTCTCATCCAACCACCAAAATGCATCGCCACATATGCAATTTCATGGTCGCTGATCTTTGAACAGGTCGCCTTTTCTAAATGGCATACGACCTTTTGAGTGATGTCAAACACCTCTGGCTGTGCTTTTTTAATAGATTCTGTTAATTCATTGTTGATATCAATGTGATAGACGAGTCTGTAATAGGCCGGGATGAGATGCATTGTCAAGTTTTGCTCCAAGGCTTCGTACTCTTGAAAGGAAATACATGCATACCGCTGAAAGTCAAAAATCATTTGTCTGGCAATGGTGCGAATGAGATGCTCTTCTGGTTTTTTACTTGATGGAAGCTTTTGTTTCTTGGCGCTGAGCCATAGAGTAGTAAGAAAATAGATTTCATCATCATGAACATGAAGGCCGGTTTCTCTTTGAATTCGTGCCATGAAACGAATAGCCGCAAAGCATTCATCTGTTTCCTGCAATGTACGCTTTTCTTCGTTTGAAAGGTGTACAGCACGTTCTAGCTTCATCCGCTTAAAGTAGAAAAAGAGATCCAAAGACAGCTGATCCAGCATGTCATCTGCAAACTCGAGCTTAAGCTCTTGTTCTGACTGCTCGAGGAGATGCTTTAACCGTTTATATGAAATTGGCCCCTTTAACCAAAAAGGTGGAAACGCTTTTTCGTTTTTTATCATTGTGCGAATGGAATGAATATAAGGTTTCAGCGCCAATCGAATCGCTCTTTCTTCTCCTGAAATCAAATAGCCGCAGGCTGCCTGATAGTGGAGGATAAGCTGCTGCTTTGAAAGTGCTTCTTTTAGCTGTTTCATATCTTCAAGCAATGTATTCCGGCTCACTTTGGTCATCTTCATAAAATCATCAATTCTTAGGCGTTTCTCACTGCATGCAATGGATAAGAGCAGGATGGCCCTTCTTTCCTTTACACATGGTTCATAATCATGGCCAACGAGAATGGTGTTCGCTTTTTGAATAATGACTTCTTTTTCATGTGTTTGTAAGTAGTAGCCAAGTTGATCTTTTCGCTGAATACCACTCAGCTGCTGAGTTTCCAGCCAGCTATTCATTCGTTTGATTTCAGAGTAGACGGTTCGAGTAGAGACATTCAGTCGATTCTGTAAATCTTCAATTGATAAATAAGATGTCGTGTGAATCAGCATTGATAGTAAAGTCGTGCCCCTTTTGGTTAAATACAGTTGGAATTCCTCCCTTCTTCCCTTTGATTATAAGTCTAATCAACTCACATGCGTCAAAGAAGCCCAAATGTCTTCAGCACATGCTGTGCAGCTTTTGGGTGCTCTTTTGCCATAAGAAAAAGCACACCCGCTTGAGTGTGCTTTAGACTTGTATACAAAGAATCATTTGTCTTCTTTTACGTGATAGAAATTTTTTTGAATGCCTTTTTTTGATTTTTTACAATTCTTTTGGCATTCTTGATTCACACATATGTACTGGGCTTCATTGCCGATAAAGAAAGCGGACACCAATCAAGGCACTTAAGTGCCTAATGATCAGCGTCTGCAGGTTCTTCTTTCTGGACAAAATAATCGTTTTTTGCTAGTCTCTATTATACGATGATCCACATAGAAAAAAGATGCTCTTAATCAGGATGCTTTTCTGTTTTTTTATTTACGAAGTAATGGCTGAGTCGTGCATCGGAAAGCGCCACCATAGCTTCTTGTTATTTTAAAATCAACATATTCCACCTTGATATTTCTTTTTTCTAATTCTTTTCCAATTGTATTTTGATATGCTATATCCGTTACATATACTTTTTCATTAATCGGTAACCCATTAATAGCTAAATTTTGCGCTTCTTTGTAGCTTACTTTTATTTTATCCCAATCTCTTAATTCATCTGGAACTCCGTTTGGTAGTGAGTCTTCATTCACAATCATCAGACCGTCTCGCACAAAACTAATGGCACAATCAAGATGAAGAGTATTTTTCTCGAGTTTCACTTCAACTACTTTATAACCATCTGGTGTTAAATAATTACGGAGCCAATCGATTCCTTCTTTATTAGATGCTTGACCAGAGTTCCCAACAAAAATTGTTTTCCCGTACACAAGAATATCTCCACCCTCTAGAAATGGACCAGTCTTAGAATTTATGCCTTTTGAAACATCCGGCTGTGGAACAGCAACATATGGATTTTTGTTCGCTCTTACCTCTTTTAAAAGGATATGTCTTGCTGGGAAAACTTCTAGTCTGCGGTAGCTTGAAAAGAACGATCCTTCGATTATGTGATTTCCTATTGTAAAGAATGGATCTCTAACAAAGAAATTCGTAGCCCCTGCTCCACCAGTTATACCATTTTCAGCTAAACCTAATTTCTTTTCATTCTCTGTTAAAAGGCGTGGCATTTGGGTGTCTACATCGTATTTCTGAAGTACTTTTTTAAACTCTTCACGTTCTTTTTCCATTTTGATTTGAATATCTTTCATATCTTCCATCATGTTTGAGCCGCTATCTCCCTCGGGAAAATAAACTTCAGACTGAGACAAAACGACACGTTTTAATGGAGCAAATTCACTTTCTACATACACATTTCCTTTATTTTTTTCGTTTTCAGCTGAGACTTTTTCTGCTTTCACACTATCTGAGCTTTTTGACTGCGAGCAGCCTGTTACAATAACGGTCAATACCGTAGCAAAGCCAACTAAATTAATAAATTTTCTTTTCATTCCAATTAACCCTCCATTTTATTTATTTTGTGGTTAATAAAAATAGTAACTATTAAATCTTAAATATTTATTAACTTTTAGGCTTTTTTTATTTTTAAAGTGGAAAGATTACATGTTGCTTGCTTTTTCAGATTATAACAATCCTTTTTCATCTCTAAACCTTTGAATCTATTAAAAATAGTGAAAAGGGCTAGTTCAGCGAATTCATCTTCTGTATATCAGATCCAAAGGAATCTAAAATTCTTCATCCGATGCAGGTTAATTTTTTCATTAGAAAAAGCACACCTCCAACAGTGCGCTTTCTTACGACTTAGACTTAAACAATTGCAGCTCTTGGTCCATAATATCTGCTGCTTCGGTAATAAATTGAATGATTAAGTCTAATTCTTCTCGTTTGTATTCGTTTGTGAGCTGTTTTGTTGATGCCGATAAGGATCGGAAGAGTTCTTTTACCTGTGATTTCCCAGCCGTTAATGGAACAATGATGACTCTTCGCTTGTCTTTTGGGTCCTTTTCTCTTTTGACGTAGCCAGCTTTTTCAAGGCGGTCAATCAGAGCTGTGACCGCACCTGAGCTAAGACCTGTTTTTTCACTTAATTCCCCTGCTGTGAGGGGGCCGAGTTCGTTTAATAAATCGGCTGATTTGAGATCTGTTGGGAAAAGGCCAAGCGATTGTGCGGCCGCTTGGTGGAATAAAACCGTTCGTGTGGCTAGGCGCCTCATTGTATGGATGATCAGGTCTGCTCTGTCTTCAGTCTCGTTCTTTATTGACAACTTGTTCTCCTCCCTTTAAAATCAATTTATCTTGATCATCAAGATAAATGTTCTCTTCCTTTATATTTAAGTTGATCATAGCAAAAATAAGGAGAGAACGTAAGCAGGAGGTAAATGAAATGAATCATGTGGATAAAGGCAAGGCATCCACTCGCTTTGTTGTCATCGGTTTGCTGTTAGGGATTTTTATGGCAGCGATGGACAATACCATTGTTGCAACAGCGATGGGAAGCATCGTAGCAGATTTGGGCAGTTTTGATAAATTTGCTTGGGTGACGGCTTCTTATATGGTGGCAGTAATGGCTGGAATGCCGATTTACGGAAAGCTTTCTGATATGTATGGTCGAAAGCGTTTTTTTCTGTTTGGACTTATTTTCTTTTTAATTGGATCAGCGCTGTGCGGTATCGCACAAACGATGGATCAGCTCATTATTTATCGAGCCATTCAAGGGCTTGGAGGCGGTGCCCTTCTTCCGATCGCGTTTACGATCATCTTTGATATCTTCCCGCCTGAAAAGCGCGGAAAAATGTCCGGTATGTTTGGTGCAGTGTTTGGTTTATCGAGTGTACTAGGACCACTGTTAGGAGCTATTATCACAGATTCGATCGGCTGGCATTGGGTTTTCTATATTAACGTGCCAATCGGTATTGTTAGTGTGTTCTTGATCGCCAGATACTATCATGAATCGCTGGAACATCGCAAGCAAAAAATTGACTGGTCAGGTGCTATTACACTTGTCGTGGCAGTTGTGAGCTTAATGTTCGCACTTGAGCTTGGCGGTAAATCTTATGCGTGGGATTCGGTGCAAATCCTCACACTTTTTGCCGTGTTTCTTGTGTTTGGTACCATCTTCTTTATTGTTGAGCGTAAAGCGGAGGAACCGATTATTTCTTTTTGGATGTTTAAAAATCGTTTATTTGCGACATCTCAAATATTGGCGTTTTTATATGGGGGGACATTTATTATTCTTGCCGTCTTTATTCCTATTTTCGTGCAAGCGGTGTATGGTGAATCTGCGACAAGTGCAGGGTTTATTTTAACACCGATGATGATAGGATCTGTGATTGGCAGTATGATTGGCGGAACGATGCAGACGAAAGTGCCTTTCAGACGTCTTATGACGATCTCTGTTATTTCATTTTTTGCTGGGATGCTGCTTCTTGCCAATATGTCACCAGATACAGCTAGACTGTGGCTTACACTCTTTATGATGATATCAGGCTTTGGCGTCGGCTTTAGCTTCTCCCTTCTGCCTTCAGCTTCAATGAATGATCTTGCCCCTCGTTACCGAGGCAGTGCAAACTCAACCAATTCATTTATGAGATCACTTGGGATGACGCTTGGTGTCACGATTTTTGGGACGATTCAAACCAATGTCCTAACGAATCGCTTAGCAGATGCCTTTAGCGGAATGAAAGGAGCCCCTTCTCAAATAGGCGATCCACAAGCCATATTCCAAGAAGGTGCCCGTTCACAAATTCCGCCTGATATTTTAAATAAAGTCATCGATGCGATGTCACAAAGCATTACGTACGTATTTTTGATTGCGTTATTCCCTATTGCCCTTGCAGCGATTACGGTCCTATTTATGGGAAATGCACGAGTACGCACATCAAATGAAATGAAAGAAAGCGAATAATGTGAAAAAGCAGAGCGTTAGCGGCTCTGCTTTTTTTCGTTTCACTGATATAGAGGATGGGCTTTGCCCTCACTGCCAACGATACGTATTTTCGATGTGACCATGTCTTTTGCTGCTTGCTTTGCTTTTTGTAAATACATACGTGGATCTAAGCTTTCAGGTTCGTTTGAGAAATGATCACGGATGGCTTCAGAGTACGCATTTTTCAATTCAGTAGAGACATTGACCTTTGCCATACCAAGTGCTACACATCGTCTGACGTCCTCATCCGGTACAGCGGAACCGCCGTGCAGCACAAGTGGAACATCGACCAGCGCTGCAATTTGTTCAATGCGGTCAAAGTCAATATCCGGTACTCCTTTATAAATGCCGTGAGCAGTACCAATCGCAGGCGCTAAAGTAGGTACCCCAGTTTCTTCTACAAATTGACGGCATTCTGATGGAATGGCTTTTTCAGCATCCTTTTCATCGACGACGATATCATCCTCTACGCCGCCTACCTTGCCTAATTCTGCTTCGACGTTCACCCCTACTTTTAACGCGAGGTCTACGACTTCTTTTGTGCGGCGTACATTTTCTTCATATGAATGCATGGATGCATCGATCATGACGGATGTATATCCGGCCCTGATACAGGTGAGAATTACATCAAAGTCCGTGCAGTGATCGAGGTGCAGACCGATTGGGATTTGATATTGATCAGCCGCCGCTTTGACTGTATCTGCAATCGCTTTTGCTCCAAGTGATTGAACCGTTCCAACCGTTGTTTGCAAAATGACAGGTGATTTTAATTCTGCGGCCGTTTCGAGCACCCAATAAATACTGTCAAAGGAGTGTACATTGAATGCAACGATTCCGTATTTTTCTTTTTTCGCAGCCTCAAGCATCGGTGTTGTTGAAAGTAAAGGCATAATCAAACATCCTCTCTCGTTAAAATATCTGTTTCTAAAACAGTAAGCATGTCTTCATTTGTTCTTGTTTCCAGCAGCTTTTGTCGTTTCGCTTCATCCATTAATCCTCGTGAAAGAGCAGAAAGAGCCTTTAGATGAGTGGTGCCCGCTTCATTTTTGGGGATCAGTAAGGATAAGAAGAAAAAGCATGGCTTCCCATCAAAAGCGTCCCATTCAATGCCTGTTTCAGTGCGGACGATCACAAGTGCTGGTTTTGTGATGGCTTCTGTTTGTGTATGTGGAATGGCAAATCCATCTTGAAATCCAGTCGTGCTCAGTGCTTCCCTTTCAGCTAAGCCTTTTTTGACATCCTCTGCTGATGTACAAATACCTGCTTTGTAGGCAATGTCAGCAATGGCTGCGAAAACGCCAGCCTGTGACGACACGGTTTCATGAAGATTCATATAAATATGTTCCATCATTTCTCTTCCTCCCTATTAAACTGCGGGTTTGTCTATTTTTTTACGGTAAAGTCCGTATAGAATGGCACCTACAAGTGATCCGATCAGTATGGATAGTACCCACTGAAATGCACCTGTGACGACTGGAAGGACAAGGAATCCACCATGCGGAGCTGGAACCTGTACGCCAAATAGATACGTCAATATAGCAGAGATGGCTGAGCCAAACATGATAATTGGCAGGACAACGATCGGGTTTTTTGCCGCAAATGGGATGGCCCCTTCTGTAATATGTGTCGCCCCTAGAATATAGTTGATTGCCCCTGCATTTCGTTCCTGCGGTGTGAAATGTTTTCTGAAAATCGTTGTGGCAATCGCAATGATAAGTGGTGGTGTGATACATGCTGCGGACACACCTGCCATGAAGTAAAGGTTGCCTTGTGCAAGTAAAGCCGTTCCTGTGACATAGGCTGCTTTGTTAAAAGGACCTCCCATATCAAATCCACACATCGCTCCAACAATTAAACCTAAGAGCAGCGGGTTCGTGGATTGAACAGCTGAGAGAAAATCCATTAATGAATTATTTAGGCCTGTGATCGGAACTAATAGTGGTGTCATCACAGCTCCAATCAAGAAAATACCGATAACAGGATAGATGAAGATTGATTTTAAACCGTCAAGTGATGCAGGTAATTTTTGAAGCAGGAATTGAAGTAATACGATGATATATCCTGCTGCAAAACCTGCGATAATACCACCTAAGAATCCAGCGCCTCCGTCGTTTGCAAGCAGGCCGCCGATAAACCCGACAACCATCCCTGGGCGTCTGGCGATTGAATCAGCGATAAATGCTGCTAAAATAGGCACCATTAAGCTAAAGCCGAGTCCACCAATGCTTTTCAAATAGGCAGCAAACGGATGATACGTTTCATGCTGAGGATCAGCTGAGTAAATACCGAATAGAAAAGAAATAGCAATTAAGACTCCGCCTCCAACGACAAATGGAAGCATGTGTGATACACCGTTCATTAAATGTTTGTAGATCGTGTGTATCCACTTATTCGTCGTCTTTTGTTGAGAGGATGAAGGAGCAGATGTTTTCTCCGTCCCAGAAGCTCTTCCTTTCACTTGATGAACGGGTGCATCTCCATTGATAATGCCTTGGATCAGTTCTTCTGGCGTGCGGATGCCTTTCGCTACAGGCACTTCAATAAGTGGTTTGCCGTGAAAACGATCTGTATTCACATCTTTGTCAGCTGCGACAATGACCCCATCGGCCTCCAGAATGTCTTGATCGGTTAAAGCGTTTTCAATTCCTACTTGACCATGCGTTTCGACTTTGATGTCGACCCCTAATTGCTCAGCAGCTATTTTTAATGCCTCAGCTGCCATAAACGTGTGTGCAATGCCTGTTGGACAGCCAGTTGCAGCGACAATTTTTTTACGGCTCATATCTGATTCCCCCTTATATCTTGTGAATGTGTACTTGCTCAATTAATGAATGAATGTCATGTAAATCACTTAAGCCTTTAGAAAATGCAGTAGATGCGCCCGTTGCAATGCCGTAACGTAAGCATTCTACAGGTGAATGACCTTCAAGCTGTTTACTAAGAAAGGCTGCGAGCATTGCATCTCCAGAACAAGCTGTGTTTACCACAGTGCCTGTCGGTGCGTTTCCTTTTAAGATGACGTCTTTCGTAATGAACAAAGCCCCTTCTCCTCCGCGGGAAATAAGCACTTGCTCTGCACCCATCTCAATGAGTTTTTCTCCTGATTGAATGAGTTCTTTTTCTGACATAGGATGTGTTTTGCCAAAAAAAGCAGCGATTTCTTCTTCATTCGGTTTTAATAAATACGGCTTGTATTGAAGCGTCTCAAGAACTGCTGCGGAGCTTGTGTCTAAAATAAACTTGACGTTGTGCTGATGACAAATAGCTGCTACTTCTGAAAAAATGCTGGCGGGTACGCCCTTTGGCAGGCTGCCTGACATGATAAGGATGTCCCCCTGCGGGATGGCCGCTATTTTTTCACGAAAGGCGTGAAGCGCTTTTGCTTCAATCGCAGGTCCTTGGTTCACGAGCTTGTATTCTTCTGTCGTATTAATAAAAACATTAATGCGTGTAATTCCTTCAACCGAGATAAAATCGGTTTGAATGGAAAGGTCCTTTAAGGATTGTTCAATATAAGAGCCTGAAAACCCAGCAATAAATCCTAATGCAGTGCTGGTGAATCCATATTTCTTTAGCATAATGGAGACATTGACTCCTTTGCCATTCGGCTGATAATCTTCATCTTCTGTGCGGTTGACTGCATTTGCCTTCATTTCTTTTAATGCAATATATAGGTCAATAGCAGGATTTAAGGTGCAGGTATAAATCAATTGGTTTCACCTTCTTTCTTTTCTCTAAAGAAAGTATCTCATACGATGGAGTGAAAATGTTTTCAGATTGTGTAAAGGTTTTCATGATAAAAAGCCTTCCAGATCAAAGTCTCGAAGGCTTCTTTAGCGGTTATTTCATTCGGATCACATAGGCATCTAGTAAAATGCGGGCAATGACATGAAGAGACAGGCGCGATCTGACTTCATAATCTGGGAAGAAAGATTGTTCGCCTTTATATCCGACTAGAGTCATATCTGATATTTTGCTTATTGTAGAATCTATTCTTGTCGTGACGGTAATGGTCGTGACTTGCTTCATGCTGAGATTTTGACACGCTTCAACGAGCTCTGCTGTTTCGCCATTTAATGAAACAAAGATCGCAAGTTCGTTTTTACTGATGTCTCTCGATTTCAGCCGAATGATATTCGGATCGTCATGTACTTCGCATGTTTTTCCGATGAGCTGTAATTTGATGGTCATTTCTTTGGCAATCATCTCTGAGAAGCCTCTGCCGAAAATATAAATTTTGTCCGCATTATGTATTTTTTGAACGGCATCTTCAATTTGCCCAATACTTTGCAGCTGAATCGTCTTTAAAACCTCTTCTTCATTTTTCCGAATCGCTAGTTTGATGTCTTCATCGATGTTTTTTAGCTGATCACTTGCATCGGTCATTTTCTTTTCTTGTTTCAATCGATATTTAAAGGAAGTATAGCCGTTGTAACCAATTTTTTTCATCAATCTGACAATTGTGGCTGTCGACACATTCGCTCTTTCACTTAATGTGACGATGGATAAGGTGGAGATTTCCTCTAGATGCTGGTGAATATAATGGAGTAAATAACGTTCTGTTTCACTTAACGTTTGATACACATCGCTTGGAATGTTAAATAGTGGTTCATTCAATTCGATTCCCCCTTACTCATTTCATACTATAATTAAATACCCAATAAAAACAAGGTGATTCTTTTGTCATATATTTTGATGGAAAGCCAAAATGAGTGAAATTTGATTTTTGACATACACTAAGGAAAAGTTGTGTCTGTGTGAAAGGAGCTGATACCTATGCTTCATCTCTTGTTTTTTCTCATCCTTCTCTATGTCGTCTATGTATTTTTGACCGCATTTGTTTTGTTTTATTTACCGATACGAAAAACATGCAAAGAACATTGTATTTATAAAGCCTCTTCTATCTCAGGAGACGATCAGGGGACAAATCAAGTGATGCTTCTTGACGACGGGTTTGAATCTGGCCAGGTGAGAATCCAAATGATTCGTGAGGCAAAGAAGGTGATCCGTCTCAGTTACTATTCCATTCAAAAGGGAAAAACAGCCGAATGGGTACTAGGTGCTTTAATTGAAGCAGCTGATCAAGGTGTGAAAGTCCAGCTGTTGTTAGATGGCATCTGTCACAGTTTGCGCGGGCCGCTGAAGCATTTGCGCTATGCGGTGGCAAATCATCCGAACATGTCGATTCGTTTTTATGAGCCCTTTCGATTGTTCAAGCCATGGACGTGGCATAATCGGCTACACGATAAGCTGATACTAGCAGATGGTCGAGTGGCTGTGATGGGCGGAAGAAATATCGGTGATAAATACTTTGCAGATCAGCCGCCGAAAGACTTTGCTTTTGACCGCGATGTGCTGCTCTATAACGCCAAAAAGGGAAAAGTATTAGATGAAATGGAGCAATATTTCGTTTATCTATGGAATCATGATTTTACGAAAAGAACAAAAGATGTGTTCTCCAAGGCAAAAGCGAAAAAAGGGCTAAAGCTAAGAAAACAGCTGCTCAGATCCTATCAAGAAGCAGTGCGCACAAAAGAACCTTTTGTGATGTCCTCCTTTAATTGGGCAGCAGATGCCACTTCTGTGAAACAGATTGCGTTTTTCACAAATCCTGTGGAACGCTTCAATAAGCGGCCACTTGTGCTGAAAAAACTGAACGATCTTGCGCACCGGGCAAAGCGTTCTGTGCTCATACAGACGCCTTATGTCATCCCAACACGCCCAATGAAAGCCGGACTCACCCCCTTAGGTAGTGAGATTCAAACGACAATGGTCACGAATTCTCTTACAGCGACACCAAATCCGTTAGCCTTTGCTGGATATTTAAGCACGAAAAAGGAACTGATGAAAACAGGCGTTCATTTGTATGAATATGAAGGCCCCTATTCCATTCATGGGAAATCAATGGTGATTGATGATTACTTGAGTATTATTGGGACATATAACTTAGATGCGCGGTCTAGTTTTTTAAACACAGAGTCGATTTTGGTGATTGACAGTGCCCCGTTTGCGTTATCACTTACACAGGCAATCGAACGAAAAATCGCCTACAGTAATCTCGTTGCTAAAGACCGAACAGCCTATCATGCGAGCGCATATGGGCAGAAAAAAAAGCCTTTGATGAAAAGGCTCCTTTTAAATGGATTATCCGCGATAACGGTATTATGGCGGCGATTGATTTAAAAAAGGGCGGCTACTCTTGTGGCAGCCCTTTTTCTTGCGATTGATCTTTTTCTGCTGACTCCAATTTGGTCAATTTAAACACTAAGATCCCAGCAACAATCACAATGACACCTAATAGTTTTGTAAAAGAAAATGCCACTTTTTCTAACCCAAGCCAGCCAAGCGAATCAAACAAAAGAGCGCAGCCCAGCTGTGACGTGAGGACAATCGAGATGCCATAAGTCGGTCCAAGACGTTTGATACTCTGAACAAGACAAATGACCACTCCTACCCCAATGGCTCCGCTGATCCAGTACCAAGCTTCCATATGTCTTAATTGAAACATGCCAGTTCCCTCTAGTAAGAGACCCATCAGGAGTGAAGCAATAAAGCCCATTCCAAGAACGAGGGTTGTAGTTGACCAAGAGCCTGTATGCTCATTGACCTTACTGTTAAAAATGGTTTGTAAGCTGACGAGTGCGCCAGCAGTGATAGCTAATAGTATTCCTATGATCATATATAAATCCCTTCATTTCTTCTATTCATAAATATTGTGCTCTGCTATTTCTAGGAGCCCTTTCCGGTCACAAATCGTAATCTCTCCTCTACGCCTCTCTATCAGCCCTTTTTCACAGAATTGCTGAATGACCCGGTTAATATGACGATAGCTTGTACCGATTAAGCTTGCCGCATCAGTGAGACGAAGGGCGCTCGCGCTGTCATCATTTGTTACAACAGACAATAAGTAGCTTGCAAGCCTGACCTCCACAGGATATAAAAGGTGGAAACTCAAATCGTTTGATTTTGTATAAAATTTGTTTGTGATGCCTTTTAGCAGAAAGGTTAACACGCGTGGGTCATCCTTCGCATGGCGCATGAGCGCTTGATGAGAAACCCTTAGCATATGTACTTCTGTGACAGCTTCGACTGTATTGACCATATCCGTCTGCTGAACGTATTCAATATCTCCAATCGCTTCAAGGGGATGTTTAAAGCTAAGAATAAAGGTCTTCCCTTCCTTTGTGGTCGTGAAAATCTTTAATTTTCCTTTCACTAACAAGTACAGGTACTCCCTCTTATCCCCTTTTGAACAAACGAGCTCACCCTGCTCATAGCGCCACAAGCTCACGTGTGATATGAGCTTTTGATGAAAGACGTTTTCTAATTGATGTGCCTTCATATATGAGGCAAAAAGAGATTCATCATAAAGCTCCTCCATCTGACGCCCTCCTTTATAGCTTTAAAATGATCACGCCTGCGACCATCAGTAAAATTCCTGCATAATGAGGCCATTTCATTTTCTTCTTCTGTACACCAAACCATCCTTTTGCATCGATTGCAAAGGTAAAAGCAAGCTGTGCAATAAGTAACGCTGCGATGGTGAGTGTGACACCGATCATTTGAATCGCGGTGACTTCATTAAAAATAATAATGGCTGCAAATGCGCCGCCTATTAAATAAAGTGGCCGCACCTTTTGATATTCCCTGAAGTGCCCGTCTCGAACGATCAGTAAGATGACAAGCGAGATGATAAAACCGGTTAGCTGTGTGATAGTTGCTGCCTGCCATGTGCCGATATCCTGGCTGATTCTTGCGTTGGCCACGCCTTGCAGTGTAATGCAAGCGCCTCCTAATAAAGCGAAAATAACACCTTTCATTCGTTCAAATGCTCCTTCTTTTTTCAGTCTAGTTCCATTAAATGATACATGCTCACCTATTGAAAAGGACATATGTCCCACTTTGCGTATTATATCAGAAACTTTTTCTTTTGCAGTTTCTTCGTTTTAGATTTTTCACAGTGGGTACAGTTTTATATCAGCTGAAAACAGAATATTGATTGAATCACATATAAAAAGGAGACATGTCAGAATGAGAAATCAGGAGAAACATTTTATTAATGGAGAATGGATTGCTTCAACAGGAAACGAAAAGACAGAGGTCATCAACCCTGCGACAGAAGAAGTCATTGGCACCATTAGCTTAGGAACAAAAGAAGATTTAGATAAGGCAGTGAAAGCAGCTCGTGCCGCCTTCCCTTCTTTCTCGAAAACATCTCGAAATGAACGCGTGAAGATGCTGGAAAACATTGTGCGCGGGTACGAAAAACGCAAGGATGAACTTGTAGAAGTGATGACACAAGAGCTCGGTGCACCGCTGAAAGTATCAGAAGAAGTTCATTACACAATGGGCTATGAACATTTTTCTAAAGCAGCGGAAGCACTTAAATCTTATACATTTACCGAGGACCGCGGCGGACATACCATTATAAAAGAAGCGATTGGCGTCAGCGGATTGATTACACCGTGGAACTTCCCAACGAATCAAACATCTCTTAAAATTGCGGGTGCCATTGCGGCAGGCTCACCAGTTGTCTTAAAGCCAGCGGAAATTACACCTTTTGCTGCGATGATTCTTGCAGAAATCATTGATGAAGCAGGCGTACCGAAAGGAGTCTTCAACTTAGTAAACGGAACTGGTGACGTGATTGGTGACGGTATTAGCTCACATCCTGATATTGACTTTGTTTCATTTACTGGATCAGGTGCTGTCGGCTCGAAGATTATGGAAAACGCTGCTGACAATGTGAAGAAAGTGGCTCTTGAGCTTGGCGGGAAATCCCCTCTTATTGTTTTAGATGATGCAGATGTGGATGAGGCAGCAGAAACCGCCATTCATCATATTGCGATGAATACAGGTCAAGTGTGTTCTGCAGCTACGCGTGTGCTTATTCCAGAATCAATGAAAGACAAGTTTGAAAAAGCGCTGCTGAATGCCCTGCCGAAGTTTACAGTTGGTGATCCGAGAGAAGATCACGCCACAGGCCCGCTTGTCTCCAAGAAACAATGGGATACCGTGCAATCTTATATTGAAAAAGGAATCGATGAAGGTGCTACTCTGCTTGCAGGGGGAACTGGAAAGCCGGACGGAATCGATAAAGGATATTTCGCCAAGCATACCATTTTCACCAATGTAAAAAATGATATGACCATTGCGCAAGAAGAAATCTTCGGACCGGTCATGAGTGTGATTACGTATCAGGACCTAGATCATGCCCTTGACATCGCCAATGATACGGTTTATGGCCTTGCCGGGTATGTTGTTGGAAAAGATGAAAAAACTTTAAAATATGTAGCTGAACATATCCGTGCTGGCCAAATCACCATTAACAATGCCGAAACAGATTACTTTGCCCCATTTGGCGGCTTTAAGCAATCTGGTATCGGAAGAGAATGGGGAGACTTCGGCATCGAGGAATATTTAGAAGTGAAAGCTGTGATGGGACTTCCAACGGCATAATTTACGAAAGGAGAAAAGCCTTAAGGTTTTTCTCCTTTTTGTGGATTTTAAGAACTGCTCCCCTACTTATCCATAATGATGTTATATTTTTCAACCGTTACTTTAGGAGGAAACGATTCTTGTAACTCATCAAACCAAACCTCAATCGTTTGACCCTGTGACAGCTCTTTAGTATCAACTTTCGATAAATCCATAATGATGAGATCATGTTTATACTTATCAATAAGAAGGTGAGTATTCAATGAATAATCGCTTTTTAGAGGAGTTTTATTGTTTATAAGAAGTAAACCAGTCTCCTCTTTACTCAGCAGTATGCCTTTTTTTGAAAAAGGTGCTGTTGTTTTATTCTTATTGTATGAATCTTTTATATTTCCTTTTGGAGAATTGCACGCTACTAATAAAATGAGAAAAATCAAGATGACAAGCCGAAAACATTTTATGTTTTTAAACTTTAGCTGCATCAACTTTCATACACCCCCTTTTCAATTCTTCACGATAGCTTCTTCATGCTAGCATTCTCAGAACAAAACGCCTATTTTTCTTAAGGTGCTTTATAAGTTAAGCTGATTTACCTTCAAGTTCATTCACCTTGTAAAGGTATTAGAAATCTTAATCATGACAATCAATATTATATATTTTACTTAATGGCAAACTTTCGGTAAAGTTCAAATTGAACCTATATATATAATTCCTATCGAATTAATCTATGTTTATATTCCTTGTGAGGTGGATATCGTTGCAACTTCATGTATTGAACAGTCCGTTTAGTCAGCAGCAGGCAGACTTGCTCAATCAGCTGCTTCCGACTTTAACAGATCAACAAAAAATTTGGCTTACCGGTTATTTATCAGCACAGGCAGCTCTAGCCGGATCAGAAACGGCCGCTCTGGCCCCTACTCCTTCTGCCGCAGCCCCTGCGCAGCCTGTCAGTAAAGATGTGACCTTACTTTATGGCTCGCAAACAGGCAATTCTGAAGGATTAGCGAAAAAGACAGCGCAGCATCTCGAGGAGAAAGGTTTTCAAGTGACGCTCTCTTCTATGTCAGATTTTAAACCAAATAATCTGAAAAAAATACACAATTTACTGATGATCGTCAGCACACATGGCGAGGGAGATCCGCCTGATAATGCCCTTTCTTTCCATGAATATGTCCATGGTAGACGTGCGCCAAAGCTCGATCATTTAAGCTTTTCTGTTCTTTCGCTTGGCGACAGCTCTTACGAATTCTTCTGTCAGACTGGAAAAGAATTTGATGAGCGCCTCAAAGAACTTGGCGGAACGCGTCTTATAGGCCGAGTGGATTGTGACCTTGATTATGATGAGCCGTTTTCTGAATGGCTTCAAGGGGTGACATCGGCACTTAGCGAAGGTGAAGCCGCAGCATTCCCGCAAGAATCAGCAGGAGCAACCAACCAAACAGCAGCTTCTGAATACTCAAGAACGAATCCTTTTTATGCGGAAGTTCTTGAAAATATCAACCTAAATGGCCGCGGCTCTAACAAAGAAACCCGCCATTTGGAGCTCTCTCTTGAAGGATCAGGACTTGTTTATGAGCCGGGTGACAGCCTTGGTATTTATCCAACAAATGATCCTGCGCTTGTTGATGAACTGCTCACGACATGCGGATGGAATGCAGAGGAAGCCGTAACCGTGCATAAAAATGGCGACACTCTTCTTTTGAAAGAAGCACTCACCTCGCACTTTGAGATTACAGTATTAACAAAACCCCTTCTTCAAAAGATGGCGGACTTTTCAAAAAGTGAAGCCCTCCATGCCCTTTTAGAAGAAGGGAATGAAGAAAAGTTAAAAGCGTATATAGCAGGAAGAGATCTAGTAGATGCTGCGCGCGATTTTGGTCCTTTTGAAGGAACAGCCGCAGATTTCACCGCTATTTTAAGAAAAATCCCTGCACGCCTTTATTCGATTGCAAGCAGCCTGAAAGCCAATGAAGAAGAAGTTCATTTGACAATAGGTGCTGTGAGATATGATGCACACGGGAGAGAACGGCAAGGTGTCTGCTCCATCTTATGTGCGGAGCGCTTAGAGCCAGGTGATACACTGCCTGTTTATATCCAGCACAACCAAAACTTTAAGCTTCCTGAAAACCCTGATGCACCGATCATTATGGTGGGACCAGGCACAGGTATCGCTCCTTTCCGTTCGTTTATGCAGGAACGAGAAGAAATCGGTGCAAACGGAAAGTCATGGCTATTCTTCGGTGATCAGCACTTTGTGACGGATTTCTTATATCAAACTGAATGGCAAAAGTGGTTAAAAGATGGTGTCTTAACGAAAATGGATGTGGCTTTTTCAAGAGATTCAGAGGAAAAGGTATATGTCCAGCACCAAATGAAGAAACAAAGTAAAGAATTATTCGAATGGCTGGAGCAAGGTGCCTATGTATATGTCTGCGGAGATGAAAAACATATGGCGCATGATGTTCATGGTACCCTTCTATCGATCATCCAAGAAGAAGGTGCGATGAGTAAGGAGAAAGCAGAAAGCTATTTAGCCAATTTGCAGCAGCAAAAACGCTATCAGCGCGACGTATATTGATGGATTTGATGCTTGAAAGAAAGGAGCTTTTACTTACATGGTGAAGACAGCATTAACAGCGCCGGATGGACCTCCGAGCGACGTAGAGGAAATCAAAGAAAAAAGTGATTATTTACGGGGTACGTTAAAAGAAGTGATGCTTGATCCGATTTCAGCGGGCATTCCTGATGATGACAACCGCCTGATGAAGCATCACGGCAGCTATTTACAGGATGATCGAGACCTCAGAAATGAACGGCAAAAACAAAAGCTTGAGCCAGCCTATCAATTTATGCTGCGCGTACGCCTGCCTGGCGGAATCGCCACATCTAAGCAGTGGATAGTGATGGATGAGCTTGCTCACAAATACGGAAACGGTACGTTAAAGCTGACTACTCGTGAAACCTTTCAGCTTCACGGTATTTTAAAATGGAACATGAAAAAGACCATTCAAGACATCCATTCGACTATGCTAGATACGATCGCTGCTTGCGGCGACGTGAACCGAAATGTCATGTGTACATCAAACCCCTATCAATCAGAAGTGCACCATGATGTATATGAGCTGGCCAAAAAATTAAGTGATGACCTGCTTCCGCAAACTAGAGCGTATCATGAAATTTGGCTTGATGAGGAAAAGGTAGCGGCAACGCCTGATACAGAGGTTGAGCCGATGTATGGCCCGCTTTATTTGCCAAGAAAATTCAAAATTGGTGTGGCGGTCCCTCCTGCTAACGATATTGATGTCTTTTCGCAGGATTTAGGCTTCATTGCGATCATCGAAAATGAGCAATTGATCGGCTTTAATGTCGCAATTGGCGGTGGAATGGGCATGACTCATGGTGATACAGCGACCTATCCTCAGCTTGCAAAAGTGATTGGCTTTTGTACACCGGAACAAGTTGTAGAGATTGCGAAACAAGTGATTACCATTCAGCGTGACTATGGAAACCGTTCGGTGCGAAAAAACGCCCGCTTTAAATATACAGTGGACCGCCTCGGTCTTGAGAATGTAAAAGAAGAGCTTGAACGACGCCTTGGGTTTGCCCTTTTAGACGCAAAAGATTATCACTTTGATCATAACGGAGACCGCTATGGCTGGGTAAAAGGCATCAATGGCAGATGGCATTATACGATGTTTGTAGAAGGCGGCCGCATCACGGATTACGATGACTACCCGCTGATGACAGGTATTCGGGAAATTGCAAAGATTCATACAGGAGACTTCCGCTTAACAGCGAATCAAAATTTAATAATTGGAAATGTCACATCTCATAAAAAGAAACAAATCGAGCAGCTCATTCAGGAGTTCGGTTTATCAGCTGGCCAGCAGCACTCTGCACTGCGCCGCAGTTCAATGGCCTGTGTTTCTCTTCCAACATGCGGCTTAGCGATGGCAGAAGCAGAACGCTACCTTCCACGCTTGATTGACAAAATTGAAGAGATTGTCGAAGAAAACGGCTTAAGTGATAAAGAAATCACGATTCGAATGACTGGATGTCCAAATGGATGTGCCCGCCATGCGTTAGGTGAAATTGGCTTTATCGGCAAATCACCTGGCAAATACAACATGTATCTTGGCGCTGCGTTTGATGGCAGCAGATTAAGTAAGCTGTACCGTGAAAATGTTGGTGAGGAAGACATTTTAAACGAGCTTGGCTCTCTGCTCCCTCGCTATGCAAAAGAACGAGAAGACCAAGAACATTTCGGTGATTTTGTCGTTCGGGCAGGGATTGTCAAAGAAACAACAGATGGCACGAATTTTCATGTGCAATAGAAAAAGACAGGACACTCTCCTGTCTTTTTCTATGGATTCTGTTTCCGTTTCAAGTATTCGCAAATGCTTTTGTACACATGAGGGTTTTCTAAAGAAGAAAGATCTAGTGAGGGCTGCTGTTCATAGGCTCCTTTTAATAAACGCCGGACGATTTTTCCGTTTCTTGTTTTCGGTAAAGTTGAAATGAGATGAATTTCCTTTGGCATGAGAGCTTTTCCCGCGTGTGAACCAACATGAGTTTTGAGCTCTCGAATCAGTTTTGCTTCGTCACAAGATTGTGAGCTAGTCACGATGAAGCACACGAGTGCCTCCCCTTTCACCTCATCCTTTACCCCAATTACAGCTGCCTCGTGTACGGCTGGATGTCCGACAAGAATGGATTCAATTTCTGCTGGGCCGACACGTTTTCCTGCTGAATTAATGACATCATCCGATCTGCCCGTGATATGGAATGTGCCATCCGCTGATTGCATCACCCAATCACCATGTGTCCACACCCCATCAAATCGTCTGAAATACGTGTCTTCATATCGCCCCGGATCTTTCCAAAAACCACAGGTCATGCCGACCCATGGCTTTTTCAAAACAAGTTCTCCTACTTCATTTATGACGCTCTGACCTGCTTCATTATACACATCTGCCGCCATTCCTAAGATCGCCGCATTAAAAAGAACTGGTTTGATTGGGCGAAGCAGCGTACTTCCTACAATTCCGCCAGAGACCTCTGTTCCCCCTGAATAATTTAGGATCGGAATATGCTTTTGACCGATTTTGTCAAAAAGCCATTGCCATGGTGCTTCATTCCACGGTTCACCTGTAGAAATGATGGCTTTGACATGCGGCAGCTGAATACCTGAAAGGTTTTGCTGCATCGCAGACCGAACAAAAGTAGGTGAAAGTCCAAAATGGGTGACTTTTTGCTCGTGGATGAATGACCAGAGGTGCTGTTCATCTGGATAATCGGGTGCACCGTCATATAAAACGATTGCAGCTCCATTGATCAAGCCGCCAAAGACGAGAAATGGCCCCATCATCCAGCCCATGTCTGTGAGCCAAAACAAACGGTCTCCTTTTGCAACGTCCATACAAAGACCGGCGTCAAAAGCAGTTTTTACAGGGAAGCCTGCGTGTGTATGGACAGCTCCTTTTGGCGTACCAGTTGTTCCAGAAGTGTATAAGATCATGAGAGGCTCTTCATTTGTGAGATAGGTCGTTTCACTTATCGGATCTTCTTTTAACAAATCGTTTAGCCTGATATCTCCTTCATATTCAGTATGAGAGGGAGTGTGTACAATGACGGTTTTGACAGTGTCTGTTTTGTGAATCGCATCTGCCGCACATTCCCGCATATTGATCGTCTTCCCGCGTCGCGTCATGTCGGAGCCTGTGACGACAATGGTTGCACCTGCCGCACGAATACGCACGGCAAGAGGCTCGCTTCCATATCCGGAGAAGACGGGGCTAAAGATGACACCAATTTTTGCAAAGGCTAGCATGACAGCGACCGTTTCAGGAAGCATCGGCATATAAATGACCGCCACATCTCCTTTTTGAAGCCCATTCTTCAAAAAACCAGCAGCGAGGCGATTAACCTTTTCCTGAAGGTCGAGATACGTCCATCTCCTCTCAGCCCCAACTTCATTTCTCCAAATCACGGCTGGCTGATGCTGTGTCTCTTCGTTCTCTGCCCATTTGTCCACGGCCGTTTCGGTCACGTTTAGTTGACCGCCTTTATACCACTTCGGCCACATGAATGAATCTTGCCCTAATGCGGCTTCATATGGCACCTTCCACTTGATGCCGACCGCCTTTTCAGCTTCTCTCCAAAACCAATCGGTCCGCTCAATACTAGCTTCGTAGAATGCTTCATAAGTAGAGAAACCAAGTGAGTGCATCCATTTGTAAAGACGTGTATGTTTGACCTTCTGCTCTTCCGGTACCCATGCTGGTTTCAGGTTCATCATAAGGATGCCCCCTTTAGACCGGATAGACCGGATGTTTTCGTCTTGTAAATGTCATCTCTTTTGAGGAATAGGCTTGTAATCGATGACAAAGCTCAGCTCGCAGGTGGTCAAACGGGATGACGCCATCGACAATCATTTCAGAGGCAAGCTCATATATATTCATATCTTCCTGATATTCCTTACGTTTCTCTTGTATAAATGCAGCTCTCTCTTCGGCAGGCAGCTCGGCAATTTTATTCGCATAGACAGCATTCACAGCGGCTTCTGGCCCCATGACAGCAATTTGCGCCGATGGAAGAGCAAGACAGCAGTCTGGTTCAAACGCTGGCCCTGCCATTGCATATAACCCTGCACCGTATGCTTTACGCACAATGACCGATATTTTCGGAACAGTGGCCTCTGACATAGCGGAGATCATTTTCGCCCCGTGTCTAATAATGCCGGCTTGTTCCACTTTTGTTCCAATCATAAATCCCGGTATATCCGCAAGAAAAAGGAGCGGGATATGAAAGGCGTCACATAGCTGAATAAACTTGGCGGCTTTGTCAGCTGAGTCATGGAATAACACCCCGCCTTTCACCCTAGGCTGGTTGGCAATAAGACCAACAGGCTGACCATTCATGCGGCCAAAGCTTGTAATCAGCTCCGCGGCAAACAGTTTTTTGATTTCAAAAAATGACCCTTCATCAATGAGTAAATCAATGAGCTGATACATATCAAAAGGGGTATTCTGCCCCTTAGGGATAAGGTCTTGGATGGTCATCTCAGATGGCTGAGGTGCTTTGGCGGCTGCCCGTTTTGGTTTCTCTGTATAGTTGGCAGGCATGTAGGTTAAATAGTCGCGGGCGATTTGAATGGCTTCTTCCTCTGTTTTGGCTAAAATATCACCACATCCTGATATGCTGCAATGCATGTTTGCCCCGCCCATTTCTTCTAGTGATACTTTTTCTCCAATCACCATTTCGGCCATTCTCGGAGAGCCTAAATACATCGAGGCATTCCCTTCGACCATAACGACGATGTCACAAAAAGCAGGAATGTAAGCACCTCCTGCCGCAGAAGGACCAAATAGTAAACAAATTTGCGGGATACGTCCAGACAGCTTCACCTGGTTATAAAAAATGCGCCCCGCGCCCCTTCTGCCTGGAAACATGGCAATTTGATCGGTGATTCTTGCACCCGCAGAATCGACTAAATACAGCATCGGGCAGTTGAGCTTTTCCGCTGTTTCTTGGATTCTAATGATTTTTTCTACCGTTTTGACGCCCCATGATCCAGCTTTGACGGTAGAGTCATTCGCCATGACGCAAACCGTTTGCCCATTCATCCGCCCCGTCCCTGTGACAACCCCATCTGCTGGTAAATGTTGATCTTTACACTCGGCAAACATGGCATCCTCAATGAAAGAATCCTCATCTAATAACAACTGGAGCCGGTCACGGACGAACAATTTTCCTTTTTCTTTGTTTTTTTGATGGTATCGTTCGGCTCCTCCTTTTACAATCCGCTGTTTTTTCACTTCATATTCTTCGATCATGCCCATTCCCCTTTCTTGCTAGTTGCCTCTGTAATGAGGCGTTCGTTTTTCTTGGAAAGCTTGAAGTCCCTCCATTCGATCTTCTGTATCAATGAGCCGTACATAGGCTTCGTATTCCTTCATCAGACCTGTACGTAAATCATGATCAAGGCTCATTTGAATCGCTTGTTTCGCTTCTTTTAAAGCAATTGGACCGTTTTTGGCGATTTGTTTTGCGAGAGAAATGGCGTCATCCATAAGAGAATCTGCTAAAGAGAGGTGCTCAATCAACCCGATTTGAATGGCTTCTTCAGCTTGTAATGAACCACCTGTGAAAATCAGTTCTTTTGCTTTACCGAGTCCAATCAGGCGCGGAAGCCGCTGGGTTCCTCCGGCTCCTGGTATGATGGCTAGTCCAGTTTCTGGCAGGCCGAATCTTGCTCCGGCTCGTGCGATGCGGAGATCACAAGCCAGTGCGAGCTCAAGGCCTCCGCCGAGTGCGTGTCCATTCATCACGGCAATGACAGGCACAGGAAGGGAGTCAATTTCTGTAAAGGTTTGCTGAATCGACAGAACCGCCGCTTTTGCTTCTTCTTCTGTCATCAATCGTCGCTCTTTTAAATCAGCTCCTGCGCAAAAGACGTTAGAACCAGCTCCTGTAATGAGCAGACAGCGGATGCTTTCATCGTGTTTGATTTCTTGAATGATTTGATTGATCTCCTCAAGCATCGCAGCGGATAGGGAATTCGCTTGTTTCGGCCTGTTTAAGGTCATGATCCCAATCCGTTCATCTTGTATCATAAAATTAACCAATGATGTCATGTCACATTCATCCTTTATGAAGTAGTATGAGAGTGAAAAGCACGTAAACAATGACTAGGCAGGGTTCGATCTACTTTTGTTTCGATCCATTCTGCCGCTTTTATCAATGCAGGAAAATCGATATTGGTTTCGGTTCCTAGTTTTTGAAGCATATGCACTACATCTTCTGTCGCGACATTTCCGCTAGAGCCAGGTGCATATGGGCAGCCGCCAAGCCCGCCGCTAGAGGAGTCAAATGTTGTGATTCCCGCTTTTAATGCCGTATAAATATTGGCAAGACCCATCCCCTTCGTATCGTGAAAATGTAGAGCGATTTTATCAGCAGGAAAACGTTCAAGTAAAATGTCTAATCGCCTTTCTACTTGAAGCGGATGGGCTTCTCCAATGGTGTCGCCGAGTGATATTTCATCAATGCCATAAGAGAGCAGAATATCCGTTAACCGCAGAACTTGATCCATTGGCACTTGATGTTCATAAGGGCAGCCAAACACGGTAGAAATATATGCGCGTGTGATCTTTCCTGCTGCTTTTAAATCAGCTGTCATTTGTTTGATGACAGGAAGTGTTTCGTCGATGGATTGATTCATATTTTTTTTGTTATGTGTTTCACTCGAAGAGATAAACATAGCGCCTGCGTCAAGATTTGCTTCAAAAAAGTGAGCCAAGCCTTTTTCATTAGGAATGAGTGCTGCATAGGTGATGTTGTCATTTTTGTGTAAGGATTGAGCTAACTCTTTGGCGTCTTTTAAGGCTGGGACCCATTTAGGATGAACAAATGAGGTGACTTCAATATAAGGAAGCCGGGCTGCTGTGAGCAGTTCAATCCACCTTTGCTTCTCGCTTGTGTCCAGCCAAGTGGATTCATTTTGCAGTCCGTCCCGCGGGCCGACCTCTCTGATAAGTACACGCTTTGGTAATGCCATCTCGCTCCCTCCTATTCTGTCAGCTCTAGAAGGACCTCTCCTTCATCGACAAATTCCCCCTCTGCCTTATACACTTTGCTGATGACACCAGCCTCTTCTGCAACAATTGGAATCTCCATTTTCATTGATTCCAAGATAGCGACCTCCTGCCCTTTTTGCACTTCATCGCCTTGTTTCACAAGAAGCTTCCATAAGTTTCCGGCCATTTGTATCGTGACCATTTTCATGAACGGTTCCCCTCCCTTTTTTTCATGAGAAAATCGGTTGTGATGCTGCCATGTAAGAAAGCAGAAGATCCAGCCATTTCCCTTAAAAGCGGTAAGTTGGTTTTGATCCCTTCTATTTCATATGCTTGTAACGCCTTTTTTAATCGTTCTATTGCAAGTTTTCGTGTATCACCGTAAACAATCATCTTCGCAATCATTGGATCGTAATATGGGGTAATGACGCTCCCGCTTGTCACACTTGATTCATGGCGTATATAGGGAGCTTCTGGCATAAATAGCCGAGTGATTGTTCCTGGTGACGGATAAAAGGTAACGGGGTCCTCCGCATAGATTCTGACCTCGATGGCATGCCCAATTTGATGAATATCCTCCTGAATGAAGGAAAGCGGCTCTGATGCAGCGATTTTCAGCTGCTCCTCGACAAGATCAATACCTGTAATTTCTTCTGTGACAGGGTGCTCTACTTGTAATCTCGTGTTCATCTCTAGAAAATAAAACTGTTGGTTTTGATCGACTAAACATTCAATCGTCCCTGCGTTTTCATAGCCAATGGCTTTGGCTGCTTTGACGGCCATTTGTCCCATCTGTTGTCTCACTGATTCATCGAGACAGGCGGCAGGTGCTTCTTCGATGATTTTCTGGTGTCTTCTTTGGAGTGAACAGTCGCGCTCAAATAAGTGAACCCCATGGCCGAAGGAATCAAAAAGGACTTGAATTTCAATGTGCCGCGCGTCTTCAATGACCTTTTCCATATAAAGCGTCCCGTCGTTGAAAAAACTTTGCGCTCTTTTTTGATTTCCTTCAAAAGCTTTATGCAGCTCCTCGTCATTTCGCACAAGCTGCATGCCAATTCCCCCGCCTCCGCTTGATGCCTTGAGCATGATCGGATAACCGAGTGACTGGGCTTTACTGACTCCTTCTTCTGCGTCATGGAGCGGGGCTGAAACGCCTGGTACAATGGGAATCCCCGCATGGTCCATCGTTTTTCTCGCTTCAATTTTATTCCCCATTCGCTGAATGACCTGTGCGGATGGTCCAATAAAAATAATTCCTTCGCTGCGGCAGCGTTCAGCAAAGGCCGCATTTTCTGATAAGAGGCCATATCCAGGATGGATGGCATCTGTATTTGTCTGCTTGGCAACCTCGATGATCACTTCCATGTTTAAATAGCTTTCAGATACTTTCGCTCCTCCAATCAGATAGGCGCTGTCTGCTTCTTGCACATGAAGCGCATGCTGATCTGCTTCTGAATAAACAGCCACGGTGTTGATCCCGAGCCTTTTACAAGTCCGAATAATTCTACGAGCAATTTCGCCTCGATTTGCGATCAGTACTTTTTTGAACATCGCTGCCCTCACTCCTTTATTAGATCAAGCGCCTGTTTTTTCAGACGAAATTTTTGAATCTTCCCTGATGCGGTCATCGGATACTCGTCTGTGATGAAAAAATATTTTGGAATTTTGTAGCGAGCCATTTGTGACTGACAATAGCTGGTTAATGACTCAATCGTCACCGTATGACCTTGTTTGAGCCGAATGAATGCGGCGGCTTCCTCTCCATAGGTCTCGTCAGGAATACCAACAACCTGTGCATCAAGAATGGCTGGATGCGTGTAAAGAACGTCTTCAATCTCTTTTGGATAAACATTTTCCCCGCCTCTAATGATCATATCTTTCAGCCGTCCTGTGATTTTCACATAGCCATCCTCATCCATCTCTGCTAAATCTCCTGTATGAAGCCACCCGTCCTCATCAATGACTTCATTTGTGGCTTCTTCATTTTTATAGTAGCCTTTCATCACATGATAGCCTCTTGTACACAGCTCGCCTTGTTCTCCTCTTGGTACTTCATCCGGCGTACCTGGGGCGGTGATTTTTACCTCGATGTGAGGAAGTGCCCTACCTACCGTTTGAACCCGCCTTTCAAATGAATCATCCGTTCTAGTTTGGGTAATGACAGGTGAGCTTTCGGTTTGACCGTAGGCAATCGTGAGCTCCTTCAGTCCCATTTGTTCAATGACTGCTTTCATCACATGGGATGGGCAAAGAGATCCTGCCATAATGCCTGTTCGTAATGTGGACAGATCGTATTGGTGGAAATTCGGATGATCAAGCTCTGCAATGAACATTGTCGGGACGCCATGAAGAACAGTGCACTTCTCTTGTTCCACTGTTTGAAGGACTCGCTCTGGGTGGAAAGATTCAATTGGAATGATCGTGCCTCCTTTTGTGAGACAAGCAAGTACGCCAAGAACAGATCCAAAGCAATGAAAGAACGGCACGGGGATACACATGCGGTCTTCATGGGTGAGCTTCATGCAATCTGCGATCTGACTGGCATTGCAGACGATGTTTGTATGGCTGAGCATGACGCCTTTTGGGTAGCCGGTTGTGCCAGAGGTATATTGCATATTAATAACGTCATCAGGCGCCAGCTCATCCATTCGTTTCTCCCATGCATCATCCTCCATTCTTTTAGCAGCAGCTTGAATACTGTCCCAGCTGCGCATGCCCTTTGGCGTGTGCTCGCCAATATATACGACACTTTTTAAATATGGAAATGATGATGAACTGATCTCGTCTTGATGAGCTGTTTGAAGCTCTGGAATGAGGTTTTCAAGCATCCTGACATATGATGTCTCTTTAAACCCGTCAACGATAAACAGCATGCTGCTATCAGAATGCTTTAGTAAGTAAGCGAGTTCTTGTGATTGAAAGTTCGTATTCACGGTGACAAGAACGGCTCCAATGGAGGCGCAGGCGAATTGCAGCATGAGCCATTCAGGGACATTAGGTGCCATGATGGCGATATGATCCCCTTTTTGAACCCCTAATGCCATAAGACCTTTCCCTGTTTCCTTGACCTCTCTAAAAAACGCTTCGTATGAATAACGTAATGAACGTTCTGGATACACAATGGCTTCATGTGCTGGGTGCTGCTCCTTTTTCTCTTTTAATAGGGAGCCGATCGTTTGTGGATGAATCGACATCATGATTTTCCTCCTCCATCAATGGTAAGCGTTTTCATAACAGGATTAAGCTAACAATTGTCTTGCGATGACTAAACGCTGAATTTCAGAGGTGCCTTCTCCGATTTCCATGAGCTTGGCATCTCTCACAAGCCGTTCTACCCCGCACTCTTTCATGTAGCCTGTTCCTCCGTGAATTTGGACAGCATCGAGACTTGCTTTTGTCGCCATTTCCGAAGCGAAAAGCTTGGCATAGGCAGCTTCTTTTGTAAATGGCTTTCCATGATCTTTCAGCCAGGCGGCTTTCCACACCATTTGACGAGCAAGTTCTATTTGCATCGCCATATCTGCCAGTTTAAATTGAATGGCTTGAAAGGACGAGAGGGTCTGCCCAAATTGCTTTCTTTCCTTTGCATAGGAGAGAGAAGCATCTAGTGCAGCTTGCGCGATACCAACAGATAAGGCAGCAATTGATATGCGTCCTCCGTCTAATGTATATAAAAATTGCTTGAAGCCTTTGGCTGGGTCTCCTAATATATGATGTGCTGGTACACGTACGCTGTCTAAAATGATTTCAGCCGTATCTGAACCGCGCACCCCCATTTTGTCGTATGGATTTGTAATGGACAGCCCTTTTTGACCTTTTTCTACAATGAAGGCGGAGATGATCGGGCGGCCGTGCTCATCACGATCCGTGACAGCGGTGACGATAATGGTTCTGGCAAAATTGGCATTTGTGATCCAGCACTTCTCCCCGCTAATCACATACTCTTGTCCGTCTTTGACCGCTTTTGTTTTCGTCCCTTTTGCATCTGACCCTGCATTTGGCTCTGTTAATCCGAAGGAACCGAGTGCTGTTCCAGATGCCAGCGGGACAAGGTGATCCATCTTTTGCTCCTCTGTACCGAAGTAATAAAGCGGGCTTGCGCCTAAGGAAACGGCTGCGGCATAGCTAAGGCCTGTACTGGCACACTGTTTTCCGATTTCTTCTACAGCGAGCGCATATGAGATTGTATCTCCTCCTGAGCCTCCGTATTTCTCTGGAAAAGGGATGCCCATCAAGCCGAGCTCTCCCATTTTTTGAAAAGTTTGGACCGGGAATACAGCCTGTTCATCAATGGTTTGAGCGAGTGGAGCAATTTCTTCCTTGGCGAATTCTTTGACCATCTGCCGGATCATTTGTTGTTCTTTCGTTAATTCAAAATCCATCATGTTTCCCCCTTTGGCTCTTTTCTATCATATTTATTAATCAAGTGGCTGCTTCATGCCAAGCTTGGCTGAATTCAGAATATTAAAACAAAAATAATAGAAAAAAGCATGAACGAAGAAAATCCTCATTCATACTTTTTCGTTATCTCACTTTTATTGTAGAAGGCTTGCTTTCGTGATGAAGTCGATTGAGAGCCGTTACTTTGTAAGTATCACTCTTATTCTGATGAACTGAAAGATTTTTGACAGATGTCAGCGTGCCGGTTTCTTTTCTAACGGTTTGCAGCAATTCATATGTTCCTTTCGTCGTCAAGCGATAGACCGCGTAATAGGATGCGGTAGATTGCGGATCATTTTTGATCTGTAAAGCCGCACCCTCTGCTGTCTTTTTAATAGATTGAATGATTGGTTTTTTTGGCGCTTTCTGATGAAGCCAAGGCATTTCTGGAATGAGAGCCGGTTTACGGTAAGCATCTTCTATCAATCGATTTTTGACATTCAAAGGGTTGCGATTGATATCCTTTAGGCTAAAGTGCATGCTTCCCTGCACGAGAGGCGACTGTCTGTTCAGTTTGATCTGCCGAAAGTATTCTTCTGGATCAGACCAAGCAGGATCACTGTTTTGATTAATTTTATACGTCGCCTGACCAATGTACAGGTGAACAGGCTCTCCCTTCACTTCATTTGACCACCATTTTGTTAGCACATCGTATGCGGCTGCCTGAAAGCCGATGCTCCAGTAAATTTGCGGGGTGACATAATCGATATCGTGCTGCTGAATCCACTCTCTTGTATCAGCATACAAATCATCATAGTTGGTCATCCCTGCTGTGGTGTTTGAACCAGTCGGATCATCCTTTATGTTGCGCCAGACTCCGAAGGGGCTAATACCAAACTTCACATACGGCTTTACTTTCTTCACGGTGTCGTTGATTTGCTTGACCAATTGGTTCACATTATCTCTTCGCCAATCTTCTATATGCGTGAATGCCTTTTTTCCATATGTTTCATACGTTTCTTGATCTGGAAACGGCACACCGGCTATTTTATTCGGGTAAAAATAATCATCCATATGCACTGCATCAATATCGTAGTTTTTCACGACTTCTTCTATGCTGCCGACAATGAACTCCTGAGCTTTAGGAATGCCTGGATTGTAGTAAAGCTGATTACCGTACGCAATAGTCCAATCTGGATGTTTTTTTGCAGGGTGATCGGCTGATAAACGGCTGAGGTCGGTATGATTCATTGTGATTCGATACGGGTTAAACCAAGCGTGAAATTCGAGCCCGCGTTTATGAGCTTCTTCGATCATGAATTCAAGCGGGTTATACCCGGGATCTTTCCCTTGTGTCCCGGTCAAATATTCGGACCACGGGCCGTATGCCGAAGGATAAAAGGCATCTGCTGTCGGTTTAATTTGCATGATCACGGCATTCATATTCATCGCTTTGATCTCATCTAACAAATGAATAAACTCTTGTTTCTGCTCTTTGACAGGCAGTCCTTTCTTTGAAGGCCAATCTAGGTTATAAACCGATGCGATCCATACCGCGCGCATCTCTCTTGTGCTTTCAAGCTTCCCTTTTGGCATTGGACGAGCTAGACTGCTAGAAGGAATCAATAAGAATACAAACATCAAAATTAGTGTTAGACACGTCATACTGATTTTTTTCAGCATTTTTTGCATCACCTCATATTCAGTTTATTCCGCTTTTTGAGATCGAATGCCAGCAGATGGTGTCAGCAGGATGTTTTTCATTTCCTTGAGCTGAGCTTCAGGTATTTCGCAAGCCTCGATTAAATACCGCTCTGCACTTCCGTATGTGTCCATCATTTCGTTTAGCACATCTTCCAGATAATCTTGCTGCACACCGAGAAGCGGTTGAATTTGCTCTTTTGACACCCGGTATAAACTCATCATGCGGACAAATCGCTGCTGCCTTCTGACAAGCATTTTCACACCTTCATTGGAACGCATATATTCACTTAAAACGGCCGGCATCGGTACACCTGCTGCTAATTGAATGAGGGCAGATAAAAAGCCTGTCCGGTCCTTACCGCTCGTGCAGTGAAGCATCAGCGGGTAATTGCTCTTATCTGAAAGCAGCGAGAACAGCTGCTGAATCTCTTCTTTACGTTCTGTGAGCATACTTTGATATAAATCTTTCATAATCGGTGCAAATGAAAGAGATTTCCCTTCAGTTGTCAGCATACGAAACATGGTCCACTTACTTGGCATCTTACTGTCAGGCTGCATCGGGATATGAACGATTTTGTTGTGTTCCTTGATTTTTGGCGGATGTGATTTGCGTTCTGAGCTTGTTCGGAGATCACAAATGGTTTGAATCCTAAGCTTTGAGAACGTCAACATATCTTGTTTTGTGAGACGCGATAGATCTGCGGATCGATAAATCATTCCCTGCCTGATCACCATCTCACCTGTTGTTTGAAGTCCCCCTACTTCTCTAAAATTCGCAAGCTTTGAAAATGGGTTGTTTGATTGATTCATAGAAGTGAAAATCCTTTCCGTTACGTTCTTTTCTCTATCATACGCTTTTATTGAGATGGGGAAAAGAGAAGCCATTTGGTATAATGGAAAAAGGAGATTCGGATGGATTGGAGATATGAAGCATGATAAAAACAAAACGGATTCAGCAAATCAAAGAGTATGTGTTTGACCGGGAATCTGCCTCACTTGATGAGCTTGTGGCGCATTTTGGCGTCTCAAAAAACACGATACGCCGAGATGTACAAGCATTGGTCGAGTCCGGCGTACTAAAGAAAGTGTACGGCGGAGTCGCTGTGAACCATTCAACATTAGTAGTATATCAAGAGCGAAAGACCCGCCAGCTCAGTAAAAAGCAATTGATCGGACAAACGGCTGCTGCTTTTGTGGAAAATGGGGATATGATTTTTGTTGATTCTGGTACGACAACACTTGAAATGCTTCCCTATTTGACTGAGAAACAGGTGACCGTTGTGACCAATAATGTAGATTTTATTACACAGGCGATGCCTTATGAAAATCTCACTATCTTTTCCACCGGCGGGATGCTTGAGAGAAAAACGAATTCTTTCGTTGGCTATCAAAGTGTAGAGCGTTTGAAAGCTTACAATGTCAATAAAGCCTTTATCGCATCAACTGGTTTATCCATTGATCACGGAGTCACGAATTCGTCCCCGCTTGAAACGGATATTAAAAAGACAGTTGTTGAAAAAAGTGCCAAAACGTTTTTATTAGTTGATGATAGTAAGTTCGATCACTACGCTTTGACCACGTTTTGTGATTTACACGATCTTGATGTCGTCGTGACGAATAAACAGCCAAATGAAGATTATCTTCAATATGGAAAAGATCATGATGTACGGTTTGCCACGCCTTCATCAAATGAGAAGACGTAAATAAATGGATCACAAAAAAACGGCTCAGGAATTTGAGCCGTTTTTTGATTCATTCATTTCAAGCTGCATGATCATGCGGAATAAAAAACGGTACACGGCTGAGATGACTTCAATAAAAGGCATATCTTCATGGATGTCCTCAAGTTCAAGAAGCTGTAAATTCACATCGAATAAGCCGTCTTGCCCATTAAATTGAAGCTGCGCACCATTTAATGAAGCCAGCATGTCTTTTAAAATACCTGTGTCTTTTTTAGGACGTTTTAAACCGAATAACACGGTATACGTTTGAAACACTTCGTCCCATTCAATGGCTAATCCATCGACTCTCACCACATCAAACCACTTTGATTCGATATAAATGAATTCTTTTTGATGTTGTTTTACATATGTAAGCGGTGTGTTTAGAAATGAGGCGCCTTCTGTTTGAATTATGTCCTCGGATTCTTTGTCTACACGCTCTATATATACATCGCTAAAGCGTGCCTCTTCCTTTATTCTTGCACCTTCTAAAGGCCAATTGTGGCGCGCCGCTTCGTCATATTCAAAGTCTGGCAGCGCTTGTCCTTCTTTCAGTAAATCTTGTAAGCGATTTTGCAATGACATGGCTATGTCTCCTTTCTTCTCTTTCATGTGCGTTTATTATTTTAGCATAACTCATGAAAAGAAAGATATGACTCAGCATATGATGGTATGATAGTGTCAAAAGAAACATCTCGGAGGGGTACGTTTTGCTCACAATGACACTGGCAGAAAAAATCGTAGACGAGGTCAAAAAAGTGCTGACTGAGGAAATCATCATCGCACAAACAAACGGCACCATCATTGCGGCAACAGATCCAGCGCGCATTGGTCAATTTCATGAAGGGGCGTATCTGACATCCTTTGAAGGACAAAAACGAACCCTCACAAAGGATGATGAGCAGCAAATGAAAGGGGTCAAAGCCGGCATCAATCTGCCTATTTATTTTAAGCAAGAGGTCATTGGGGTGATTGGGATGACAGGAAATCCCGTCCATGTCTCTCCATTTGGCGAAATATTACGAAAAATGACCGAACTGCTTATTCAAGAGCATGAATTTTTTCTAGAAACGGAAACCGATGAACGGCAGCTTGAAGCGTTTGTGTTCGACTGGCTTCATCTGCCAGAGACAGCAATCAATCTCACTGAAAAAGCAGCGCGGCTTCAGCTTGATGTCAACAAGCAGCGTATCGTCGTCCTCATTGATTGTCACGATGAATCGTTTATGAAGCAGGATCAATACAAAAAAGTAAAGGAAATGCTGCATCTCACAAGTCAGGAAATGATCGTTCGCTGGGGACATGCCCGCTTTTTGCTCATGCTGCAAACCTCGGCAAATGATCGTGATACCTTGCAGCAGCGTCTTTTTCACATCCATGCTTCCCTCACCTCACGTTCCACGTCAAAGGTTTTGATAGGTGCGGGAAAACCAGCAGCTGGACATATGATGAAGCAATCCTTTCATCAAGCCTTTCGTGCCTTAAAATTGGCGAATGTGGATACACCGATTGTGTTTGATGAGGATTTAACACTTGAACTTTTTATAGAAGAAGTGAGTCAGGAAACAAAAGAAGTGTTCCTTGATCGAACGATCGCCCCACTTCTCCCCTACCCTGAACTAGTGAAAACATTGCGTGTACTCATAACATCAGATTACTCATTGAAGTATACCGCGGAAGCGATGCACGTACATATCAATACACTGCATTACAGACTAAAACGTATCCAAGATTTAACGACACTTGATCCAAAACGCATGCAAGATGCGATGCTCTTTTATTTAGCCTTGATGCTATTAGATCATCATCCAAATAAACGAGGCGAACAGCCCAATATTTTGTAGAATCGTCCATAGGCATGAGACGATTCTTTTTTTATACTGAAAGAAACGGTATGTCTAATCAGTAGGAGTGAATGCGCATGTTAAATTCTGAATTTTTAAGTCAATTAAAAAAGATTGTCGGGGCGCCCTATGTACAAGACAGTAAAGCCGATCGGCTTGCCTACTCTTATGATGCAACACCTAATTTTCAGCATATGCCAGATGTCATCGTAAGCCCGCGCGCGGCTGAGGACATCCAGCAAATTGTCCGGCTCTGCGCTTCATATAAGGTGCCGATCGTGCCAAGAGGATCAGGAACGAACCTTTGTGCAGGAACCTGTCCTACACAAGGCGGACTTGTGATGTTGTTTACAAGAATGAACCAATTAATCGAAATAGACGAAGAAAACCTCACCGCAACGGTCCAGCCTGGTTTGATCACACAGGAACTTATTCGCCAAGTAGAGGCAAGAGGTCTCTTCTACCCACCAGATCCAAGCTCGATGAAAATCTCCACGTTAGGCGGCAATATTAATGAAAATTCAGGTGGTCTCCGGGGGTTAAAATATGGCGTGACGAGAGATTATGTACTTGGACTTGAAGTGGTTCTGCCAAACGGTGACATCATCAAAACGGGCGGCAAGCTCGCAAAGGACGTGGCCGGATATGATCTGACCCGTTTATTTGTTGGATCAGAAGGAACGCTCGGAATTGTCACAGAAGCCACGCTGAAGCTTTTGCCGCTTCCAGAAACCAAACAAACGATGCTTTGCTTATATGAAAGCCTAGAGGAAGCAGCCGCTTCAGTTTCGGCGATTATTGCAGAGCGTATTATCCCCGCCACATTAGAATTTATGGATCAGCCGACACTGAAAGTCGTCGAAGACTTTGCCAAAATCGGCCTGCCGACTGACGTTCAAGCGGTGCTATTAATCGAACAGGACGGCAACCCTGAGGCCGTTTCCCGTGATATAGAGAACATCGCAAAGGTCTGTCAGCAGCACGGTGCAAAAGGAGTGAATATCGCACATTCTGAAGAAGAGGCAAGTGCCCTTTTAACAGCGAGACGAGCCGCTTTATCTGCCCTCGCCCGTTTAAGCCCTACGACCATTTTAGAAGATGCCACAGTCCCCCGGTCTGAAATTGCGAACATGGTGCGGGCGATCGAAGACATTGCGAGAGAGTACGACGTGAAAATCTGTACATTTGGCCATGCAGGTGACGGAAATCTGCACCCTACTTGTGCAACTGATGCAAGAAATGAAGAAGAAATGAAGCGGGTCGAAGAAGCCTTTCAGGCCATTTTTGAAAAAGCAGTCTCCCTTGGCGGCACTATTACGGGTGAACATGGCGTGGGTCTGATGAAAGCCCCCTATTTAGAGCTAAAGGTCAAAAAAGAAGGAATCGCTGCAATGAAAGCAATCAAACAAGCGCTAGATCCAGCAAATATTATGAATCCTGATAAGGTGTTTGGAAAAGCAGCAAGAAAGCGGGTGGTGGTCTCATGAATTCCCCTAAACAATCAGAGATTCAGCAAAACTTTCAGCAGCAAATGGATGAAAAGGAGCTGCTCAACTGCATGCGCTGCGGCTTCTGCCTCCCTTCCTGCCCTACTTATATTGAATCCGGTCAACAAGAAACTCACTCTCCCCGCGGCCGGATTGCTTTAATGAAGGCGGTGAGAGACGGCGTGATTGAGCCGGATGAAGATGTCGAACATTCACTGAACCTTTGTCTTGGATGCCGTGCATGTGAACCGGTCTGCCCTTCCGGCGTCAAATATGGACGTTTACTTGAGGATGCGAGAGACATCCTTCAGCAGCACAAAAAACAATCTCTTCCTGTCAAATTTGTGAGACGTGTTGTGTTTAAAGGACTCTTTCCTTCACAAAGCCGAATGCGTCAAGCGGCTGGACTTCTGCGATTTTATCAAACCTCTGGTCTGCAAACGGCCGCCCGCAAGTCTGGCATGCTAAAGGTGCTTCCGCCGCATTTACAGCTGATGGAGCAGGCCCTTCCAAAGGTGCCGCGTCAACAAAAAAGCCGTGCGTTAGAATACAAAGCCATTGGCACGGCAAGAAAGCGTGTGGCCTTTTTTACTGGCTGTTTAATGGACACCGTTTTTTCCAGCACAAACGAAGCGACCATCCAGCTTTTGCAGCTGGCCAGCTGTGACGTTGTCGTCCCTCCTGTTCAGACTTGCTGCGGTGCACTTCATGGCCATAGCGGAGAAAAGGAGCAAGCGAAACAGTTAGCAAGGCGGAATATTGAAGCATTTGAGGAGATTGAGGCAGATGCCATTGTCATGAATGCGGGCGGATGTGGTGCCTTTTTAAGTGATTATGATCATTTGCTAAAGGATGATCCGGCTTTTCAAAAGCGAGGTGAAGCCTTCTCAAATAAAATCACGGATATATCAGATATTCTCGTGGAGCTTAAGTTTCACCGGCGTACATCGCTTGCCTTGCCAGAGCAGATCATCACCTATCAAGACTCTTGTCACTTACGAAATGGAATGGGTGTAGAGCAAGCGCCAAGGGTGCTGATGAAGGCGATTCACGGGGTATCATTTAAAGAAATGAAGGATGCCGACCGCTGCTGCGGATCCGCCGGAATTTATAATATTTTGCAACCAAAGATGTCGATGCAAATTTTAGATCATAAAATGACAGAAGCTAGTCAAACAGCGGCGGCTGCCATTGTCACGTCCAATCCAGGCTGTCATTTGCAAATGGCAGCGGGTATCAAACGTTCAGGACAATCGCCCAGCATGCGTGCCGTCCATCTCGCAGATTTTTTATTAGAAGCCGTTCAATATGGAAAAAAAGCGTCTAGCTCATCAAGCTGAACGCTTTTTTTCATGCATATCTTCAGACAATTAGTTGGATAATAGAGGCAAATCGCGGAAGGAGATGATTCAAGTGCTGAAGAAAAACAAACAACATCAAAAGGACCCAAATTCAGTATTTGAGGCATTGTCACGTTCCTCTGATTTTACAAACGAATTGTCACGAAGTGAAGGTTTTCTTTATCGAATCTCTTTTTTTCGTTCTTTAATTAATGGTCATCTACTCCATGAACAAATTTTGCCCTGCATGAAAGAGTTGCACCTCACCCCCACTCTTGAGGAGCTGAAAGAACGAATCCCCATTGAACAGTCTGTCATCACGACCGATCTTCAAAAAGTGGAAGAAGCCCTTCATCTGGGCAATATGGCCATTCGGCTCGAAACGGACTGGGGCAAAGCACTTCTGATACCGATTGAAGAAAAGAAAGGCAGACAAGTTGGGCCCCCCGAGATTGAATTTGGCATTATCAGTGCCCAGGAAGCATTTGTGGAGGTTTTGGATACCAATTTAAATTTGGTCAGGCGGCGGCTGCCGACGCCGAACCTGAAAGTGGCAGAAAAGACAGTTGGCACGCTATCTCAAACAAAAGTAGCGGTGTTATATATTGAAGAAATCGCCAACCCGCAAAACATCGAAACCGTTCTCCAGCGCATTGAGGACGTTGATTATGATCAGATTTTAGATGCGAATTACCTCGCTCAAATGCTTTATGATGTATCCAATACGATCTTTCCATTGTTTTTAAATACAGAAAGACCCGACCGCGTGTCGTCAGGTTTAACAGAAGGGAAAATTGCCATCTTAGTCGATGGATCGCCTCATGTCTTGCTTGCCCCGACTATTTTACTTGAGTATTTTTCCACAATGGAAGACTACAATATGTCGTGGATGGCGGCTTCTTGCTTTCGGCTGTTACGCATATTTGCAGTGATATTCTCCATTTTTGCGACACCTTTATATGTAGCCGTTTTAACCTTTCATTATGAGCTGATCCCAAAGGATTTATTAGAAACCATTGTGTCCTCGCGCTATCTTGTTCCATTTCCTCCGATTATTGAGGCCCTATTTTTAGAGATTTCGATTGAATTACTAAGAGAAGCAGGTTCGAGGCTCCCAGCTAAAGTCGGGCAGACGCTCGGGATTGTTGGCGGGATTGTCATTGGACAGGCTGCTGTGGCAGCAGGCTTAACAAGTAATATTTTACTCATTATTGTCGCCCTTTCTGCTCTTGCCTCATTTGTCACCCCTATTTACAAAATGGGCAGTGCCATTCGGCTGCTGAGATTTCCATTTCTATTTGCAGCACAGATTTGGGGTGCATTAGGCATTGCCGTGATGGGATCTTTCCTACTCACCCATTTAATGAAATTAACGTCTATTGGAAGGCCGTATCTAGAGCCTATTTTTCCGCTGCGTCTGACGGATTTAAAGGGTAGCTTGATTCGTCCTCAGCTCCGCTTTTTGAATAAAAGACCGGAAAATTTACGCCCGCAAAATGAAACGATTCACCGGCAAAAGCCTAAGCAAGGCCGTAAGGGGAAAAATGATTTTTATGAATAAGGAAGTGAAAGCATGAGTTCTTCTTCTGTGAAAGAAAAATTTCAAGTTTCCCCTTTTTTTGTGTTTTTTCTCATCAATGCCAATCAAGTAGGTGTCGGCATTTTAAACTTTCAAACAAACCTTGTTCGTTCTATGAATAATGATGGATGGATCGCCATTCTTATTTCTGGCATCAGCGTCAATGTGATGATCTTTCTGATGTACTTGATGTTTAGAAAGGCCCCTTCGGATGAATTTGGTGATATCACGCAATACGTATTTGGCAAATGGATTGGGCAATTATTCAACATACTCTATATCTTATATTTTGCTTCTTTGTCGTTGACCGTTCTCGTCCACTATATGGATGTGATCCATGTATGGCTGTTTAAAGAAATTCCTGGTCTATTGTTTGCGTCTGTACTGCTGCTGCTTGTGTATTACATTCATACCGGCGGCTTTAGAACCATTGCTGGATGGGCATTTTTTAGCATTGTACTGACGTATTGGATGACGTTTATTTGCTTTTATGTCATGAAATATAGTCACATTCGCTTCATGTTTCCGATGTTTGATCATACATTTTCGCAGCTGGTAATGGGCGTCAAAGATGCCTCCTTATCCATGTTTGGTTTTGGCACGCTGCTTGTCTATTATCCCTTTATTAAACAAGCACAGACGTCACAAAAATTTGCCCACATGGGGGCATTATTCACGACATGCTTAAATTTACTTGTCTTTCTCGTCTCCATTGCGTATTACTCTAGTGCTCAGCTCAAATTAACAAAATGGCCGACATTAACGTTAACAAGTATTGTGAAACTTCCCTTTATCCAGCGCTTTGAATTTATTGAAGTGTCCCTCTGGCTGCTTCTGATCATTCCAAATATCGCCATTCCATTATGGGCAGCGAGCCGAATGGCGAAACAAGTATTTCATACGAGTCAGCGCGTCACTTTAATCTGTCTCAGCATCCTCATTTTGGTCATGTTTTCGTTTTTTGCCGGGGCAACCTCTTTTGAAGCCTTTAATCAATGGGTGGAATATAGCGGATACATTCTTATATATGGATTGATTGTCTGTATGGTCATTGGGCTGATGCTGAAAAAAAGGTGGGTGAAAAAACGAGCATGAAACGTTATATACTCATGGGTCTCATGTTGTTTAGTCTTTTGTTAACTAGCTGTGCACAGCCTCGCCTTTTAGATGAATTAAATATCTCTCAGGCGGCAGGATTTGATTTAGTAGAAGATGGCGAAATGAAGGGCTTCTTCGTCTTCCCTGTCTTTAAAAGTGAAGAGCAAGGAAGTTATCAAATATTAAGTGCGAGGTCAAACACCATTAGTAATATTCAGTTTCTCGTGTCAGAAAAATCACCTTTTCCAGTGGTCATGGGCCAGGTGCTCGTTATTTTAATCAGTGAAAAATTAGCAAAAGAAGTCGGCATGATCGATTTAATGAATTACATTTATCGTGATCCTATCATTGGTTCACGCCAAGTGTTTGCGATTGTAGGCGGAGAAGTTGAAGAGTTATTATACACAAAAATGAATCAAACGAACTTGAATATTGGCGTGTATCTCTCTGATCTGTTAACCCAAAATATGCGAAATGGCAATGAACCTGTGACCAATCAGCATATTTTTATGAATCAGATGCTGGCAAAAGGGGTCGATGCTTACCTCCCTTACATCAAAAAAACAAGCAATGCCATCAAGGTCACAGGAGTCGCTCTGTTTGATCAAGAAAAAATGGTGGGTCATATCCCTGGAGAAGAAACGTTCACATTTAAAGCGATGATTGAAAATCATAAAAATGGCATCTACGAGTTTCAATTGGATGATCAAGCAAAGACCCATGTCGTCATTGAAAATATCAAATCACATGTGTCTTACCAGATCAAACCAACGAAAAACCTAACAAAAAAGCCTCATATCACGATTGATATCAAGCTGAAAGGTGAATTAAAAGAATTTATGAAGTCCAAAAAAATTGATAAACCTTCTATATTGGACCATGTTGAAAGAAAAGTTGAAAAACGTGTCGCTCAGCAAGGACAAGACCTTGTTCAGTCCTTTAAAAAGCAAAACATAGATCCGCTTGGGCTGGGTTTGAGGTATCGATCAAAAGACAAAGCAATGACACCAGAAAAATGGCAGGAAATCTATCCTGATGCGGATGTACAAATTAAATGCCATATGAAAATTGTTCAAACCGGTGTCAGTCAATAAATGAGTGAAAAATTATTCGAAAATGTCTTCTTTGTTATTCATTATTTTAGACACTTTCATTTTGACTCGTGGCACGCGATCTTTTTGAAGATAGTCATTTAAAGTGTTCTCTACTTCATTTTTATCTGTTCTAAGGATTTTAGGTGAACATTGTTCCACAAGGACTGGTCTATTCCCTTTAGCGCAGTTTGCCATTGTATCCAGTGCAATTAAGCTGAAAGGTCTTCCTTTGTCGAGCCATGTTTTCATTCTATCCCAGGTTGGACAGCTTACGGCTGCCAGCCTTCCCCAATGATCGTGAAATTGGGTACAGGCAGACTCCATCCAATCCATGATTTTGTAAGAACGGAAACGGTACAGGCAGATAAAAGCAGCTGTCGGCAATTCTTTTTCACTGATCGATTTCAATTTCTCTATCACATGTTGTAAACCCTCATCTTCTGGCAGGCTGCTGGCTGCTGCCCAGGAAAGTGGATAAAGAAATTCTTCGTCAGCCTGATCCAAAAGTTCCCTAACCCACCCAGCGGCAGATGTACCTAAAACATCAGCCGCGATTTCTATCATTCGTGATTTCACTTCGACATGCCGAGTTTCATCAAACCGACTTTGAACAGAGTCTAAGATCTTTTTCTCATCGTGCTGTTTCAGAGCATCGATGACATCACCCTCAAGAAACCACCTAGTGATTGAAAAGTCTAATAAAGACGCCAAATCTTGCCGAACGTCTTGTAATGTGGGTGCTTTATCTTCTTTGGTGACGATGACATCATCCTCTAATTGGAAAGCCTGTCCGTCCTCTCCATAAAAGTCATCGTGCAGTAAAAATTGTTTAGGAGAATGGAGAACGGCTAAGTTATACCATTCAATAGGTCGTAATGAATAGTTGAGTAGTCTCTTGTGACACGGATGACATAATTGATAAGGCTGTTTCGGCTCATCAGAATTCTCTACTACATTCATTGCGTTTTTTTGACAGGCTTCACATAAAGCGGCTTTTTCCACTCCATTCACTTCCTTTTATTGCATATGTATGATCTTTTATATTTGTCATCATTGAATCATGTGAAAAGAACAATGTTTTCTAATCTTCGTCCTTTACATCTGGATCTTCAGGAATCGGTTCATTTAAAATCTCTTGGACGAGCTCTTTGTATTGTTCAAGCTGCTTCATATGCGTTTGAAACTGTCCTTGATAAATCAGATAGGATTCGCCGTCAAATACATAGCGGATCTTTTTTTGCTGGATTAATTTCTCAATATACGCTTCAGCTACTTCTAAGTATTCAGCTGTTTCTGCGATTGTTAAATACATGTTTGTGCACCACCCGTTCGTTTCATCTAACAAATTATATCATGATCTGTTGAAAAAAACGGATGCAGCCTGTTCATATTTTCTTTACTGATTTGACCACTGACATCATGATAGTTCTTCACATAACAAGTGTTCAGCAAGTAGATCGTCTAGGTACAAGCAAATATGGTATGATAAAGTTTGCTAGACGAGAGTTTATCGTCACAGACTTGGTGGAAAAGCCAGGCATTCATGAGGCGTCTTTCGGTTTAGCCGTGGGAGGTAAGCGGAAAGCATACTCATGAGAAAAGCAAAACAAGCATAGGCTTTTATAAGGATGCTTGAAGAAAATTCGTATTTAAAGGCAGAGTGAAATGAATGGGAACCTTGTTCAATGAAATTTTAACCTGGCTGACAAGCCTTGGTTATGTAGGTGTAGCACTAGGTCTGATGATTGAAATCATTCCGAGCGAAATTGTTCTTGCTTATGGCGGATATATGGTGTCAACAGGAACAATCGGTTTTGTTGGAGCTGTTATCGCTGGCGTCATCGGAGGTACGCTCGCACAGTGTTTTATATACTGGATCGGTCTTTATGGCGGAAGACCTTTTTTAACAAAGTACGGAAAATACTTATTCATCCATGAACACCATATCGCAACTGCAGAGCGCTGGTTTGACCGATATGGAACCGGTGTGGTGTTTACAGCGCGCTTTATTCCTGTTGTCCGCCACGCCATCTCCATTCCAGCAGGTATTGCCAAAATGCCTTTTTTGAAATTTGTCCTCTTGACAGGATTAGCTGCCATCCCTTGGTCGATCTTATTTATCTATCTCGGTATGCAGCTTGGGACAAAGTGGGATCACATTCAAAGTGTTGCTCACGCTTATACAACCCCTATTATGGCCATTGCGATCGTCCTGATCGTTCTCTATTTCGTCCTCAAAAAAATTCGTACGAACCGAAAACGGACAATCTAATGAAAAACGCCTTCCACTGATCGGGTGAAAGGCGTTTTTTCTATGAATGTGATGATTGTTTTTCCATATATTGGGATAATTCCATAATCATTGCACCCATTCTCTCAAGTGACGGAGCTAGAATTCTGTCTATTCCCTCTTCTTTTAAAGCTTCAGCTGTGACTTTTCCGACGGCCACTGCCAGTACGTGCTGCTCGAATAGCTCTTGGAGTTCTTGTTTTCTACCCCATTTTGCCGCTAGTGTGAAAAAGGCGTGAACCTGAACAGCGGTTGTAAAACAGACGGCATGGACTTTATCATCTTTCATTTCTTGAAGCAATGTTTCTGCGGCCTCTGGTTCAGGAGGTGTGTGCTGATAAGGTAAAAGTGGCAAAACATCAGCCCCTTTGTCATGTAAAAACTGGATGAGAGCCGGAGCGTTTTCCCCGTGAAGCTGCACCATGACGCGTTTGCCATGAAACTCCTTGTCTTCAAGCTTTGAGATCATGTCACGAACCGTTCCATCTTCATCAGATACGTCTGGCTGAATTCCGCGTTTTTTGAGTGCTGCAAAGGTTTTATACCCTCTTGAAGCAATATGCGCATTTGATAGAATGTGCATAAATGCTTCCCCCAGATGAAGCTCTTCTGCACTCTCAATCAATGTGTCTGTCCCGATGCCTGTTGTGAAAATCACCCAATCCGCACCTTGCTTCACAAAGGTTTCAATGCCTGGCTTTAACTCCTCTTTGGCTAAAAATACAGTTCCTTGAAGAGAACGAATAACGGCTTGTCCCCCTTGCTTTTCGACAAGTGTACGCATTTCTTCTGTTTTTCTCGTTCCACAAATGGCAATCGTTTTTCCAGCTAAGCCTTTACTCATTTTATCCCTCTTTTTCTATCACATTTGATATGTATTAAATATAGATTTATTTGGAAGACGTTGCAAGTGTCTACTAAAAAAGAGCTTGACGTTTCGGTCTAATTCGAGTATCTTTTGTAAGTGCAAATTGTAGGAGGTCATTATGGAAAAACAGAATGTTCAAGCTATTCGATTATCAATTGCAGACCCAACACCACTTGGTTTGTTTGGTTTAGCAATGGTGACGCTCGTTGCGTCCTCACAAAAACTAGGAATTACAGATGGCAATTCCCTTATTTTACCTTGGGCTATCTTCCTTGGAGGCATCGCGCAGCTAATCGCGTCCATACAAGATTCAAAGCATCATAATATTTTTGGAGCCACTGCCTTTGGCGCATTCGGTCTTTTTTGGATGGGCGTTGGAACGACTTGGCTCATTCAAGCCGGCGTTTTTGGGAAAACGCTTGCGGGAGCAGCAGATCCAAAACAACTAGGTTTTGCGTTTATCGGTTATTTGATTTTCAGCTTGTTTATGACGATTGGTGCAATGGAAACACATAAAGTATTATTTTTGATTTTCGTCTTTATTGATTTCTTATTCCTTGGTCTTTCCCTTAGCTCGTTTGGTGTGATGTACGATGTGACTCATACCATTGCAGGTATCGCAGAATTGATCATTTCCCTGCTTTCGTTTTATGGTTCAGCAGCAGTTGTGCTCAATACTCATTTTGGCCGTACTGTGCTGCCAATTGGACAACCATTTCGTATTTTTACAAAAGCATAAATAAAAAAGAACTGCTTTGTGCAGTTCTTTTTTCATGTTTATTTTTCTTGTGCCTCTTGGAAGATCTCTCCGATGATTTCATACGAGCGCATTCTTTCTTGATGGTCAAACATATCCGAATTAATCATCACTTCGTCTGCTTGAGTGGCTTCAATAAAGGCTTCCAATTCTTTTTTCACCTTTTCTTTATCCCCGATCATTGTCGAACTTAATTGTTCATCCACCATCGCTTTTTCATACGGACTCCAAAGGCCGTCCATACTGTCAACAGGCGCTTTGAGTTTTCCTGGAGTATTTCGAATGAGACTCAAAAACCGCTGATAATGAGAGGTCGCCAAATATTCAGCTCGCTCTGTTTGATCTGCAGCAAAAACTGTCACACCCACCATGGCATAAGGCTCTTTTAACACATCAGAAGGTCTAAATGACTGTCTATACAACTCTAAAGCAGGAATTGTATTTTTAGGTGAAAAATGTGCCGCAAAGGCAAATGGCAATCCAAGCTCTCCTGCAAGTCTTGCGCTAAAACCGCTTGAACCAAGCAGCCAAATCGGAATGTCTAGACCCTCTCCCGGAACGGCTCTTACATGTTTTTTGACCTGTCCGGTTGGTTTAAAATATTGCCGAAGTTCTTCTAGCTGCTCAGGGAAATCTTCTCCGTTATGAAGGTTACGTCTGAGAGCTCTTGCCGTTAACTGATCTGTCCCTGGTGCTCTTCCAAGACCTAAATCAATTCTCCCCGGATATAATGTCTCAAGTGTCCCAAATTGTTCAGCAATGACAAGTGAAGAGTGGTTTGGCAGCATAATCCCGCCAGATCCTACTCGAATTTTTTCGGTTCCCCCAGCAATATATCCAATTAAAACGGACGTTGCAGAGCTCGCAACACCTTCCATATTATGGTGTTCTGCTAGCCAGTATCTATGATAACCCCACTTCTCCGCCTTTTTTGCTAAATCCATACTATGTTCAAAAGACTCCTTAATGGTGCCTCCTTCTGTCACAGAGGATAAATTTAAAACGGAATAAGCTGTGCGCTGTAAAACTGATTGACTCATAAATGATGTCCCCATTTCTGTCAAAAATCATACTAGTTATATACTTTCAACACCATAACATAAAATCATGAAACATTTAAATGATTTGATTCGATGATTTTCGAAATGATGAGTTTCTAGGTTTTACTTCAAATTTAAAAATTTGCACATAGAATGAAATATCAATTTTAGGAGATGGGCAATTTGTACAATCAATTCGATCACAAATGTCCCTTTTGCGGTAAATATCATGAGCAGCCTCATTACAAAAGATTACGTCTTGACCGTCCTCAAAGAAGAGACTGTCCATTTATCAATCAAGAACATTCAAAACAAAACAGGTCTCGAGGGAATCCCCCTGTGAAAAAGGAGAAAAACAATCAAAAACAATTCAAAGGGTTGGACGAAGAGGCCCAGCAGGTCCCGCTGGGCCAACCGGACCAACTGGACCTGCTGGCGGATTAACCGGCACCCTCCCTTTTAACCCCTCACAATCACAAGATTACGAGGCGGGTCAAGTTGTCACGTTTAATGGCAGTATTTATATAGCCAATGTAGATGCTCCATCAGGAATACCTGGGCTCTCCCCCGACTATACACTTTTGGCAGCTTCTGTGGAAACTGGTCCGACTGGCCCTACAGGGATAGAATTAAGTGGTGCTAAAGCATATGATCCTGCAATAGCATCAACATATTCAGTGGGTCAAGTGGTCACTTATGAAGGTGGTACGTATATTGTGGACTCTGCTCCACCTTTAGGTACGCCAGATACGTCACCGGATTATACGCTTTTGGCAGCACCTGTGCTACAGGTTCAACAGGTAGCACAGGTGCTGCTGGACCTACTGGCGAAACGGGAATCACCGGTGCTACTGGAACAGGTGGTTTTACGGATACAGCACTTTATGCTGCTAATAGTTCTGGCCCTACCATTGTTACTGTAGCCGGAGGAACGAATATTCCTTTGCCAAACTTTCAAAACATTACTGGTTTTACAGCAAACGGCACAAGTACTGTTTTTACCGTTCTGCAAACTGATAAATATTATATTACGTATCAAGTCAACACCACTGCAGCTCTTTTAATTAATACATGTTTGCTTTTAAATGGAGCAACCACTGTGCCTGGTTCTGTTCAATCACCTGTTATCTCTACTTCGTTTATCCATAATACTGTAATCGTTAATTTAACAGCTGGAAGCATCATTTCACTGCAGTTTTTTGGGGCTGTTGCCACAGCTGTTTTAGTTGGCGGGGGTGCTGCTGCAGGTGCTGCCTTGACCATTATACGGCTCAGCTAAACGAAAAAAGAAAGGCTTTTTCAGCCTTTCTTTTTTATGTCTTCTATTACATTTATACAATGTTCAATATCATGAGACTGTAAGAGGTGAAAAATAGATTGGATGATTGCAAACTCTAAATTCCACCATTCTAATAATTGAAGTTGTTCAATTATTTCCGATGAAAACCGATATTTCATGAACTGCTGCGGATTTCCTGCAGCAATTGCATATGGCGGCACATCTTTTGTGATGACACTATTTGCTCCGATCACTGCTCCGTTCCCTATACATACTCCTGACATAATCGTCGCGCCATATCCAATCCATACGTCGTGTCCTATCTGCACATCTCCTTTTGATTTGGGATGTCCTTTGATGTGGGCAGCTTCTTTGAAAATTTGATTAAACGGATACGTTGTGACCCAATCTGTCCGGTGTTCACCGCCAAGGAAAATTTTCACTTCGTTTGCGATGGAACAAAACTTCCCAATGTTTAGTGTCGCACCTTCCCCCCATGTCAGCACTTGGAAATCTGGTCCGGCATAAGAAAAATCACCGATATTGTGCGAGCTCAGTTCACTTCTTTGATTCAAAAACATAGAAGATCAGACCTCCTGAAAAGTGATAGATCTTCGTATGTATATGCTGCTTCACACTTTCACATTATGACTGAACAAGCGCTACAATTTGTTTTTTCTTCCATACGAGCTGATAGTAGCCGTATTGAAGGAGTAAGTTCACAAAGAAAGCCGCAGGATAGCCAATCCATATGCCCTTGATGCCAAGGGATGTGTAGTGCGATAGCACATAAGCGACTGGTACTTCTACAAGCCAAATGGAGCAAATACTAAAGATTGTTGGCCATAAAACTGTTCCACTTGCTCTCATCGTGGCTGCAACAATTTGGGCCGTTCCAAAAATAAGATAGCTCCATAATGTAATGACGACCAAGCTATAGGCAATGTCAATCGTCTTAGAATCTGTTAAAAAGATAGATAAAATCTGTGGTGCAAAGAGATAAACGATGATAATAATGAATCCGCCTATGGCAAAATTGAGCCCTAACCCGATTTTTATCACATCTTTCAAGCGGTTGATATTCCCTGCACCGATGAATTGTGCTGCAAAGATAGAGACTGCAATGCCAAGACTCACTGCCGGCATCTGCACATAGCTCACGACTTGATTGACAACACCATAGGCAGCTGTGGCCTGTGATCCATAATCGTTGACAAAAGAAATAACAGCAATTTCTGATAAAGAAATAAGGATCATATTAATGCTCGATGGAATGCTGAGCTTTAATAATGTTTTTAGTAGATCCCCTTTCATCAATAAATGCTTTCTCACTGATGCATCAATGCGAAGCGGGTGCTTTGTCTTATATAAGTAGATATGTAGAATAATAAACGTCACAATGGTTGAAATCACAGAAGCATATGCAGCGCCGTATAAACCAAATGCCGGCAGTCCCATCCAGCCAAATAATAAAATGGGCAGCGTCAAAATATTCGTTGCCGTACTAATCATTAAGAAATAAAAAGGCGTTTTTGAATCCCCAGTTCCTCGCAGGAAGGTCGTGTAAACAAAATAAAGAAATAAGATCGGCATTGAGATGAATAGAATTCTGGCATATGCCGCACTTTCCTCCACAATATTTGCAGGTGTTCCCATGAGATTTAGGATGTCTGTTGCAAATAAACCTCCAATGATCGCTAAAGAAAGTCCGATTAAAAAGGTGAATGAAAGCGTTGTGCCAATAATTTCTTTTAATCTTTTTTCATTTTTCGCGCCATACGCTTGTCCAATAAGGATGGAACTTCCCGATCCAATTCCAATGGAAAAAGAAACGAGTAAAAAGAAAAGCGGAAAGAATGCAGAAATAGCAGCTACTGCATCCTCTCCAATCCATCTACCGACAAGAACGATGGATACAAGCTGTCCGATTGATTGCAAAATATTGCTAAGCAAAAGCGGGACGAGAAAAATGGACATGGTTTTTACTAAAGATTGATTGTTATCTAACGTCATGATGGTACTCCTTCTCTATCTAAAGATTCTCAGCTAAAATGCTGACAATATGGTCTTCTATCTCTTTCCCTTTTTCGTCATCAACAAGATGATTTAATAAAATGGAAAAGGCGACCGTCTTTCCGCTCTTCGTGTCAATATATCCAGAAAGTGTGCTAACCGTTGTTAATGAACCTGTTTTTGCACGTACTTTTTCTAGTGTAGCTGGTTCTTTGAATCTGTTCCTTAACGTCCCTCCGACCATTCGTTCACTTGCCCCTGCTAACGGAAGCGCATGTTCATAGGTCTTAAACCATTTTTCCTTTTGAATGTTTGTCAAAAATAACGTGAACTGGTTGGCAGAAACAAGGTTAATAGGTGATATGCCCGACCCATCTCGCAGCACTGCATGCGAAGGATTGATGCCAAAAGCAGGAAGCCTTTCATTCATGACATCCAGTCCATCCTCAAAGCTCCCTTTGCTTTTCACTTGTTTTCCAAGTTCCTTTAGCAACATTTCTGCATGGGTATTGTTGCTGAGTTTCATCATGGGAACAAGCAGATCTGATAAAGGCATCGATGAATGGGTGGCAATTTTCTTGGCTTTTTTAGGAACTTGTTTTGTTTTAAGCGGTCCTTTTACTTGAATCCCTTCCGCCTTTAACGCTCGTTTCATTAAATCTAACGCATAAGTGGTTGGCTCCCATAACGCTACCCATTGTCTAGATGAACTCGCTTTAACCGGAATGGTTCCAGTCAACGTAATCTTGTTTGTGCCGTGAGAGCGCTTAAAAGAAATCTTCTTTTTTCCGCCTTCTGGCACGGTTTTTACTTGATTCATGACTTGAGGGACAGAAGTCTTCGGGATGATGTCATAGGTCGCTTTTTGCCCTGCTTTCTTTCCTGGTTTTACTTCGAGAATCACGGTTCCTGCATCATAATCTTGATTCGGTGAAGCTGTGAGAGCAGAGATTTGTGCACCGTAATATTGATCTTCATCACTCCAAGGCAAATCAATAGAATATCGCGTATCATCATACCAAGTGTCATCTGCCGCAAGCTGTCCGCGAATCGTATGTATTCCGGCCTTTTTCACTTGTTTGGCAAGTGCTGCAAAATCCTCCTCTAATAAAGTCGGATCCCCGGTACCGCGTAGATACAGGTTGCCATGTAACGTTTTCTTTTGAATAGAACCATCCATCCAGATATCTGTCAGGAATGTGTGTGTTTCTCCTAGTATATCAAGGGCGATGGCTGATGTGAGCAGTTTCATATTAGAAGCAGGAGTAAGACGAATATCGGCTTGATGTTCATAAAGAAGAGAGGAGTCAGAAGTATTGCGGACGCTGATGCCGGAGATCGCGCCTTCTAAATCAGGTGCTGTTCGTATGAATTCATCTAAAGTTGTCATCCACGGCAGTGAGTCGTCACGAGCTGTAAGTTGATCATCTTTTGCTGAAAAAGGGAGAAATAAAATCGACAGGATACATATTTGTAAAAACAAGAGCTGTGAAAAACGCTTCACGCAATCCCTCCTTTTTTATCGCAGCCAATTTTAGAAGAATATGTTCATTATACACAAAAGAACGTTTGTTCTCAAAGGTTTTTTAAACAGAAAAGTCAGCTTTCTTTGACGAAAACTGACAAGCCCTTTACCTCTTTTCTGGATTCCAGCCATCGGTTCCGCCAAGAACAGCTTGCACCGTGATTTGACTTGCTTCGTTTTTCGTTAAAATGTTGGACCATTTAACGCGATTTGCTACATTGCTTCCGGTCCCAGTCGATCCATATTCTTTATATCTTGCTGTTCTTTCGTTATCACGGTTATCCCAGTTATGCCATCCCTCTGCCTTAATATGTTTATCCATTTTTGTATAGAGGAATGTCACAGCGGAATGTGGCCTCCACGGACGTCCTAAATAAACCGATTGAGCAGCTGCCGTCCCCTTTTTCAACTTAGAATCGATGAATACATAGCCATACCTTTGTGCTTCTGTTGTGGATGCTGCAGTAATATACCCATTTCCAAGACTTTTTATTTCAGCTCTTTTAAACACAGCTGTGGCTGATCCAAAAATAAAATCGACCGTGCCCTCGATATAGCAGTTTTCATAATATTGCCGGCCTGAGCCTGTTGCATAAAGTGTATCTTGATACCCTAAGACCCGTATTTGTTTGAACGCAGCCCGGTCGCCAGACACATACAGCGCAACCGCCTAACCAGCATGTCTGCCAGCTGTATTTTGAAAGGTGATATTTTCTGCGTAAAAGTCGTTCGAACGAATCATAGTGCTGGAGCTATTTGTTGTGCTGCCAGTACTTGCATTTGTATCATCATACGTCAGAATCGTCTTGTGCTGGTTTTCGCCGATAAAGGACACGTGCGGTTTATTTTGCGGAAGCAGGATCTTTTCTTTATACACACCATTTTTAATATAGATCGTTACGCGCTGTTGATTGTTCGCTGGAATCGCATCAATGGCAGACTGAACGGTTCGAAACGTGCCATTTCCCTTATGATCGACCACAAGGACGCGGTTTGTTTGATTCTGATGTCCGGCTGCTTGAAGTGAAGCTGAGTCAAATAGTAATAAAGACAAAACGAATACAAGCCATACCTTTCCATACTTCATCGCACATCTCCTCCTCTTTGTGAACATTTTCAATCAAACATTCTTTTTGATCCTATTCATGACACACAAAAAAAACACCCACTTAATTTTGTTGTGGATGTTTTTTAGATTTTTCATATTTTATCGCATAAATCCCTTCATTTTCAATCCATTCACAAAATAGAACGTCTCGATGAGAAGAAATGTGCTGCTTTTTTAATTGCTCACTCAGCCATGTTTCGTCAAAGCCAGCTTCTTGTAGGTCATCTTTTAAAATTTCGCCATCAATAATAAATGTTCTAGGCAATTTGACTTCTTTTCCCTTCACGTTCACATCTTCTGCTGTGGCAGTTGCGTATTTCATTTTCGGAAGAACACTGACAGAGCCGTCTGTTTCCAAAATGGCATATTCTATTTCATGCAAGGCAAAATGACCTTTCGCGCGAATCAGTGTCTGCAGCTGATTGAGATCAAGCATATTTTTCTTCAAACGATTGTAGTGAATGTTCCCTTTATCAATGACAAGCGTAGGTCTTCCTTCTAAAAAGGCTCGAATACCTTTAAAGCGTTGTGAAAACCATTCAACTGTATAGATGAGAACGCCCCACACTGCAACAGCAAACAAAATGTGCTGAATCTTGACTTCTGGGTCAAAAATGGCGTTTCCGACCATTTCGCCTAAAATCAGTGCAGAAATAAAATCAAACGGCGTGATTTGTGCAAACTGTGTTTTCCCTAATAATTTTGTAATAAAAAATAAGGCGGAAAACCCGATAAATAGTTCAATCAAAATACTAAAAAACGGCACAGAAATTCCTTCCTTTCTTGCTGCATTTACATACAGCATATACATGAAAGGAAGGATCTAAACTATTTATGAGGGCAATAAAATAAAGACATCGTCCCCCTCGACCAATGTTTCATACGTTTTAACGCATCCGTGATCTGGTGCTTGAACGTTCCCTGACGAAAGATCAATCTTCCAATCATGCATTGGACAGAAGACATGGTCTCCACTTACCATTCCTTCAGCCAGAACACCGCCTTTATGAGGGCAGCGGTTTTCAATGGCTTTGAACTGCTTATTAGAGGTTTGAAAGACAGCTAATTCAAGAGTACCGGCTGCGACTGTTTTCCCTAGCTGCAGCGGAAAATCTGAAAGGGTGCCAATGTGAACTTTTACAACTGAAACTGTCATATGATCTCATCCCTTCAATTGATTTATACAGAAGCCGTCGCTTTTTGAAATAATTGTTTCGTGTCTTTTTGACTCTCGCGCAGCTCCTGCCAAGGCTCCTCATACGTTGACAGTGCGATGTCCATTCTTTGGATTAAGGCTTCTCGTTTCTCATCATCTAGGAGTACTGATTGAATATGATCTAATCCAAGTCGTTCAACCCAAGCAGAGGTTCTTTCTAGATAATTTGCCGTTTCTCTGTAATATTGAAGGTACGCAGCTGCCACTTGCTCTACTTCTTCTGCTGTACTGACCTTCATCAATAAATCTCCAGCCCGCAAGTGTGTGCCGCCATTTCCGCCGGCGTACAATTCAAACCCTCCATCAATTCCCACAATGCCAAGGTCTTTAATGCCAGATTCTGCACAGTTTCTAGGGCAAGCAGAGACAGCCATTTTGACTTTATGCGGTGTCGCAAGACCTTCGAATTTCTTTTCAAGTGCAATGCCAAGAGCCATCGAGTCCTGTGTGCCGAACCGGCAAAATTGTTCTCCAACACAAGTTTTGACCGTTCTTAAAGATTTTCCGTATGCATAACCAGATGGCATATCCAGGTCTGCCCATACTTTAGGTAAATCTTCTTTTTTGACACCTAGAAGGTCAATACGCTGGCCGCCAGTCATTTTCACAAGCGGTATTTCATATTTGTCGACGACATCAGCTATTTTTCTCAGGTCATTTGCATTTGTCACGCCACCGTACATCCGCGGAACAACCGAATAGGTGCCATCTTTTTGAATATTGGCATGCATGCGTTCATTCACAAATCGTGAGCTCTTTTCATCTTTGTACTCAAGAGGTTGAAGCATGCCTAAATAATAATTCAGGGCAGGTCGGCATTTTGAACAGCCTTCCTCTGTCTCCCAGTCAAGTACGTTCATCACTTCTTTGACATGCTGCAGGCCCTTCTCTTTGATTTCATGAATGACTTCATCTCGTGAACGAGTGGTGCAGGCGCAGATGGTTTCTTTTTGGGCTGTTCGATTCGCATCATCGCCCAACGTGTGCCAAAGAATCTCTTCGACAACGGGCTTGCAGCCTCCACATGATCGTGAGGCACTTGTACATTGCTTCACTTCCTGAATCGTTGTTAAGCCTTCTTTTTGAATGGCTTCCACAATCTGACCCTTTGAGACACCATTACAGCCGCAAACGATATGGTCATTTGCCATGCTTTCAATCGTGCTTTCTTGCGCCGGATCATTCGAGGTTAAGACAGATACCTTCTCCATATCCGACATATCTACCCCTTCTCTAATATACGAGAATAGACGAGGTCCATCGCTTGTTTCTCCAAACATGACGGCACCAACTAATCGGTTTTGCTGGAAGACTAGTTTTTGATAGATGCCTTTTTGTTCGTCAAAGATTTTGATCGCTTTTTTCTCATCGTTTTCTATAAAGTCACCAGCTGAAAACACGTCAACCCCCGATACTTTCAGTTGCGTTGACAGAACAGAGCCTTCATATGGCACAGGATTCATGTCACATACATGCCCAGCAAGCACATTCGCTTGATCGTATAAAGGAGCGACAAGCCCGTACGTTTGTCCTCTGTGTTCTACACATTCTCCGACGGCATAAATGCCTGGGACACTCGTTTCCATGAAATCATTGACAATAATACCTCGGTTCACTTCAAGGCCGCTTATCTCTGCAAGCATTTTACTTGGTTTAATTCCTACAGCCATGACGACTAGGTCTGTCTCAAGTGTCGTGCCATCTGAAAATGATAATCCTTCAACTCTTGTATCTCCTAAAATCTCAGTTGTCTGTTTTCCTAACAGGAAGTTCATGCCCTGTTCTTCTAATGCTTTTTGTAGAAGCTGACCTGCAATAGGGTCTAGCTGGCGTTCCATTAAATGAGAGCTGAGGTGAATGACATTCACTTCCATGCCTAAGTTGAGTAGGCCGCGTGCTGCTTCCAGTCCAAGTAGGCCGCCTCCAATGACTGCTGCTTTTTTGTACCTGCTAGAGGCATTGACCATTTCCTCTGTGTCTTGCAATGTACGAAAGGCCGTCACGCCTTTTTTATCACTCCCTGGAATCGGCAGGATAAACGGAAGTGACCCTGTTGCTAAAATCAATCGGTCATAATGCACGGTCCGTCCTTGATCACTGGTGACTGTTTGGTTATCTGTATCGATCTTCACAATGGTCTCATTTGTAAACAACTGAATATCATGCTCCTGATACCAATTCCAATCGTTTAGTGTAATATCTTCAACCTTCGTATCTCCTTGAAGCACCTTCGATAAAAGAATCCGGTTATAGTTAGGATGCGGTTCACTTCCAAATACCGTCATGTCGAATCGTTCGCTGTCTGTTTTTAAAATGTTTTCGAGGCTTCGAATGCCAGCCATACCGTTCCCCACTAATACGAGTTTTTCTTTCACGATAAAACACCCCTCATGTGATCATTTTTTAGAAAGTACCATCATCTAAACATAGATGGAAAATACATGTTATGATTTCTCACATATTTTTTAATTCACATAGGCTGACAGCTGTACAGGACAATATTTAAAGCCTGGCATTTTACTGTGCGGATCTAGTTGTTCACTAATTAATTGATTAATGGATTGATGTTTACTCCAGTGAAATGGAACAAACACGGTATCTTTTCGAATGGTGTCTGATATGCGGCATCTCATGATGACACTTCCTCTTTTTGACTGGATGGTCACAAGCTCCCCGTGCTGAAGTCCATACGTTTTTGCTGTGTCAGGATGAAGCTCTGCATAAGATTCAAACTGCCGGGCAACAAGAGAGGTACTTTTTCTTGTTTGAACGCCCGTTTGGTAGTGAGCCATCACTCTGCCCGTCGTTAAATAAAGAGGATATTCTTGACTGACTGGTTCCTTTGCCACATTTTTTCCGTGTGTGACGACGGCAAACTTTGCTAAACTGTCAGAATGTGAGAATGCATGTTCAAATAATCTTTCGGTTCCTGGGTCTTCTAGATGCGTACAAGGCCATAATATGCCTTGCTCCTTCCTCAGTCTTTCATAGGTCATGCCTGAGTAATCCGCTTTTGCGCCTTTCGTTGCGGCTCTTAATTCTTCAAAAATCTCTTCTGCGGATGAAAAGGAGAAATAGCCGCTTTTGCCTAATACAGCTGCTATATCACAAATGATTTGCCAATCGTGTTTTCTTTGATGCTTAAGTGGATAGGTTGCTTCTCTAAGCGTAACGCGCCCCTCTACATTTGTCACCGTACCTTCATCCTCTAAATATGACGAAGTAGGTAAAATTACATCTGCCAGCGCAGCTGTCTCAGACATAAATAAATCAACAGCTACAAAAAAGGACAATTTCTTGATGGCTTGTTGAATAAAGCGCGCGTGCGGGCCTGACTGAACGGGGTTAGAGCACATTAAAAAGAGCGCTTTTATCTCTCCTTCCTGCATTTTTTCAAACATCTCAAAAGCAGACACGCCTTTTCCAGGGAGTTCTTTTTCATCAATGTTCCATATGTCAGCTATTTCTTTTCTGTGAGCAGAATTTGTGATATCTCGATACCCTGGAAGCTGATCTGCTTTTTGTCCATGCTCTCTTGCCCCCTGGCCATTTCCTTGCCCGGTTATTGCGCCATAGCCGCACCCAACGCGGCCGATCTTCCCAGTAACAAGCAGAATATTCAGGAAATTTCGCACAGATGCTGTCCCGTCTATTTGCTGCTCAATGCCTCTTGCTGTGAAAATCATGCCTGTCTTTTCTTGTGCGAATTTCCTTGCTATTTTCTGCAGAACTTCAATCATCACACCGGTTTGCTCAGCAATGTTTGAGAGGGACATGCGCGAGACGTGCTCCTTTAATTTTTGGAACCCTGACGTTCGATGACGAATAAATGATTCATCTATTAAATGTTCATGAAGCATAATGTGCAAGATGCCGTTTGCCAGTGCAGCATCTGATCCTGGTTTCAGGCTGACATGTAAATCGGCTAATTGGGCTGTCGGTGTTTTGCGCGGATCGATGACGATGAGAAATGCACCGTTTTTTTTCGCCTCTTCGACGTACGGCATGAAGGTTGGCTGACATTCTGCTATATTCGTTCCAACCAATATCAATACCCGTGTATGCTTGATGTCACTGAGAGGAAACGTAAGACCCCGGTCAAGTCCGAATGTTTGATTCGCCGCAGTTGCTGCTGACGACATACAAAGTCTCCCGTTGTAATCGATGTATTTCGTTTTCAGCGCCACTCTCGCAAACTTTCCGAGTAAGTACGCCTCCTCATTTGTAATAGATGCGCTTCCGTACACACTGATGGCATCATGCCCGTGTGCCATCTGAAGGGATTCCATGTTTGTTTTGATTTCATTAAGTGCCTCCTGCCATGACGCTTTTACAAATTGCCCGTTTCTTTTGATGAGCGGGTGATTCAAACGTTCTTTGTGCAGTGCGTGCTGGTGTGCATGCTGTCCTTTTATACAAAGTCTCCCGTGCGTAGTTGGATTGTGTACGCCAATCGTTTGATATCTGGTTCGTCCTTCCACATGCTGCTCTACTAGCTGCATTTTGCACTGCATACTGCAAAATGGACATTGGGATGGATGCACTCGCTTTCGTTCTTCCTGCTCTGATATTTGCTGGGCATATCGTAAAAAAGACTGACTCATACCTTCACATCCTTTTGTCTGCTTTGGTCAAATTGTTCACAGAGCTCTTTTCTTCTTTCCTCATCAAGCAATTTTTCTCGAATAGAAATGAGTCCATAACGGAGAAGCCAATCGCCGATGGATTCTTGAAAGTATGCACTTTTTCTATAATCTTCAAGCAGCGCTTTTAAAAAAGGGATCAGCTCACTTGATTGAGGCAAAGTGTAAAAAAGCTGGCCGGCCTTCGGCTGACATACGTCACCTCCTATATAAATGTTCCATTCCCCCAGCTGTTTCTTCATGCAAATGTCATATATTAGAGATAGTTTACACGTGCAGGAAGAGCCGGCGACATGAATAGAGGTGACGGCTGGTAAAAGTGTGTCTTCTACTTGTCTTTCAAACTCCATTACTAGTGCTGTGACAGCTGGATCGTGACTACAATCACATGTAAGGACATGAGATAGTCTTCTTTTTTCTTTCGCCATGATGGGCCAATGTTTTTTGACGATCTGTGCCGCCTGTTTTGACACGCCGATGAGCCGTATTCGTTTATGCTCTGTCAGCTCTGCCTGATCAATCAGTTTTTGTTCTAACAAAGACGTCATGATTTTCAGGAAATCCAGTTCAAGACGCCCTCCGTATAGCTGAGGCAACATGTCTTCTTGATCAGCACCGCTGATTTTTTCAATCGGTGATTGGAATTGCTCGAGATAGTATGGAATGGCAGACCTGCAGTTGCTGCAGCCGTTCTCCGTTTTCCAATGAAAATGTCTTCTGATTTCCTCCACATTCAGCAGCAGTTGCTTTTTGATAAACGAAAAAATGGTCTGCTCATCAGCTTCTGTACATGAACAAAAAGAGGCCGGCTCATCTATTTGTTCATGTGATGATAACTGACAGCAGGCACGGACGAGCTCTTGACAGCCGCCGCAGCCGGTTGCTGCCCCTGTTTGTTTTTGAACCTCTTCTAAGCTTGTCAGCTGATGGACGGATATGGTGTTCAAAATCGTCCCTTTTGTAACGCTTTGACATTGGCAGACGAGATCGTCCATTTTTAATGAATCTAGAGGAGATGGCTGCTCCTCATGAAGAGCTTTCATGACGACACTTTTATCACGCCCCACTTTCACATCTTGCAAAAGCTGATCGGCTTTCTCCAGCTCTCCAACTAATAAAAAACCTGTTAGTGCCTCGCGTTCAAAGACGAATTTTTTATACACTTCTTGCTCTTCATCTAAATATGTCACCACTGACGTATACGGGGAATGGAGTTCAATACATCCCGCAGAATAGATAGGCATGTCAGGTACTTTTAATTTTGTTGAGTAAATGGGATGAGGTACAGATGTAATTTGCTCGCCTAATAGATGATTGGCAAGTGCATTTGCTTGTTCATAAATGGGCTGAACAAGGCCATGCACCATTCCTTTATGCTCTGCACATTCCCCAATGGCATAAATATCTTGGACATTTGTTTGCATCATGTCATTGACGACAATGGCTTTTCGCGTATGAATGCCGTGATTTTTTGCAAGCTGTATGTTTGGACGGATACCTGTTGTGAAAACAACAAGATCAGCATCCACGATGTCGCCATTTTTCAATAGAACGCCTTCTACCCTCTCGTCCCCTAAGCATGCAATGGTATGGGCATTTGTTTTCACCTGGATGCCCTTACGCGTTAATTGCTGCTGTAATAGACTAGCAGCCGTTTCATCTAATTGGCGCTGCATGAGCCACTCGGCATGATGAATGATGGTTGTCTCAAGTCCCGCAATCTGCAGGCCAGCCGCCACCTCTACACCAAGCACACCGCCTCCGACCACTGCTGCTCGTTGATAACGCATCGCATCCGCACAAATGGCCTCATAATCATCAATTGTACGAAAAGCATAAATCCCTTTTTTGGACACGCCCTGAATTGGAAGAAAATACGGCAATGATCCTGTTGCGATGACGAGCTTGTCATAGGAAATTTCCCGGCGCGCTTCTGTCATGATACACTTCTTGTTTGTATCGATATGGACGACTGTTTCCCCTTTGTACATGATGATGTCATGCGCGGTGTACCATTCTTTTTCCTTGAGTTCAATTTGAGATAATGAGTCGCTTTTTTGTAAAATCGATGAAAGTTTTATTCGATTGTAGGCAAGGCGCTTCTCTTTTCCAATAACTGTTATGGCATAGTGTTCTGGCTGTTTTTGAATCATCTGCTCGATACATTTCATACTCGCCATGCCGTTTCCGATAAACACGAGTTTGCGTTTTGCCATATGAAATCAACCTCTCTAAGCATCTTGCCCAACACATTGTATGGATAGATTATGGCACATGCCTGTAAAAAAGTGTGTAATCATGTCAATTTTTCTAACATGATACTTTTATTACTTGGGATAACTCGCTATCTTTAAGTCAGAAAATTCAAAATAGAGGAGGCGTTTTATGAAACTCTCAGAGTTAAAATCAAGTGGTCACCCTAAGACATTGCTAAGTTCCTTTTTATATTTCGATGTGAGCTTTATGATCTGGGTCTTATTAGGGGCACTGGGTGCTTTTATTGCGCAAGACTTTGCTTTATCGACTGCAGAGAAAGGCATGATTGTTGCCATTCCGATTTTATCTGGTTCTTTTTTTCGGATTGTACTTGGCTTATTCACTGATCGTATAGGACCTAAGAAGACAGCGGTAATTGGCATGCTTTTCACCACCATCCCGCTCATCTGGGGGTTCATCGCTGGTACAACCCTTTCCGAGCTCGTGCTGATTGGTATTTTGTTAGGAGTAGCAGGAGCAAGCTTTGCTGTTGCTTTGCCAATGGCAAGCCGGTGGTATCCTCCTCATTTACAAGGCGTGGCCATGGGGATTGCAGGTGCCGGTAACAGCGGAACACTGATCTCCACACTATTTGGTCCACGTCTTGCCGAGATTTATGGATGGCATGCAGTCATGGGGCTCGCCCTGATTCCGTTAAGTCTTGTCTTTTTGTTTTTTATTTTCACAGCAAAAGATGCACCAAATCAGCCCGCTCCAAAGCCGCTACGGTCGTATTTTTCAGTATTTCAGGTGAAATCGGCATGGTTTTTCTGCCTGCTTTATGCGATTACATTCGGAGGATTTGTCGGGCTTTCCAGTTTTCTCAGTATTTTCTTTGTGGATCAATATGGTATCTCGAAAATTCATGCAGGTGATTTTGTGACTCTTTGTGTGGCGGCGGGCAGCTTCTTTCGCCCCATCGGTGGTCTCATTGCGGATAAAATAGGTGGAATGAAAGTACTGCTTGGATTATTCGCAGTCATCGGCATCTGCTTAGGAGGGGTGAGCAGTCTTCCAGCTTTACCTTTGGTCATTACCCTTTTATTTACCGGGATGATGTGTCTTGGGATGGGGAATGGCGCAGTTTTTCAGCTGGTGCCTCAAGTATTTCATAAAGAAATTGGGATCGTGACCGGAATTGTTGGTGCTGCTGGGGGCATTGGCGGCTTCTTTTTACCTAATATTCTGGGCAGTTTAAAAGAAGTGACGGGCTCATATATGTTTGGCTTTTTGACCATTTCTCTTTTTGTTCTAGTTGTCTTTATTTGTTTAGTCATATCGCAGCTTAAACGCAAAAAAGTCATCATCAACCACACCATTTCTGAATCATAAAAAGCCATGACCACTCTTTGGCCATGGCTTTTCTTTATATGTGTAAACACCCTTTGTATGACCTATTTTGGCAGAACCGAACTCCCCATTAAATAACGGTCTACCTCGTGCGCCACTTGTCTGCCTTCATTAATCGCCCAGACAATCAAGCTTTGCCCGCGTCTTGCATCTCCCGCTGCAAATACGCCTTCTACATTTGTTGTATACTCCCCATACTTTGCGTCAATGCGATTGTTTTTGCTGTCCACGCCAAAGTGTTTCACGAGTGGCTGTTCAGTTCCCTCAAAACCAATTGCAATAAAGACTAGCTGAGCAGGCCATACCTTTTCTGTCCCTGGAATCTCATGAAATTCAAACTTCCCCTGTTCGTTTTTCATCTTTTCCATTTGAATGGTATGAAGCTCTTTTAATTTCCCATTTTTGTCTGCCACAATTTTTGTGGTTTGAATGGAATATTGACGCGGATCTTCTCCGAATTTTGCTTGTGCTTCTTCATAAGCATAATCCAGTGAGAAGACGTAAGGCTGTTCAGGCCACATGTTATCCCCTACACGTGTATCCGGAAGTTTTGGGTGCTTCCCGAACTGAACAACACTTTTTGCTTTTTGGCGAAGTGCAGTTGCGACGCAATCCGCACCTGTATCTCCCCCGCCAATGACAATGACGTCTTTTCCTTTTGCATCAATGAAGTTTTTGTCTTTAAATCCTGAATCAAGCATGCTTTTTGTTGCGAGGGTTAAATAATCCATCGCAAGGTGAATCCCTTTAGCTTCCCGGCCTTCAATCAACAGGTCACGCTGCTTCTGTGCACCTGTACAAAGGATGACCGCATCAAACTGTTCTTTCAGTTCGTCGGCAGTGACATCGACGCCGATTTCTGTGTTCGTTACAAAATCAATGCCTTCTTGTCTCAACAGTTTGACTCTTCGCTCCACCACTTCTTTGTCCAGCTTCATGTTTGGAATGCCGTATGTCAGCAGCCCGCCAAGGCGGTCAGACCGTTCGAACACTGTTACGGCGTGGCCTGCTTGGTTTAATTGATCCGCACTTGCAAGTCCTGCTGGCCCTGAGCCGACAATGGCAATCTTCTTGCCTGTACGGCTTGAAGGAATTCTTGGTGTGATCCATCCATTTTCAAAGCCTTTATCAATGATCGTGCGTTCGATATTTTTAATCGAAACGGCTGGATCATTGATGGCAACTGTACATGACCCTTCGCAAGGTGCTGGACATACTCTCCCAGTAAATTCAGGGAAATTATTTGTTTTTTGCAGCCTTTCGAGCGCTTCTTTCCATCTCCCGCGGTACACAAGGTCATTCCATTCTGGAATTAAATTGTAGATCGGACAGCCTGAGACGCCGCCCCTGATCTCCATCCCAATTTGACAAAACGGTGTGCCGCAATCCATACATCTAGCGCCCTGCTTCTTCAATACGTCATCTGTATAAGGAGCTGAATATTCTTTCCAGTCATTTTGACGAGTGAGAGGGTCACGTTCATTTGGCTTTTCTCTTTTATAATCCATAAAACCTGTTGCTTTGCCCATTGTCCTCTCCCCTTTCTTAATGAGCGAGGGCTGCTTTTTGCCCGTTTGCCGTTTCTTGATTTTTCGGTTTTGTGTTTGCTTCAAAGGCGAACATGACCGCTTCTTCATGACTGAGGCCCGCTTGTTTTTGTTCTTCAATGCTTTGAAGCATCATTTTGTAATTTCTCGGAATAACTTTGATGAATTGATCCTTTTCTTGCGCCCAGTTTTCTAGAAGTGCCGATGCTTTTGAGCTGTTTGTATAATGAAGGTGCTCTTTAATCAGCTGTTTCACTTCTTGTTCTTCTTCATGATCTGTGAGCTTTTCAAACATGATCATTTCCATGTTGCACATTCTTTTGAACTGTTTCGCATCGGATGTATGGACGTAAGCTACGCCGCCAGACATGCCTGCGCCGAAGTTTTTTCCGACGTCTCCTAAAATGACGACACGTCCGCCAGTCATGTATTCACAGCCGTGATCACCGATTCCTTCAACGACCACATGCACACCTGAATTACGAACGGCAAAGCGCTCACCTGCACGACCGTTAATAAAGGCTTTTCCGCTTGTCGCTCCGTAGAATGCGACGTTTCCGACAATGACGTTTTCATGTCCATTTTGTACAAAGTGATCAGAGGTTTTGACCGCAATTTTGCCTCCAGAGAGTCCTTTGCCGATATAGTCATTTGAATCACCTGTTAAATAGAGAGACATGCCCTTTGGCACAAATGCGCCGAAGCTTTGTCCTGCGGAACCAGTGAACCTTAGTGTGATCGTATCCTCTGGCAAGCCTTCTTCCCCGTAGCGCTTAGACACTTCACTTCCAGTAATGGTTCCGGCCACACGGTTGATATTGCGAATATTCAATGATAGATCAACCGGTGTTTGATGATTCAGCGCTTCCTGTACATAAGGGAGGATTTCATTCATATCCAGTGATTCATCAATTTTATGATTTTGCGGTGTTCTGAATGTACGAGCTCCTTCTGGCTGATAAAGCAGTGTTTCAAGGTCTAGCTGCCCTGCTTTCCAGTGTGCTTTTGCTCGTTCACTGACTCCTAGAACTTCCGTGCGTCCAATTAATTCATCCATTGATGTAAAGCCAAGTTCCGCTAAGATTTCTCTTACTTCCTCTGCAATAAACATCATGAAATTCACAATGTGATCAGGGTTCCCCATGAATTTTTTGCGAAGCTCTGGATTCTGTGTAGCGACGCCGACTGGGCAAGTATCTAAATGACATGCTCTCATCATCACACAGCCCAATACGACAAGTGGAGCTGTTGCAAAGCCGTATTCTTCTGCTCCTAAAATCGCAGCCATGACAACATCGCGTCCAGTCATTAACTTGCCGTCCGTTTCAAGAACGACTCTCTCGCGAAGACCATTTAACACAAGGGTTTGATGTGCTTCTGCCAAACCGAGCTCCCAAGGAAGTCCTGTGTGTTTAATACTCGTTTTTGGCGAAGCTCCTGTGCCGCCATCGTATCCACTGATCACAATGACATCCGCCGTCCCTTTTGCTACACCTGCTGCAATCGTCCCAACGCCGGCTTTAGACACAAGCTTGACGCTGATGCGGGCATCACGGTTCGCGTTTTTCAAATCATGGATCAGCTGCGCCAAATCCTCGATGGAATAAATATCATGATGCGGCGGTGGTGAAATCAATCCGACGCCTGGTGTAGAGCCACGTACATCGGCAACCCAAGGGTATACTTTATTTCCTGGCAGCTGTCCGCCTTCTCCAGGTTTTGCTCCCTGCGCCATTTTAATTTGGAGTTCATCTGCATTGACCAAATAATGACTCTTTACGCCAAAGCGGCCGGAAGCAATTTGTTTAATCGCACTTCTGCGATCATCGCCGCGTTCATCAACTGTAAAGCGTGCAGGATCTTCTCCGCCTTCTCCGCTGTTACTTTTACCGCCAATTCGGTTCATGGCAATCGCAAGCGCTTCGTGCGCTTCTTTACTTAAAGATCCAAATGACATGGCACCTGTCTTGAATCGGCGCACGATGGATTCAGCAGATTCAACGTCTTCCAGACGAACTGGCTTTTGTTTTGGCTGGAAAGAAAATAAATTTCTGAGGAAGCCGATTCTTTCTTCGTCCGCTGCCTTTGTATATTGCTTAAATAGATCGTAATCTTCATTGCGGCATGCCCACTGAAGCGTATGGATCGTTTTTGGGTTAAAGGCATGGTGCTCTCCATTTTTTCTCCACTGGAAATCACTGCCTGATTCGAGTGTTTGGTCAGTCGCTGCCTGATACCCTGCTTCATGACGGAGTTTTGCCTCGTGTGCAATGGTCTCAAGATCAATCCCGCCAAGCTGAGAAGCTGTTCCCGTGAAATACGCCTGAATGACATCTTCACTAATGCCGACAGCTTCAAAGATTTGCGCTCCTCTATAGCTTTGCACAGTGGAAATTCCCACTTTAGACATGACTTTGACGACACCTTCGGTCACGCTTTTACCAAACTTTGTGACTGCTTCATCAAAGCTGAAAGAGATCGCTTCTTCTGCAATCAACTGTTTGTACGTTTCATACACAAGATAAGGATGGATCGCATCTGCTCCGTAGCCAATCAGTGCAGCAAAATGATGGACCTCTCTGACTTCTCCAGATTCAACGATCAGACTAACCTTTGTCCGTAAGCCTTGGCGTACAAGATGCTGATGCAGTGCACTGAGCGCTAGAAGCGGTGGAATCGGCACTTTTTGGTCTGTCATTTCACGATCTGAAAGGATTAATAAAGATACGCCTTCGCGGATCGCTTTTTCCGCCTCTTCAAACATCGCATCCAATCCGCGCTTTAAATCATCGGTGAATAGAGTATGAATCGTTTTGCTTTTAAAGGCATTATGAACAATCGTTTTCAAGCCGTTAAATTGTCCACTCGTTAAGACCGGTGTATAAAGTTTAATTCTTCGGCATGAATATTCATTCGGATGTAAAATATCCCCTTCAGCACCTAACCAAGTCATGGTAGATGTCACAAGCTGCTCACGAATAGCATCAATCGGCGGGTTCGTCACCTGTGCAAACAACTGCTTGAAATAATGAAACAGAGACTGCGCACGATCTGATAACACAGCAAGCGGTGTGTCGCTTCCCATTGAACCGATTGGGTCCTTACCTTCTTCTAGTAAAGGAATTAAATATTTTTGAATGTCTTCGTACGTATAATGGAACGCACGCTGACGAGTCAATAAATCATCCATTATACTAGAATTTTCTGAATTTTCTTCCGAGCGATTGACATGAACCATTTCTTCATCAAGCCATTTTTGATAAGGAAGTTCATTCGCAATCGTGGATTTCACTTCTTCGTCAGAAATAATTCGTCCTTCTTCTAAATCGATTAACAGCATTTTGCCCGGCTCAAGACGGTCTTTGTATTTGACATCCTCTTCATTTGTGTCGATCACGCCGACCTCAGAAGAGAAAATGATATGATCATCATTTGTGACGTAATATCTTGCCGGTCTTAATCCGTTTCGGTCTAAGATGGCACCGATTTGTTTACCATCTGTAAAGGAAATGGCTGTTGGTCCATCCCACGGCTCCATGAGAGAACTATGGTATTCATAAAATGCCCGTTTCTCTTTTGACATGTGCGTGTTTTCAGTCCAAGGCTCTGGAATCAGCATCATGGCTGTATGAGCAGGTGTACGGCCTGCAAGCACAAAGAATTCAAAGGCATTGTCTAGAATGGATGAATCACTTCCGTCTGCATTCAGCACTGGCAAAATCTTGTCTAAATCGTCTCCGAAAGCTTCAGATACGAATTGTTGTTCTCTTGCTCTCATCCAATTGATGTTTCCTCTTAATGTGTTGATTTCACCGTTGTGAATCAAGTAACGGTTTGGATGGGCTCTTTCCCATGTAGGAAATGTATTTGTACTAAATCGTGAATGAACAAGTGAAAATGCAGAAACAAATGTTTCATCCTGAAGATCAAGATAAAAAGCATCGACTTGATCTGATGTTAAAAGCCCCTTGTATACAATGGTTTGACTCGACAAGCTGACAAAGTAAAATTGCTTTTCCTCTGCTGTTCCCCAGTTCTCAGCCTGCTTACGAATGACATATAATTTTCTTTCAAATGACAAACGATCTGTGATGTTGTCGTTTGCCCCAATAAAGACTTGCCTCACAACCGGACAGCTCTTCGCTGCGACAGTACCAATTTTCCCGGCATCGACAGGGACTGTTCTCCAGCCAATTAATGTTTGACCTTCTTGTTTAATGAATCCGTTGATTTTTTGCTCGATGGCTTGACGCGTTTTCTCGTCATCCTCTTTTGAAAAAAAGACCATTCCTACCCCGTAACGGCCCTTTTCAGGAAGTGCAAAGTCTTTGCAGCTTTTTCTAAAGAAAGCGTCTGGCAGCTGTACCATTAAGCCGGCACCATCACCTGTATACGGATCACTGCCTTGCCCGCCGCGGTGATCAAGCTGGCAAAGCATTTGTAATCCCTTTTTGACGATGCTGTGTGTCGCTTCCCCTTTTAAATGAGCGTACAGTCCGATTCCACATGCATCATGTTCAAATTCAGGACGGTAGAGACCTTGTGGTTGTGGTAGTTGATTATAAGTCATCGTTTCTCTCCCCCGTTTAAAAGATCCGTTTTTTCACAGTCATAAAATCTCACAAACTCTGTAACTTATTTTAAGTTTTCAAATTAATATAAACAATATATAATTTAGATGAAAACAATCTCTTTTTGAGATAGATGGGTGTGAAGTGTAAAAATGGAGCTTCGTCAGTTGCGTTATTTTGTAGAAGTCGCAGACCGTGAGCACGTGTCAGAAGCGGCTGAAAACTTACATGTCGCCCAATCTGCTATCAGCCGGCAGATTGCGAATTTAGAAGAAGAACTTGGAGTGGCCTTATTCGAACGAGAAGGCCGAAATATCAAATTAACGAAAATCGGCAGACAATTTTTAGATCATGTCAGAACGGCACTAAAAGCCATTGATTATGCGAAAGAGCAAATTGATGAATACTTAGATCCGCACAAAGGAACGGTGAATATCGGCTTTCCTACAAGTCTAGCAAGCCAAGTGCTTCCTTCAGTCATTTCCGCCTTTAAGCAGGAATATCCAGAGGTCGATTTTTTACTTCGTCAAGGATCCTATAAATTTCTCATTGAAGCTGTAAAAAATCGGGATATTGATCTCGCCTTTTTAGGACCCGTACCGACAAACGATCCTCAAATAGAAGGAAATATTTTGTTTTCAGAAAGCATTTATGCCCTTTTGCCGGTTAGCCACCCCTTTAGCGAACAAAAGAGTATTCATTTAAGTGATTTAAGAAAGGATCATTTCGTGTTATTTCCTGAAGGGTATGTGCTGAGACAAATTGCAGTTGATGCTTGCAAGCAGGCAGGCTATAAGCCAACCATTTCATCTGAAGGAGAGGATTTAGACGCCATTAAAGGTCTTGTATCAGCGGGTATGGGCGTTACCTTATTACCCGAAAGCGCCTTTTATGAAACCACACCGCGATTTACAGCGAAAATTCCGATCGATTTTCCGCAAGTGAGAAGAACTGTTGGAATTATTGCGTCTAAGTCACGAGAAATGTCTCCTTCTGCCCATGATTTTTATGTGTTTGTGAAGGATTTCTTTTCTAAAATTGAACAATATAAATAATTTATTAAAACAGGACATTTCATTTGTGGAAATAATCCCTCTTTGTATATGATGGGTTACAGAACAACACACTATATGGAAGAAAGGTATTCGTATGAAATCAATTTTATCGTTTTTAAAGCCGTATCGGCTGTCCGTTGTGTCCATTGTTATCCTCACCTTTTTAAGCAGCATGCTCCAGCTGTATTTACCGACGCTTACGGCAGATATCGTCGATGTCGGAATCGTCCAAGGAGATATTGCTTACATATGGAAGGTTGGCGGCTGGATGGTGGCCTGTTCTTTACTTGCCATCTTGCTCACTATCTGGAAGTCTTACTTGTCATCAAAGACCGCACTTGGCTTCGGGCGTGATATGAGAAGACAGCTGTTTGTGCATGTCGAACAATTTTCACTAGAAGAATTTCAAAGGATCGGGACGTCTTCCTTTATTACAAGATCAACAAATGATGTGAAACAAGTCCAAGATGTCACGATCATGATTTTACAAATGATGACGAGAGCACCGCTCATGCTTGTGGGCGGAATTATTTTGGCTGTATCCCGAGATGCTGTCCTGTCTCTCATTTTTTTAGCAGCTCTTCCCCTTCTTGGCGGATTTATCTATTTGGTATCGAGAAAAGCCATTCCATTATTCGGCCAGCTTCAGAAGAAAACAGACCGGCTGAATTTAATTATGCGAGAATCTCTTTCAGGCATCCGGGTCATTCGTGCTTTTAACCGTGTAGATGATGAAAAGGAGCGTTTTCAAGAAGCCAACACATCCTACAAGGATACTGGCCTTAGAGTCAACCGATTAATGGCTTACTTGTTTCCATTTATGCTGATCATCATGAACTTCACGAATATCGGTATTGTCTGGCTAGGTGCAAACCGAATTGATGCCGGAGAGATGGAAGTTGGGAATCTCATTGCTTTCATTCAATATGCGATGATGATTTTAATGGCACTTATTATGCTGTCGATGAGCTTTATTATGGTTCCAAGAGCACAAGCATCAGCTAAACGTATGAACGAAGTGTTAAACATGGAACCGAAGATTAAAGACAATGAAGGAACTGTTATTGACCTGCGCGCGCCAGCCCAATCCATTCGTTTTGAAGATGTGTCATTTTATTACTCAAAAGCTGAGAAACCGGCAGTTCAAGACATTACGTTTGAAGCCAAAACTGGCGAAACGACAGCTATTATCGGAAGTACAGGTTCTGGGAAAACCACTCTTCTCCAGCTGATGACACGCTTTTATGAAGCAACAGATGGCCGGATTACACTAGATGGTGTAGACATTAGAGAGCTGCCTCAGGAGAAACTAAGAAGCCAGATGGGCTATGTCTCTCAAAAAGCGGTTTTATTTAGCGGCACCATTGCCGATAATGTGCGTTTTGGCAGGCAGGATGCAAGCGATGAGGACGTCTGGCAAGCGCTGCGAACGGCGCAGGCAGAAGAATTTGTTTTGCAAAAAGATGGCGGAATCAATGCGGAAATTGACCAGGGTGGATCGAATCTATCTGGCGGTCAAAAGCAGCGTCTTTCTATTGCAAGAGCGCTAGTGAGAAAGCCGTCATTCTATCTGTTTGACGATAGTTTCTCAGCACTTGATTACAAAACAGATGCGAAGCTTCGGGCATCATTAGAAGCTGAAAAAGCGCATGCAGCCCTCATCATTGTGGCGCAAAGAATCAGCACAGTGAAGCATAGTGATAAAATCATCGTACTAGATGATGGGAAAATCGCAGGTATCGGAACACATGAACAATTACTGAAGGACAATCTTGTCTATCAAGAGATTGTTGCATCCCAGGAAGGTCAGGAGGTGGAGCGAGGATGAGTAAGAAAATGTCTTCCGGCATGGGCCATAAAGGCGGCCACCCTAGAGGACCTGTCACAAAACCGAAGGAATTTAAGAAAACACTGCTTCGTTTGATTGGTTATTTAAAACCGAGGAAAATTCAATTGATCATTGTCTTCATTGCAGCGGTCGGTTCAACCGTCTTTAACGTCATTAGTCCAAAGCTGCTAGGGGATGCCACCTCTTCCCTGTTTGACAGCTTTACTCAAGGAACAGCTGTTCAATTTGATGTCATTTCACGTATTTTATTACTGCTTGTCGCGCTATATGTCATTGCCTCTCTCTTTTCATTCGTTCAGCAATATGTGATGGCGGGTGTCTCCCAACAGACCATTGCTGAATTACGGCAAGAAGCAAATGACAAGCTCACACGTCTCCCCCTTCGGTATTTTGATAAAACAACCCATGGGGACACGCTGAGCCGTGTGATGAATGATATCGATAATATTAATACATCGCTTCAGCAGGCACTCACCCAAGTGATTACATCTGTCATTACGGTCATTGGGATTGTCGTCATGATGCTATTGATTAGTCCGCTATTGACCTTGCTTGTTTGTTTAACGCTGCCGCTCAGCCTGTTTGCGATTCGCGGCATTACGTCATTTTCTCAAAAGCATTTTAAAGCGCAGCAAAAAGAGCTCGGGATGATCAACGGACATATTAATGAAATGTTCTCAGGGCATCAAACGGTTCGTGCGTATGGCTACGAAAAGAAAGCGATTGATACGTTTGATCAATTAAACGAACAGCTGTATGAATCATCAAGGAAAGCGCAGTTCATTTCTGGTTTAATGATGCCATTGATGACGTTTATCGGGAACCTTGGCTATGTGGCAGTCAGTGTAGCCGGCGGTATTCTTGTCATTAATGGGAATATTCGTGTCGGAGATGTGCAGGCGTTTATCCAATACACGCAGCAAATGTCTCAACCGCTCGTGCAGGCATCAAGCGTCGCCAACTTGGTTCAATCAGCGATTGCTTCTGCTGAAAGGGTATTTGAAATCCTCGATGAGGAAGAAGAAAGTGCCGAGGAAGATGCAGCAATTGATCTTGAATCACTTTCAGGCGATGTGAGCTTTGAACAAGTTCAATTTGGGTATGAAAAAGACCATCCGATTATTAAAGATTTGACTTTAGATGTAAAAGAAGGACAAACGGTTGCTATTGTCGGGCCAACAGGCGCTGGAAAAACAACCATCATCAATCTTTTAATGCGTTTCTATGAATTAGATCAAGGCTCTATCCGCATCGGCGGCGTCAAAACAACTGACCTCAGCCGTCAGCAAGTACGCGACTTATTTGCGATGGTTCTTCAGGATACGTGGCTTTTTGAAGGAACGATTCACGACAATATTGCCTATGGCAGGCAGAACGTCTCAAAAGAGGATGTCATCAAAGCCGCCAAACATGCTTATGCTGATGACTTCATCCGCACACTACCAGACGGATATGACACACTCTTAACAGAAGATGCCGGCAATCTGTCCCAAGGTCAGCGCCAGCTGTTAACCATCGCCCGTGCGATTTTATCTGATCCAAAGATCTTGATATTAGATGAAGCGACGAGCAGTGTGGATACACGGACAGAGATGCACATTCAAAAAGCGATGAATGAATTGATGAAAGGCAGAACGAGCTTCGTCATTGCACACAGGCTGTCGACGATCAAGGATGCAGACCTTATTCTAGTCATGAAAGATGGCACCATCATTGAAAAAGGAACGCACAGTGAACTCTTGAAACAAAAAGGCTTTTATGCAGACTTATATATGAGCCAATTTTCGGAGAATCAAGTGGGTTAAATATAAAGAGAGGATAGACACGCGCCCATGCGGTCTATCCTCTTTTTTGTTAATCAGCTCGCTTTTTCACTTTTACACTGAGTTTCGTTATATACTCTGCTTCATCTTTAGACATGAGTGAATGAAGCAAATACTCCTCAAATACATCTCCATCCAGCATCATTTCCTCTTTCTCGATTTCATCTAACAAGCGCGAATAAGCAGACTCAATCTCCTCATATGATCCTTGATCATACATCACCGCATAGAGGCCCGCAGGTTTTTTAACTGCTCCTGGCGCTTCCATTCGGCAAAACAGCTGATCTGACTGATGATAGTGACGCTGAAGAAACTGCTCCTTTTTTAAGACAGCACCATTTGCCGCAGCACCTTTTATACCAATTCCCTTTAGAAATTTTCCAACAATACGTGATATTTCTTCTACGGATGTATTCATGTCAATTGGGTTCGATGCACTTAATACAACAGGTTCTTCTGGCATCTCTTGAAACTGAACCTCCCCTATTTTTATAGATGATAGTTCTTGCGTCGTCTCCATCACCCGCTTAAGAAAAGACTGGATATCTTGAAGTTTTTCAATCTCTTGTTTGACCTTTTCTATTTGTTCGGCTGCTAGGCTTTGAAGCCTTTCGCGGGAAGGCTCTGTAAAATATTGTTTTAACTCTTTTATCGGAAATTGAACAGCTCGAAGGGATTGAATCGCTATAAAATGATCAAATTGCTCGAGTGTATAGTAACGGTACCCATTTTCATGGACACCAGCTGGCTTAAATAAATCAATTTTATCGTAATAAAACAGGGTATCTTTTTTTACATCAAATAGCTTGGCAAATTCTCCAGTGAAAAACGTTTTTTGCACATCATTGATCATGATTAAGGCTCCTCTCTTGACTATGGAGTTACTCCACCCTTTATCATGATAACATGCAGAACCACCACTACGCTGGGAAAGGATAAAAATATGAACAACATAACTCAACATGAAGTGACATTAGCACATGCAAATAAAGAGGATTTCCCTTTTATGAAAAAAGAGCTGCAGAAAGCTTTTACAGCTGGCGTGATCGACGCATTTGGCGATGCGCATGATGGACCGATTCCTCCAGATGAAGTGATTGATGAATCTTTTCAATCAAATGAACACATTGTTTATCATATTATGCTAAATGGTGAAAAGGCAGGCGGCGTTGTCATCAAAATCAATCAAGAGACACAGCGCAACTCAGTTGACCTGTTATACATCTCTTCATCCTCACACGGAAAAGGCATTGGTCAGGCAGCATGGAAAGCCATCGAGGCGCAATATCCAGAAACGATTGTTTGGGAGGTTGTGACCCCCTATTTTGAAAAACGCAACATTCATTTTTATGTCAATAAGTGCGGCTTTCAAATTGTTGAATTTTATCACATGAAACATCCAGATCCGAACGCACCTCATGCAGATGATCAAGAAAATGAGCTTTCAGCACCTGAGGAATTTGAATTCTTTAAATTTGAGAAAGTCATGAAGAAAACTTGCTCTAGCAAATGAAAATCTTCATCATACACTAAAAAACACTACCCCATAAAAAAGGTAGTGTTTTTTGCATCTCTTCTAGCCTCTAATCTGGCCATCGCCAGATAGAAGCAGCTTCGTTGTCGTGAGTGCAGGAAGTCCCATTGGACCTCTTGCATGCAGTTTTTGAGTGGAGATGCCAATTTCAGCCCCATACCCAAGTGCGCCGCCGTCTGTAAAGCGGGTAGATGCGTTATGATAAACCGCCGCCGCATCGACTGCGTTTAAAAACGTGAGTGCCTGCTTTTCATCTTCTGTCACGATGGCTTCTGAATGTTTTGTACCGTACTGATCAATATGGTGTATGGCTTCCTCGATTGAATCGACTACCTTTACTGCAAGATCAAGACTTAAATACTCATCTGTCCAGTCCACTTCCTCAGCAGGAATGGCGTTTGAAAAATGAGACAATGCTGCCTCGTCACCATGTACAGTGACATGGTGCTCCAGCAGGGCTTCATTCAATGATGCCGCATTCTCTTTCAGCCAATCGCGATGGATGATCAGCGTCTCAAGTGCATTACATACAGCCGGACGATTCGTTTTTGCATTGATGACAATCTCAATGGCTTTTTTTACATTGGCTGTTTGATCAATAAAGACATGGCAGTTTCCTGTCCCTGTTTCAAGGACGGGAATAGTGGATTGTTCAACCACTGTTTTGATTAAAGAAGCTCCCCCTCGCGGAATTAAGACATCGATCCATTCTTTTAGATGGAACATCGCTTGAACCGATGAACGGTCTGTTTGTTCAATCAATTGCACCGCATCACGCGGAATCTTTGTTTGATCTAATGTTTCATGAATGACACGGACAATGGCTTTGTTGGAAGAAATAGCGGAGGAACCGCCTTTTAAAATCACTGCGTTGCCTGCCTTGAGGGCAAGCCCTGCTGCATCGACAGTGACGTTCGGTCTCGCTTCATAGATCATCCCGATCACGCCGAGCGGTACTCTTCGGCTTTTCACGTGCAAGCCGTTTTCAAGAGTCCATTCATCCAATATTTCTCCAACAGGATCTGTTAATCTCGTCACAAGCCGTAAGCTTTCCGCAAACTCATGAATTCTTTCTTCATTTAACATTAAACGATCCAAGAGTGCCTCTGAGAAGCCCTTTTCCTTCCCGGCATCTACATCCTTTTGGTTCTCCTGTAAAATGAAGGTGCTTTTTTGTTCTAACGCTTCTGCTAGTTTAAGCAGCGCCTCGTTTTTATCCTCTGTATGAAGTAAACCTAGTTTTTTTGAAACGTGCTTTGCTTTTTTTGCTTTTTCTTTGACCGATGTGACAACTTCAGCTGTCAGTGTCATGGAATTCCTCCCTTTTGGTTAGCAAACTGGTATCGATAATTCTAAATGACAAACAAACGCTTCAAGATCGACGACATGAACTACTTCATCCTGTAACGAGTCACTGCTCAGTGCAAGTTCGTCAGCTGGGTAATTCACAATACCAAGCCCTATTTCTCTACCATCTTGATCTAAAATACGGACGACATCGCCTTTTTTAAACGAACCCTTTACATTGACAATGCCATCGGAATCAAGGCTTTTCTCGCGGTGCATGAGGTGCTCCTGTGATTTTTTTTGAACAACGATCTCGCCTTTTGGTCCAGAATGAAAGGCAATCCACTGCTTCTTGTAATTCAGCGGAGCTAAATTTTCATCAGCCGTAAAATAAGTGCCGTCCTCTGTCCCATTGATCGCTTTATCTAAAATGTGAGGCGTATCCGCTTTTCCTAAAAAGCCATTGATGCCAGCGGCCATGGAAATTTTAAACGCATCGAGCTTTGATTTCATTCCGCCTGTGCCCACACTGCTGCCTGCATCTCCAGCCGCTGCTTCGATGTCTTCTGTGATGTCTGTGACTTCAAGAATTCTCTTTGCATTTGGGTTTGTATGCGGGTTATCTTCATACAAGCCATCAATATCAGATAAAATGGCAAGGAAATCCGCATCAATCAATCCAGCTACTTTTGCAGACAATGTATCGTTATCTCCGAACTTCAGCCGATTGATCGTCACTGTGTCATTTTCATTAATAATTGGGATGATGCCTCGATCTAATAACACATTCATCGTGTTGCGTACATTTTGATAGCGCGTTTCATCTGAAAAATCACTTCTTGTGATTAAAAGCTGTGAGGCAATATAACCGTGTGATAAAAATAAAGTAGAATATGATTCCATTAAAAGGCCTTGCCCAATTGAGGCAGATGCCTGTTTTTCCGGCAGTGTTTTGGGTCTATCGATAAATCCTAGTTTTCGGTAACCAGCTGCAACCGCACCAGATGAAACCAAAATGACTTCGTGTCCTGCATCTTTGAGTTTCACAATTTGATTGACGAGGTTTTCTAGTTTTTTTAAACTAATCTCCCCTTGAAAGCTAGTAAGCGAGCTGCTTCCGATTTTCACAACAATTCGTTTTCTCTCTTTATCTGCGTACACCTTATCACTCCTGTACCTGAGCTCTATTTATATAGATACTTTTTGTTTTTGCTGATTGCTGATCTCTTTTGATCGATTAGCAGCATGTTTGACGGCCTGCTTGATCGCTTCTCCACCGCCAAAATCATCTAATGCATTCAATCCAGCAGCCGTTGTTCCATTTGGTGACGTAATTTTCTCTCTTAGAGTAGAAGGGTCTTCTTCTGTTTCTTGCAGCATTTTCGCAGCACCGAGAAGTGTCTGCGCGCCAATTTGACGAGACAATTCCTTAGATAAACCTGCTTCTTCTCCTGCTTCTTCGATTCTCTCCATTAAGAAATAAAAATAGGCTGGGCCGCTTCCGGCAATTCCAGTGAAAATATCCATTTGCTCTTCCTGAATGGTATAGACTTCGCCCATTTCAGATAAAAGAGCCTGACTCATGCTGATATGGTCGTCTTTCACATAACGTCCAGCACATAAAGCGGTCGCTGAAGCCCCGATCGTACTTGACGTATTGGGCATCACCCTCATAACAGGCTGCCCTTCATGCAGCATATTTTCAATATATGATTGCTTAACGCCTGCAAGGACAGACATGATCAGCTGGTCTCTCTGAATATGAGGTTTTAACGATTCAAGTGCTGTTTCAGCATCCTTTGGCTTCATGGCCAGGATCAACATATCCATTTCTTCAAAAGGAAAAGAATCCATTGTGGCTGTTTGTATTCCGTATCGTTTCGTTAGTTCATTCAATCGATGTTGATTTTGTCTGTTTGTTGCGTAAATTTGGCCTAGCGGCATCTGTCCTGATCGCACAATCCCTGCAATCATTCCTTCCGCCATAGAGCCTGCTCCAATGAAAGCAACTTTCTTTTGATCAATGATATTGATCCTCTCCCTTGTTCGCTTTTTGTTCGTGTTTTTCACACGTTAGTTATCGTAACATGATGAGAAATCGTGTCAAGAAAGAGCTAGTGCTTTTCAAAAGTCCCGATTGTATAGCGAACCGCTTGCTATATGTATGCTGACTGCGCTTTTACGAAACAACAATTTAGATCAAAAGAACTATTCGAATTAGCATCATAGTACCCTTTCTTTCGACTGAATTCCCCATTTTATTTTTGATTCGGTGACTTCAATTCTATTTTTTAGAAAGCGCTATCATTTTTAATGACTTTCTATTTTCCTATACGATGAATGTGCTTGAATCTTCCGATTAGACTATTGACATATTTTAGAAAACATGTCCGTTGAAATGACATTTTACTGGTGATACGGTGAAAGAGAAACCAAGTGAAAAAGGAGCGTTCATAATGAAAGTGAAAGAAAACTATGTCAATGTCATTCCAATGAAAGAAATCCGTTCTACCGATGACCTTCTTTTCCCATTCCCTATTTACAATGAGCTACGTGCGCAGAGTGATATGAGATATGATGAGACAAGAAAGTGCTGGGATCTCTTTCGATATGCGGATATCCAATCTGTTCTCAAGCAGCCGAAAGTGTTCTCCTCACAGCGAGGAAGAAGCACCTCGAAAACGAGTATTTTAACAATGGACCCTCCAAAACATACAAAGATGAGAGCACTCGTGAATAAAGCATTCACGCCAAAAGCGATCAAGCAATTAGAAGGTAAGATTAAAGACCTGACACATGACCTGTTGCAACAAGTCAAGGATCAACGTACGTTTGATATCGTGCAAGATCTAGCAGCTCCCCTGCCTGTGATGATTATTGCTGAGCTTCTCGGTGCAGAGGTAAAAGATAGAGATCTGATTAAGAAACATTCTGATGCCCTAGTGGCAGGTGCTAAGGATGAATCAAAAGAAGCCATTCAGGCAGTTGTCGATATGCAGAAACGCGCAGAGGAAGAGCTGTCCGCTTATTTTGCTCACTTAATCCAAAAACGAAAAGAATCCCCTGCTGATGACCTGATCTCACTTCTCATTCAAGCGGAAATCGATGGTGAGCGTTTAACCGAGAATGAACTGCTTGGCTTTTGTATTCTATTACTTGTTGCTGGTAATGAGACAACGACCAATTTAATTACAAATGCAGTACGACTGCTTACAGAGCAGCCGCATATCGCCGAAGCAGTACGGCAGGACCCCTCTCTTATTCCTCAATTGACCGAGGAAACATTACGCTATTACCCACCTGTTCAAGCCATTGGGCGAATCGCGGCCGAGGATGTGGAGATTGCAGGCTCAAAAATTGAAAAAGGTGACTATCTCATTAGCTGGGTCGCTTCTGCAAATCGCGATGAACAGAAATTTGACGATCCAGATACGTTCCGCCTTGACCGGAAATCAAATCCGCATATGAGCTTTGGCTTTGGCATTCATTTTTGCCTCGGTGCACCGCTTGCCCGCCTTGAGAGCAACATTGCCCTTGAGGTTTTACTCCAGACGTTTCAAGACATCACCTGTGCGGCAGATCAGCTAAAACCCATTCAAAGCACATTTGTTTTTGGGGTAAAAGAATTTCCTGTACAGGTCACCCGTTTTTAAAAGTCCCTTTTGAGGGGCTTTTTCATTTTCTTCAATTCATCATCTCTTTCTTACCTTCCATCTCCGAACATGCTAAAATAAAGTCCATACAAAGTGATAACGGATTGCAGAAAGGGAGCCAAAAATTCATGACCGATTATACAGCAATGAAAGACGGAATATTCAAATCAGTTTGTTCGTTAGATTGCCCGGATCAGTGCGGTCTTTTGATACATAAAGAAAATGGAAAGATCGTAAAAGTGCAGGGAGATCCAGACCACCCAGTTACCCAAGGCAACATATGCAACAAGGTGCGGAATGTCACAGCCCGTTTATATGATGAAAAACGGCTGACCACTCCTTTGAAACGTGTTGGACGCAAAGGCGATGGTCAATTTGCACCGATTACGTGGGAAGAAGCCATTGAAACCATTCGTCAAAAATGGACAAAGCTGATTGAAGAAAAAGGTCCAGAAAGTATTCTGCCTTACAGCTTTTATGGGAACATGGGCAATCTGAATGCAGAAGGCATGGACCGCCGCTTTTTCTATCGTCTTGGTTCAAGTCAGTTAGACCGGACCATCTGTCAGTCAGCAGGAACGACTGGCTATAAATATACAATGGGTGCAAGCATCGGGACAGACCCAGAAGACACCATTCATACGAAACTATTTATCTTTTGGGGCATCAATGCTGTGTCGACCAATATGCACCAAATCACCCTCGCACAAAAAGCGCGAAAGCAAGGAGCAAAGATTGTCGTGATTGATGTTCACAAGAACCAAACCGGACGGATGGCAGATTGGTTTATTCCGCTTCGACCTGGTACTGACAGCGCACTTGCCCTTGGCATCATGCATGTCCTTTTTAAAGAAGGACTGACAGATGAAGCCTTTTTAGAGGAATATACAACCGGTCATAAAGAGCTGCGTGAGCATGTGAAGCAGTATGATCCAGATACCGTTGAGGGTATCACTGGGGTTTCTAAAGAGGACATCCTTACACTTTCGAGAATGTACGCAGAGACATCGCCATCTCTCATTCGCATTGGCAATGGTTTGCAGCACCATGATAATGGCGGGATGAGTATTCGAACCATTTCCTGCCTCCCTGCCCTGACTGGTCAATGGCTCTACAAGGGCGGCGGTGCGATGAAATCAAACTCTTCTTTTCTCAGCTATAATGAAACCGCTCTTCAGCGGCCGGATCTATTAAAGGACCGCACGCCTAGATCATTTAATATGAATCAGCTAGGCAGTGTGCTGACGAATGCAGCGCCTTCCATTGATTCACTCTTTGTCTACTCGTGCAACCCAGCCGTTGTGACACCTGAAGCAAATAAAGTAAGAGAAGGTTTGCTGAGAGAGGACTTATTTACAGTGGTTCATGACCTATTTCTCACAGAGACAGCTGCGTATGCAGACATTGTCCTGCCGGCAACATCCGCTTTTGAAAATGAGGATTTCTATACATCATACTGGCACCATTATATTCAAATTCAAGAGCCGGTGATTGAACGCTATGGAGAAAGTAAATCCAATACGGAAGTGTTCCGCCTGTTAGCCCATGCGATGGGCTTTGAAGATGAAGCCTTCCGCGAGACAGATGCGGAGCTCATGGAACAAGCCCTTCACCATCCGGAAAATCCGCATTATGAGGACATTTCGTACGAAGCATTAAAAGAAAAGAAATGGATCAAAGCAAAACGAGGACCTTTCCAAGACTTAAAGCTCTCTACTCCAAGCGGGAAAATTGAGCTTTATTCTGAACAAATGAAAAAAGACGGCTATCCAGCACTACCAACCTATGTGCCCCTCTATCAGGAAAGCGATTATCCGCTTACCTTTATACCGGGACCGAATCATAATTTTCTTAACTCAACCTTCTCACTTCATGAAAAGCATCAAAAGCTTGAGAAGTTTCCTAAGCTTCATATGAATGAAGAGGATGCAAAGGCAAGAGAGATTGAAGATGGTGACATGGTGCGTGTGCTGAATGACCGAGGAGAATGTGAGCTTGTCGTATCAGTCGGTCAAAATGTATTATCTGGTGTTGTGGTCAGTCAAGGATTATGGGCAGATCAAAAAGGCAAAAAACATCTAGTCAATGGATTAACACCAGATCGCTTGGCAGATATGGGCGGCGGCGCGACGTTCTTTTCTGGCAGAGTGGAAGTTGAAAAATTATCATAGACAGAAGAAAAGCCAGCAAAAACTGCTGGCTTTTTTTCATTTGGTTTTATCGAATAATCAGCTGGTTGGTCATCACATTTGCACTTCCGTTGCTTCGGTAGCCTTCTACAGTTAATGCTGTTTCATACATTTTCCCCATTGGCATACCTAGGCTTTCCCATTTTCTGAAATGCTCACTGACGGATACAGTTCCGCTCGTACGTTTTGTTTGACGTACACTCCAATACTGCTTAAAGGTAGCATCCCCAATAATAGAAGGCTGGTTGACACGTAGCGTTTCATAAATGTCATATATGCCTCCATCGGCATAAAATGACCCTTTATACGTTCCTGTTGGGCGATATGTGCCCCATGACTCAACAATGTAGTATTCAGCTAATGGAGATTGTGTCCAGCCATAGACACATAAGTAGGAATTCCCGCCTGGGTTAAAGGCTGCGTTGTAATTGATGGAGATGTTGCCAAGTTGATGATGAGTTTTAGTGGAATCAAACTTCTTCCCTTTTCGAAACAAAGCATTTCCAATATTGTTCCATTGTGCGCTAAATGCTCCGCCATTATTGAGTGTCATTGAGGTATTTCCGTAATCCTTCCATAATTCAAAATCGTATCCGCTGTGTGTGCCTATTCTATTATCATAAATCGTTTCCGCATGAGCTGGTACAGCAGTCAGTGTCAGCACAAATCCAATACACATCACAAACAACAGCCTCAATCTTTTCAAATTCATTTTTCATCCCTCTCCTTTTTTCATCATATTATTCTGCCTTCTCTAAGATGAAACGAGCCCATCACCTCCTTTCATGTAACCTTTCTTGCTAGACAGAACGGTATTGTTCTAACCCGGCATGGATGTCTCTTGTTTGTGTATAGATCTTTTGATACAGATGAAATAGATCAGCATATATACTTGCATGCTGCTGCTCTGGCTCATAGACAGCAGCTTGATGAATAAACTGATCTGCACATGCCTCAAGCGATGGATACCATCCGCAGCCAACGGCGGCCAGCATAGCTGCACCTAAAGCAGGCCCTTGTTCATTGTCTAACTGGATGACCTCAGCCTGAAAAATGTCTGCTTGCATTTGAAGCCATGTCCGGCTTCTCGCGCCGCCCCCAATGGAGACAATAGAATCTATGTGTTTCCCTGCTTGCCGGAATAAGGCGATGGATTCATTTAACGAGAAGGTAATCCCTTCTAGCACAGCCCTTACGATATGTGTCCTTTCATGTCTGCTGTCTAATCCAATCAAGCTTCCACGAACGGTAGAATCCGCATGAGGTGTTCTCTCCCCGACTAAATATGGCGTAAAGAGCAATCCATTCGCTCCTGGCGCGACATCAACCGCACCCTCTAAAAGCGATTGGAACGATTCCTCTGGAGCCAGTAAGTGTTTTACCCAGTTAAGGCTATATCCTGCTGAAAGGGTGACACCCATTGTGTAAAAAGCGTCTTTTTTTGCATGATAAAACAAATGCAAGTTTCCTTGAAGCGCTCTTTCATGATCCTCTTCGTAAGAGAGAATGACGCCAGATGTGCCAATGCTGCATAACGTGCGGCCAGAGGATAAAATGCCAGCTCCAATTGCTCCGCAAGCATTGTCTGCCCCGCCAGCAAAGACTTTTGCACCCTCTTCGATCCCCGCCTCACGTGCAATATGCGGCAATAGTGTACCGACCTCATCCTCTGATGAGACAAGCGGCGGACAAATATGAGGAGGAATATCAAATGCCTGACAAATCTCTTCACTCCACTTTTGCTCTCCAATATCTAACAGCAATGTGCCAGCCGCATCAGAATGATCGATATGAACAGACCCTGTTAAACGAAATCTGACATAATCTTTCGGGAGTAAAAACATGTCGATTTGTTGATCAATTTCTGGTTCATGTTCCTTTACCCATAATAATTTTGGCAGTGTAAATCCTTCTAGCGCCTGATTTTTCGTGATCTTTTGCAGCCGTTCCCCCAGCTTTTTTGTGATGCGTGTACATTGCGCTGTCGTTCGTGTATCATTCCATAAAATCGCAGGGCGGAGTACCTTGCGGGATTCATTTAAAAGAACCAGACCATGCATCTGTCCAGAAAAGCTGATGCCTTCTACTTTCTTTGAATGAACAGGCTGTCTTGCCATCAGTTCTTTCATCGCAGCCACTGTTTGCTCAACCCAATCCTCTGGGTTCTGCTCACAATATCCAGGTTTATCTTGAATGAGGCGGTAAGGCTTAGAGGCCTCGCAGCACACCTTTCCATTCTCATCTACTAATATTGCTTTGACTCCGCTCGTTCCAAGATCAATTCCCATCACATACTTCATGTCTTCACTCCTTCAAAACAGGTCCGCTCCTTTAATCAATCTTCTAACAAATATTGATTTAACCGGGCTTTCAACTGTTCCTCTCTTCCCGATTCGTTTCTGATCAAAGGGTGTTTGAGCGCATACTCTTCTAATGTATGAAAGTTTGCCTTTCCTTCTGAAATGTCACGGCCAATCCCTTCAGAAAAACTGCGATACCTGTGCTTTATCACATCTTCAAACACACGATCTTCTATGAGTCTATGAGCGACCCGCAGTCCTTTTGCGAATGCATCCATACCCGCAATATGGGCATACAAAATATCTTCAAGCTCAAAAGAAGCTCTTCTAACTTTTGCATCAAAATTGAGACCACCAGTTCCTAGTCCGCCATTTTGCAGAATTTCATACATGGCAAGAGTTGTGGCATATAAATCTGTTGGAAATTCATCAGTGTCCCAGCCGAGCAGCGTATTCCCTTGGTTCGCATCCACAGAACCGAGCAATCCATGTATTCTTGCTACTCGTAATTCATGCTCAAACGTATGACCGGCAAGCGTCGCGTGATTGGCCTCGATATTCAATTTAAAATGTGAATCTAATCCGTATTGCTTTAAAAAGGCGATAGATGTCGCTGCATCTGCATCGTATTGATGAGTGGTTGGCTCCTTTGGCTTAGGCTCAATTAAAAATTGGCCAGTGTACTCTATTTCCTTTGCATAATCAACAGCCATATGCAAGAACGACGCCATGTGGTCAAGCTCTCTTTTCATATCTGTATTCAGCAGAGTATCGTATCCTTCTCGTCCTCCCCAGAAAACGTAGTTTTCAGCGCCGAGTTCTTTAGCTGTTTCGATGCCTTTTTTCACCTGTGCGGCCGCATAGGCAAAGACATCTGCATGACAAGATGTCGCTGCGCCGTGTACAAATCTAGGATGTTTGAACATATTGGCCGTGTTCCAGAGCAGCTTTACTCCGCTATCCCGCATGTATTCTTTCATTCTATCTAAAATGATGTCTAATTGTTGATTGGTCTCTTGAAGCGTATCTCCCTCCGGTGCAATGTCACGGTCATGGAAGGAAAAATACGGAACATCCAATAGATCAAAAAGTTGAAAGGCCACTTCTAATCTAGCTTTCGCTAAATCCATTCCGCTATAGGAGTCCCAGGCTCTCTGCATCGTGCCAGTTCCAAACATGTCTGTTCCATCTGCAGTCAATGTATGCCAATAAGCGACTGAGAAGCGCAGGTGATCTTTCATTGTTTTTCCGCCAATCATTTCGTTTGGATCATAGTGTTTAAAAGCGAGTGGATTTTTTGATTGTTTTCCTTCATATTGTATTTTTCCGATTCCTTCTAAGTTGTGTAACGTTTTCATATTTGAGTTGGCCATCTTTTATTCCTCCTATGAATATACTTAGTAAGTTGATTCAACAAACTAATGTTCAATCTATGATCAATTCACTTTGAATTTTCCATATTTTTTAGTTTTTTAGAAATATTTTCGTTATAATAAAGTTAAAATCATCCTTCTTACAGAATACAGGCAAACAAAAGTAACTTTTTTTCAACTTAATCTAAAGACGAAACAAATGGAGTGGATAACGTGGATATTGCTGATCAGAACTTTGTGAAAAAAATAAATCAAAAGCTATTATTAAAAGAAATTCTCCAGCATGCGCCAATTTCCAGAGCAAAATTATCTGAACGCACTGGATTAAATAAATCGACTGTTTCCTCTCAAGTAAGTACATTAATGAAAGAGCATCTCGTCTATGAGATCGGTCAAGGTGAGTCTAGCGGCGGGAGAAGACCGGTTTTACTGATGTTTAATAAACGTGCTGGCTGCTCCATCGGGATTGATGTCGGCGTTGATTATGTCAACGGCATTTTAACCGACCTCGAAGGGTTCATTCTTCATGAAGAGCAGATCAAGCTCCCATCAAGCTCTCCTGATGTGACCATACGCATTTTAATTGAATTAATACAGCAGTTGATGGCACAAATCCCCTCTTCCCCATACGGGCTCATAGGTATTGGCCTATGTATACCTGGGTTAGTGGATACCGATGAACAAATCGTGTTTACGCCTCATTCCAAATGGAAAAATGTTGACCTGAAAACAACGCTCCAAGACGCTTTCCAAGTACCCGTCTTCATTGAAAATGAAGCAAACGCGGGTGCATATGGTGAAAAAATCTTTGGCGCTGCTAAACACTATGATCATTTGATCTATGCCAGCATCGGCACTGGCATTGGGATCGGGATCATTATCAATCATCATTTATACAGAGGCGCATACGGCTTTTCTGGTGAAATGGGACATATGACCATCGACTTTAATGGACCAACATGCAGCTGCGGAAACCGTGGATGCTGGGAGCTGTATGCATCTGAGAAAGCCTTGTTTCAGTCTCTTCAAACAAATGATCAGCCCATCTCCCATCCAGACTTGGAACAGCTGGCGACGTTAAATGATATGAAAACGCTCAATGCCCTGCGCAACTTTGGTTTTTACCTTGGCGTCGGTCTCACAAACGTCCTGCATACCTTTAACCCGCAAGCGATTATTTTACGAAACAAGGTGATTGAAGCACAGCCAACGGTTTTACGTGTGATTCAAGAGGAGGTATCCTCAAGGATAGATACTCAATTCAGTTCACATGTAGAGCTGCTTCCTTCGTCATTAGGACACAACGCACCGGTATTAGGGATGACATCTCTAGTCATTGAAGCTTTCCTGCAAGATGCCACCCTCTCACCATGACAGGTTCATAGATAAAAAAGACAGCTCTCAGCGTGTTGTCTTTTTTATTTATCTGTTTCTTCATAACGGAAATAGTTGAAATCAGCAGGAAGACGCTCGCCGCTTGTATCCTGGCACTGCATGCCGACAAATGCCCCTGTAAAAAATCCACCTCCTCGAATGAAGTCATCGGATAAATGGCTTGATTCAAATGACACATCAATTTCCTTCCATTCTCGTTGATCAAAAGAATAAGAATAGGTATATGTCTCTTTCTGAACGGTCACTTTTAAATACACATACGTGACCTCCTCTGGAATGACGATTTTTTGTGTCAACGGCTGAGAAAAGGAAAGGTTTTGACAGACAGATAGTTCAAGAATGCGGCCAAGTTCCTCGTCATATGTCACCTGAAGCGCTGTCCAATTTTCCGTATTATAATAATTCACAAGACCAGCGGCTTGCTGAAAATTCTCTGGAAAGAACGACACAGCTGTCTCTGCTTCAAAATAAAAGCTTTGCCAGCGCCTTGCAACGAAAGCTTGGGTAAACTTAGATGTTAGAGATTCCTGACCGTATAACCTTAAATGCTGAGGTTTTTCCGTTAATGAACCGATCTGATCAGTAAAAGGGATTCTTAATGTTTGGAAGTGTCTATTTAACGTTGATTCTTTAAATTCATCGACTGTATGGTGTGTAGGAGCAAAAACCTTTTCGTTTATCGCTGGCGCTTCAACCTCCAGCGCCCCCTCTTTTCCGCCCACAACATACGGCCAGCCATCCTTCCATTCGAGCTTTTGAATCGCTGTTTCTCTTCCTAAAGGACACCACCCTCTCTGTTGAAAAATAGATTCCTTGCTTGATTGAATGGGGCGGCCAGTGAGATGAGCCAAATACCATTCATTTGTATGCGTTTGAACGATGGAAGCATGCCCGCATTTTTGAAGCGGATGTTCAGGTGCGTGAAAAGCACTTAAAATGGGGTTATCAGGATGAACCTCATAAGGCCCTTCAATCTGCGAGGAACGGGCAATTGTTGCCGCATGCTCGTACCGGGTACCTCCTTCTGCTGTTAATAAATAATAGTAATCACCAATGTGATAAAGATGCGGCGCTTCTGTCAATTTTATCGGCGTGCCTTTAAAAATGACCTTCCGCTGACCAATGAGTTTCTTTTCCGTCACGCTATATTCCTGCAGGGCAATACCCGCAAATGAATGGTGCTTTTCCCTATGATCCCACAGCATATTTAAGACGTATTTCTTGCCGCTTTGATCATGAAATAAAGAGGGATCAAAGCCAGAGCTATTGAGACGGACCGGCTCACTCCAATCACCATCCACTTCACTTGCCGTGACCAAATAATTATGACCATCTTTAAATGGACCATCCACTACTTTGATATCTGAATAAATGAGCCAAAACTGACCATCTGCATAGCTTAGGCACGGTGCCCATACTCCGCCAGAATCAGGATTCCCCTTCATATCCAGCTGCGACGTTTTTTGCAAAGGACGCGCAGCAAGCCGCCAATGGACTAAATCCCTCGAATGATAAATTTGCACCCCTGGAAACCATTCAAATGTAGAGACCGCCATGTAATAATCTTCTCCTACACGGCAAATACTTGGGTCCGGGTTAAACCCTTTGAGCACTGGATTGGTAATTTTCATTCAACTTCCTCCTCTTCACGACCTACATTTTAAAATCATCCATATGATCGATATATACTTGATCCCTATTCTCAAGCTCCCTTACAACTTTTTTGTGTTTTTCTTCATCTAGGTTGTAAAAATTAATATCAATCATCGCTAAAATCAGTAAGCATACAGGAATCACCGTTACCGTGATTAAAATGCCAAGTAATGCTTCTGGTGTCTGTATTTGGTTCGCGACATAGCCAAATCGATCGAGTACAAGCCCCGGAACAATCCCGCCTAATGCCATCCCAAATTTAAAGAAGAACCCAATGACTGCGTAGATGAGCCCGCCCATCCTTTTCCCTGTTTTATATTCGCCATATTCAACAGTCTCTGGAATAAGTGCCCACATGTAAGCACCGGCTGTAATACTCCCCGCAGCAGCGACGAGCCTAAAAACAAGTATTAAAGTGATTTGACTCGGCGGTATCACAAGTAATGCAAGAAGACCTACGATATTCAGCAATAAAGAATAATTCAGCAGCTTTTTCTTTCCTAACAGCTTGTGCAGCTTAGGAATAAACGGCAGCACCATTAAAGCTGGCAGACTGCCAATGAGTCCGTACCATTTCACTAAATCTTCTCTGCCAAGATTATACGTCACATAATAGATCCCAACAGAGTTGCTGATCGAGTTCACACCAAAAATAATAATAAAGAAAATGCTTAATACAACAAGCGGACGATTCACTCGCAACTGGACAAAGATATCACTGAATTTAATCTTTTCCTCTGGCTTTTGAAGCGTGACACGTTCATTCGTGCTTTTAAAACAGAAAATCAGTAATGCACCGCCAAGAACGCCGAGAAAAGCCATCGTCATCTGCCAGCCGAGTGCTGTATTACCTGTCGTATCACTTAAAAAGGTCGCAAGAAAAGGAACAAAAAAAGCCACAACTAGACCGCCTAGATTGGCAAAAACCATACGAACGGACGTAATACTGACAACCTCTTGGTTATTTCTTGTCATTGCGGAAGTTAAAGCACCATAAGGAACGTTGATGAATGTGTATGTAAGCGATAAACCAACATACGTGATGTAGGCATAAATGAGTTTACCCATTTCGGAAAAATCAGGTGTTGTAAAGCAAAGGATGGCAAGTACGACGAAAGGAAACGCACCGAATAACAAGTAAGGTCTGAACCTGCCAAAACGGCTGTTCGTCCGGTCCACCAATGCACCAATAAATGGATCTGCAAGCGCATCGATGGCGCGAACAACCAAAAACATCGTCCCTGCTGCTGCCGCTGATAAACCATACACATCTGTATAAAAAAATAATAGATACGTAGAGACAGTTGCATAAATCAAATTACATGCGAAATCTCCTGAAGCATATCCCACTTTTTCAGACATACGAATCTTCTTTAAATTCTCACTAACCATGAGCTTTCTCCCTTCTTCACTTAGCCTCTTCTAACGAACAGATGATGGAGGGCAGCAGCAATCAATGCGGGAAATATAAAGCGCTTTCAATTTGTTGTAAAAATGTAGCTGAACATCTCATCCTTTCAGCTTAGCCCATTTAAGCAGCAAATCAGTTGAATGACGGAATCATCTCCTTCAATATAGGAATCAATGCTTGAAATCCATCTTAGTTTATTGACCAAACAAACTAAGATGAATTCATTTTATAAAATCTGATCTGACTTTTCAATATTTTTTGAAAAAATAATCCAAATAATCGATTTTTTGTCATTCATCTTGTAAAATGACATGAAAATCTGAAAGAATTCATTTAATGGTTGCATTCAAGCTCATCCCATGCTATATTAATCAAGCGATGAGCTGAATTGTGTAAGTCGGGTAACATGTCTCTTTGAGACACACACGAATGTGGCGTGTGGTTATTCCGCCTCAATACGCAAAAGACATCTTCTGAGGAAGATGTCTTTTTTCTTACCCTATTTTTGTTCCATTCTCAACCGGTTCATCTGTGGCTAGCAAAACCACGTCTTCTTTTGATGGCATGCCTCCTAAGACAAGCACTTCTGATTTGAACCCTGCAATTCTTCTTGGCGGGAAATTAACGACTGCTACAATTTGTTTGCCGGTAAGATTCTCCGCTGTATAACGCTTTGTCAGCTGAGCACTAGATTGTTTTACACCAATTTCTTCACCAAAATCAATCTTGAGTTTCAACGCAGGCACTCTTGCCTCTGCAAAAAATTCTGCTTCTATGATCGTCCCAACACGAATATCTAACGCCAAAAACTGTTCAATATCTGCCATATGACTCTCTCCCCTTCACGAAAGGTAACGTAATCTATTGATTATCCATTGTAGCACATTCATTTCGTCAAAAAGGAGGTTCAAAAAGCCTATTCAGCGCTAAAATCTCCCTTTTAGTTTACATAATAAATTTATAGTCGTGTATTAAATGTTTGCATCCTGAAAATGAATTCAGTAAAATGGCAAATAATCCTACTGCTTCCTCCCGAATATATTGGGGAGGGTTCACACTTGTTTACATTATCGGATATGTGGACGTTTTGCTGGTCGTTTTTCGTCATTCTTCCTATCGTTGCCATCCTTCATCAGCTTGGCCATATTGTGGTCGCGTGGATGTTTGGGGCAAAGGTTTCCTTTGCTCTTGGCAGAGGCAAAAAAGTGTTGAAAGTAGGCGTCGTTGAAATTAGACGAATCTATTTTCTAGATGCATTTTGCCACTATGAAGAAATGAGGAAAAATAACCGATTTTCGCACATTCTTGTCTACTTAGGCGGTTCATTATGCAACCTGCTCAGTGTTCTCATACTGAATACAATGATCGCCAATGATTTCCTGCCAGAGCACCAATTTTTCTATCAATTTGCTTACTTCTCAATCTACTATGTATTTTTTGCACTGCTGCCAGTCCAGTATGCAGATCATCATCCGAGTGATGGGCAAGCGATTGTGAACATCATTCGGCACGGTGAACCATGTGACATCATTGACTAACATGATGACTTTCGCTGTCAATATGATAATGAATCGTTAAAAAAGGAATACCGAACAGCTTCATTTGGTGGACCGCTGTGAGACTTTGATCTGTCTCCGGCTTCAGAATGAAAGCTTTCTTCCATTGGCAGTTTCATGGTGATAAAAGGCGTATGTAAATACAATCCTTCGTCACCGGTACTGCCTTTTGGACATGTGCTTTTTAATAGAAAGTCTTCCTTTTCATTAAAAGGTTTTAAAATGGCAGTCAGCTGAGAATACGGAAGCGGCAGCGCAATATTCATATAACCCGCAGCTGCATCGTGATGAAGAGCATAAAGTGCAAAAAAGACTTGCTCCCCTTTTGCGTTATGACGAATCCACGCACGCACATTCTCTCTTTCTTCCTTAGGGTGTTGAAATCTACAAAGACTTTCCGGCATTTCATAAGGAATACGAGATGACCCCAAATAAAGCTGACCTATTTTCTTAAACACTGGCTGAAGTAAAAAAACAAAAGGCCTCACCCACCAATGAAAGCTGACGGCTGCTTTTAACGTAAAAGCCATAGGGTTCTCATAAAATCTGCGAATCACAGGTGAAACCCGATCAGCTGAAAATGTCGTTCCATTTAATTCATCAAGTGAATCGACTAAACCGAGCTTCTCTCGATCGTGCACTCTTTCCTCTTGAAAAGAGATCAAATGAAAGCGACCATGCACTTTCGAAATCGGAAAATCCTTCTGCTTCAATTGATCCTTCGGTCCTTCGATCACCCAGCCAATTAAACCTGGCAAAATCACAAAAAAAGCATTGATACTGCCATGAAACCAAATCATCTGATCAATGCTGATGTAGGTCACGCGCATAAGCATACCCGCTGAATAAAGAAGAGATAACACGATCGTCCCCATTAAAACAAAGCTAGAAAACACAACAAGACCTTTTGCGAAAGTTGACCGAAATCTTGTTTTCACACAAAGGATTCCATATATGTAGAGGGCAACCACATAAAGAATGACGCTGAATGTATCAAATAGACGGGAGAAGCTAATCCCAACAGCAATCATCACAGGCGACAGCAAAATCACCCAGCCCGCCGCTTTGTATAAAGCTGTCTCCTTTGTTCGCTGTCTCCCTAATAATCCATAAAAAAGCGGGATAAAAAAAGCCGAGTAATGAAAATGAATAGCGGTCAAAAGAACAATGATCGGCGAAAATGTCATCACCTGTATATCTGCTGTGTACAGCCAAAACCAAAGCCCGCCTAAAGCGATATACATCCATGCGCCATCGATCATCAGCTCATGAAGCGGAAAGATTCCTCTTTTCAGCAAACGAGCAAAGCCAAATAACGCCAACAGGAATGTATATAAAAGCCAGCCCGATGCAAACCAGGCGGAATGATAGATAAAAGCAGCGGTTGCACAAAGAGCCGCTAGTGGAAAGGCTTTCATTAAAAAGCCGATCAGCATCCCTGGCTTTTGTTTCTTCCCTTCTTTCTCAAAAAAGTGTAAGGCAGCGGGAAGAAAAAATAGAATCGCCATGAGAACAAAAAATTCTGCTATCGGACCTGTCATCAAACGGGTGGCGATAAAAAAAGACATAAAGATCAGACTGGAGGTCAAATGCCACTTATTCATCAGGAGACATCCTTTCTGTAAAACGGCCTTTATATGTAAAAAGAGTACCAAACAGGCGATTTTTCACGTGGACATCAATGGTATATTCACCTGCATCCTCATCGTAGCCTTCCGTTACATCTGACACACCATAAAGCCATGAAGGCAGCGGCCATTCCCTGCCGAACATCAAAAACTTCTGCCGGCCGGATTGAATGTGCAGGAAACCATGCTTTGTTACTGTAAAATGAAGCTCTGACACAAGAAGTCTAGGCTTTCCAAAGTAGTCTAGGACTGTATGACTCTTCTGATCAATGATCATATCTGCATCAAAGTGCCGCTCCTTCTTTGGGAAATAAAACGTTCGATACCAGTGCATCCCTTCCTCCCCCTTATTTGTCACAAAGGGCTCATTGACAATTTGGAAAGGAATATCTTTTCCTCTCTCAGGGAAAAAACAACGAAACAATGGACCAATTCTGAAGATCAATCGAATGAGTCTTGACCCGCCGCCTATCTCCCCCATGGTGCCTTCAGCAGAAAACGCGCGGTTGTATCTCTCTTTTAGTTTTGGATGCAGCTTATCGTAATCCTTTACTTGATGACGATGAACGACCATGTCTACCTCCCCTTTTTCGTTTGATGGAAAATACATCTATACAATCTCTTAAATTGATCATACCTGCAATCGACAAGATGAAAAATGCACTCATCACAAGCGGCTCATGAAGCGTCGTTTGCGGGGATAGGATCCCTATACAAAGCATGATCAGAAAAAAAATGCTTTGTAGAATGAAAAGATATTTTTTTGATAGCTTAGGAATTAGCCATGATACACCTAAAAGCGCATAAAACAATCGAAAACTCATGCTATGATCAAAAGCAGAATGTGAAAAAGGGATGACCGCTTGGCATAGCCAGACGATGGCAAACAGCAAACAAATCCCGTAATGAGCAAGTGTTCTCTCTAGTAATAACCGAGGATGCGTTCCCTTTTCAAGCCACGTCTTTAAAGCGCCAAAACTAAAGGCCGTCATAAATCCTATCATCGGGCGAAAAAGAATCCGGTCTGCCCATGTCCAACCTTTTCCTTCTTTCGTTTCGTAATCAAATTGAGTTTGAAATACAATGTGATCGCTTGTTTTCATATACTTCCAGTAGCCACTGCCTTCTTTGATAAAAGACAATGGGTGTGACGATTTGAAATTAAGTGAGGATGCCCGCTCATTCCGTTCATCCATCATTCTTGTTCGATACGCTCCTGTCCCTGTGACACTTAAACCAAACCCAAGATGCTTTTCATACAAAAAGGATTGGGGCTGTTCATTTTGGGGTTCATTTAATGAAATGGTTGAAAAACGCAAATCCCACTGTTCGTGAAGCTTTGGATTTTGCGTATATTCCCATACTTTCTCTATAGGTGCATGAATGGTTGTTTCCACATAAACAGGCTTTCTTTTCATCTGCCTCTACTCCTCTATGTGAATTATTTCACATAATAAGCATACCATGTTTCACAAAACTGTCAAATCTTTATTCGTTTTCTGTTAAAAAAATTCTTCAAGACGGCCGCCCTTTTAAAATATCGATTCACTGCAAAAAAAAGACCTGTCAATGAGACAGATCTCCTTTAATTGAACATACTGCATGGCAAAGGGTAAAACAGCTTCTTCTTTATCCCTCCGTGTATGCCTTCTTCACAAACGGCAGCTTGAAGCTTTTCTTGAGGCTTTATGATAAGGTCGCCAGGATAAGCGTAGCTCCAATAACTTAACTAACGCTATTAGTTTTAGCAAGCATTTCTTGATCAATCGCAATATAAATATCAATTTGCGCTTCTTTTGGATCTATAGATCTTTCATCATACCATTCAAAGTCGCCTGTATATGTGCGGTAATGGCGCTCATCCCACGTCCAAATCTGCTGCCATGTTTCAAACACGACCTCTTCAATCGGGCCCTTTCTCGTTTGGAATTTTACGTAGGTGGACGCAGGAATCTCTATGGCATGTTCTAACTGCTGATCCACGAATTGCCCAGCAGTAAATAAATAAGAGCCATGTTCATCTTTCTCATAATCTGAATACAGCCCTATGACGGGCGCTTGCCCTCCGTGAAGCTGCTGCGAGAAAAATTGCTGCCAGAGCGGAGCAATCTTCCGCTCTTTTGTTTGCTCCATTTCGTTTGTTGTTCGAACAGACAACCCTTTCATCCATTGTTTCTCTAATGTCACGATATCGTACATACATTCTCATCTCCTTTTTTTCTATCATATAAAAAGAAACCTGACAACATTGTGTCAAGTTTCCATTCGTTTGAGAAATTGTTTCAACTGGAGATCAAACGCTTCTTTGACATGCTTCGGGGAAAGAATGTCGACATCTGGACCTAAATGGAATAGGAAACTATTTAACCAATCATCTTGAGGTACAGTGATGGTGGCAAGATAGCTTCCGTCTGAACATACGTTCAATTCGTTCTCATCCACCCATTCCTTCACTTTGCCCACTGATGCTTCCGTTAACCTGAGCGTGACAGAGCTGACCGATGGTTGTTCTTGCCAAGAGTCATTCCAAGGCTTCTCTTCGTTTTTGATTCTTTTCGGTTGGAAATATCCTGAAATGGTGACAAGACCCGTCATTCTGGTCAGCTTGAACAGACGAAAAGCTTTTTTCACACAACAAAACGCATACAAATACCAATGCCTTCCTTTTAAAACAAGCGTATAAGGCTCCACTTTGCGTGGAAGTGTTTCGCCTTTCGCATTGCGATAGGTGAACTGAATATATTGGTGCGCTGAGGCAGCTGTATGGATGAGCTGGAGCTTCTGCTCTGCCTGGCTGTCTTTTCCCCAGGAGCTTAAATCAATGAAGACATGATGCTGTTTTTCGCTCTCACCCGTATGCGTGGGAATGAGCGATTTGATTTTTTTCAGTACATGCTCACTTTCTTTAAAGGAGTACGCACTCGTCATGCTTTCGAGGGCTGTTAAAATGACCTCGATGTCATCATCGGTAAATAATTTTTTCTCTAAACGATAGTCCTCAACAAGTGAAATGCCTCCACCTGCTCCTTGGGTTGTCACAATAGGGATTCCCGCTTGATTGATGGTATCAATATCACGATAAATGGTCCTCACGCTCACTTCGTGGAGTTCAGCAAGATCTTTCGCCTGTACTTGCTTCTTGCTAATGAGCAGCATCACAATAGATAAAATGCGGTCGATTTTCATGACTTTTCCTCTTTTTCATAAATGTAGGTTTTGTTTTGATAAAAAAAGAAAGAATGGTAAAGATAAGTAACAGCCAGCATTCGTTTACATCCCTGCACGTGCAGGAGGAGGTTGCATCATGACACATAACGTGTGGCAGTTGTTCATGATTGGGAGCATTATGTTGATCTGCATCATGATTCGAATGAATCGAATGAGACGCTATCAGCTTGTACGCCCCATCAGTCTTTTGATGAGAATGTATATCTTTGGTCTCTCTGCCCTTATTCTCCTATCAGAAGGATGGCAAAATCACAGTATCTTCATCTATGCCGCTATTGGCATGCTTTTTGGAAGCAGCCTGGCTGTTCATGCCTATCAGACGATTCGAATGAAAGAAGAAAATGGCCGGCTGTATATGAAAACGAGTAAATGGATTGAAAGCTTCATTTTATGTTTGTTTTTATCCAGGCTTAGTTTTAAGCTGGTTGAGCTGACAAACCATTCGATGACCAAGATCAGTGTCGTTGAACTATATCAGCATATCGTGAGCGATGATGCGATGACCATGCTCAGCTTTTTTCTTTTAGCTGCTTACTATGTTGTTTTTTCTTATCACATGATGAAAGCAAGTAAACGATCGACACATGTGCATCATGCATAAAAACCTTCCTATAGGCGTAGGAAGGTTTTTTATCAATCGTGCTGTGCATGGTGAATCATCTGTTCAAGCACTTCCATCACATGCTGATCTTCAGGGCTGTAAAAAATCGAGGTCCCTGCTCGTCTAGATTTCACGAGACGAAGGTTTTTTAAAAAGCGCAGCTGATGAGAAACGGTTGATTGCATGAGATTCAGTGTTTCTGCTATATCATTTACCGAGTGTTCACCTTGAGACAGCAGGTGCAGAATTCGAATACGAGTCGGATCAGATAAAGCTTTAAAGGTTTGGGAGACAAGAAATAGACTTTCTTCATCCAGCTCCATCCGTTCCTGTTCTTGATTTGTATTCAGTTCTTCCTTCATTTTGCTTCACCTTTCTTGTCCGTCAAATCACGACTTATTCTCTGTATCATCATATACCAAAACGTCCGGCATGCAAAGCGGGCACACTTTAGAAAAAAGATTTACTCAAATAGCATTGACACTTGGTAGCATTCTTTTTAAAATGAGCATTATTTATTCATTTTTTTAGAGGAGCTGATAGGCAAATTGACTGAAGAGCCAAGACTAAAACGCAGCCTGACTGTCTTTCCACTTGTTGTGATCGGGCTTGCTTATATGGATCCACTTGTCGTATTTGATTCATACGGCATTGTTGCTCAGCTGACGAAAGGACACGTCGCTGCAGCTTATATATTTACGTTACTTGCATTACTATTGACAGCGCTTAGCTATGGGAATATGGTGAAGGCTTTTCCAAAAGCAGGATCTGCTTATACATATGCGCAAAAAAGTATTCATCCTCATGTCGGCTTCCTTGTGGGCTGGACACTTTTACTGGATTATTTATTTTTGCCTATGGTGAATTTTGCGATCGGAAGTGCTTATTTAACCGCAGCCTTTCCTGATGTACCTCATTACATTTGGATCATCATACTTGCTATCGCCATAACGACTGTCAATGTAATCGGTATTCGGCTTACAGCCAACATCACGGCACTATTTGTGACCTTCCAGGTCATTGTCGCCGTCACTTTTGTTGGGTTTGTTATTTATGGGCTCACACAAAACGCTGGAAGTGGAGAATTATTGTCCGCCCGGCCTTTTTATTCAGCGAGCTTAGAACCAGCGCTTATTTTTTCAGGAGCGACCATTTTATGTTTTTCGTTTCTAGGATTTGATGCAATTTCGACCATGTCTGAGGAAACCATTAAGCCAAAAAAGACGATCCCACTTGCCATCTTCTTAACCGTCGCCATTGGAGGCGTACTGTTTACCTTGACGTCTTATTTTTTGCAGCAGGTATTTCCAAATTTTCAACAGTTCAAGCATCCCGATGCTGCCTCACTTGAAATTGCGGAATTTGTGGGGGGCGCATTTCTCCACTCGTTCTTTTTAGCTGGCACAATGGTCGCTGTCATCTCTTCTTCCTTATCGTCACATGCAAGTGCAGCAAGGCTGTTATATGCAATGGGTAGAGATGAGTCGTTACCGAAGCGTTTCTTCGGATATATTCATCCGAGATTAAAAACCCCTGTTTTTAATATTTTATTAATTGGTGCTTTCTCCTTAACCGCAGTCGTTGGCGAACTTGAAGTCATTTATTCCTTTATCAGCTTCGGCGCGTTGATTGGATTCACTTTTGTGAACTTGTCTGTTTTTGCGTACTATTTCGTCAGACAAAAACAAAGAGGTGTGCTCAATACATTGAGATACGCATTGATCCCTCTGTGCGGGACGGCCTTTTGTATTTGGCTGTTAACGAGCATCAGTACAAATGCATTAATCATTGGTATGCTTTGGCTGATTATCGGTTTTGTTTATTTCTGCTACAGACTGAAAACAAGAACCGAATTTACATTTGGGTATGATTGATTATAAGGTTTTCACTTGGTATCCTGTACAGGATATGGCATAATAAAAAGGCTGTACTTCCCTTTTAAAAGCGGGGCAAAACAGGGGTGAACTGACCTTGAAAAAGAAAAAAACAGGATGTTTTGCCATTTCAGGCTGCTTCACGATTTTTCTGTTTGTTTTCGTATTAGCAGCCATTGTCATGTCCTTTAATCAAAAGGAATTAAAAAAGCTGCCGATTGATACGGAATCAATTGTTTTGTCGAGATTGGATGATTACAAGCCGCTTGTAGAAACAGAGCTAAGAGATCAAGATTTAGATCAATATACCGCGTTAATCCTCGGTATGATGTATCAAGAATCAAAAGGCAGAGGCGGAGATCCAATGCAGTCCTCTGAATCTCTTGGTTTGAAACGAAATGAAATCAATGACCCTCAGAAAAGCATTAGACAAGGAGTCCATCATTTTTCTACTATGTACAAGCATGGGAAGAAAAAAGGCGTTGATTTGGAAACCATTATTCAAAGCTATAATATGGGAATCGGCTATATTGATTTTGTTGCAAAAAACGGGGGAAAACATTCCGAGAAATTGGCAAAGCAATACTCCAAAAAGCAAGTGAAACAAAACCCCGAAGTCTATACGTGCGGAGGCAACAAAGATAACTTCCGCTATCCGTATTGCTACGGTGATTTCACTTATGCTGAAAAAGTAAAAGAAAAAACGAAAACAGTTGAAGAAAAGATGAAATTGGCTTCATCATCCACACCATCATCGTAAAAAAGCACTTCCGTTTAGGAAGTGCTCAGATTGTAGAGAAACTCATGTTTTTCTACAATCTTTTTTATTTTCATCGTAATTATGATGGATGGGATTTAATGAAAAAGGCCTCCCACACACCTAGCCTAGCTTCGCTAGGTGTGTGGCAATCTTCTTCATGTTCTGGCACGCAGCTGTGAGGAGAACTTGCTCACTCACGTTTTGTTTTCCCCTCAACCGACAGTAGCGAAGCCCGTGCAGTTGTTTTGAATCTGCAAAGCTTCGCTCTATTTTTTCTTTTCTTTTTTTATATAGCTCTTTTCCAGAGGCAGACAGACGATTTTGTCTGATCTTTTCTTTGTGTTCCTCCCATACATGTCTTGAGATCACTTTTTGATGATTTTTCGATCTTGTACAGCTCTCAAGGAAAGGACACGATACG